>NZ_MUMH01000023.1 GCF_002155965.1 Allokutzneria sp. NRRL B-24872
CCCCTCCAAGAACCCATAAACAAACCCAGCCACATAACTGTCCCCAGCCCCGTTGGTATCAACAACCCGATCCACCGGAACAGCAGGAACCTCAATCACACGGCCAGGAAGGCAGAGATAACTCCCAGCCCCTCCATCCATCACCACAACAACCTTCGCCCGCCCCCGAGCAAAAATATCCTCGGCCACCGAAGCGACCCGCCCACGAATCTTCCCCGCAGACAGGAAAACCAGATCGGCCCCATAAGCGAAGTCCTGCCGGAACCCGCCCACGCCGTCCCAGTTGTGCAGATCCGTCGACGTGGAGACGCCGAGATCGATCGCCGACGCCAGCGCACCCCGCGCCCAGTCCACAATGGACAGATGCGCGTGCCGGGTCCTCCGCAGCAACGGCTCGTACAGCACGGGGTCGACGACCATGCCCTCCGGGTGGCGGCCGTCGTAGAGCGAGGTCCGCTGACCGTCACCGTCCACGAGGTTCACCGCGCACCGAGTACCACTCGGGTCCGTGTGGTGTGTGAACGGCAGCCCGGCACGGCGGTAGTGCTCCAGCACGAACTCGCCGTCCGGGTCGTCACCGATGACGTCGGCGAAGTGGGTGCGCAGGCCGAGCGTGTGACAGCCCATGGCGACGCCGTTGCCGGTGTGGCCGACGTAGCGGCGGATCGGCGGGACCTTGATGGTGTCCTCGACCGGCAGGGGCAGTTCGCCCACGCGCACGATCGTGTCCACACCGACCCCGCCGACCACGACCACGTCAAGATCCACATCCGCCATCCGCTCATGTTCCCACGGTGGCGGTGCGGCTACAGCTGCCGAACGGGGCGCAGGAAGTCCGCCGCGAACGCCTCGAACGCGTCGGGCAGCTCGTCGAGCGGCACCTGCGGCGGGTACACGAGGACCCGCGTGACACCGATGTCACGCAGCCGCTCCACCCGAGCGGGGGTGACCGGCGAAGCCTCGGCGATGAGGTCGATCGTGGACGGATCGCGACCGGCCTCGACCGCCGCCGCGCGGCACTCCTCGAACAGCGGGACAGGATCGCCCACCGCCGGGAAGAAGCCATCAGCCAGCCGACCGGCCCGCCGCGCGGCCGCGACGCTGTGGCCGCCCATGATCAGCGGGATGGAGCCGACGGGCTTCGGGTAGCACCGGGCCTCGGTGAACGAGTGATACAGGCCCGAATGGGACTCGGTACCGCTCCAGAGGGCACGGAGCACGCTGACGTACTCCTCGAAGCGCGCGGCGCGGTCGGCGAAGTCCACGCCGATGGCCGCGAACTCCTCGCGGAACCACCCGAGACCGAGTCCCAGTTCGAGCCGCCCGCCGGAGAGGTGGTCGATCGTCGCGGCCTCCTTCGCGAGCACCACCGGATTGCGTTGCGGCAGCACGAGCATGCCGGTCACGAGGCGGACCGATGAGGTCACTCCGGCGACGAAGCTCAGCCACGCCAACGGGTCCGGGTAGGGCCAGTCGGCGGGCACGGGCATCCGGCCGTCGTCGGAGTACGGGTAGCGCGTCTGGTAGTTCTCCGGCAGCACGACGTGCTCCGGCACCCACAGCGAGTCGACGCCGTTGGTGTCGGCGAGCCGGGCCAGGGTCTTGGCGGCCTCGGGCGCGGTGAACGGCGGCATGCTCGGTGAGAGCAGTCCGATCCTCATCGCAGTGCTCCTTCCAGCAGCAGCGCGGACAGCCGGTCGGCGACGGCGACCGTGGTCAGGTGCGTGTTGGCGCGCGGGATCACCGGCATCAGCGAGGCGTCCCCGATGTACACGTTGGACAGCCCGTGCACCTTGCCGTCAGCGCCCGCGACCGCCATCGGATCGTCGGCCGGCCCCATGGCACAGGTACCAACCGGGTGCCAGTACCCGCTGGCGGCGGCCAGAATCTCCGGCGTGGAGCGCTGTTCCTCCGTCCAGGGACTCAGTCCCGTCAGCCCGGACAGCCGCGCCGTGCGGGCGAAGTCGTGCGCCAGCTCGACGCCCTCCAGGATGATCTTCGTGTCGTAGCCCTCGGCGTCGGTGAAGAACCCGTGGTCGATCCTGGGCGAGGCCACGGGGTCGAGCGAGGCCGCGCGCACGGTTCCCCTGGAGCGCGGCGACATCACGAACACGTACAGCCCGGCGGACAGCGGGCCGGTGTAGAAGCCCTGCGCGTCCTCGGCGGGACCGGCGGAGGGCACGATGTGGATGTCCCAGAACTCGTCGGCCTCGCTGGAGCGCGCCTTCACCACGGTCTGCGCGAAGTAGGACTCCGCCGCGTTGGGCAGCTCCTGGGTGAGGCTGTCCAACGGGTTGAGCATCAGGCCGAGCGAGCTGTGGTCGACCAGGTTCGCCCCCACTCCGTCCAACCGGAGCTTGACCGGCGCGCCCAGCTCCGCCAGCACGCGCTCCGGCCCGATCCCGCTGCGCATCAACAGGGGCGGAGTCCCGTAGGTGCCGGACGCGAGTACCACGTGGTCCGCGGTAACCGTGTACTCCTTGCCGTCGCGGACGGCGACGACCCCCGTGGCCCGGTCGCCCACGATGATCAGGCGTGCTGCCAACGAATCCGGCAAGATCCGCAGGTTCGGCCTGCCGCGCGCCGGGTCGAGGTAGGCGAAGCCGGTGTGCCACCGGGTCGCGCCGACCGCGTTGAGCGGCACCCACCCGATGCCCTCGTTGGCGTCCTCGGCATTGATGTCGTCGAGGAACCGCATGCCAAGTTCCCCGGCGGCGTCGATGACCGCGTGGTGCCACCGGGTCTGGTCCTCTTCGGGTACCGGGCGCACCTTGAGCGTCTCGATCGCGCTCGTCAGGTACGGGCGGAGCTTCTCGTAGTCCCAGGCGCCGTCGGAGTACTTGCTCCACGCGTCGTAGTCCGCGGACGCTCCGAGCGTTGCCCAGCAACCGTTGTGCGCCGACGAGCCGCCGATCACCCGCGCCCGCGCGCAGCACGGCGGGGCTTGCAGGTCCCAGTCGTGACCGCGCGCGGCGGAGCGGGCGTTGAGCAGTTCGGCGGGCCAGCGCTCGGGGTCGAAGGGGCCGTAGTCCGGCCCGGCTTCGAGCAGGCCCACGGTGATCCGCTCGTCCTCGCTGAGCCTGGCGGCCATGACGCAGCCCGCCCCGCCCCCGCCGACGATCAACACATCAACATGCACGAACTTCCCCCAGGTGGTTGCTTGCTGAATGACTCGTTGAGGTGGTTGAACGCACTGAATGACTCGTTCAGCACGTTCAACGGACCAAACTCGGCATTGGCGTCGGTCAGGCCGACAGCGCCGCGTCGAGGTCGGTGGCGGTGATGAACGAGGTGTGGGTGCCCGCGGTGCGGACGGCGTGCGCCCCGGCGTGCGAACCGGCGCGCGCGGCGTCCTCCCAGGAGCGCCCGGCCAGGCGGGCGTAGAGGAACCCGGCCACGTAGCTGTCCCCCGCGCCGTTGGTGTCCACGACCTCCTCGGGCGCGAGCGGCACTGGCGGCACGTGCACGAGCGGCTGGCCGGGCAGGCGGAGGTAGCTGCCGTCTCCCCCGGCCATCGCGATCACCGCGCTGGCGCGGCCCTTCTCGATGATGTCCGCCGTGACCGCCTCGACCCGGTCGCCGAGCGCGGAGGTGGACACGAACACCACGTCCGCGCCGTGCGCGAAGTCCTGGTGGTACTCGGAACCGCCGTCCCAGTCGTGCAGGTCGGTCGACGTGGGAACACCGGCGGCGACGGCGTCGGCCAGCGCGTGCCGCGCCCAGTTCATGATCGAGACGTGCACGTGGCGGGCACGGCCGATCTCGGGTCGGTACAGCTCAGGGTCGACCTCCATGTCGAACGGGTGCCGTCCGTCGTACAGTGAGAGCCGGTTCCCTTGCTTGTCAACGAGATTCACGCTGCGGCGAGTTCCACTGGGATGCGTTCGGTGCGCGAAGGACAGCCCGGTACCGGCGTAGGCCTCCAGCACCCGCTCGCCCTCGGCGTCCTCGCCGATCACGTCGGCGAAGTGCGTGCGCAGCCCGAGGGTGTGGCAGCCCAGCGCGACGCCGTTGCCGGTGTGCGCCAGGAACTGCTCGATCGGCGGCACCATGATCGAGTCCCGCATCGGCAGCGGCAGCTCCGGCACGCGCACGATGGTGTCCACTCCCACGCCGCCGACGACGAGGACGTCCAGCTCAGACATTGCTCTCCTCCACTTCCAGTTCGTCCCACACCACTCGGCCGCTGGCCAGGGTGAGCAGCAGCACCGCGGAGCGCCCGGCCGCGGCGGGCACGGTACCGCCGAAGCCCCCGTCCCCGGTCGGGTACAGCGGCCACGTGCGGCCCTCGCGCACGACGTCGGCGGTGCGGACGGGACCGAAGCGGTAGCTCACCCGCCACTGTTCCACCTCGTCGGCCACCGAACCACGTGAGGCGAATTCGTGTTGGTACTCCGGGAAGAGCGCGCACGCGGCCACGTCTCCGCGCTCCCGCGCCGCCTCGTACAGGGCGCGGTCCCCGGTGATACCCAGTCTCCGCGCCAGCTCGACATCGCCGACCCTCAGCGCGTGGTCACGGGCCTCGACGGCGTGCCGCGCGAGCGTCTCGTCGTCGAGCAGGTCACCCCAGCCGCGGCGCAGCAGCGCGAGCGGGTCTGCGGTCAGTCCACTGTGGAGGATCGCCTCGAAGGTCGCGTGGAAGTCGGCGGCGACCTTCTCCCAGGTGAACGAGCGCGCGACCCGGATGGCGTTGGCGCGCGGCTCGGCCAGGTCGGCGATCAGCACACGGCGCAGTTGGGCCTTGATCTCGTCCACCAGCGCCCGGTCGTCCGCGCGGAAGGAGCGCGGTACTGAGGCCCCCGTAGTACCGAGTACGTGCTCGAAGTGCTCCATGCCGCGCTGCGCGGTCGCGATCGGGACGGCACCGCAGGCCATCGCCTCGCCCATCGCCAGCAGGAACGTGTCCATCTCGAACTTCGACGGGAACAGGCACAGGTCGGACGCGCAGGCCAGCTCGATCAGCTCCGGCTCGGGCATCGGCCCGGTCTCCAGCCACACCCGCTCGGGGTGGGCCGCCGCGAGCGGGTTCAGCTCGGGATCGTCCAGCGGCGTCGGCGACAGCACGTGCAGGACGGCGTTGAACCGCAGTCCCTCGTCCAGCAGTTCGCGCAGCGCACGCGCGAGTTCGCGCTGTCCCTTGTGGTGGATCGCGTACCGAGCGTTGTGGAAGATCGTCGGCAGCGCCGGGTCGAGGCCGCGCGCGCCCAGCACGGCTTCTCTGTCCACTGTGGATCGATCCGCCGAACGCCAAGCGCTCCCGACAGCGCACCCCCCGACCACCAGCTTGTCCGCCGCCGCGCGAAGCTCGCGGCGAACGGCCAGGTGCTGGAACAGCGCCTCGGCGGGCGTGTCCCCTTGCGTCACAACGTGTTCGAGCTGACCGGGCGAGAGGAAGTCCAGCGCGGAGGCGGTCCTCGCCACGAGCGCGAGAGCGCTGACGTAGTCGTGGCCCGGGCGCTCGGGGTACTCGTTGTACAGGTGGGTCGTCGGCAGGTAGGCGCGCATCTCCCGCTCAGCGGCGCCGTCCAGCTCCGGATCTTCCAGGCCGTCCGCCACCGAGGCGTCACCGCCCAGGAAGGTCACCAGCTCGCGGACCTCGCGGCCGTAGACCTTCTTGTTCACCGGCATGTTGCTCTGCACGGTGCAGACGACCTCGGCACCGGCCGCGCGAAGCGGTTGCGGCATCAGGTAGTGGTAGTACGGCTCGTGCAGGTGCACCACGGTGCGCGGAGCCATCGTGCGGACGAGGTACCTGGTCGCCGCGAGCTGGAAGACCAGCGGCTTGAGGAACGCGAGATCGCGCCCCTTGCTCTCGTACGGCGGGTAGAAGGTGTCCGGACAAGCGTCGAGCAACCCACCCGCGAGGACCACGACATCAACACCATCGACACGGACTCGGTGCGCGGTGATACGAGCCGAGATCTTCGTCGACCCGCCGTACTCCTTCCACACCAACGGGTCCAGCGGCACGTCGACCAGCAGCTCGTCCACGTAGTCCAGGTCTGTCATGTCGTAGTGCTCGCGCAGCAGAGGCAGCGCGCCGTGCGCCGCTGTCAGGCCGCTCACGCCGACGCCCCGCGCGGACAGCGCCTGGCTCAGGTTCCACAGGTAGACGGAGATGCCACCTTTGACGAGCCGGTGGTCGAACCCGCCGAACTCGTAATGGCACTCGACGACATTCACAAGAACCCCTTCAGGAAGTCAGCCAGGGAAGCCCACGTCAGGTCGGCGTAGTAGTCGGCGTCTGGGTCACCGGCCCGTTCGCCGTGGTACCGCAGCTCGTGCAATGTCCGCAGCACGTAAGGCAGCGCGACCGCGTTCAACTCGGTACCCGATGTCAGTTCACGGGTAACCTCCGCCGCCCACTCAGCGCCCAACGCCGACTCCTGCGAACGCGCGAGGTCGACCTTGTCCACGCCCAGTGCGCGCGCGGCGCGGTCGGTCTCCTCGTCGGCGGCGAAGCACTCCACAGCTCGGCACAGTGCGGCGAAGTCGTCCAACGGGCTGCTCGTACCGAGAGCCTGCCCGTCCGGATCGACGAACCGCACGCGCCGCGCGGAATCGACCAGGACGTGCCCGAGATGAAGATCACCATGACGCGGACCCGCGGGATAGTCCGCCGACAAAGGGAAAGCTGCGCACTGGTCAAGCAGTTCGTGACGCGGCGATCCCGGCGGAAGCGTGCCGCGCACCTGGCGCACCAGGCTCTCCAGTTCGGGAAGCCGCTCGGTCAGCGGCATCGCCTTGACCTCGGTCCCGGCGGCGAGCCGGCAATGCAGGGCGGTCAGCGCTTCGCGGACCGCGCGCAGCAGACGCGCCGGAGGAGCCGTTCCACTCCGCAGCGCCTCGCGCAACGCGTGGTCGAGCGGAACACCTTGCACGACATGGGTGATCAGCGCCAGGCACGAGCCCTCGTACTCCAGATACCCCAGTGGCACGGGTAGCAGATCACCACCATCCACAGTGGACAGAAGGACCGGTTCTCCACGATCGTCACCAAGCACCCGGTACGCCTTGATCATCAGGTCACCAGCGACTCTGCCGACCGCGTTCGTCGCAGTGGTGTTGAGCACTTCATCCAGTTGCAAAAGGGATTGAACCGGACCTCGCCACCGGACGACACTGGACTTCGTCGGCCAGAACTCGCGAGTGGTCAACATCAACAGCGCGCGCAGCAGCGAAGCGTCGTCCTCGGCGAGGACGAGCGTCGCGGCGTGGTGCTCGCCGCGAACCTCCACCCAGCGCAACGTCGTACCCTCGATCTCAAGCGAGTCCAGCACCCGCGCGGTACCCGGGTCCAATGTGGACCGCGAGAACCACGGTGCCCGGCGCAGCACCTCACGAAGGCTCACGGGCCCACCGCCTCGAACCGACGCACCCCACGGGACCACGCCAGCAGCGCCAGCGCGGTCAGCACTCCGGCGATCACCGGGGCCAGCCACGTCAGCGCGCCGCCACCGTGCAGCAGGTAGTCGGCGGGCACGAAACCCGTCAACGCGAACGGGATCACGCTCGTCAGCACAATGCGGATCGGCGCGGGGAACACGTCGAGCGGGTAGCGGGCGGTGTCGGCGAGCTCGTACACCGCCGTCATCACCTGCAAGCTCGTCGTTGTCCAGAACGCCAGCGCCGCGAGCAGGAGCTTGACCGCCGCGAACACCAGGGCGCCGACGAGCAGCAACAAACCGAAGAGGACCAAGCGGCCGAAGCCCGGATCGAGGTCGAGCCCGGACGCCGCGTAGAAGATCACCGCGAGTCCCGCGAGGATCTCGCCGATGCCCTCCGGGTAGCAGAACCGCTCCGACAGCAGGCTGAACAACGGGTGCACCGGACGGACCAGGTAGCGCACCAGCTCTCCGCGCTGCACGAGCTTGCGGCCCAGTTCCCAGAGCTGGTCGGTGAAAGCGTGGTCGAGCCCGCGCACGAGCATCGCGACGCCGAGCAGCAGCAGGGCCTCGTCGAAGGTCCAGCCCGCGATGTCCGAGACGTACTGGTAGATCACGCCGAGCAGCAGCGCGTGCATCACAACGCGCAACGCGAACGCGCCGATCCCGACGAAGAAGTCCGACCGGTAAGCCAAGATCCGACGCAACCCCACGCCGGTGAGCAGCAACGACAACGACAGGTACCGCCTCATCCACCGCTCACCTCCCCCCGCTTCAACGCCCCGCGCCACGCGACGACGCACGCCAGCAGCCCGAGCCCGACCCACAACAGCTGCACCCCGACGGCGTGCAGGGACGCGAGGCCGTCGAGCTTGCCGAGCAGCAGCCGCACCGGCGTGTTCACCATCGCCGCGAACGGCAGCCACTCCATCACCGCGCGCACGGCGGCGGGCATCAGCTCCAACGGCACGAGCTGACCGGAACAGAACGCGACCACCGTGCCCTTCAGGTACCGCAAGCCCCACGTGCTGGTCGTGATGAAACCAGCCAAGCCCACCAACAGGTTCAGCAAGATCCCGAGCGTGGTGGCCAGCAATGCTGACACCGCGAACCAGGCGAAACCGGATGCCGAAGGGGTCGTGAGCGGCACAAGGACCAGCGCGAAACCCAGCAGCGGCAGCACGACCAGGGTCAACCGCACCGCGAGGTACGGCAGCGCGACGGCGGCGTGCGAGCCCAGGAAGTTGATCGGCCGCAGCAACCCGACGACGTGATCACCTCGGTAGATGTCCCCGGAAAGGGTGTCGTCGATCTGGTTGGACAGCAGCACCGCCAACAGGTTCCCGGCGAGCAGGTACGTCGTCATCGACGTGGCGTCGTAGCCCTTGAGGACCGAAGTACCGTCGTACACCGCGTTCCACACGGACAGTTGCACCGCGAGGGACAGCGCGGTCGTCAAGGCGGTCAGGATGAGCGCGCCGCGATATGCCAACGCGGTTCGCCAGCCAGCCCCGAGAACGGCGCCGTAGCCTCGGGCCTGCACGAGCAGCGTCATCGGGCGGGCTCAGCCGTCCGGACGTACAGGGCCCGCAGCACTTCGCCAAGCGTGGGCTCCGGTGCCACGAGGTCCGTCACGGTGACCAAGCCGGAGATCGCGTTGAGCACCCGCTGCGGCGTCGCTAGATCCGGCGGCCCTTCCACCTTGATCCGCCGACGGCCCGCCACGGAGACCTCGACAGCCCCGATGTCCTGGCGCACGTGGAAAGCGAGCGACTCGGCGGAGATGTCACCGGCGTAGTCGATGCGGACCGACCGCGTCGGAGCTTGGCGGAGCAGGTCGTCCAGGTCTCCGGTGTAGACGTCGCGACCGGAGTCCACGACGACCACGCGCTCGCAGATCGCGGTGATGTCCGCGACGTCGTGACTGGTCAGCAGAACCGTGGTGCCGCGGTCGGCGACCACCCGGTTGACCAGCTCGTGCACCGCCTCTTTGAGCAGGAGGTCCAGCCCGATCGTCGGCTCGTCGAGCAGCAGCACGCGCGGGTTGTGAAAGAGCGCCGCCGCGACCTCCGCGCGCATCCGCTGGCCGAGGCTGAGTGTCCTAACAGGACGGTGCGCGATCTCGCCGAGGTCCAGCACCTCGTCGAAGAGCTTGCGGTTGAACGAAGCGTCCTCCGTGGACATGTCGTGCAGTCGCGCCAAGATGCGGAAGGACTCCTCGACCGGCAGGTCCCACCACAGCTGCGTGCGGTGGCCGAACACGACACCGATCGTGCGTGCGTGGGCGTAGCGGTCGGCGCGCGGGTCCCGACCGGCGACGCGGCAGTGCCCGGAGGTCGGTGTGAGCACTCCGGCCAGCGCCTTGATCGTGGTGGACTTGCCCGCGCCGTTCACGCCGAGGTACGCCGTGCGCTCCCCCGCGGGCACGGCGAAGCTGACTCCGTCGAGCGCGCGCACCTCCTCCACTTCGGCCGAGACGAGCCCGCGCACGGCGCCCCACAGGCCGGGACGCATCTTGCGGACCTTGAAGACCTTGCTCAGCTCATGTGCCTCGATCATGGGGCGTCCTCCCGGTGCACCTGGTCGATCGCGCGGCCGAGTCGGCGCACCGCGTCCACCAGTTCGTCGGGCTCTATCAGGAACGGCGGAGCGATGCGCAGCACGGAGCCCCCAGGCATGACGCGCACCCCCATGTCCAGCGCTCGTTGGAAAACTCGGCCGACCACGGTGGGGTTCGCCAGCTCGACGGCGTGCAGGAGCCCCAGCCCCCGCACTTCGCCGACGAGCGGGTGTTCGGCCACAGTGGACAGTTCATCGGCCAACAGCAGCCCGAGCTCGCGCACACGCGCGATGAGGTCGTCGCGGTGCAGCACCGTGAGCGTCGTGGATGCCGCGGCGAGCCCGACCGGGCTTCCGCCGAAGGTGCTGCTGTAGCCGCCCACCGCGCTCCACGTGTCCTCGGTGAGCAGGTCCGGCCGACCGGCGAGCACCGCGACCGGATGCCCCGATCCCAGGCCCTTCGCCAGGGTCACAAGATCGGGTTCGAGCCCGTAGTGCTGCGATGCGAGGAATTCGCCGGTTCGGCCGCCTCCGGTGAGCACTTCGTCGGCGATCAGCAACACGCCGTGCTCGGCGCACGCCTTGCCCACGACCTCCCAGTACTCACGCGGCGGGATGATCACTCCGGCGGCGCCCTGGATCGGCTCGGCGAGCAGTGCGGCCACGTCCGGTCTCGCGATCGCTTGCTTGACCGTCAACCGAGCGCACAGCACATCGCACGATGGATAGGTCAGCTCGAACGGACACCGGTAGCAGTAAGCCGGGTAGCCGAGCAGCGTCGGGCCAGGCGGCTCGGTCCCGATGTCCCACTGCACCGCAGCGCGCGAACCACGTGTCTTGCCGTGGAAACCCCGGCGCAGCGCGGCGATCCGCGTTCGGCCGGGCTCCGCGTTGGCGTGCGCGATGCGCAGAGCGGCTTCGACGACCTCGGTCCCGGTGGTGAAGAACCCAATCGCACCAAGGTGTTCCGGCAGCAGTTGGGCCAGCGCTCGCGCCGCGTCGAGTCGTTGCGGCGTCGGGTTGTCGTGCACGTTGGTGAGCGCGCCGACCTGCTCGGCGACCGCGCTGACCACCTCGTAATGACTGTGCCCCAATGATTGCGTCATCGTGCCGGCGGCGAGGTCGACGTACTCGCGCCCGTCCACGTCGACGAGCGTGCAGCCGCGACCGTAGGCGAAGACACGCCGCCCGAGGCTCGCCTCCTGACTGGCCCCCAGCACGATGAACTCCCGCTCCCCCTTGAGGTGCCGCTCCCCGCGCGCGGTCATTCGGTGAGTTCCAGTTCCAAGAGGTTGAACTCGACCGGGATATCCGGATCGTGGGCGAGTTTCCAACGGCGGACGGTATGACGAAGAGCCGTGGTGTCCGCGACACGGAGTTCCGCGACGAACCGGGCGAGGTACGCCCCGGCACGGGCTTCCTCAGGGGTGGGCACGGGTCCCGAAAGGTCCGGAGTACCACCTCCGAGCGGCGAGAACGACGCGGTTCCGCGCCCCGACGGCAGCAGCTTCCGCACGAGCAGTTCGTCCGCGTGCCCAGCGACAGAGGGGATCTCGGTGTCCGGGAGCGAGGAGAACAACGCCAGCAAGCCCACGGCGCGGTTGCCGGGCAACACTTCCAGCACGCGCGAGCACCACGACGCCAGCCGGTCAGCGGCCTCCATGTCCGAGAACCACAGGGCTTCCCAGCAGTCGATCTGCACGTCCAGGGCCTCAGCGCACAGGGGTGAGCCGTCCAGAGCTGGCAGGATCTCGGAGTACAGCAACCGAACCAGGCGATGCGGGCTGCGGTGAATCCGCCAGCAGTCGTCGTGCGAGTGGTCGGCCAGCAGCTCCTCGACGCTGATCATGCCGAAGTCCGTGCGCACCATGCCGTCCACGGCCTCGAAGTGGTACAGCTCGTCGAGGTGCGTGCCCGGGCGCATCGAGGCGGTCCGCGTTTCGAGCTCGCCCAGCAGAGCACCACTGCGGTCCAGCAGCCGCTGCCGGTGCTCCGGGGCGAGCGCGCCCGCGAACGGCTTGAGCTTGATCAGTTCCTCGGAGAACGCCTGCACCAGGAACGGTGTGGTGAACCGGTGGCTCATCGCCAGCCCCAGGTAGGGGAACACCGCGCAGGTGCGGCAGCCCGGGCGCGAGCCGACCTCCTCGTCGCGGACGCGCACCAGCTCCGGGTCGTTGACGATCTCCCGGTACGGCCGGTCCCAGGCGATCGAGCCGTCCCACTCGTGGTAGCACGGCAGCATGACCTGCCCGGACGGCCCGACGGTGAGGATGCGCGAGTTCGCCCCGCAGGCGGTGACCGTGCTCGGGTCCATCGTCCGCAGGTGGTGCAGGAACGCCAGACTGACCACAGTGGACGGTTCGTAGCGCTGCTCCGCCACGCGCTCGATCAAGGACTCCGAGGGCGCCAACGTTTGCACCGACGAAGGCGCGGCCGAACGGCCGTTCACCGCGGCGAGCTTCAGCTGCTTGATCGAACCCGCTGGACGAACCTCGCTCTGCGCGGAGAAGTAGCTGAACATCGGCGACAGGTAGACGCTGACCCGCTGCTCCTGCGCGAAGGCGACGACCTCGTCCAGCTCGTCCACGTTCTGCCCGGAGACCACGCAGATCAGCTTCACGTTGCGCGCGCCGTCCTCGCGCAACGCGCCGACCAGTTCGATCGTGCGGTCCAGCGTGTCAGTGCCCCGGATGTCGTGGTAGCGCTGGGCGTTGAGGGTGTCGACGGAGACGTTCATGGTGCTGACCAGCGACACGATCTCCCTGGCCTGCTGGGGGAAGCGGATCGCGTTGGTGGTGACGTCGACGGCCATGCCCAGCGCGTGGGCGTGGGCGACGGCGGCGATCATCTCCTTGTGCAGTGCGGGTTCTCCGCCCGTGATGTCCACATAGGACACTCCGAGCGCCGCCATCTCGTCGAGGCAGCGGCGCAGACCGTCAGCGGTCAGCTCCTGGTGGCCGTCGAAGACGGGGTCCTGCCAGACGTTGCAGTACCCGCAGCGGGCGTTGCAGCGGAAGGTGATGTACAGCCGGCCGTGCCGGAACCGGGTGGGGGCGGTCGCCACCGAGTCCTCCAGGATCGCGGGGTGGAAGGGTCAGGTCGGGAAGGCGGTCAGCGACGCGCGGATCTCCTCGTCGGTGACGTCGTCGGCGATCACCGTCTCGCCGAGTTCCACGGGGAGCACGAAGCGGATCAGCCCGTCCCGGATCTTGCGGATCTGCCCCATGGCGGCGATCGTGCGCTCGGCGTCGAGTTCGGCGGGCAGCTCGTCGAGGGTGGTCGGCAGGCCGACCGCGCTCAGCAGGCCGGTGATCCGGTCCAGCACGCCCGCGTCGAGCAGGCCGCGGCGCTGCGCGATCCGCGAGGCGCACGCCATGCCGAAAGCCACCGCCTCGCCGTGCAGCACGGGGCCGTAGCCGGTCACGGTCTCGACCGCGTGCCCGACGGTGTGGCCGAAGTTCAGTGGCCGCCGCAGGTCCTCCTCGTAGGGGTCCTTGGCGATCAGGCTGCACTTGATGGCGCTGGCACCGTGTACCAGTCGGGCCACGGTGTCGGGATCGACGGCCAGGATGTCGGTCTGCTTCAGCTCGATCAGCTCGAACAGCTCGGGCGAGGCGATGACGCCCTTCTTGATCGCTTCGGCCAGCCCGGCGCGCATCTGCCTGCGGTCCAGCGTCGCCAGGTAGCCGACGTTGGTGACGACGGCCTTGGGCTGGTAGAAGGCGCCGATGAGGTTCTTCGCGCTCGGGTGGTCCACGGCGACCTTGCCGCCGAGCGCGGCGTCCACGTCGGCCAGCAGCGTGGTGGGCACGTTGATGTAGGGCACGCCGCGCATGTAGGCGCTGGCCACCCAGCCGACGGTGTCGATCACCACGCCGCCGCCGACCGCCACCACCACGTCCCTGCGCACGAGCTCGGTCGCGGCCAGCCAGTCCAGCAACGCGGTCGCGGTCGCCACGCTCTTGTTGGCCTCCCCGGCGGGGAAGGAGGTCAGCGCGACGTCCAGCCCGGCCGTGCGCAGCCCTTCGGCCAGCCGCCGCGCGTGCAGCTCGGCAACGTCGTCGTCGGTGATCATCGCGACGCGCCTGCCGTCCAGCTCCGCGACCAGCCGGGCGAGCGCGTCGGCCTCGGAGCGGCAGACGTGCACCGGGTACTCGTCGCGCCGGTCGGCGGCGCCGATCACCACGGCGTCCGGGTCCTGTGGCAGGGGAAGCCTCTCGGACACGCGGACATACGAACTCATCGCTCCCCCACCCCACTGCGTCGGCCCTGTCGCCCTCCCAGTTGTAATGACTGTTCAGGTTCCTTCAAAGCCGTCTGGTTCCGCATTCTTGTGCCGGCGAAGGGGCCCGGAGGTGCCTGGGCTCCGTATAATGACGAATCTCTTTGGCGGTTGACCAAGTGATTCCTGCGAACGCGACTATTGGTCCGTTCGGCCCACGACGATCTTGGCAATTGTGGTCAGCGCGCTTTGGTTTTTCTGATGTGCGATTGACAACCGCACTCTGGACAAACCGTGAAGGATCTCTCGCAGAGATCTCAAAGCACCTACCGGTCGAACAGGACGATTTCCACCGCGCGCGCGGACTCCGCGGCCTCCTCGAGCACCCGTCTGCGCGGTTCGGCGACCGGCAGCACCCTCGGTTCCGCCCTGGCGAACAGCTCGCCGAGCCGCCGGTCGGCCCGCAGCGCCTCCAGCGCCTGGCGATCTCCGCCCAGCACCACGGCCGCCACCGAACCCAGCTCGGGCAGCAGCACCCTGGCCACCGTGTCCGCGGCGTCGGAGAGCGACAGCCGGGCCTGGCCCTCGCGGCGGCGGGCGAAGCGCTGCTGCGACCAGCCGCCCGCCTTGTTCCTGCCGTGCACCTGCCTGCGGTCGGTGCTGGAGGACAGGACCTGGCCGTTCTCCGCGATGCCGACGCTGTGCCCGCCAAGGCGCACCAGCACCAGCGCGATCCGCCTCGGCCGCGACGCGTGCTCCAGCAGCTCGTCGATCGCCAGCCCCTCGCGGCGCACCGGCTCCGGCAGCGCGAGCCCGCCGAAGCCGACCTCGACCTCCGCCCGCGCGCCGTCGACCGCCGTGACGACGACCTTGTTGGTACTCAGTTCCGAACGGGTCACGCCCCCGTGCCGGTCGGCGAAGCGCTCGTACCACCCGGCAAGGCGTTCCGGGGAGATCTCGACGGCCCGGCCGCCACCGGCGACCTCCCGGGCCTTCACCGAGGGGCCGCCGCCACCCACAGCGGCAGCGGGTGGCCGGTGTCCTTGGGCGCCAAGCGTTGCACGGCCACGAAACCCGCTTCGGCGAGCGTGCGCTCCATGTCCTCGGCACCGAGCACCTGGTGCCGCGTTGAGACGGAGCTGGCGACCTCCCAGCCGGACTGCCCGCGCACCAGCTGCACGACCTCAAGGCCGTAGCTGGAGCCGTCGTCGGCCCAGTCCCACAGCTGCACGGTGACCTGGCGGTCCTGGCCGTGGCCGGTGACCCTCGGCGGGGGCGCGGTCGGCCGCAGCGGGCCGAGCCGGTCCAGCTCGGGCACGGCGGCGATGAGCAGCCCGCCAGGGGCGAGCGAGCGGCAGGCCCTGGTGAGCGCGCCGGTGAGGGCGTTGTCGTGGGCGAGCCTGGGCAGCAGGTCGTCGCCGGAGCGCACCACGTCGACCGGGACGGCCACGATGCCGTCGAGCAGGTCCACCAGGTCCACGGTGCGGTGCCGACCGGGACCGAGTACCGCTGCGGCGACTTCGGCGAAGACCTCGGTCGCGCCGGTCTGGAACGCGAGTCCGTCACGAACGCTGGTCACGGGCAAGAGAGTAGGGCCACGAGCCCCCGCTGCCCAGCCCGCCCTCGCGTTGCGGCGACCGAGTACGGGACAGCGCTCGACCCCGCCCGCCCTCGTGGGCGGACGGGGTCTCTGAGCGCATGTGGTGCTAGTTCACGTAACCGTTGAGCTTCAAGGAGATCGAGCGGATCGAGCCCTTGTCCGAGGACACCGCGTCCACGGCCTTGAAGGTCCAGGTGCCGTCGGCGGAGGACTTCGCCAGCGCGGACAGCGCGGTGGTCGGCCGCCACGTTCCGGTGAACGGCGCCTGGGTCTGGGTCACCGAGGAGAACGGCTGCGCGGCCGTGTCGTCGAAGACCACCTGGCACAGGTTGTTGCCGTTGCCGCCGTTGCGCTGGAACAGCGTCGCCGTCACCCCACCGGGTGAAGTCAGCGTGCCGACCAGATCACTGGCGTAGGTGTGGTCGATGCCCACGGTCGTGGAGCCCTCGGTCGCCGAGCAGGTCGCGCCGTCCACCGAGAACGCCAGCTTCGACGGCAGGCCGACCCCGGAGACCGGCAGCTGCACGCTGACGCCCTCGGAGTTGCCGTCCGGGATCGCCACCGGGGCGCCGGTGTAGCTGAAGGTCTTGGTCTCGCTGGAGGGCTGGCCGACCGGGATGGCGAACTTCTGCGTGGTCGGGGACAGCGATCCGGCGAAGCTGACCTTGGCCTCCAGGGTGACCGGGACGCCGACCTGGTGGCTGGCGGGCACGGTCAGGGTGAAGGAGTTCAGCGCGGTCTGGCCCGGCTCGACGGTGCCGTACGACTTGGAACGCGGTCCCACCGTGACCCCAGGGGTGGGGCTGGTCAGCACGACGCTGACCGAGGAGGCCGTGCCGTCGCCGCCGTTGCGCACGGGCAGCTTGACCTCGGCGGTGTTGCCCGGCTTCAGGTACGGGCTGCCGGTGGTGGGCACCACGGTCGGCGACTCGGCCTTGGCCAGCGGCTGCGGGCTGGCGCCGGTGTAGGCCAGCACCTTGTCAGCCATGACGACGCCGGCTCCCGCGCGGTTGTCGACGCCGGGGGCGGCGATGTCCAGCGCGGTCCTGGTGAGCGCGTCCCGCACGTCGGCGGTGCTCATGCCCGGGTTGCCGGAGAGCACCAGACCCGCGATCGCGGCGGCGTGCGGCGCGGCGGCGGAGGTGCCGAAGAACGGCGAGAACCCTGGCGTCTTGGTGGCGACGCCGTCGGCGGCGGTGATGTCCGGCTTCTGGCGAACCTCACCGGCGGGCGAGGCGACCGGGGTGCCGTCGGCGTTGAAGAACACGCGGCGCGGACCGTCGGAGCTGAAGCGCTCCAACTTCGAGGCACCGCTGAAGGTGTCCGGGTACGGGCCCGCCGGGTTGGCCGGGTCGCCCGGCTCCTGGGACCCGGTCCACGCGCCCGCGGCCGGAGTGGCGGCGACGCTGAACGCGTCCTTGGCGGCGGAGTGGCCGCGGGTCACGCCGGGGGTGTTGAAGCCCTTGAGGTCGCCGCTGTCGCGGAAACGCCCGCGCAGCGCCGAAAGCGACAGGTACTTGTCATCGCCGCGGAACTTCACGACCGCCACGTTGAGCCCGCCGGCGGAGGGGTTGACCCGCTCGTACGGGTCTGCCTGGCCGGTCTGCACGTTCTGGCTGAAGCCGACCACGTTGCCGGAGCCGTCCAGCAGGTACAGGTCGTAGTCGTTGGTGGAGCGGCCGAGCGCGTCGTTCCACCACAGCAGCACGGGAATCCCGCGCGAGTTCGCCGAGAGCGGGTTGACGATCTGCGTGCCCGCGGCGGTGGCGTCGAAGTCGTGGGCGGAGCCGGCGTAGCGGCCGACGCTCTTGCCCGAGTCGACGAAGTTGCCCTCCCAGTGGCCCGCGCTGCCGTCGGCGACGTTGCCCTCGTTGCCCGCGGAGGAGAAGAACAGCCCGCCGTCCTTGGTGACGTCGTTGACGGCCTGGGCGATGATGCCGTCCTGGAACGGCGACTCGTTGAAGTACAGGACGTCGTCCACGATCACGTCGCACTTCTTCTCGAAGCGCAGCGCGCGGATGTTGTCGGCGAAGCTGGCGTCACCGTTGAACGCGGTGGCGAAGCCCAGCTCGGCGCCGGGGGCGACGTCGTGCAGGATCTCCAGCATCGCCGAGCCCTCGTCGCCGCTGCCCTCCTGCCCGGCGAGCACGTCGACCTGCGGCAGCTCGCCGGCGGACTGGAGTGCCGCGAGGGAGTCGATACCGTCGGAGAGCGCGCAGAGCTTCACGCCGAGGCCGCTGATCTTGTACTGCGAGCGCGCGGTGTCGGCGGCGTGCGCCCGGTCACCCTGCGAGGTCAGCGCGGCGGCGCGGTTGCGGACCGCCGCCTTCGCCTGCTCCGCGAGCCGGTTCGCCCGCGCCTCCTTGGACTCGCCCTTGGCGGTGCTGGTCTTGAGCTCACCCGGCGAAGTCGCGCGCGAGGTCATCGCGTCGCTGGCCGCGTCGATCAGCACGACGTCCTCACGCGCGGCGATGCCGTTGACCGCGCCGAGCGGCAGCTCCGCCCGCACCGTCCTGGTCTGCGCCGAGGTGTGCCGGATCGCACCGCCCGCCTTGCGGATCGCGCCCGTGAGCAGGTCGGTGACCTTGTCGGCGCGGATGTCGACGAGCACCGTGTCCGCGTCGGTCACGGCGACGCCGGTGTTCAGGTGCGGCAGGTTCGCGGTGAGCGCGCCCCTGCGGATGCGGTTCTCCACCACCAGGCGGCTGTCCACTTTGGACTCCGCCTTGGACAGCGAGCCCTTGATCCGCTGGAGCTCGGCGATCTGCGCGGCGCTGGTGTCGTTGAGCCGGCCGGGATCGGCCTTGCCCTGCGCCTGTGCGGGACTCACCACACCCATCGCCAACAGGAGCGCGGTCGCACCGGCCGTCATCATTCCGATGGAACGTGACGGTCGTAGAGCTTGAGCCACGGGCCCTCCCCCGTGTCGTGCGTGCCCCGACTCACGCGAATCCAAGCGGGCCGGTGATCCGGCCGAGGGCTAAAACTAAGCACACGACAACCGCAGGTCAGCGGCCTTTCGGGTGACATGCCACAAACCGAGACAGTGAACAGTCAAGTATTGACAAGGCCAGTTGACGCCATTCGCCGCGCTTTCGGCGGGAACGCCGGAAAGGGAATGACGCCAAACGGCCCTAGAGCACGAACGCGTCTGTCCACAGTTGACCGGTTCGTCCGGAGAGCGCGTCCAGCATGGCCACGGCCTGGGTGTCGGTGAGCGAGCAGACGAAGTCCACGATGGCCCGGCCCCTGGCCAGCGCGCGGATCGCGTCGCGCCCGCTCGGCTGCTCACCGGTGGCGCCGACGAGCGCGTCCGGCACGTGGTGGGACAGCGCGGTGTACTCGGCGTCGGCCAGCTCCACCAGGTCGTGCAGCCGCCTCGGCAGCCGCGCGGCCTCGTGCCGATCGGTCAGCCACTGGTCGAGCGCCTCGACCAAAGTGGTCAGCAGGCGTGCCTGACCTCGTTGGTGCAGCGCGAGATCCGGCCGCTCCAGCACGAAGCGGTGGTGCACGAACTTGAGCACCTGGACCTCGTGCCACTGCTGCGGGGCGAGCGCGACGTGCGCGGAGCGGGCGGGTGGATCGGCCAGCACGGTCAGCCCGTCGACCAGCCGCCCGGTCCAGCGCGCGGAGAACTCGGCGACGTTCTGCTCCGCCTCCGCCGAGCCGTCGAAGGGCACCGCGAGCAGGCCGTCGACCAGTTCGTGGCGCACCCGCGCGACGGCGAGCATGAACGCCTCGTCGTCGTAGATCCACGCGTCCTTCAGGTTCAGCCTGCGCCGCAGCTTCTCCAGCGACCGCCCGGGTTTGCGGATCTCCGCGGCCAGCTCCGCGGGACTCAGTGCCGCCAGCTCCGGGCCTTGGTTCAACCAGGTACCCAGTTCCGCGGAGACCGTCGCGTGCTGGAGCACCCCGACCCGGTGGAAGTCCTCGACGTCGTGGATGGCGTAGGCGATGTCGTCGGCGTTGTCCATCACCGACGCCTCGACGGTCTGCTGCCAGGCGTCGATGCGCCCGGAGAACGGCATCCGCGACTGCGCCATGTCGTCGAGCTCGGTGACGTAGACGGAGAACTTCGCCGAGCCGCTTCCCTTGGCGTCGCCCGGTTCCGCGGCTCCGCGCGGCGGCACCGGCATCATCCTCGGGTGCTCCCTCGGGTGCGACAGGCGCGTCCACGGGTACTTGAGCATGGCCGCGCGCACCGCGACGGTCAGGTCCAGCCCGACGGCGGAGGGACCGCGGACGTCGGTGGTGGTGACGATGCGGAAGGACTGCGCGTTGCCCTCGAAGCCGTCCGGCAGCCCGAAGCGGTGCCGCGCGACCCGGTCGAGCACCTGCTCGCCGAGGTGCCCGAAGGGCGGGTGGCCGAGGTCGTGCGCGAGCGCCGCGGCCTCGACGACGTCCGGGTCGCAGCCGCCGAGCTGGCTGATCAGCTCGGCGTGCGCGGGATCGGCGACGAGGCGCTCCGCGACCGCGCGAGCGACCTGGGCGACCTTGATGCTGTGGGTGAGCCGGTTGTGCACGAGCAGCCCGGAGCCCGAGGGGCTGATCACCTGGGTGACCCCGCCCAGCCTGCTGAAGAACGGCGAGCTGGCCACCCGGTCCCGGTCGGCGCGGAACGGGCTGGCCGCGAGGTCCACGGCGGGCGGTTTCTCGCCCTCGGCCTCGGAGCGGCGCAGTTCCCTCGGGTCCAGGAGTGGATCGTGCATGCCGCCACGGTATCCCGAGCGGCGAGGTGTCGTGGGCCTGACCGTCAGTGCTCGTTCACGTACTCCTTGCCGTCGTACTTGATCAGCACGCGGTCGAGGTGCGAGCCGAAGGGCCCGTAGCCGTAGGAGGTGCTCTTGCCCTTGGCCACGGTGCGCCAGTCCGAGTCGAAGTCGTTGTTGATGACGAACTTCACCTCGACCTTCTTCGCGCAGTTGTTGGTGGCGTGCGCGCGCCCGCCGATGGTCTCGTCCTCGTCCCAGGTCTTCACACAGCTGAGCTTGGTTGCCGCGCTCGCGGGGGAGGCGGCCAGCAGCAGGCCGAGCGAGGCGAGGACGGCGGTCATGATCCGGATGGTCATCGGCCGAGCATGACCGCGTCCGGCTCCCAGCGCGAAAACCCTGCGGCTCCAACCGAAATCTCCGGCTATCCTGCCGCTCGTGTTCTTCATGTTCACCACGCACCGACGCTGAGCGCCCGCCGGTAGCGCGCGGAGCACCCGCCGCCGGCGATGCGGGACGGCCAGATCCGGGCCGCCCCGGGCTTCGGCGTGGGAGAAGAACCTGTGCGCCTTGTGGCGCGGACACTGCGAGGGATCGAGGACGTGCTCGCCGAGGAGATCGGCGGCACCGTGGAGCGAGTCGGGCACCGCGAGGTGTGGTTCCGCGACTACCCCGCTCCGCTCGGCCTTCGCACCGCTGATGACGTGTTCGTCGTGGCCACCACCGCTGACCGGATCGGCAGGACGCGTGCCGATCTCGCTTCTTTGGCGGCGGCGGTCGACGACATCGACCTCACTCGGACGCTGCACGACAGGAGTCGTTGTGGTGGAAAGGAGAACTGCACCGGCGTCGACGTTTCGGCTTCGGCGCTCGGCAAGCGCACCTACTCGCGCTTCGACATCGAGGACGTCGTGGGCGGCAGGCTCGCCCAGCGGCTGCGCCTGCCCTACTGGTCGCGGCGGGACGGCGTGCCTCCGGCGAACTGCTTGTCGTGGCGGGTGAGCGTGGTCGGCGACGAGGCCACCATCGCCGTCCGGATCGCCGAGCGGCCGTTGCACCGGCGGGAGTACCGCACGGCGAGCGTTCCCGGCTCGCTGCACCCGCCGCTGGCCGCCGCGCTGGTCCGGCTCGCCGCCCCGCGCCCCGGTGACGTGCTGTTCGACCCGTGCTGCGGGGCGGGCACCATCCCGATCGAGGCGGCTCGCGTTCCGGGTGTCGTCGCCGTCGGTGCCGACATCGACCCGCGTGCCGTCGCCGTGGCCAGGAGCAACGATCCGGCCGGTCTGGTGCGCTGGGCCGTTGCCGACGCGGGCCGCTCGCCGGTGCGCGGTGCCGACGTCATCGTCAGCAATCCGCCGTGGGACCGCCAGGTAGCGACGCGGGGAACCCTTGTACCGCAACGGTTCTCCGCGCGCAGGGTGGTTCTGTTGCTGCCCGAGCACGTCGACCTCGGCGGGCAGCGGCGACAGGTCAGCCTGTTCGGTCAACGCCCGGTGATCACCGTGCTCGACCGGTAGGCGGCGGGGGTGATGCCGTAGTAGCGGCTGAACCAGCGGGTGAGGTGGGGTTGGTCGGCGAACCCCACTTCGGCCGCGACCTCCGCGAGCGGGCGGCCCGACTCCAGCAGGCGCCGGGCTTCCCGCAGCCGCACCTGGCGGTGGTAGTCGCTGGCCGCCATCCCGTGCGCCGCAAGGAATCCGCGGTGCAACGCGTGTCTGCTGCACCCCGCGACCGCCGCGAGTTCCGCCGCGCCGATGTTGCGGTGGAATTCCGCGTGCAGCAGTTCCCGCGCGCGCTCCACCGGCGCCGACTCCGGCCGGATCACCGGCGGGCTGGTGCTGCCCCGTCCGGCCATCGCCAGCACTGTCGCCGTCAGCGCCTCGTCCTGCGCCAGTCGTCCTTCGTCCTCCACCAGCGCCGCGCTCAGTCGGCGCAGTGCCTTGGCGAGCACCGCGTCCTCCAGCACGGGCGCTGCGAACAACGGCGCCCGCTGGTGTCCCGTTGCGTCCTCCAGCACGTCCGCGACCAACTCCGGTCCAATGTGGACGATCCGGTAGGTGAATCCCGGTTCGGTCGCCGAGCGCCCGTCGTGCGGGTCGTCGGGGTTGAAGGCCATCACCATGCCTTCGGCGCTGGTGTGCCCGCCGCCCCGGCAGGTGAAGGCCTGCGCCCCGCGCTCGGTGATCCCGAAGGAGTAGGCGTCGTGGCTGTGCCGGTGGTAGACGTGCCGGTCGAACCGGGCCCGCATCACCTCGATCGGCCGGTCCTCCGCACGCCAGTAGCAGCTCCACTCCCCGGGCACGCCTCCCATTGTGCGCGCCAGCGTTCAAGACCGCACACAGAGGATGGACGCATGGCAACGAAGACCAAGATCGCCGTCGTCGTCCGGGCGGACCTCGCCGTCTGGCAAAAGCTGAACGTGACCGCGTTCCTCACCAGCGGTGTCGCTGTCGGCTGCCCGGAGACCGTCGGCGAGCCCTACGAGGACGCCTCCGGCGTGAAGTACATGCCCATGCTCGGCCTGCCCGTGCTCGTCTACGCCGCCTCCGCCCCGGAGATCAAGCTGGCCCACGAGCGCGCGCTCGCGAAGGACCTGTCGATCGCCGTGTACACCGAGGAGCTGTTCTCCACCGGCAACGACGAGGACAACCGCGCCGAGGTCCGCGCCGTCGCCACCGCCGACCTGAACCTGGTCGGCTTCGCCGTGCACGGTCCGCGCAACGCCGTGGACAAGGCGTTGAAGGGCTTGTCCCTGCATCCCTGACGTTGTTGCGCTGCCCACCTTTCAGGCCTCTCTATCCGGTGAGTCGTGGGTCGACTCTGATGTTGCGCATCGGTTTCCGCTCGGGGTCCACCCAGGTCGGCGGAATGAAGTCCGGCCTACCGTCCTCGCCGAAGACGATCTTCCAGTCCTCTTGGTGGATAACGTGATGGTGGTGCGAGCACAGCAAGGTCATGTTGTTCAGATCGGTCGGCCCGCGATGCTGTGTCCAGTGCAATACATGGTGAGCTTCCGTCCATGCCGGGGGCCGATCACATCCCGGGAACGCGCAACCCTTGTCCCGCACAGCGAGTGCCCTCCGTAGCGGTGGTGGCGCGGTCCGAACTGAGCGCCCGTAGTCGAGCGGGATGCTCTCCCCGTTCAACACGACGGGAATGACCTCGGCATCGCAGGCGACCTGTCGCAGGAGTGAGGCGGTGGCTTCGCCGTCCCAGTCGGTGTAGCCGGAGCGGACCTTCTCTTCCAGCCAGTCCAACCGCATCGTGACGACCATCTGCGGCCGTACGCCTCCGCTGATCGGCAGATCGTGGGTGGACATTGCGACGGTGATCAACTCGCAGAGCCCGTCGGCGTAGCGCTGTTCCGGCGTGCGCGGGTCTTCTTCGCCGCCGACCGGTCGGGGTTTGGAGACGGCGTGCAGGGCTTCTTCGACCATCGCGCCCTCGATCGGCGGCAAGCATCCGTTGAAGACCAGCCACCCGTGCTGGTTCTTGGTCATCCTGAACGAGCGCGCCTCCACGGCTGCTTGCTCGTCTGTGAACGCACCCTCTTGGTCAACGTGGGAGCGGACTCGTTTGCCGAGCTGCATCAGCTCGCGTGGGGTGAGCTCGGGTGCGTGCTTGAGCAGGGATTGCTCAGCTTCGTCGGCGACCTCAACCGGGACGTTCTTGATGACGTCGGCGATGATCGCGGCGTGGTCGCTGCTGATGAGCCCTGCGTAGAGGGCGTCTCGCGTGTCAGGCACACCGGGCAGGTCTTCTACGAGTTGCGAGCGTCGCTTCGCTTCCGCCGGAGAAATCCTCAGGTGTGACCGCAACAGGGTCGCGATGTTCCGACACCCCTGCGCAGTGTGCAGGCCACGATCCTCAGCATGCGTAGCGGCGTCGATCTTCACTGCCGTCAACAAATTCGTGATGGTCTCCAGCTTCGCCAGGAACGCGAGATGCTCATCCTCAGACAACTGATAGACATCGCTTAGTGCGAGATGATCTAGCAAAAGTGACTCGATAGCGTTGGTATCCAACATGATCACACCTCCCTTCTTGTTGGATACCTCAATTTTAGCAAGCCCTAAGAAGACGTCAAATCCGTTGCAGGCTAAAGAGAAACGCGACTTTCAGCCGACAGCGAAACCAGGTCGGCTTTACCTGGGGTGCGCGTGCCATACGCTTGTTCGCGTGGGCCGGGATTCATCCCGTGCCCGTCCAGCTAATGAGGGCACGCGCAAGGGGCTCCAGGTCAAGCCGACCCCCGCGCTGGAACCAGCAGTTCCCCCGCTGGAAGCCCAGCTCGGCAGACCTGGAAACCCAGCTGGAACGAGCTAAAACAGCCGTTCCCCCACTGGAAGCCCAGCCGTCCCCGACCAGGAAGTCCAGCCATCCCCCAGCTGGAACCCCAGCCGTCCCCCGACCAGGAAGCACAGCCGTCCCCGGCCCGGAAATCCAGCCAAAACCCACGCAATTTGCCACAACCCCCAACCCGTGCTCTGCTCAACACCGTGCTCGACGTCCTCATCGCAGGCGCAGGCCCTGCCGGAAGTGCCCTCGCCACCGCGACGGCGCGCCTCGGACTCCGCACCGCCCTCATCGATCCCGCAGCGGGAAAACCCTGGCGAGCGACCTACGCCTCCTGGGCCGACGAACTCCCCCACGGCACACCACTGGCCTTCCGCAGCAAGCGAACCCGCGCAGCCGCCCTCACCGAACACGTCCTCGACCGCTCCTACGCGGTCATCGACAACGAAGCCCTCCGCGCACAGCTCGACGACGAGAACATCGCCGTCCACCGGGCGCGAGCGCTCCGTGCGCACCACGACGACGAAGCGTCAACAGTGCTGCTGGACAACGGAAGACGACTCCGAGCCAGAGTCGTCATCGACGCGACGGGCACCCAACAGGCGCTCCTGGACACCACGCGACGAACCCCGCCAGCCGAACAGTCAGCGGTGGGCGTGGTGGTTCCCCTGCGAGAACAGGGGTTCGTCGAAGGAGAAGAAGCACTCTTCATGGACTGGCGCGAAAGGCACACCGGCCCGCCGAGCTTCCTGTACGCGCTGCCGCTCAACGACACGGAGGTGCTCCTCGAAGAGACATCACTGGCGGACAGGCCGGCGATGAGCCACCGAGAACTCCGCGACAGGCTCGTACAACGCCTACAGAGCAACGGAATCGCACTGCGCGGGAACGAGCGGTGGGAGCGGGTCCGCTTCCCCATGGACGACCCCCTCCCCCGCAGGCAGCGGGTCGTGCCCTTCGGCGCTGCCGCGCCTCTCGTGCACCCGGCGACGGGGTACAGCGTCGCGGGCTCGCTGTCGCTCGCTCCCCGCTTGGCGCGAGCGTTGGCAGATGGCCTGAACCAAGGCGAGGCGGCGCGAGCAGGCTGGCGGGCGGTGTGGCCGAAGCAGGCGCTGGCCGTGCACGGCCTGCGCCGCGTGGGACTGCGCGTGCTGCTGGGTCTGCCGCCCGCCGAGGTGCCCCGGTTCTTCGAGGCGTTCTTCAGCACTCCGACGCATCTGCAGAACCGTTACCTCGCAGGGCGTTGTGATCTTCCCGGCACGTTCCGCGCGATGGCGGCGGTGATCGGGGCCGCTCCGACGGGGCTGCGGGCGCGAGTCGCCGCGCTGGCTGTGGGGATGACGTCTGCGTGAACAGGCGATGAAGGCCCTCGTGGCTCTCGCCCGCGCGCGGCATCATCGGCGACGTGCCTGCGTCGCTGGAGAACCCGCGGTGTGCCTTCCAGCCCTTGGTCAACCTCAACACCGGCGGCGTCGTCGCCATCGAGGTGCTGGTCCAAGCGGCCCCCGATGACCGCCCCGCCGAGCTGGACGTGGACCTCGCCGTGTTCGCGGTGCGCGCGAGCGCGGAGCACGAAACGCTGCTCCCCCTGCACATCAACCTCCTCGCGCGCACGGTCGCGACGTGCCCGGCCGGGGTGGAGCGGTTGCACCACGCGCTGTGCGAGCTCGGGCGCCGGCCGCACGAAGTGGTGATCGAGGTCGGCGGGCAGCTGCGCGAGTCGGACTACGGCGAACTGCTCGACGAGCTGCGCCGTTTGCGGGCAGCCGGGTACCGGATCGCGTGGGACGGCGGTGACGTGTCGCTGGCGCTGCTGCTGGCCGCCGAAGTCGACATCGTCAAGCTCGATCCACGCGCGGTCGCGGGCCTTCCCGACGAGCGCGGCCTCGCGTTCATGGAGGCGCTCGCGCTGTTCTGCCGCCGGACGCGCACGACGCTGGCGGCGACCGGCGTGCACACAAAAGCGCAGCTGAACGCGTTGCGAAGCACCAGAATCCAGCTCGTCCAAGGCGATCTCGTCGCTCCACCGGCCTGGCGGCCGACGACCCAGGTGTCGCTGGCGGCGGAGGCCTCCGACGTGGCCGAGCTGCCGATCGCGGCGGGACCGATGGTGACCGAGTTCCTGCACCCGGCGACGATGCTCTCCGTCGAGGCGACGGCGGACGAGGTGCGCTCGGTGCTGGTGAACCGGCCGGAGGTGACCAGCGTCGTGCTGGTCGACGAGCTCTACTGTCCACAGTGGAGCATCGACAGGAATCGCTTCCTGCTCGCGGTGACCGGGCCGTACGGGCACGCGTTGCACGCCAAGCGGCACGCGTCACGGCTGGCCGACCAGCCCGTGCTGGTGGCCACCAACAGCACGGCGATGGACGCGCTGCACCTGAGCCTCGGCGGTGCCGAGCGGCGCTACGACGACGTGGTCGTGGTGGACAACGGCTTGCGCTGCATGGGAATCGTGCGCCTGTCGGATCTGTTCCGGGGCCTGGCGGAGATGAAGGTCGAGGAGGCCGCCGCGCTGAGCCCGTTGACCCGGCTCCCGGGCAGCGACGCGGTGGCGCGCGAGGTCGGCCGCCGGATCGCCGCCGAGCAGGTCTTCGCGATGTGCTGGCTGGACGTCGACGGGTTCAAGGCGGTCAACGACAGCGCCGGTTTCGCGGCGGGCGATGACCTGATCCGTTTGGTGGGCAGGCGTTTGGCGGACTCGGCGGCGGCGCTGCGCTCGACCTACGTCGGCCACGTCGGCGGCGACGACTTCCTCGCGGTGGTCGACGTGGACGACTTGGTCGCCTTCGCGCGGGCGGTGCTGGACGGGCATTACCAGGTCGAGGGGCGCGCGGTGACGGTCTCGCTGGCGACACTGGTGTGCGCGGGCGGCACGGTGCCGAGCTACCGCGAGGTGTCCCGGCTGCTCGCGCCGTTGAAGCGGCAGGCGAAGGCGCTGAGCGGGTCGAGCTGGGTGCTCGGCCGTCCCGGCTCCGACCGCGTCGATGTGCTGCGTGGCACGGTCGCTCAGCAGCGCAGGAGCAACGCCTCCGCGCCCACCGGGCGGTAGCCGGAGGCGAGTACGGCGCGCGTCGACGCCGCGTTGCCGGGCGCGACCTGGGCCCACACCGCCTCGCCACGCGGAACGAGTGTCCGCGCGGCGGTGAACAGCGCCCGCCCGAGCCCCTTCACCCTGGCGTTCTCCTCGACCTCGGCCGCGACCTCCCACCGGCCGCCGAGCCCGCGACCGACCAGCACCAAGCCGCCCTCGCACGTCCACACGCGGACGTCCGTGCGCAGTCCGTGGGCGCGGATCGCGCGCTCGTGCTCGGAGTCGAAGGCGGGGGTCAGGTCCAGTTCGGGCGAGCCGTCGAGGTGATCGGCGACCAGGACCTGGTCGGTGTTGTTGACCACGCGACCGGTCTTCGCGCACAGCTCGGCGAGGAACGGCGGGTTCAGCGGCGCGGACAGGTCGTCGGCTGGCAGCACGGAGGCGACCCAGTCCGGGTCGGCGTCGGTGACGATCACGTGGTGCGCGCTGAAGGCGATCACGGCCGACATGCCGTCCTGTTCCGGAGCCACGACGCGGAACGAGCCGTCGGGCGCGGGGTACTCGCCCCGGGCAGCCCGGGCGAAGAGGTCTGCTAGCACCCGGAATGCCTATCACGCCGCAACCGCCGAACGGGGGTCGATCGTGATCTCCTCAAGTGCGCGGCGAGGAAAGTGCTGGGAGATCTAAACATTCACCGGCCCGGTTCCGTCCATCGAGCCTCGCCACGATCAACTCCTCACTCCTAGCCTCGGATTGGTCACGCACCGCACTCGCACCCGAGCGCGGGCGGACAACCTTGGGGAGGGCAATGTGACCCAGGTCGAAGTTCCCCACGCCCCCGACGGTCAGGCCAGGACCCGCACCGCGACGGTGGTCGCGGGCGGTCTGGTGACCGTGGGCGTGGAGGAGGAGTTCCTGCTGGTGGACGAGCTGAGCCGGAGCGTGGTCCCCAGGGCCGCCGCGGTGCTCGCCGGAGCGGCCCATCTCGGGCCGACGGTGCAGCAGGAGATGACGTTGTTCCAGGTCGAGACGACCTCGTCGGTGTGCGCCACGATGGGCGCGCTGCACGACGAGCTGACCGCGCTGCGCCGCACCGTCGACGGGCTGGCCCGGCGCAACGGCATGCGCATCAACGCCACGGGCACGGCCGTGCTCGGGCACCCCCCGACCCCGCCCATCACCGACGCCCCGCGCTACCGCCGGATCGCGGAGCGCTTCGGCTCGCTCATCGACGGCCAGAGCATCTGCGGCTGCCACGTGCACCTCGGCGTCTCCGATCCGGAGAGCGCGCTGCGGGTGATGAACCACCTGCGGCCGTGGCTGCCGACGCTGCTGGCGATGAGCGCGAACTCCCCGTTCTGGCACGGCAGGGACACCCGGCACGCCAGCTGGCGCTACCTGATATTCGGGCGCTGGCCGACCGCCGGGCCGCCGCCGCACTTCGACTCCGTCGAGGACTACGACGCCGCGGTGCGCACGCTGCTGCGGTCCGGGGCCGCGCTCGACCGCGGCATGATCTACTGGGACGTCCGGCGCTCGTGCCGTCACCCCACGGTCGAGCTGCGCGTGTGCGATGTCGCGGCCACCGTCGACGACGCCGTGCTCATCGCCGCGCTGACCAGAGCCCTTGGTGTGCAAGCACTTCTCGGCGGCCGCCCGCGTCGCGTGGTGTCGCAGTGCGAGCTGCGCGCCGCGTTGTGGCGTGCCGCGCACGACGGCCTGGAGGGTCGCGGCGTCGACGTGTTCAACGGCCGCACCGTGCGGGCGTTCTCCCTGGTGGAGCGGCTCGTCCAGCAGGTGCGCGGCGAGTTGGCCGACAGCGGTGACCTGGACATGGTGCTCGACCTGGTGGCGCGGCTGCGGTCCCGCCGCTCCGGCGCGTACCGGCAGCGGGTCGCCTTCGCCGAGCGCGGCAACCTGGTCGACGTGGTGGACCTGCTCTCCGCGCAGACCGTGGCGTGAGCGCCCGGTGCCCACCCTCAACGGCGCGGGTGGGCATCGCCTCGGCCGCTCGGTGCAGTAGCTCCGTGTCACTCGAACGGATTGTGACTGACAACCGTTTCCATTAACTTGCCGGTGGTGAGCACGCAGCCCGCCGGGTTCGGCCCGGTCTTCGACGCCACCAGGCAGCACTTCCTCCGGTGGACCCCACCGCTGTGGGGACCGCTCGGCGCCGCCACCACCGAGGTCTCCGCTCCGCGAGTCGGGGAACGCGTGCTCGACGTGTGCTGCGGCGCGGGCTCCTCCGCCCTGACCGCCGCCGTCAGGGTCGGCCCGACGGGCGCGGTGGACGGGGTCGACCTCTCGACCGAACTGCTGGACCACGCCAGAACCGTTGCGGCGCGGCAAGGTCTCGCCAACGCCAGGTTCATCGAAGCCGACATCACCGAATACTCCGCAGAGCGGCCCTACGACGTCGTGCAGTCGGTGTTCGGCGTCTTCTTCCTCCAGCCCGACATGAACGGCGCGGCCACCCGGCTGCTCGACCTGCTGCGCCCGGGTGGCCGGTTCGCCGCCACGGTGTGGGCCGAGGGCTCGATCGACGAGGTCGGCGCGGCGATCTTCGACGCGGTGCGCGAGCTGCGGCCGAACCTGCCGACCTCCTCACCGGTGACCGAGTCCGCGAAGAGCCTGGACACCGAGGAGAAGCTGCACGCGTGGCTCACCCAGCTGGGGCTCGAAGACGTCGAGGTGACCGAGATCCCGCTGCGCGTGCCGCTGCCGACCGAGGAAGCGTGGTCGTTCGTGCTCGGCACCGGACTGCACGCGTTGATCATCAGCCTGGACGAGGACGAGCGGGAGCGCGTGCGCACCCGGTACCTGGAGTTCCTGGTGGAACGCGGTATCACCGAGGTCAGGGCTGATGCCCTGGTGGGACTGGGGCTCCGCCCGTGAAGACTCTGTTCGCACTGGTACTGGGTGCCGCCTTGCTGACCGGATGCGCGAGCGCGCCGACAGCGCCGCCGGACACGCTGCGGATCGTCACGCCGTACAAGGTCAAGAGCCTCGACCCGATCAAGCAGGGCCTGTGGTCGCCGGAATGGGGCTACGGAGAACTGCTGATGCGCAGCACCGAGACCGGCGGTGTCGAGCCGTGGGTGCTGCGCAGCCTTGAGCCGGTGACTGGTACTCAGTGGCGGTTGGTACTGCGTACCGGCGTGACGTTCGCCAACGGCCGCGTGCTCGACTCGGCCGTGCTCAGGACCGTGCTGGAACGGCATCTCGCGGAGAACTCGCTCGTCAAGGCGAACCTCCCGGGCGCGACGATCGAGACGCCGGACGCGAACACGGTGCTGCTGAGCACGAGCACGCCCGTGGTGAACCTGCCGAGCCTGCTCGCCGACGAACAGTCCGTGACGGTGTTCGACCCGCAAGCGCAGGGTGTCTATACAGGACCGTTCACGGTGTCCAAACTGGACGACGACGAGATGGTGCTCGCTCGCAACCCCAAGTACTGGGGCGGCCCGGCGAAGCTCGCCGAGGTGCGTGTGCGCTTCGTCCCGGACGGTCAAGCTCGCCTGCTCGCCGTGCGCACGGGTGAGGCCGATATCGCGCTGTACCCGCCGACGGACGCGCTCGGCGCGTTGAAGGGCGCGACGTCCGGCCCTCGCATGGCGACCGCTTCCCAGACACTGCAACAACTCCGAGCCATTCCGAACCTGAAGCGCGCACCGATGAACGACGTGGCGGTGCGCAGGGCTTTCGCGCTCGCGATCGACTACGACCAGATCGCGAAGCAGGTGCTGGACGGGCTCTACCGCACGCCGAAGGGGATCTACCCCGACGTCGCCCCCTTCGCTCTGGAGACGCAGCGCACCGACATCGCCGAGGCCAAGCGCCTGTTGGACGACGCGGGGTGGACGCCCAGCTCCGCCGGTGCGCGGGTGAAGGACGGCAAGCTGTTGCGGCTCAACATGATCACCTATCCGCAGCAGCCGGACACGAAGGCCGTCGCCGTCGCGATGCAGGCTCAGCTCGCGGCGGCGGGCATCGGCGTGCAGGTCACCGAGGTCCAGGACAACTACGAGGCGCTGAAGGGCGACGCGTGGGACATCGGTCTGTCCTTCGACGGAACCCTGGGCTACAACTACGATCCGATCATTCCGTTGCGGGACTTCCTGACCTCGCAGGGCTCGAAGAACTTCGGCGGCATCGCGGACCCCGAGCTGGACACCCTGATCTCCGACCTCCGCAAGACCACTGACGAGAACGCCAGAACCCCCGTGTTGCAGCAGATCCAGCGCTTGATCAGCGATCGCGGTTACCTCACGGTCGTGGCCCAGCGCAGCTCCGCGGCTGTCGTGGGCGGCGCGTTCGCCCACTACCGCCCGTCGTCGGTGCTGCACCACGTCACCGCCACGACCCAGGCGGGCTAGGTGATCCGAGCTCTGCTGCGGCGAGCGGGCCAAGCCCTGATCACGCTGTTCGTCGCCGGGCTCGTGGTGTGGTCGCTGCAACTCGTGGCGCCCGGCGACCCGGCTCGGCGCGTGCTCGGAGCGCTCGGGTTCAGCAACCCGACCGATGAGCAGATCGCGTCGACACGCCGCGACCTGGGCCTGGACGTGTCGGCGCCACAACGGTTTCTCCGGTGGCTGTTCAACGCGGTGACCGGCGACTTCGGCACCTCGTGGCGCACCGGTCGACCGGTTGCCGGAGAGCTGCTCGACCGACTCCCGGCCACGCTGCGGCTCGCGGTCGTGGCGCTGTTCTTCGCCCTCTTGCTCGCGGTTCCGCTCGCCCTGGTCGCCGCGCGGTGGCGAGGCCGGGCCCCGGACTTAGGTGCGCGCACGGTGATGTTCCTCGGGGCAGCCACGCCGAGTTTCGTTGTGGGCACAGTGGTTCTGGAGCTGATCGTGCTGCGCGGAGGAATCGGCCGGGTGCTCGCGGACGGCTCGTGGGGCGGTGCCGCGCTCCCCGCGATCCCGTTGGCGCTCGGAGCGGGAGCGGGGTGGGCACGGGTACTGAGAACCTCGTTGGTCGAGGTCTCCGACGCGTCGTTTATCCAGGTCTCCCAGGCGCGCGGGGCCACTCCCCTGCGGCGGCTGGTCGTGCACGCGATGCCGAGCGCACTGCCCGCGCTGCTCGCGGCGATCGGCCTCACGGTCGGTTCGCTGCTGGCGGGTGCGGCCGTGGTGGAGACAGTGTTCACGTGGCCCGGCGTCGGCCGCTACCTCATCGAAGCCATTGGCGCGCGGGATGTTCCCGTGGTCCAGGCGACGGTCTTGCTCGGCGTGCTCGGCTATGTGGTTGTCAGTACCGTTGTGGACGGTGTCACGATCGCGATCACCGGGAAGGCGCAGCGGTGAACCGGCTCCTGGGAATCGGGTTCGCCGTGGTACTCGGTGCGCTGGCGTTCGTGGTGCCGTTCCTGACTCCCGACCCGAACGGGACGGAGTACGGCGCCAAGCTCGCGGCGCCCAGCTGGGCTCACCTGCTCGGCACCGACCAGGCGGGACGCGACGTGCTCGCCAGGATCGCCGCGGGCACCTGGGTCTCGCTCGGCACGGCACTGCTGGTCGCGGTGATCACCTTCGCCGTCGGGCTCGCGATCGGCCTGCTCGCGGCGGTGGCCGGTGGCGTCGTCGACACGGTGATCTCGCGCGTCATCGATGTGACGCTCGCCGTCCCGCAGCTCGTGCTCGCGCTGGCGATCGTCGGCGTCCTCGGCCCCGGGCACGCGAACCTGGTACTGGCGATGTCGGTCGCGGGCTGGGCGCACCTCGCCCGCTTCGCGCGCGCTTTCGCCACCCAGCAAACGGAAAAGCCGTTCGTGATCGCCTCGCGGATGGCCGGGGTCGGCAGGTGGCGGAGCGCGGCGCGGCACGTCATGCCCGCCACGGCGACCGGGGTGCTCGCGGTGGCCACGCTGCACATCGGCGAGATCGTGCTCAGCCTCGCGGGCTTGTCCTTCCTCGGTCTCGGCGTGGCCCCGCCCACCGCCGAGTGGGGCCAGATGGTGGCCGAGGCACGCGGTTACGTGGACCGCGCACCGTGGCTCGTGCTCGCCCCAGCGGTCGCGGTGCTGATCAGCGTCGCGGCGGCATCGCTGCTCGGAGACGCTTTGCAGGACAAGGGGAAGCGATGGCCCTGACGATTCGCGATCTGACCGTCTCTTATGGACCGCGCGGAGTCTCCTTCACTGTCGCGGACGGCGAGGTCGTTGCCCTGGTTGGCGAGTCCGGTTCCGGGAAGAGCACGCTGATCCGCGCGGTACTGGGTACTCTGCCGCGCTCCGCCACGGTGACAGGGACGGTCGAGTTGGCGGGCCGAAACCTCATCGGCGTGCCGGAGCGGGAACTCCGCTCGGTGCGAGGCCGCGAGATCGGCTACGTCGCACAAGATCCCTTCGGCTCCGCAGATCCGCTGTGGACAGTCGGGCACCACGTCCGCGAAGCCTGGCGCGCACACGGTGAACGCCCGCCGGACGTGGGACCGAGGCTGCAGAGCCTCGGCGTGGCCGAGAAATGGCTCAAGCACCGACCGAACACCTGGTCCGGCGGAATGCTGCAACGAGCCGACATCGTCGCGGCCACCGCGCACACCCCCAGCATCGTGCTCGCGGACGAACCGACGTCGGCGCTGGACGCGAAGAGCGCCGACACCGCGCTCGCGACCCTCGTCGCGCAAACCAGATCGCTGCTCGTAGCCAGCCACGACCTCGCGCTGGTCTGCCGTCACGCCGACCGAGTTCTTGTGTTGTGCAAGGGAGAACTCGTCGAGGACATCGCCGTGCAACGCGGCGGCGTCACACGGCTGCGACAGCTCGCCCAGCACCCGCACACCCGCGCTCTGATCGACGCCCTGCCCACCGCAGGGACCGCCCGGACGCGCAAGGCCGGTGACGTGGTGGTGCGCTTGGCCAACGTCACGCTCGGCTACCGGGACACGGAGCTGATCAGAGGGCTGGATTGGGAAATCCGTGCTGGCGAGGCGGTCGGCATCTGCGGCCCGTCCGGCTCGGGGAAGACCACGCTGCTGCACGCGATCGCCGGGCTGGTTCGCCCGATGCGCGGCGAGATCTGGCGCAGCGGCAGGGCGATGCCGGTCTTCCAGGACGCGAGCGCGAGCCTCGATCCGCGCTGGCCGGTGTGGCGAACCATCGTGGAGCCCAACAGGAACGCCGACGCGCGCGAGCTGATGGACCGCGTCGGGCTGACCGGGGTGGAGTTGGACCGCAAGCCCGCTCAGCTCTCCGGCGGGCAGCGCCAGCGCGTCGCGATCGCTCGCGCGCTCGCGGGTTCCCCGGCGGTGATCGTGGCCGACGAGCCGACTGCCTCGCTCGACCCGACCGTCGCGGCCAGTGTCGCGCGGACGCTGCGCGCGGTGACCGACTCCGGCTGCGCACTGGTCGTGGTCAGTCATGACGAGGCGAGACTCACCCAGATCGTGGACCGCGTGCTCAGATTGGACTCAGTACCGCCAGGGACGCGGTAGCTTCAGGTTCGTGAAGGTCGACGAGCCGTACCCCGCGTCCCTGCTGGCAACTCCTCTGATCATCGACACCGACGCGGGCGGCGACCCGGACGACGCCTTCGCGCTCATCGTGGCCGCCGCCGAGCCCACGCTGGCTCTCGTGGTCACCAGCGACGAACTCGGCGGCGAGCGCGCGCGTTTCGTCCGGCACCTGCTCGACCTCCTCGGCCGCCCTGAGGTGCCGGTGGTGGCGGGAGCCGATCTCGGCAACACGCGCCTCAACTGCATCGAGGGCTTGGTGCCGCCAGAGGTCCCGCACCAGCCGACCGACGTGCTCGCGGCCGTCACCGCCGTCTGCTCCGCCACGGACACCTCGGTGCGCTGGGTGGGCATCGGTACCGCGTCGAACCTCGCACCACTGCTGGACACGCGCCACGGCCTGGCCGAGCGGTTGGTGGTGTCCCAGGTCGGCGGTGCCTTGCGGTACCGAGACCCAGAGCGCGCCGACCACAACTTCCGCACCGACATCAAGGCCGCGATCACGATGCTGGACAGGGCGCGGTTCCCCCGGCTCCAGCTCTCCGAGCTCACCTTCACCCCGGCGGTGGAGGTCGGCAAGGGCTCCCCGCTGCACCTGCTGCTCAGCGATCCCACCGGGCCACCGTGGGCGAGGCTGGTCGCCGCGCACCTGGACCAGTGGTACGAGCGCTTCCACCACGCGACCATGCAGCACGACGCGCTCGCCCTCGCCGACGCGCTGGGCCTGCCGTTCACCGACTACTGCATGCAGCGCGTCGCGATCGATGACCGCGGCCGCACGACCCTCGCGCACAAAGGAAAAGACGTTCTCCTCAGCGACGGCGCCCGGTTGGAGCCGTACATGCGCTGGCTCACCGAGAAGGTCGAGGCCGCGCACCGCCTGGGGAGCACGGCATGATCGAGGGAACGGTCACCGCGGGCTTCGAACCGGTGCGCGAGGAGTTCGCGCGCAACTTCGCCGAGCGCGGGGAACTCGGTGCCGCGTGCGCCGTCCACGTCGATGGCGAACTGGTCGTCGACCTCTGGGGCGGGTACCGCGACCGCGCTGGAACTCTTCCGTGGCAACGGGACACCCTCGCCACCGTGTACTCCTCCACCAAGGGCGTCGCGTCCATGGTCATGGCGCTCGCGCACTCGCGGGGGTTGTTCGACTACGACGCGCTGGTCACGAAGTACTGGCCGGAGTTCGGCCAGGCGGGCAAGGAGAACGTGACCGTCCGGCAGCTGCTGGGCTTCCAGGCCGGACTGCCCACAGTGGACACTCCGCTCACCCCGGAACTGCTCGCCGACCCCGACCGGCTCGGCGAGGTTCTCGCCAGGCAGGCGCCCGCGTGGGAACCCGGTACCGCGCAGGGCTACCACCCGCTGGTGGGCGGGCTCTACGTGAGCCAGCTGCTGCGTCGCGTCGACCCGAAGGGCAGGCTCGTCGGGCGCTTCCTGGCCGAGGAGGTGCTGCCCGGCCTCGGCGAGGAGTTCTACATCGGCGTCCCGGCGAGCGTGCCGGAGGAGCGGATCGCGGAACTGGTGCCCGCCAAGCCCTCGCTGCGCGACTTCACCACGGCGGGCGGCGTGCCGGCGCGGATGCTGGTGGAGTTCCTGCTGCCGTGGACGCTCACCGCGAAGTCCTTCAGCAACCCCAGGATCGGCGACATCACCAGACTGGGACGCTGTCCCTGGAGGGACTTGGACCTGCCTGCGGGCAACGGGATCGGCACCGCTCGCGCGCTCGCCGCGCTCTACGGCGAGTTCGCCACGGGCGGGACCCGGCTCGGCGTCGACCGCGCGACGCTGCTGGCGATCGAGGCCGAGCCGGTTCCGCTCGGCGGCTCCTCCCGCGACCGCGTCATGCACCTCGCCGACGCCAGCTTCTCCCTCGGCTTCTGGAAACCGTTCCCCGCGTGGAACTTCGGCACAGACTCCCGCGCCTACGGCACTCCGGGCGCGGGCGGCTCCTTCGGCATGGCCGACCCGGCGACGCGCACCGGCTTCGGCTACGTCCCGAACCGCCTCGGCAGACGACTGTGGGACGACCCCCGCGAAGCCGCACTCCGCAAGGCAGTTCTGAGCTGCCTCTAGTCCTCGTGGATCAGGTCGCTCGGGTGGAACGCGTGCGGGGAGGACGGGTAGAGCGACCAGAGCAGGTCCGAGCGCACCTCCCCGGTCAGCGTGGCGACGAGGAACTCGGCGCAGCCCATCTCGAAGTGCTCCCACTGCTCGCCGCGCGCTTCGTCGACCAGGACCGTCCACTCGTCCGGACTGTCACCCGGCCGCGCCGGCCAGTGGAGGTACTCCCCGTTGTCGGTCGAGCCCCAGGCGATCGCACGAACCCCGGGAGCGTCGAGCCACGCCGGTTTGGCCTCGCCCCGGCTCCACAGGTACTCAAGCGCCTCCTCCCGCTCCTACGCGATCTCGACGAGGTCGTAGTTGCTACGGGAACCGGGTTCCAGCAACCAGAGGTAATCAGCGGGCAGCGCAGTTCGCAGGCGGCGAGCGATCGCCTCCCAGTCCACCGCTGTCCCGGCCGGTGCGGGCGGCGAAATGATCTCTGCCAGGCGATCGACCGCGTTCTCCATTGCCCTCTTCGGTCCGTGCTTCGCGATGCTGCCGAAGCCCAACGCTGGAGGGCACCCGTTTCGTACTCATAGCGGCCGTCGCCGAAGCTGCAGCCGCTATGAGTACGAAACGGGGCTCGGCGCGCTCAGCCCTGGTGGACGCGGACCCAGTCGACGAGCAACTGCTGCGGGAACTGGGTCGAGCCGTCGGGGCTGCCCGGCCAGTCACCGCCGACCGCGAGGTTGAGGATCATGTAGAAGGGGTGGTTGAACACCCACTGGCGACCGCCGAGGTCGGCGGGCGTGCGGGTCTGGTAGACGCGGCCGTCCATGGACCAGACGATCTTGTTCGGCGACCAGTCCACGGAGAAGGTGTGGAAGTCCTCGTGGAACGGGCGCCCGTTCTGCACCGTGGCGCCGATCCCGCCGGCACCGGAGTAGCCGGGTCCGTGCAGGGTCCCGTGCACGGTGTTGGGCACGCTGCCGATGTTCTCCATGATGTCGATCTCGCCGCACTGCGGCCAGCCGACCTGGCCGATGTCGGTGCCGAGCATCCAGAAGGCGGGCCAGATGCCCTTGCCGGTCGGCAGCTTCATCCGCGCTTCGATCTTGCCGTAGGTGAAGGTGCGGGTGTTCTTGGTGATGAGCTTGCCGGAGGTGTACTGACAGGGCTGGCCATTCCAGCACTGCACACCGGAGTTCTCCCGGCGCGCGGTGATGACGAGCTGTCCGGCGCCATTTGTGGAAACGTTTTCTCGACGGGTCGTGTACGCCTGGAGCTCGCGGTTTCCCCAGCCGTTGCTGCCGTTGCCGGGTTCGTAGGACCACTTGCTCTGGTCGGGGGCTCCGCCTGCGGGGCCGTTGAACTCATCCGACCAGACCACGGCCGCCTGCGCGGAGGCCGGGGCCAGTGGCAGAGCTGTCAGAACGGCGGCGAGAACGAGCAGAACTCGACGTGATGACACGCGCGACTCCATTCGTCACGAGCGCGAGAGAGCGCTCCCACGGAGGCGGCGGACCCCCATTTGACAAGGCAGCGGGCTCGCCGTCAACGGGCGGAGGAGCACATTAGCCCGAATGCCGAGCGTTAATCCGTAAACCACGGATGTGAACCCCCGGACGGCTTGAGACGTATGGACGGTTCGTAAGTGTCCGATTGCCGTTAGTTTCCTGACATAACCACGGGGCGCAAACGGTGACGGCGAGAACGAGGGGATCCTCCAGTGTCAAAGTCGATCAATACCGTGGTTCTGTCCCTGTCCAGGGCGGTCGTCGGTCTGCTCTTCGCCTGCCACGGCGCGGCATCGCTGTTCGGCGTGCTCGGCGGCGCGGGAGGCAAGGGCGGCACGGTGGCCTTCGGGGTGTGGCCGGGCTGGTTCGCGGCGGCCATCCAGTTCGTGGGCGGCCTGCTCGTGCTGATCGGGCTGTTCACCAGGCCCGCGGCGATCCTCTGCTCCGGCTCCATGGCATACGCCTACTTCGTGTCCCACCAGCCCAAGGGCCTGTTCCCGATCGAGAACGGCGGGGTGCCCTCGGCGCTGTACTGCTGGTTCTTCCTGCTCATCGCGGTACTCGGTCCCGGGAAGTACGCACTCGATTCCTGGCTGGCCCGACGCGGTGCCACCAGCAACGATGCCGTGCCCGTGTCCGTGTGAGGCCGCCGAGCGCCGGTCCCTGCCACGCGGCCGCCGCGCGTGGCAGGATCGGCGTGGTCGTCGGGCTCGGGGAAGGGAAAGCGATGAGCCGCTTGCCGGTGCTGGACGGGGAGAGCCTGCGCGCCCGGCTCCCGATGAGCGCGGCGATCGAGGCGATCCACCTGGCACTGCGTTCCGGTCTCGACCCCTCGGCCGACCCGGCGCGCACGGTGGTGCCCGCCGACCACGGGCAGATCCTGCTGATGCCCTCGCTCACCCCCGCCCACGCCGGGGTCAAGCTCGTCACGGTCACCCCGGACAACCCCGAGCGCGGCCTGCCCCGCGTGCAGGGCGTGTACCTGTTGCTGGACGCGCTGACCCTGACACCGCAACTGGTGCTCGACGGCGCGGCGCTGACCGCGATCCGCACTCCGGCCGTCAGCGCGGCCGCCGCCGACCTCATCGCGGTGAACGAGGCGTCGCGCCTGGTGGTCTTCGGTACCGGTCCGCAGGCGTGGGGTCACATCGAGGCGCTGCGCGTCGTCCGCCCGGTCAGCGACGTGACCGTGGTGGGGCGCAACGGAAATCGGGTCGCCGACCTGGTTGACCGGTGCGTCGCCGCGGGCCTTCGCGCCTCGGCGGGAAGCGCCGACGCCGTGGCGGACGCGGACCTCGTCGCGTGTTGCACGACCGCCCGCACTCCGCTCTTCGACGGCGGCAAGCTCGCGCCGCACGCCACCGTGCTCGCGATCGGTTCGCACGAGCCCGACGCGCGCGAGGTCGACACCGCCACCGTCACCCGCGGCGAGGTGATCGTCGAGGACGTCCCCACCGCGCTCCGCGAAGCGGGCGACGTGGTCCTCCCGATCGCCGAGGGCGCGCTCCGCCCAGAGGACCTGATCCCACTCACTTCGTTGGCGCGCGGGGAAAAACGCCTCGACCCGAGCACGCCGAAGCTCTTCAAGTCCGTCGGCATGGCATGGCAGGACCTAGCGGTAGCGGCACGCCTTTAACGCGTTTTGGCTACTTGTTGCGAGAGGAAGCGCTCCTAGACGACAACAAGTAGCCAAAACGCGAGACTCGACGGCTGAGGCTAGACCGTGAAGCCCAAGGCGCGCAGCTGTTCGCGGCCGTCGTCGGTGATCTTGTCGGGGCCCCACGGCGGCATCCACACCCAGTTGATGCGGACGTCGCTGACGAGGCCGCCGCCCGGGCCGCCCACCAGGGCCGCGCGGGTCTGGTCCTCGATCACGTCGGTCAGCGGGCAGGCCGCCGAGGTCAGCGTCATGTCCACGATCGCGATCTCGCCGGACTCCTCCGACTCGACGCGGATGTCGTAGACCAGGCCCAGGTCGACGACGTTGATGCCCAGCTCGGGGTCGACCACGTCGCGCATGGCCTCTTCCAGGTCGGCCAGCTCCGGCTGGTCGGCCTTGGGCGCGGGGTCCGGCATCCCGGCGGCTCCCCGGATCACGTCCTCGGTCATGTCCCAGTCCCTTCAACGCGTGCCACGGCGTCCTTGAAAGCCATCCAGCCCAGCAGCGCGCACTTCACGCGCGCCGGGTACTTCGCGACGCCGGCGAAGGCGATCCCGTCCTCCAGGACGTCCTCGTCCGGCTCGACCTTGCCGCGTCCCTGCATCAGCCGCAGGAACTCCTCGTGCTTGGCGAAGGAGTCGCCGACGGTGCCGTCCACCACGAGGTCGGTCAGCACCGACGTCGACGCCTGGCTGATCGAGCAGCCCTGCGCGTCGTAGGAGACGTCGACGACCTTGGCCTCGGCGCCGGAGCCCTCCAGCTTGACCCGCAGCGTCACCTCGTCACCGCACGTGGGGTTCACGTGGTGCACCTCGGCGTCGAACGGGTCGCGCAGGCCGCGGCGGTGCGGGTGCTTGTAGTGGTCCAGGATGATCTCCTGGTACATCTGTTCCAGTTGCATCAGCGCTCTCCCCTCACGCCACGCCGAAGAAGCGCTTCGCCTCGCGAACGGCCGCGACCAGCGCGTCCACCTCGTCGAGGGTGTTGTACAGGTAGAACGAGGCGCGCACCGACGCCGCGACACCGAGCTTGCGGTGCAGCGGCCACGCGCAGTGGTGGCCGACCCTGATCTCCACGCCGAGGCTGTCCAGCACCTGGCCCGCGTCGTGCGCGTGCACCCCGTCGATGTCGAAGGCCACCGCGCCACCGCGCAGCACGAGGTCGGTCGGGCCGACGATCCGCACACCGTCCACTTCGGACAGTCCACGCAGCGCCGCCTCGGTCAGGACCAGCTCGTGCGCGTGCACCCGCTCCATGCCCACCACGGACAGGTAGTCCACCGCGGCGGCGAGCCCGATCGCCTGCGAGGTCATCGGAACGCCCGCCTCGAACCGCTGCGGCGGCGGCGCGAAGGTGGAGCCCTCCATGCGGACGAGCTCGATCATCGAGCCGCCGGTGAGGAACGGGGGCATGGCCGCGAGCAGGTCGTAGCGCCCGTAGAGCACGCCGATCCCGGACGGGCCGAGCATCTTGTGCCCGGAGAACACCGCGAAGTCCACGTCGAGCGCGCGGAAGTCGACCGGCATGTGCGGGACCGACTGGCACGCGTCGAGCACCGTCAGCGCGCCGACCTCCTTGGCGCGCTTGACGATCCGCTCGACGGGGGTGATCGCACCGGTCACGTTGGACTGGTGGGTGAACGCGACGACCTTGGTCCGCTCGGTGATCACAGTGTCCACTTCGGACAGATCAACACGACCGTCCGAAGTGACCCCGAACCAGCGCAGCGTGGCCCCGGTCCGCTCGCAGACCTGTTGCCACGGAACGAGATTGGCGTGGTGCTCGATCTCGGTGATGACCACCTCGTCGCCGGGGCCCAGCCGGAAACGCTCGGCTGAAGCACCGGCGACGGAGGCGTTGCTCATCGCGTAGGCGACCAGGTTGACGCCCTCGGTGGCGTTCTTGGTGAACACCACCTCCTCCTGGTCGACGCCGACGAAGGACGCGATGCGAGCACGCGCGCCCTCGTAGGCGTCGGTGGCCTCCTCGGACAGCTGGTGCGCACCTCGGTGCACGGCCGCGTTGGAGGTCTCCAGGAACGTCCGCTCCGCGTCCAGCACTTGGCGCGGGCGTTGCGAGGTCGCTCCGGAGTCCAGGTAGACCAAGGGCTTGCCGTCGCGCACGGTCCTGCCGAGGATCGCGAAATCCCCGCGGATCGCGTCGACGTCAAGCGGGAGCGGGCCAGCTTCGACGGTCATGTCGGCCCTCCTCTCAACGAATCACGCTCGTGGTGGTGGGAGCAGTCAGGAAGGAATCAGGCGGAAGCCGTGTAGCGGACGTAACCGTCGCGCTCCAGCACCTCGGCCAGCTCGGCGCCGCCGGACTCCACGATGCGCCCGCCCGCGAAGACGTGCACGAAGTCCGGGGTGATGTGCTTGAGGATGCGGGTGTAGTGCGTGATCAGCAGGACACCGGTCTCGCCGTTGGCCTTGTAGCGGTTCACGCCCTCGGACACCACGCGCAGCGCGTCCACGTCCAGGCCGGAGTCGGTCTCGTCGAGCACGGCGAACTTCGGCTTGAGCAGCGCCAGCTGGAGGATCTCGTGGCGCTTCTTCTCACCGCCGGAGAAGCCCTCGTTGACGCTGCGCTCGGCGAAGGCCGGGTCGATGTCCAGCTCGGCCATGGCCTGCTTGACCTCCTTGACCCAGTGGCGCAGCGCCGGGGCCTGCTCGCGCACGGCCGTGGCCGCGGTGCGCAGGAAGTTCGACATCGACACGCCCGGCACCTCGACCGGGTACTGCATGGCGAGGAACAGGCCCGCGCGGGCGCGCTCGTCCACGCTCATCTCCAGCACGTCCTCGCCGTCCAGCAGCACGGAGCCGCCGGTGACGTCGTACTTGGGGTGCCCAGCGATCGCGTAGGCCAGGGTGGACTTGCCCGAGCCGTTGGGCCCCATGATCGCGTGGGTCTCGCCCGCCCTGATGGTCAGGTCGACGCCCTTGAGGATCTCCTTGGCGCCGTCCTCGGTCGCGACCGTGACGTGCAGGTCCTTGATCTCCAGCGTGGCCATTGTTCTTCGTTCTCCTGATGTGGCAAGAAAGAGCAGTCAGCGGTTGGTCGGGGTGGTGACGTCCACGTGGACATCGCCGTCGTGCACGGAGGTCGCGTAGACGTCCACGGGGTCGAAGGCGGGCGGGCTGAGCGGTTCACCGGTCTCCAGGTCGAAGCAGGCGCCGTGCAGCCAGCACTCGATGCCCTCGCGCCCCACCTCGCCCTCGCTCAGCGCCACCTCGGCGTGCGAGCACTCGTCGCGCAGCGCGTGCACCTTCTCGCCCCTGCGGACGAGGACCACGGGGGTGCCCGCGACCTCGAAGCCGACGGGCTTGCCGTCGGTCAGCTCGGCCAGCGGGCAGACCCTCGTGGTCATCAGACGCCCACGGCTTCCAGCTCGGCCTCGATGGCGGCCTCCAGCCGCTCGCGGACCTCGGGCACGGTGATCTTGGCGATGATCTCGTGGAAGAAGCCGCGCACGACCAGCCTGCGCGCCTGCTCCACCGGGATGCCCCTGGCCTGGAGGTAGAACAGCTGCTCGTCGTCGAAGCGGCCGGTGGCGCTGGCGTGGCCCGCGCCCTCGATCTCGCCGGTCTCGATCTCCAGGTTCGGCACCGAGTCCGCGCGCGCGCCGTCGGTCAGCAGCAGGTTGCGGTTGAGCTCGAAGGTGTTCGTGGCCTCGGCCGCCGCGCGGATCAGCACGTCGCCGATCCACACGGTGTGCGCGTCCTCGCCCTGCAGCGCGCCCTTGTAGACCACGTTGCTGCGGCAGTTCGGCACGCCGTGGTCGACGAAGAGGCGGTGCTCCAGGTGCTGGCCCGCGTCGGCGAAGTACACGCCGAGCAGTTCCGCGTCGCCGCCGGGGCCGTCGTAGGCCACGGTCGGGCTGATGCGGACCAGGTTCCCGCCGAGGGTCACCACGGTGTGCCGCAGCGTCGCGTCGCGGCCGACCTTGGCGTGGTGGGAGGTCACGTGGACCGCGTCGTCGGCCCAGTCGATCACGGTGACGACGGTGAGCTTCGCGCCGTCGCCCACGACGACCTCGACGTTGTCCGCGAGCACGCCGCTGCCCCGGTAGTCCAGGACGACGACGGCCTCGGCGAACTGCTCCGCGCGCAGCTGCACGTGGCCGTAGGCGGTCACGCCCTCGCCCGCGCCGGTGATGGTCACCAGCACCGGCTCGGCCGCGGCGACCTCCTTGCCGACGGTCACCAGGGTGGCCCCGGTGAAGGAGTTCCACGCCTGCGCGGCCACCCGGTCGCCCGGGGTGCCCGCGACGCCGAGGCGGGCGTCGCCGCGCTCGACGGTCTCCACCGCGACGCCCTCGCCCGCGACGACCTCGACGGTCGTCTTGCCCTTGGTCGCGGCCTCACCGAGGTGCAGGCCGGCGATGCGCTTGAGCGGGGTGAAGCGCCAGTTCTCCTCGCGGCCGCCGGGCACCTCGAAGGCGTCGACGTCGAAGGAGGTGAACCACTCCGACCGGGTCATGCCGGGGGCGATCCGGCTGGCCGGGGTGGTGCTGTTGGTGTCGGTCGAAACGGCCATGTCAGCCGACGGCCCCTTCCATCTGAAGCTCGATGAGCCGGTTCAGCTCGAGCGCGTATTCCATCGGCAGTTCGCGGGCGATCGGCTCGACGAAGCCGCGCACGATCATCGCCATGGCCTCGTCCTCGGTCAGGCCGCGGGACATCAGGTAGAAGAGCTGGTCCTCGCTGACCTTCGAGACGGTGGCCTCGTGGCCCATCGCGACGTCGTCCTCGCGGATGTCCACGTACGGGTAGGTGTCGGAGCGGCTGATGGTGTCCACCAGCAGCGCGTCGCACTTCACCGTCGACTTCGAGTGGTGGGCGCCCTTGTTCACGCGGACGAGGCCGCGGTAGGAGGTGCGGCCGCCGCCGCGCGCCACCGACTTGGAGATGATCGTCGAGGAGGTGTGCGGCGCGAGGTGGGTCATCTTGGCGCCCGCGTCCTGGTGCTGGCCCTCGCCGGCGAAGGCGATGGAGAGCACCTCGCCCTTGGCGTGCGGGCCCATCAGCATGACGGCCGGGTACTTCATGGTCACCTTGGAGCCGATGTTGCCGTCGACCCACTCCATGGTCGCGCCCTCTTCGGCCTTGGCGCGCTTGGTGACCAGGTTGTAGACGTTGTTCGACCAGTTCTGGATCGTGGTGTAGCGGCAGCGGCCGCCCTTCTTCACGACGATCTCCACGACCGCGGAGTGCAGCGAGTCCGAGGAGTAGATCGGGGCGGTGCAGCCCTCGACGTAGTGGACGTAGGCGTCCTCGTCGACGATGATCAGCGTCCGCTCGAACTGGCCCATGTTCTCGGTGTTGATCCGGAAGTAGGCCTGCAGCGGGATCTCCACGTGCACGCCCTTGGGCACGTAGATGAACGAGCCGCCGGACCACACGGCGCCGTTGAGCGCGGAGAACTTGTTGTCACCGTGCGGGATGACCGAGCCGTAGTACTCGCGGAAGAGCTCCGGGTGCTCCTTCAGCGCGGTGTCGGTGTCCAGGAAGATGACGCCCTGGGCCTCCAACTCCTTGTTGATCTGGTGGTAGACCACCTCGGACTCGTACTGCGCGGCGACACCGGCGACCAGGCGCTGCTTCTCCGCCTCGGGGATGCCCAGCCGGTCGTAGGTGTTCTTGATGTCCTCGGGCAGGTCCTCCCAGCTCTGGGCCTGCCGCTCGGTGGAGCGCACGAAGTACTTGATCGAGTCGAAGTCGATCCCGCTCAGGTCGCTGCCCCAGCTCGGCATCGGCTTGCGGTCGAACAGCCGCAGGCCCTTCAGCCGCGACTCCAGCATCCACTCCGGCTCGTCCTTCTTCGCGGAGATGTCGCGGACGACCTCCTCGTTCAGGCCGCGGCGCGCGCTCGCTCCGGCGTCGGTGGCATCCGCCCAGCCGTACTCGTAACGACCGAGGCTGGCGATCGTCTCTTCCTGCGTGAGCGGCTCGGTCACCGTGGTGGGTGTGCGCTGTTCGGCAGCGGCAGTCATACGGGCTCCCTGAAGGAATCGGGGCAGGTCTCATCCGCGTCCGGCGCGGCTTCCGGACCCTGGCTCTTCTGGTGCTTCTCCCGCGCGGGGGCGGGAAGGTGGGTGGTGCACGCCGCGTCGCCCCTGGCGATCGTGGCCAGTCGCTGCACGTGGGTGCCGAGCAGGTCGGCGAACGCCGCCGTCTCGGCCTCGCAGAGCTGCGGGAACTCCGCGGCCACGTGGGCGACCGGGCAGTGGTGCTGGCACAGTTGTTCGCCCGCTCCGACCTGGCGCGTCGAGGCAGCGTATCCCTCGTGCGTCAGGGCCAGCGCGAGCGCCCTCGCCCTGGCGTTGGGGTCCGGGTTGGCCAGCACCGAGGCGCGGTGCCGCTCCACCAGGGTGGCCATCCGCTGCTCGGCGAAGGCGCGCACCGCCTGCTCCCCACCGGCGTCGGCGAGGAAGCGCAGCGCGGCGACCGCGAGGTCGTCGTAGGCGTGCCCGAACCGGCCGCGGCCGGTCTCGGTGAGCAGGAACAGCTTCGCCGGGCGGCCCCGTCCCCGCTGCCCCTTGGTGGAGGCGTCGCGGGTGCGGACCTCGCCGTCGGCGAGCAGCGCGTCGAGGTGGCGCCGCACGGCCGCCGGGCTCAGGCCCAGCTCGTCGGCGATCACCGCGGCGGTCAGCGGTCCCCGCTCCAGCAGCAGCCTGGCCACGCCCTGGCGGGTGCGGCCGTCGGCGTGCTCCCGCTGCGCGGGCTGCGCAGCCGGTGGAGGGGGCCCGACGTTTTTCACAACACAAGTCTTGCTTATTTCCTCCCGCGGGGCAAAGCGCCCCCCTCCCAGGGTGATCCGACTCACCTCCGGCGCCGGTCAGCGATGCTTTCCCGCCCGGAACGGGCTCACTCGATCCGGGATCGATAGTGTTCAGCGGCGTGAGGGCGGGCGAGAAGACACCACCTGCGGCCCCTGGGTCCTCGGCGGGCCTGGACGGGGCCGAGCTCCGCCAGCTCGACTGGGTCCGGCGGCTGGGCACTCTGGGCGCGCTGCTGATGGCGGTGGGAGCCGCGGGCGCGGGCGCGGCGCCGGTGTTCAACCCGGTGCCGAGGGTGCCGCTGATCGGCCTGCTGCCGAGGGTGCCGACCGTCTCGATGGCGATCGTCTACACCGGCATGTTCCTGGTGATCTCCTCCTGGCTGTGGCTGGGCAGGCTGACCGCCTCCGGCAGGCCGAGGGTGATCTCGCGCTCGCAGATGGACCGCACGCTGGTCATGTGGATGATCCCGCTGGCCATCGCCCCGCCGATGTTCTCCCGCGACGTCTACAGCTACCTGGCCCAGAGCAAGATCGCCTTCCTCGGCCTCGACCCCTACGAGGTCGGCCCCGCGCAGGCGCTCGGCGTCGACGACCCGCTGACCAGGGGTGTGCCCAACGTCTGGCGGGACACCCCCGCGCCGTACGGCCCGTTCTTCCTCACGCTGGGCAAGCTGGTCAGCTGGATCGCCGGGGACCACGTGGTGACCAGCGTGCTGCTGCACCGGGTCATCGCGCTGGCGGGCATCGCGATGATGCTCTGGGCGGTGCCCCGCCTCGCCCGCAGGTGCGGGGTGCGGCCGGTGACCGCGCTGTGGCTCGGCCCCGCCAACCCGCTCGTGCTGTTCCACCTGGTCAGCGGCGTGCACAACGAGGCGCTGATGGTCGGGCTGATGCTCGCCGGGCTGGAGATCGCGCTGCGCCCCGGCACGCGCTGGCTGCTGATCGGCGCGACGCTGATGACCTGCGCCGCCGCCGTGAAGGTCAGCGCGGCGCCCGCGCTCGGCTTCCTCGGTGTGGCGCTGGCGCTGCGCTGGGGCGGCACGTTCAAGGACCTCTTCCGCGCGGCCGGGCTGCTGATCGCGGTGTTCGCCGGAGTGCTGGCGGTGATAGTCCTCGGCAGCGGTCTGTCGCTGGGCTGGGAGGACTCGCTGGTCGCGCTGGAGAAGATCCAGTCGTGGAAGTCGCCGATGACCTGGCTCGGCGGGCTCGGCGGATCGCTCGGGGTGCTGCTGGGCTTCGGCGACCACACGGCGTCGGTGACCGAGGCGTGGCGCGTGGCGGGCGGGATCGGCGCGGTCGCGGTGCTGGGGTGGCTGCTGTGGACGTGCTTCCGCCGGGGTGAGCGCTTCCTGCACCCGATCACCGGCCTGGGCATCGCGCTGGGCATGATGGTGGTACTCGGTCCCATCGTGCACCCGTGGTACCTCGTGTGGGCCGTGGTACCGCTTGCCGCGTCGACGAACTCGGTGCGGTTCCGGGTGGTCGCGGTGGTGCTGAGCATCGCGATGTCGGTGGTGGACACCCCGCCGGGCGCGAACTACGGCGGCCGGGAGTTCGTGGTGCCGTGGGCGATCCTCGCCGGGCTCGCCGTGGCCGGGCCGCTGCTGCTGGCCGTGCGCAAGCGGATGCCGGGGCGGGTTCGCGCGCCTCGATCGGCCGCCCAGTAACGAGTGCGCCAGCTCACCCGCTTAGGCTCTGCTCCCGTGGACCCCAGAGCCGACTCCGCCGCGCTGGACGTCAGCGGGCTGGTCAAGCGCTTCGGTTCGACCACCGCCGTCGACGGGCTCGACCTCCGAGTGGCACGCGGTACCGTTTTCGCCCTGCTCGGCCCGAACGGCGCGGGCAAGACGACGACCGTGGAGATCTGCGAGGGCTTCCAGCGCCCCGACGCCGGGACCGTGCGCGTGCTCGGGCTCGACCCGATCGCCGACTCGTCGAAGCTGCGCCCCCGCATCGGCGTGATGCCGCAGGGCGGCGGCGCCTACCCGGGAGTGCGCGTGCGGGAGATGCTGGAGCTGGCCGCCTCCTACGCGGCGACCCCGCTCGGCGTGGACTGGCTGCTGCACGAGCTGGGCCTGTGGGAGGTCCGGCGGACGATCTTCAAGCGGCTCTCCGGCGGCCAGCAGCAGCGGTTGTCGCTGGCCTGCGCGCTGGTCGGCCGCCCGGAGCTGGTGTTCCTCGACGAGCCGACCGCGGGGATGGACCCGCAGGCCCGCCGCCTGGTCTGGGAGCTCGTCGGCGCGCTGCGCTCCGACGGCGTGACGGTGGTGCTGACCACGCACCTGATGGACGAGGCCGAGCAGCTCGCCGACCGGGTCATGATCATCGACAACGGCCGCGTGCTGACCGAGGGCAGCCCCAACGAGCTGACCAGCCGCGACGCCAGCTGCCGGACGCTGACCTTCCGCTCCCGCGCCGGGCTGAGCCTGGAGCTGCTCTCCGGCGCGCTGCCGGAGTCCTGCACCGCGGTGGAACCGAGTCCCGGGAGCTACCTCGTCGAGGGTGAGATCGACCCGCAGGTGGTGTCCACGGTGACCTCGTGGTGCGCGCAGCAGGGTGTGCTCGCCGACGAGCTGCGCGTGGGCAGGCGCGGTCTCGAGGACGTGTTCCTCGAACTGACCGGACGGGAGCTGCGGTCGTGACCAGGTTCGCCGAGGGCGCGTTCCGCCCGGCTCCCGGCCGCGCGCCGCTGGGGTCGATGCTGCTGGCGCAGACCCGGGCCGAGACCCGTTTGGTACTGCGTCACCCAGAACAGCTGCTGCTCAACCTGCTCATCCCGATGGCGTTGCTGGTGGGTCTGAGCCTGCTGCCGCTGCTGTCCCTGCCCGAGCCCCGCGTCGATTCGGTGACCCCGCGCATCCTCGCGCTGGCGGTGATGTCCTCGGCGTTCACCGGCCAGGCGATCGCGCTCGGTTTCGACCGGCGCTACGGCGTGATCAAGCGCCTCGCCGCGACCGCGCTGCCGCGCTGGCTGCTCGTGGTGGGCCGGGTGTCGGCCGCGTTGATCGTCGTCGCCGCGCAACTGGTGGTGCTCGGTGTGCTCGCGGCGCTGCTCGGGTGGCAGCCGGCGGCGTCGGGACTGGTCGCGGCCGTGGTGCTGGTGGTGCTGGGCACCCTGGCCTTCGGCGCGCTCGGTGTGCTGCTCGGCGGCGCGCTGCGCGCGGAGGTCGTGCTGGCGCTGGCCAACGTCGTGTGGTTCGCGCTGTTGTTGGCCGGGGGCATCATCGTGCCGCTGGACCAACTGCCCGACGGCTTGGCCGCCGTGGTCGGCTGGCTGCCCTCCGGCGCGCTCGCCCAGGGCCTGGACTCGGTGCTGACGCTGGGCGGATGGCCCGGTTGGCAGCCCCTCGTGGTGCTCGCGGCCTGGGGCGCCGGTGCGGGCCTGCTCGCCGCCCGCACCACCAAGCTCGCCTAGCGCGCCTCCGCCTGTCAGCAGACCGTCCTCTGCGCAGACGCGCCTCGATCTCTGGCGGAACCGGGTTCCAGGTGACCTGGCACCCAGCGTCGACGTCCACCTCATCCCGTCGGGTGCGGGCCTTTCCGCAGACGACGCACGGCCACGGCACCATGGCCGGTTCCGGTCCCCCTCAGAGGACATCGAGCTGGGCGACGAGGGTCTTGGGAGCCACCATGCGGTAGGCCTCCTCGACGATCTCGCCGAGCTCCACCCAGTCGAGGTCCACGTCGAGGTACACGCCGAGCCAGCCGCGGTGCCCGACGTAGGGCGGCCGGAAGAAGCGCGCCGGTTCCTCGGCGACCATCTCCTCCTGCACCCCGGGTGGTGCCGCGCACCAGAAGCCGAGCCGGTCGTCGTGGTGGTGGTTGGCGTAGGTGACGAAGGTCTTGCGGTCCCGGACGAACCACGTCGGTTCACCGTGGCTGAGGCGCTCGGTGGTCTCGGGCAGGGCGAGGCACAGCTTGCGCAGCTGCGGCAGCGGGTCGGCTGTCATCACCTGATACTGCACCCCGTCCCACTCGGTCAGCAGTGCAATCTGGGTGGCAATCCGGCCCGATCCGGTACTCGGTCCCGATAGGTGCGCACGGACCAGTCGAGGAAGCGGTGGACGTCGGCGAAGGTGCTCGCCAGGCCGAGGGAGACCCGGACACCGCCGCCGTTGGGCACGCCCATCGCGCCGAGGTAGTCGTCCAGGGTGATCATCGTGCCGTCGGTCGGGGTCGCGAGCTGGGTCACGCCGAGCGACAGCGCCGCCTCGCCCGCGCCGGGGTTGCAGAAGCACCCCGTGCGCAAGGAGATCCCCGCCGCGGCGGACTCGCGGCTGACCAGGCGCTCGTCGACGAGGTCGCCGTCGGGGGTGAGGAAGTTGAAGGCGATCGTGCCGCCACGCCCCTCGGTGGTGCGCGGCCCGTAGACGAGCACCATCGGTTCACCGTTGCCGTGCCGGAGCGCGCAGAGCTCGTCCAGCAGCCACGCGGTCAGGCAGCGCACGCGGGTGTGGATGGTCGGCATGCCGATCTGGCTGATCCACCGCAGTCCGACCGAGACGTCGGGCAGCTGCAGGAAGTTCAGCGTGCCGTCCTCGAAGGCACCGGGTGCCGGGTCGAGCCGGTGCCAGTCGCCGAGCGCGCTCGCACCCCAGATGGTGCCGCCGGAGAACCAGGGGCGGGTCAGTTCCTCCACCGCGTCCCTGCGGGCGACCAGCGCGCCGACGCCCGTGGGGTAGCCGAAGACCTTGTACCAGCTGACCGGGACGAAGTCCGGCTTGTGCGCCGACAGGTCGAGTGCGTTGCTCGGCGCGAAGGCCGCGGCGTCCAGCAGCACCCGCCAGCCGAGGCGCTGCGCCAGCTGGACCCATTCGAGCGGGTGCTGCACGCCGGTGAAGTTGCTCTGCGCGGGGTAGGCGAACAGCCGGGGCCCTGCCGGTTCGCGGTCGAGCTCGGCGAGCAGGGATTCCTCGGGGACGCGCATGTCCGGCCCGCTGATGTGCGCCAGGCCGATCGAGGAGCCGCGGTTGCGGGCGTACTCGCGGATGCCCACGACGGAGTTGTGGTTGTCCTGGGTGAGCAGCAGCCGCCCCTCGGGCCCGAACGGGAACGCCTCGCCGACCAGGCGGCACGCGCCGGTGGCGTTCGAGGTGAAGATCACCACGTACTCGTCCGGGTCGGCGTTGAAGAACCGCAGCACGTCGCCGCGCACGGCCTCGACCAGCTCGGTGGAGCGCACGGAGGACGGGCTGTCGGAGTGCGGGTTGCCGTAGACGCTGGAGCGCAGGCGGGCCAGCTGAGCCCGTAACTGCGCGTCGGAGACCAGCCCGGAGCCGGTGTAGTCGAGGTAGCAGTGCTCCTCGGCGTCCAGGTGCCGGTACTCGGTACCGCGGAGCCGGTCGAGGGCGGCGGTGTCGGAATAGGCCGGGTAGCGCCGCAGGAATGCTTCCTCGTCGCGTCTGCCGACCCGACCCGAGGACTTTTTACGAATCATGTTCCACATTCGCGCCAACCGCCCTTCCCATCGAACCCGCAGCGCAGAGGGGGTCGGGCTCAGGATAGGGAATCAGGCACTTGCCGGTAGTCACAATCAGACTCAGCTGAAAGACAAACGTGTGCCGACCGTGTCTGATATGCAATCCGATCGACTGCACGTTGCACTCCGCCGGGGCGGGCGGTCCGTCTCAGGGAGGCCGACCTACCATCGGTGGGTGCCCGCATCGTCCCTGCTCCGCGTCGCCGCGATCGTCAACGTGGTGATGCAGTCGATCATCGCGGTGACCGGTTCCGTTGTCCGCGTGACCGGCTCCGGCCTCGGCTGCCCGACCTGGCCCAACTGTCAGCCCGGCAGCCTCGTCCCGGTACCGCATCCCGAGTTCGACCAGGTGCAGCAGTGGATCGAGTTCGGCAACCGGCTGCTCTCCGGCCTGGTCGGCGTGGTGGCGCTGGTCTGCCTCTACCTGGCGTGGAAGCGCACGCCGCGCGGTTCCCGGCAGGTGCGGCTCGCCGCGATCCTGCTCGTCGGGGTGCTCGCGCAGGGGGTGGTCGGCGGTGTCGTGGTGCTGCTCGGCCTGGTCTGGTGGACCGTCGCCTTCCACCTGCTCGTCTCGATGGCGCTGGTGTGGGCCTCGGTGCTGTTCCTGCACTCGGTGGTCGAGGGCGTGGAGGGCGAGTACCGCTCGCTCGTGCCGCGCCCGCTGCGCCAGCTGCTGATCGTCACCACGGTCGCGCTGGCCGCGGTCCTGGTGCTGGGCACCATGGTCACCGGCGCCGGCCCGCACGCGGGCGACCCGGAGACGCCTCGGCTGAACCTGCCGATCGCCCAGCTCGCGCAGTTCCACGCGGACGCGCTGTTCCTGTTCCTGGGCATGCTGATCGCGCTCGGCTTCGCGCTGCGCGCGATGAGCTGGACCCGGCTGATGCGCCGGTGGTACTGGGTTCTCGTCGGGACCGTGCTCGCTCAGGGCTCGCTCGGGATGGTGCAGTACTGGACGGGCGTGCCGGAGTCGCTGGTGTCCTTCCACGTCCTCGGCGCGGCTGCGGTCACCGCTGTGATGGCCGGTTTGTGGACGGTGTGCGGGGAGCGCGTGCCCGCTCCTGGAGCTGACGGAACGGAGCTTCCGAGCGAGCCTCGTCGCAAGGCCCCGGCGACGACGGCGTGACGAGCTAGCTCCCCCGTCGCCGTCAGCACTGGCGACACAGCGCACGGTCAGCGAGCACATTCACCGCAAAGATGGTCTCGACCCCGTCAGCGGTCGCGATGTCAGCTTCGCCGTCCGCACGCCAGCCTTGCCGAGGAACCCTTGCGGCGTCGGGATCTCTCCCACTGGTGACACCCTCGACGACCCGCTCGGCCGCTCGTTCTCCTGGTGAGCGACCAGGTGCGTCTCAAACGCGGTTCCCGCACTCGAACCGGTGAGAACCCGATCCCTTTTGGCAGCAAGTGCCGAAAGGAACTCAGTTCCGTGTGTCTACCCTGATCCCGTGGCAGACCTCAGAGAACGCAAGCGCCAACGAGCGCGAGAACAGATCGTGGAAGCCGCCTTCGCGCTGTTCGCGAAGCGGGGCTTCGCCAACGTGACCGTCACCGAGATCGCCGAGCGGGCCGAGGTGGGGCGGACGACGTTCTTCCGCTACTTCGGCGACAAGCAGGAGGTCGTCTTCTCCGACGAGCAAGGCCTGTTGGAGGTGATGACCGAGCACCAGCGCGCGTCCGGCGCCGTTGCCGCGAAGAGCGTCTGTCCCGCGATGCGGCAGCTGCGCGGGACGGTTCTGGTGCTGTGCGAAGCGATCACCAAGGACAGGAAGCACTACCTGGTGCACGAGCGGCTGATGGAGGAGAACCCCGAGCTGTTCGACCGCGGCGTTCGCAAGATCCAGCGCTACACCCAGGCCCTCGAAGACATCCTGGTCGAGCGAGGCACGCCGAGGGAGGTCGCCGTACTCGCCGCGCAGCTGGCGCTCGGCTGCTTCCAGGCGGGCCGGCAGCTCGCGGACGGGAACCCGTCCAGGCTGGTCAAAGAGGTCGAAGCCGCTTTCGAGCGCGTGGCGGGGCGGCGACCATGAGCACCCGCGCCCGCATCCTGGAGGTGACGGCGGAGTTGCTGGCCGACTCGCCTACCGGCGAGGTGTCCACGCGCGCCATCTGCCAGGCGGCCGGGGTCGGGCAGCCGGTGCTCTACCGCCAGTTCGGCGACAAGGGTGGGCTGCTCGCCGCCGTGGTCGACTACGGCTTCGAGCAGTACCTGGAGTCCAAGCGAGCCCGCGTGCCCTCCGACGACCCGGTGCGCGACCTCCGCGAGGGCTGGGACGCGCACACCGACTTCGCGTTGGCGCACAAGAGCTTCTACCGCTTGATGTACTCCACGTCGACGACCGCCTCCCCCACCGCGGGTGCCGAGGCGTTCCGGCTGTTGGTCGCGACCCTGGAGCGCTGCGCGGCGGCCGGACGCCTGCGCGTGAGCCCGGTCGTCGCGGCGCGCATGGTGATGTCGGCGAACGTCGGCGTGGCGCTGATGCTGATCACGCGCCCGCAGCACTTCGACGATCCCGAGCTGTCCCACCAGGTTCGCGACGCCGTGCACGCGCGCATCCTGGCCGACCCCGCGCCGACGCCGTCAGCGGTCGCGCCGGTGGCCGCGCACCTCAACGCGCTCCTGGCCGACTCCCCCACCGCGCTCAGCGACGCCGAGACCGCGCTCCTACGCGACTGGCTGACCCGGCTCTCTCCCTGACGCCGGGGGACGGCGGTAGCCGACGAGCAACCGGCCGCCGACGGAGTCGAGGACGTCGGAGACCGCACGGTGGAACGCTTCGGGCGCGTCGCTGGCCACGAGCGCGCGATAGGTGGAGAGCAGCGACGCGCAGGCGACGGGGTCGACCTCGCGGAGCCTGCGCAGCAACCACTTCCCCGTGCCCAGCCAGCTGCCGCGCACGCTCAGCACCAGCTCCGCGACCGTGGTCAGCAGGCGGTTGGCGATCAGCAGCCGCTCGTCGGGGTCGGTCGCGCCCGCGAGATCGTCGAGCAGGTCGGTGACGCGGTACCGAGCGTCCTCCAACTCCGTGGGACTCAGCGGCGGCGGTCCCTCGGCGAAGCGCTCCCGCGACGTCGTGCGCGCCCATTCACCGATCCCGGAGTGGTCGAAGAGCAGGGTTCCCTCGGCGCACATGTGCAGCAGGGGCGACCCACGCAGCGCGACCTCACGGTCCACAAAGGACACGAAGGTCTCCCGAGTGTGCGCGAACAGCTCCACCGGCCAGCCGTCGTGCTCGTCGGTCACGCGGAACGGCGGCGGAGGGTCGGACACGAACACCACGATGTCCAGGTCGGACGTGGAAGTCCGCCGCGCCGACGTCGCCCCACCGCCCAAGATCGCCGCGAGCGCCGTGGGGTGGTGCGCCACGACGTAGGAACGCGCTGAGTCCTGCGGCGTGCTCATCGACGCCGCGAAGAGTGGGCTTCCCATCGCCCGCGCAGCTGCGACAGCTCGCCGGAGAGCCAGGAGTAGAACTGGTCGACCTCGCGGATGCGGTCGGCGCGATCGCCCTGACCGCTGAGCATGCGCAGGCCGCCCGTGGTCAGCTCGCTCACCTCGGCGACCGACTCCAGGCGGCGCAGCATGACGTTGGCCCACGCGTCCTCGCGGACCTGGTAGACCGCCGCCTCCCGGCCGCGCCGGGTGGTCTTGCTGATCAGTCCCCGCGCCAGCAGCAGGCGGACGTTGGTGCTGATCGAACCGCTGCTCGCGGACAGCGCGGCGCCCAGCTCGGCCGCCGTGCGCTCGACGGGATCGCAGATCAGCAGGAACGCCAGGATGCGGCCGGCGATCAGCGGCATGCCCTCCTGCGCCTCGAACCGGGCCGCGAACGACTCGATCCAGTCCGACGGCTGCCGTCCGCCGACTCGGCTGGTGTCCGACACCCTCGCCCCCTAGCTTCAGTGAGTACTGAAGCCACGATGGTATCGGAACTTCGGAAGCGAGGTCAGCGGCGTGCCAGCTCCGCGCGCACGGCCGAGGCGAACCGCAGCGGCGCGCCCGGATCGGCTTGCCGGAAGCCCAGCGACGGCTCGGCCAGCTCCAGTTCAAGCAGCAGCGGAGCGCCGTCGGTCCCACTCAGGACGTCGACCCGCGCGTACAGGAGGTCCGAGCGCTCGATGCCGTGGAGTCCGCACGCCGCGTCCAGCGCGTCCTCCGCGAGCATGCGCCGTGTCGCGTCCGGCATGACCGGCTTCAACCGCTCATCGACGAACAGTGCCGACATCTCGACCTCGCCGCGCGGCAGCATCGGGCCCTTCAGGAAGCCGTGCGAGAACCGGCCGCCGAAGAAGACGAGCGCCGTCTCCCCTTCGACGTCCACCGCGGGCTGATAGGGCTGGAGAACCACCGTGCGGCCCTGAGCGTGCAGCGCGGCGACGTGTGCCTCCGCGCGCTCACGCTCCTCGGGCAGGAATCGCCCAGCGCCCTGCGAGCCCGCGCCGACCGCCGGTTTCAACGCGATCTCAGTGTCATATGGGCCCAAGTCCGCGCCAGGTGGCACCAAGTGCGTCGGCACCACGGGCAGTCCCGTCGCGGCGAGATCCGCCATGTACGCCTTGTCGGTGTTCCACCGCACCAGGTCAGCGCGGTTGGCCAACGCGGGGACGCCGTCGCACCACGCCAGGAACTCGGTACGCCGCAGCGGGTAGTCCCAGGTGGAACGGAGTACCACGAGGTCCGCAGGCTCAGCGTCGCGGATGGAGTCCCAGGGCTTCCACTCCGCCTCGATCCCGACCTCGGCCAGCACGGCGGGCAGCGGCGTGTCGTCGCCGTCGCTCTCCGGCAGTTCTGCGCAGGAGGCCAGCAGGACGCGAGGGCTCACTTCCGCGCCCGCGGGCCCGCCATCTTGCGGCGGTGGGCGGGGCCGATCACGGTGGCGGCGACGGTCTCGCGGTCCCACTCCGAGACCTGGACGCCCTCGACGGCGGCGCAGACGGCCTCGGCGGTGGCGACGTCCGGGACGACCACGTCACCGAGCGCGCCGTCCGAACCGACGAGGGTCAGCCGGACTCCGGCGTTGCCGATGTACTGGATCACGGCACGAGTGGGGTCACCGTGCTCGGCGACGAAGGCGTTGACCACCGCGACCGTCCTGGCCGGGGCGGAAGGGGCGGTGGCGGTCTGCTCGCTCATCCCGGTGAGCCTAGAGCGGTGACCGCTTCGGCAGAGGTGTCTTGAAGTACAACAAAACCGGCTTCGGGTTGTGGCTGGCGGCAGACGAGCCGAGACACAACTCGTTAGAACGGCTAAGTTCTTCGGGGTGACCGAACTGCGAACCCTCCTTGACTCCTTCGTCGAGTGGCACCTGGACGCCCACCCGGTCCGTGCCACGCTGCTGGGCGCGACGGGTCGCGAGGACACCCTCGGCGACCAGTCCGCCGCCGCTTGGACCCGTCGCGACACCGAGACCCGCGAGTGGCTGGACCGCTTCGCCGCCGTGGACGCCTCCGGCCTGTCCCTCGACGACTCCGTCGACCGCGACCTCGTGCTCGCGACGCTGCGCGGTGAGGTGGTCCAGGCCGACGAGCCCGACTGGCGCCGTGACCCCGGCCTCTACGTGAGCCCGATCCTGTCCGGCCTGTTCACCCTGTTCCTGCACCGGCTGCGGCCCGAGGCGGAGCTGGTCGCCTCCGCCGTGGCGCGGCTGCGCGAGGTCCCCGGCGCGCTCGCGGCGGCCAAGGCGAACCTGGACGCCTCGATCTCCCCCGCGCTGATCGTGAAGCGCGCGCTCGGCCAGACGCGCAGCGCTCGCGCGTTCCTCACCACGGCACTGCCCGGCGAGGTCGCCGACGAGTCGCTGCGCCGCGCCCTCGCCGAGGCCGCTGCCCCTGCGGCCGACGCCTTCGACGAGTTCGCGACCTGGCTCGCCGAGTTCGCCGAGCGCGCCAACGGCGACTGGCGGATGGGCGAGCGGAAGTACTCGGCGCTGCTGCGGGAGCGGGAGCTGCTGGGCTACGGCGCGACCGAGCTGCACGAGCGCGGCAAGGCCGTCTACGCCGAGCTGGACGAGCAGATGCGGGAGCTGGCCGCGAAGGTACCCGGTGGCTCGCGGGACTGGCACGCCGTGATGACGGCGTTGCAGAACGACCACCCGCCGACGCTGGAGGCGATGCGCGAGGAGTACGCGGCGGAGACCGAGCGCGCGCGGCGGTTCCTGATCGACAACGACCTGGTGCCCTTCGCCGAGGGCGAGGAGTGCCGTGTGGTGCCCTCCCCCGGTTTCCAGCGGCCGATCCTGTCGGTGGCCTTCTACATCGCGCCGCCGCCGCTGACCTCCTCGCGGCTGGGCCACTTCTTCGTGCCCTTCACGCCGGAGGACTTCACCGAGGAGCAGGTGCGTCAGCGGCTGGCCACCAACGCGCGGGCGCAGATGCCGACCATCGCCGTGCACGAGGCATACCCCGGCCACCACTGGCACCTGTCGTGGATGGCGGGCAGCGACCGCACGGTGCGCAAGCTGTTCCGCACCCCGTACTTCTCCGAGGGCTGGGCGCTCTACGCGGAGCGGCTGCTCAGCGAGAACGGGTACTTCGCCGACCCCGCGCACGAGCTGGCGCACCTGGACGCGCGGATCTTCCGCGCCGCGCGGATCGTGGTGGACACCGCGCTGCACTGCGGCGAGATGAGCATCGAGGAGGCCGAGAAGCACATGGCTACCAAGGCTTCGCTCACGCCGGGCACCGCGGTCGGCGAGGTCAACCGGTACTGCGCGTGGCCGACGCAGGCGCCGTCGTACCTGACCGGCAGCCTGGAGATCGAGAAGATCCGCGAGGACTACCTCGCGGCCAGTCGTGGTGACGTGCGGTCGTTCAACGCCACCATCGCGGGCTCCGGAGCGCTGCCGCTGGGCCTGGCCCGCAGGGTCGCGCTGGAGAGCTGAGACAGCGGGGGGCGTCGGTGGCCGCCGACGCCCCCGCTTCCTCACAGCATCTGGAACGCGTACGAGAACCTGTTGAGGTGCAACAGCATCGCCGAGAGCTGCGCGCCGTCCTGGCGGTACTCGGAGAGGTTCACGTAGTTCACCTCGAAGGCGAGCGCGGAGGCGATGTCCTCGATGCGCCGGTTCTTGGCGACTTCCCGTTGGTACTCCTCGGTTCCCGCGCGCAGGTCGTGCACGTGCGAGGAGTTCAGCCACACGTTGTGCAGCCGGACCGAACCGCACGCGCCCGCGTGGCAGTCCTCAATGGACACGGGCACGATCTCGGTGTGCCGCTCCAGCTCCGCGAGCTCCGCCCGCTCGAAGAGCTCGGCGCACACCAGCGTTTTATCTTTGGTGAGCGGGAAGAGCACGCGGTCCAGGCGCGCCAGCTCGGCCTCGCCCAACCCCAGCCGGATCACCCGCATGTCGAAGGCGCGTTCCATCCAGTCGTAGGTCTCGGAGTCCGAGAACGGGCCGCACCCACCGACGTAGACGTTGTCGCGCAGGTGCTTCAGGTCCGCCTCGCCGCCGAAGCGCCCTTCCGGCACGTGCGTGCGGTAGCCCATCGCGTGGAAGAACCCCGCCCCCACCTCGGCTTCGGCGCGGCGCGGTTCGTCGGGGTGGTTGGAGATCACCACCGTGTCGCGGTCACCGGCGTGGTCGAGCACCACGCCGAGGTTGGCCGTGTAGACCAGTTCGGGCAGGCCGTTCGGGCAGGGGGTCGGCAGGACCGTCACCAGGGCTTCGGCGGCGACCAGGTGGTAGAGGTCGAAGAACTGGGCGAAGGCCTTGCGCGGCCGGGGTACGCGCTCCGTCGGCCGCGCCCGGACCACCGGCGCGGAGAACGGGGCGTTCATCAGGAAGGCGGGGCGGGTGAGCTGGCTCGGGTTGGCCGGGAGCGCCGAGGGCTCCCACGGGTCGAGCGAGGGCTGCTGCGGGACAACGGCGATCATGCCGCTGTGTCTCCTTCCTGCTCCTGACCGGGCAGGACCACGCGGACCAGGGGGTCGACCCCGGCCTGCACGTGGGTCCCGGTCCGTTGCAGCGGCACGAACTCGGCGTGGTCGGACAGCGGGATGACCAGCTCCACCTGGGAGCCGTAGCGGATCTGGGAGAACCGCCGCCCCTGGAACACGGGCCGGTTCTGGCGCAGGGCGAACGGGGTGATCGCGTCGACGTCGTGGTCGGCGATCTGCAGCACGTAGTAGGACTGGCGCAGCGCGGGGACGTCGATCCGGTTCACCACGCGCTGGTTGTGGTGCAGGTATCCGGCGCGGTCGGGATCGATGCGCAACTCCGTCAACAGGTCCTGCTCCATCGCCAGCATCGGATGGTTGAGGGTGTCGATCGGCTCGACCGTGCGCCAGGACAGCCTTCCGGAATAGGGAATTCTGTTGACGTGGACGTCGAAAAAGGTCATGAAGATCCCGATGACCAGGCTGGGCCGGTCGAAATCGGGATCGCGTAACGCGTCCCTGGGCGTGTAGGGCACGCCCTTGATCTCCACGACCGGCTCGTCCGCCTTGACCACGCCCTGGTAGAGCAGGATGCCGTCGGCGGGGGCGAAGAACAGGCCGGGGTCACAGGACGCCGCCCTTGTCGGATCGCGAAAGAAATGATATTGAGACAAATACGACAGCGATTTGTCCTCGAAGGGCCGGACGTCGGATTCGATCCACGACTCCAGGGATTGGGCCATCACACGCAGCTTCCGGTTTTCACAGGGATGATCAACGTGGTGCAGGGTGTCACTGCAAGGAATCGTCAAATATGGGCGTGGCAAACGCAAGGAGCCGGGTTTCCACTAACCCGTTCGAGTTAATTCCTGGGAGTCGCGAGCCTGGCCGGCGCGCCCAGGGCGGTGCCCGAGAGAATCGTTCGTTCGGCCGCCTCGGCCGCCCCGTGCGCTTCCGGCAGCGCCGAAGCGATCACCACGAGGCCGTCGGCCACGGTGAGGAACACCAGCGCCAGCGCCTCGGGATCGGCGGGCGGATCGGGTGTTTCCCGGAACCGCTCGGCGAGCGCGGCCACCACCGCCCGGTACTTCGCGGTGGCCAGCTGCGCCAGCTCCGCCCCGCGCATCACCGCGATGGTCAGCTGGAGCTGCCCGAGCAGCACGTCCGAGCGCGCCACCACGCGCGCGATCAACGCCCGGACGCAGTCCCGCAGCGAACTGCCGTCCGGCGAGGTGGTGCGGATGGCCTGCACCAGCGACTCCGTCGACCGGGCCAGCACCTCGGCGAAGAGCTCGTCCTTGGTGGCGAAGTGGTAGTGGATCAGCCCGACGGTGACCCCGGCCTCGGCCGCGACGCGCCGCGTGGTCGCGGCCCGCACGCCGTGCTCCACGAGCACCCGCTGGGCCGCGGCCACGATCTGCTCGCGTCGTCGCGAAGCGTCCAGCCGACTCACGCGGTGACCTTAACGGGAGAACCTCAGTCCTGGTCCGGGGGCCAGCACCAGTGTTCCGGCGGCCGCGACCGGGCAGTGTCCTCGACATGACGACGACCCCGGTCGAGACCTCCTCCGGTCCCAAACCGCTGTTGGAAGGCACACCCGCCGCGCACCTCGCGGTGCGGCTGTTCGTGCTGATCCCACCGACGCTGGCCTTCCTGGTCGCCGCGCCGCTGGCGTGGGGCTGGGGCCTCGGTTGGGTGGACGTGGCGCTGTTCGCGGTGTTCTTCGTGCTTGCCGGGCTCGGCGTCACGATCGGCTACCACCGGCACTTCACCCACGGCTCGTTCAAGGCCAAGCGCGGCCTCAAGATCGCGCTGGCGCTGTGCGGGCACCTCGCGGTGCAGGGCGAGGTCACCGCGTGGGTGGCCGACCACCGCAGGCACCACGCGTTCTCCGACAAGGAGGGCGACCCGCACTCGCCGTGGGCCTTCGGCACCACGCCCGCCGCTCTGGCCAAGGGTTTCTGGCACGCGCACATGGGCTGGATGTTCAACAACGAGGTCACCAACGCACAGCGCTTCGCACCAGACCTGTTGGCGGACAAGGACGTTCAGCGCATCGACAGGATGCTGCCGTACCTCACCGCCGCGAGCTTCGTGCTGCCCGCCGTGCTCGGCGGACTGCTGACCTGGTCGTGGTGGGGCGCGCTGACCGCGTTCTTCTGGGCGGGCCTGGTGCGGGTGGCGTTCCTGCACCACGTGACCTGGTCGGTGAACTCCATCTGCCACCTGATCGGCGACCGGCCGTTCAAGTCCAAGGACAAGGCCGCCAACGTGTGGCCGCTGGCGATCTTCTCCTTCGGCGAGTCCTGGCACAACCTGCACCACTCCGACCCGACCTGCGCCCGGCACGGCGTGCTGCGCGGGCAGATCGACATCTCGGCGCGGGTGATCTGGTTCTTCGAGAAGCTGGGCTGGGCGTGGGACGTGCGCTGGCCGACCGAGCGCAGGCTGGCCCGACTCCGCACGGACGCGTGAGGCGGGAACACCCGGCGGCGCCCGCGTGTTGGCCCTGAGCAGTCAGGCAAGCCCAGTCAGGGAGGCAGCATGCGGGCGGTAGTCGTTCGATCCCACGGCGGACCCGAGGTCCTTGTGGCCGAGACGCGGGACCAACTGGAACCGAGTCCCGGAACGGTGCTGGTGGACGTGGCCGCCGCCGGGGTGAACTACATCGACACCTACCACCGCACCGGCGCCTACCCGATCCCGCTGCCGTTCACGCTCGGCCTCGAAGGCGCGGGCACCGTCGCGGCGCTCGGCGAGGGCGTGACGGAGTTCGCGGTGGGCGACAAGGTGGCGTGGGCCTCGGCGATCGGCAGCTACGCCCAGCAGCTCGTCGCCCCCGCCGCGCAGCTCGTCCCGGTTCCCTCCACTGTGGACCTGGAGACCGCGGCGGGCGCGATGCTCCAGGGCATGACGGCGCACTACCTCACCGCGTCGACCCATCCGGTCGCTGAGGGCGACGTGGCGCTCGTGCACGCCGCCGCCGGCGGGATGGGGCTGCTGCTGACGCAGATGGTCAAGGCGCGCGGCGGGCGGGTGATCGGAACGGTCTCCACGGCGGAGAAGGAGAAGCTGGCCCGCGCCGCCGGTGCCGACGAGGTCATCCGCTACACCGAGGAGGACGTCGCGGAGCGGGTGCGCGCCCTGACCGACGGGGGCGGCGCGCACGTGGTCTACGACGGCGTCGGCAAGGACACCTTCGACGCGAGCCTGGCCAGTCTTCGCCCGCGCGGCCTGCTCGCCCTCTACGGCGCGGCCAGCGGCGCGGTGCCGCCCTTCGACGCGCAGCGCCTCAACCAGGCGGGCTCGGTGTTCCTCACCCGACCGTCGCTCGGCCACCACACCGCCAGCCGCGAGGAACTGCTGTGGCGGGCGGGCGAGGTGTTCGACGCCATCCAGGCGGGCACGCTCGACATCGCCGTCGGTGGCCGCTACTCACTCGACGACGCGCGACGGGCGCACGAGGACCTTCAGGGCCGCAGGACCACCGGCAAGCTGCTGCTCACGACGAGCTGAGCCCGTCGACCCCGGCCCCCAGCAGGGCATCGGCGGCCGGGGTCCGCTGGTAGAGCACGAAGCGCCCGGTCCGGTTCGAGGTGACCAGCCCGGCCTCGCGCAGCAACGACAACTGCTGCGACACCCCGCCCGCCGTGATCCCCGTGCGACGCGCCAATTCCGATGTGGACGCCGGGGCGTCCAGTTCCGCGAGGATCTGGGCCCTTGAGAGACCGAGTACCGCCGCGAGCGCGTCCGGGACCGGGTTGCGCCCGCGCTCCCACAGGGTGGCGATCCCGCGCGGCGGGTAGCGCAGCACCGGCTGCCAGGAGTCGACGATCTTGGAGAACACCCTCGGCCAGACGAAGACCGAGGGCACGAGCACCAGACCCCGGCCGTCCAGTTGCAGCTTCGCGGGCGTTTTCCGTTGCACCACAAGGCTGTCACCGGTCCAGCTGACCGCGGGGTCCAGGTCGACGAAGAGCCGCTGCGCCCCACCTTCGGCCAGCCGCCGGGAGCGGTAGAGCACCTCGCCCTCCAGCAGCGCGCGAATCCTCGGCCAGTGCGGCAGGAGCGCGGCTTCCCAGTACGCCGCGACCGTTTCGGCCAGCTCCGCCAGGCCCCTGACCGGATCGTCGTACAGCGGGTGCAACGGTGCGGGGCGGTCAAGGAGGTCGACCCCCGCGCGGACCTCGTCGGCGGGCACCGCGCGCAGGGCTTCGAGCTCGTCGGCGATGTCCGGCACCGGAGTTGTCGGCGTCGGAGCGAGGAACGCGGGCAGTCGCCGCGAGGGCACGGGTACCAGAGCGTCGAGCACGCGCAGGTCCAGTCCGCGAACCCGCTCCGTGGCCGAGGAGATCCACGGCAGGTGCAACGCGTGCGCGGCGGGCTCCTTCAGGACGCGGACGCTCGCCACGACCTCCCACAGCGGGGAGAACGCGAAGCGCGTCCGCGCGAGGTCCTGCGCCGTGAAACCGAGTTCCAGCACCCCACGAGCCTACGCAGTTCTCGAAGGCACCGAGCCCCAAGTGGAACCGAGTACCACCAGGACCCCATCGCAGCCCCGAGTCACCCGTTTCGTACTCATAGCGGGAGAAAGAGCACGACCGCTATGAGTACGAAACGGGCGGACGGGAGCTAGGACTGCTTGGCCTGGTGCTCGGCGACCTGGCGGTGGACCTCGGTCATGTCGACGGCGCGGGCCTGGGCGATCAGCTCCTCCAGGCTCGCCTCCGGCAGCGCGCCGGGCTGCGCGTAGAGCACGACGCCCTCGCGGAAGACCATCAGCGTCGGGATGGAGGAGATGTTGAACGCGGAGGCGATCTGCACCTGCTCCTCGGTGTTCACCGAGCCGAACACGATGTCGTCGTGGCGTTCGGAGGCGGCCTCGTAGACGGGGGCGAACATCCGGCACGGCCCGCACCACGACGCCCAGAAGTCGACCAGCACCGTGCCTTCGCCGCCGACTACCTGCTCGAAGTTCTCGGTGGTCAGTTCGACAGTTGCCATGTGTCGGCGCTCCTCGCTCGTCGGTCCCTCTGGGGTAACCCCGGCCCCGGGGTTCCTATTCCTCACGTTTAGCTTGCCCGCGATCTCATCGTCGGCGCACTAAACTCGCGCCATGACCGAGCCCTCGCTGCGCCTCGACGACCAGGTCTGCTTCGCGCTGTACGCGGCGTCGAGGGCGGTCACCGGTTTCTACCGGCCGCTGCTGGACAAGCTCGGGCTGACCTACCCGCAGTACCTGGTGATGCTCGCGCTCTGGGAGAACGGCGCGTGCCCGGTGAAGGATCTCGGCGCCGCCCTCCAGCTGGACTACGGCACGCTGTCGCCGCTGCTCAAGCGGTTGGAGAAGGCCGGGCTCGTGCGCAGGGAGCGCAGGCAGGACGACGAACGCTCGGTGCTGGTGACCGTCACCGACGAGGGCGCGGCGCTGCGCGGGCGGGCACTGGAGCTGCCGCCCGCCATCGGTACGGCGATGGGGCTGGAGCTCGCCGAGTTCGACCAGCTGCGCGGGCTGCTGCGGAAGCTGACGACCTCGGTGGCCGAGCATTCCGGATAACGCCGATATTCACATTCATGAATCCCGAAGACATTCTTGAACAATCGCTTCACAGCCCTTATCGTCCTTTTCGGGCCGCCGCGGCAAAGACGCTCGTCGACCGAAAGGACCGACCATGTCTCTTGGTTCTCGGCTGCGCGGAACTCTGCTCGCCTTCGCGGTGGTCGCCGGAATGACCGCCGCGACACCGGCCTCCGCCGCACCGGCCCCGTGGAGCGGCGGCTTCAGCGGGTTCCCCTCGACCTCGTGGTCGAACAGCTGGGGCATCGACAACCGCGGCAAGTGGGGCTTCGGCGACATGAAGTCCTCGGGCAGCACGCTCGACGTCACCTACGGCAGGGGCTCGTCCGCGCCGTCGTGCACCAACTGCCCGACCACCGGGGGCGGGCAGTTCTACCAGGACCTCAACCGCGTCGGCCGGTCCGACCTTCAGTCCGCGAACACGCTCTACCTGCGCTACCAGGTGCGATTCCCGACGAACTTCGACTTCAGCAGGGGCGGCAAGCTGCCGGGTTTCTACGGCGGTGACCCGGGCAGCCAGAGCGGCGGTAGCCACGGCGGCTGGTCGACCAGGTTCATGTGGCGCGACGGCGGCAGGGGTGAGGTCTACGTCTACACGCCCACCGGCAACGGCTACGGCAAGGACGTGGGCCTCGGCAGCTGGCGCTTCGCCGCGGACGGCCAGACGCACACCGTCGAACAGGCCATCACGCGCTCCACCGGGAACGTGACCGTCTGGTACGACGGCCGCCAGGTGCTCTCCACCAACGCGGTCGACGGAATCGGCAAGATTCCGTTCCGGGGTGTTTTCTTCTCGACGTTCTTCGGCGGTCACGACACCAGCTGGGGACCGAAGTCCACCGTGCACGCCTATTTCTCGAACTTCACCGTCTCGACCTCGCGATAGGGCTCAGCCGAGCCCGTCACGGCGCGCGAGCCATTCTTCGCGCAGCACCCCGAAAACGAGACCGTCGTAGAGCTGACCGTTCCACGCGCGGGCGTTGCGGAAGCGCGCCTCCTCCGTGAACCCGAGCTTGCGCCCGACCGCGGCCATGCCCGGGTTCCCGGAGTAGGTGGCGAAGTCCAACCGGGGCGCGGTGGTGCTGGTGAAGAGGTAGTCGGTCCACAGCCACAGCGCCTCGGTGCCGTAGCCGCCGCCCCAGTAGACCTCGTCGAAGATCACGATGCCCATCCGGCGCCAGTCCGTCGGCTCGGATTCCCAGTACCAGCTGACCTCACCGATGAGCCGGTTCGAACCGGTATCGAGTACCGCGAGCGAGGTACGCGGTGTCGGCAGCTCGTCGGGCAGCAGCCGCGCCCGCTCGGCGAGCAGCCTGGCCTTGATCCCCACCTGTTCCTCGGTGGGCCTGCCCAGGTAGGGCCCGTTGGTGTCGTGCCACCGCCGGTGCGGTGCGAGCAGACCGGGCAGCACGGCCGCGTCCTCGGGCGCCCAGTCGCGCAGGGTCGCCCGGCCACCGGCGATGCGCAGGCTCATGCGGGACGCACCGCCCTCGTCCACAGGTGGTACGGGATCAGATCGTCCCGCCTGCCCTTCATCTCGAAGATCGGCTCGCGCATCGACTCGATGAGCAGCCCGGCGTTCTCCATGGCACGGGTGTAGGCGCTCAGCGGGTTGGTCCAGCCGTTGAAGGTCATCACCATTCCCTCGCGCTCGACGGTGTCCTCGACGCGCCGGCGGGCGAAGTAGGACTCCTCGATCACGAAGCGTCGCCGCCCGCCCGGGCCGGTCTCGAAGTGCCCGGCGTCGTTGAGCGGGTGCGTGGTGGCGACGCACAACCGGCCGCCGGGCGCGAGGACGCGAGCCGCCTCGGCGACGGAAGAGGCCAGGTCGTCCACGTCCATGATCGTGTTGTAGGCGATGACGATGTCGAAGGCGCCGTCGTCGAAGGGCAGTTCACGCGCGTCGCAGACCCGGTAGTCGCCGTCCGGGTCGGCCTCGACGGCGTGATCGATCATGGTTTGCGCGATGTCGACGCTGGTGACCCGGTGCCCGCGCGCCTTGAGATCTCGGCTGACCCTGCCCTCACCGCATCCGAGGTCCAGCGTCGCGGTGCCGGGTTCACCGACGAGGTCGAAGAAGCCGTCGCGGTAGAACCAGTAGGAGTCGAAGTCCGGCCGACGCGCCCAAGCCACCCAGTTTCGGGCCTGCTCCTCCCAGCTCTCCGCCATCGTGGCCTTGTTGTTCACCGTCGCGTCGTTGACCATGCGCGCGACACTAACCACGCCGTCAGCGCGCGGCATTCGATTTCACCGATCGGGAAATCCGCCTCAGCGCCGGTGCACCAGCTTCGCCAGCTCCGTGGCGACCGCATCCGCGCTCGTGCCGCCGGGCCAGCCCCTGACCAGCGCGCCGCCGTTGGCCACCACGGCGACCAACGGCGGTTCGCGCAACGCGAAGGCCCGTCCGGCACTCTGTTCCGCGTCGTCGCGGGCGACGGGGTAACTGACACGGTGTTCGTCGAGGTACCGGCGCAGGTCCGTTTCGGTATCGCGTCCCGCGACGCCGAGGAAGGCAACCGCGTCCCGGTACTTCTCAGCGAGCGCGGTGAACTCCGGCTGCGCGTCCGCGCACTTGCCGCACCACGAGCTGAAGAACAGCAGCACTACGGGGCGCTCCCGCCACAAGTCCTCTGTGGACACCCGTGTTCCGTCCACAAGGGACAGAGTGAACTTCGGGGCGCTGACCCCCTTCACGTCGGGGTAGCTCACTCCGACGGGCACGGGTCCCGGCAAGGACCGCTTCCCACCGCGCGGCGGCTCCTGCGAGCAGGCCACGACCGAGAGGATCAGCAACAGGAGGACCGCGAGTCGCTTCACGGCACCATCCCCACGACCTGATCATCCTTGCGCTGCAAGCGAATTGGTTCTCCGTCGACGATGAGGTCGTACGTGTCGGCGGCGGGCAGCGACACGTCGAAGGTCAGCTCGCAGAAGGTCGGCACACGCGGCACCTTGAGGTCTTCGTCAAGCGCCGCAACGGCTTTGCCAGCGGGAAGCACTCCGCCGGCGATCTGCCCGCCGTCCGCGCCGCGCACGATGAACTTCGCCGACCGGTGCAGCGAGGCGTAGGCGCCGGTTCCGGAGCACTCCGAGCCCACCGAGCGAATCGTGCCGTCCCGCACGAGCAGTTTCACCTGCGTGCTCGCGCCGCCGCATCCCGCCAGCAGGAGCAGCGCGAGCACGCAGACGCCTAGCGAGCGGGAACGAGGCACTTGGCCGTCGCGGTCTTGGTCGGGTCGCTCTCCGAGGTAGCGGTCAGCGTGGCCTCGGCGAGCACGCCGGCCGGGTTGCCGGTGCGCGCAGTGCTCGTGACGGTGAGCGGGATGTCGACCTTCGCACCCACCTTCACAGCTGCCAGCTCGTTCGGCAGCCGCACCTCATAGCCCGCGGGCGCGGTCGCCTTCAGCCGGTACACGTCACCGTCCACATAGGACGAAACATCCTGCGGCTGGCCGGTCACCGGCAGCGTCCGCCCGGTGTTGGCGAGCGGGAACGTGCACTGCGCGACGCCGTTGCGGTCCGGGCGCGAGGCCCCCGAGGGACCGAGTACCAGTCCACGGGTGTGCGGTCCCGCCCCGTCGAGCGAGCGCACCGCGACGGTGTAGGACAGCACGCCCTGCTGGTCGCGGTGGATGTCGGCGACGTAGAGGTGCAGCCGGTTCGCGATGTCGACGTGCTCGTACTTGCTCCCGGAACCGGTGCCCGCGCGGAACGGGGCGTCGGCGAGCTGGCGCGGGTCGCCGATCGTCACCTTCACCGGGGTCCCGTCCGGCCGGTAGAAGTCCACCAGGTCGATGTCGGCCGGGTTCGCGTCGATGATCCACTCGAACGGCGCGGCGTCGGCGTTCTTGGTCTTGGTGAACAGCACGCCGCTGTCCGGGGTGAACGAGTCGGCGCCCATCCGGTCGACGACCTCGACGGTGTAGTTGTTGTAGCCGCCGCCGTCGCAGAACGGGTCGGTGCTCTGACTGCACCTCGGCGACTTGTCCCCCGTCTTCAACGCGACGTTGAGGCCCATCAGCCCGCCCTTGCCCGGCTGCACCTCGCGGGCGGTGACCCTGGCGGTGATGACCCCGGACTTCGCGAGCGCGTCGCGTTCGAGCTGGAGCACGTGCGCCGGGTCAACCATGCCGAGCTTGGCCTTGGTGCGCAGCATGTGGTGCGAGCCCATCGCGCCGCCCGCGTCCGGCGGGATCTTCCAACGGGTGTGAGTACCACCCGGGCCGTTGAACGTACCTCGGCTCATCATCTCCCAGGGGCCGGTGAAGGCGCGCACGGGCGGCTTGCCGAAGGGGTTGTTGTAGTTGTCACCGATGCCGAGGATGTGGCTCAGCTCGTGGGCGAAGGTGCCGTGCCCGGAGCTCTCCGCCTGCGTGGAGGACCCGCCGCCCGCGTTCGGCCAGATCGCCGACGCGGCCTTCCACGAGGTCCACTCCACGTAGCGGGTCTTGGCCCAGTTCGGCAGCTTGGGGTCTGGCGGGCCGAAGGAGTCCGGCACGTCCTCCTTGCGCTGGAACAACATCTCGCCGAACTCCTGCCAGGTCGACGACTCGTCCTGGCCGGCGCTGAGGAAGAACACGAAGTCGAAGCCCTTGGGCACCTCGTTGCCGACCTCGGCCCGCCACGCCCCGCCCGCGTCGGTGCGCAGGTCCCGGTTGCACGTCGAGCCCTCGGGGCACGCGCCCGCGCCCTGGAACTCCATCCCGTACTCGAAGGACTTGCCCGGCATCCGGTAGGCGCCGAAGGCGGTCAGCTCGACGCCGATCCGCCCGCCGGAGGCCTCCATCCAGTACTCGTGCAGCGTGTGCCCGCGGTTCACCGCGTTCGGCTTGTTCAGGAAGTCCTGGTAGAACTTCGCGACCTGTGGGCGGGGGATGTTGTTGGCCAGCTGCGAGGGGTTGCCGAAGACGTCCGAGCGCGGCGGCTTGGTCACCACGAAGTCCTGGTCCGGGTAGTCCGCGAGGACCAGCGCGCCCTTGAACGTCCGCTTCGTCGGCTTGCCGTTGGGGTCGGACCAGTTGGTACCCGGTACCTTCCGGTAGTCCGACCACGTCATGTCCTGGGGGTTCTCCCAGTTCTTCGGATCGATCGGCGCCAGGTTGTTCCCCGGCGCGGCGACCGCTGACGGCACGCCGAAGGCCACCGTCGCGGCGACCGCGAGGACCACCAGCCTCGACAACGACGAGCGCACCCCAACCACCCACTCCCGCTCGGGACCGTCCCCAGCGGAACCTATTGAGGAGCACGGCGCGGCGACCATCCGCCAAAAGCCGGGTGTCTTTCACACCAGTCCGCACCGACTGGCCTGTCCCCGCACCCGCGCGCCGGTGGCCGCGCCCCGGAGTTCGGGTGTCTTCAAGCCCCCCAAACCCCACTGTCGATCATCGTCAACCACCCCGAACCCAACCGTTGGTCGGCGCCGGAGACCACCGGGAACGCGGTGTCTCACCGGACAGCCGCTACGCCGATCGGGGCCGAATACCCTGTGGAAGTGAGTTCACCTCGGCGCACCGCCGCACGCGGACGGATCGACAAGCGCGCGGCCATCCTCGACGCCGCCTTCACCGTCTTCGCGCGCCGCGGCTACGACCAGGCCTGCGTGCAGGAGATCGCCGACGAGGCCGGTGTGGCCAAGCCGACCGTGTACAACCACCTCACGGACAAGGAAACCCTCTTCCACCACGCCACCGAGACCGTCGCCGAGGCCGTGCGGACCGAAAGCCTCGCCGTCGTCGAACGCCTGCGCGAGCCCGGCGACCTGCACGTGGCCTTGGCGGAGGTCGGTATCGGACTGCTGCGGATCTACGCCGACGACCGCTCCCGCGCACTCCGCCGGTTGACCGGTTCGGCCGGGTGCGCGTGGATCGACGAAGCGCTCGCCGACCGCTTCGCGCGGCTGTGCTTGGCGGGGCGGCTGCGGCAGTGCGATCCGGCAGTGGCGGCGGAGCAGTTCCTCGCGTTGCTGACCGGACCGTGGGAGGGGCGTTCCCGCCAAGAGTCCACTGTGGACCTTCAGGCGATCGTGGCGGCTGCGGTGGACACGTTCCTCCGGGCGTTCGGGGGCTAGCCGGTCGACCTTCGTCCACGCCGAACACGAGGGAAGGCCTCCCGCGTTCGGCGTGGATCACGACATCCGCGCCGGCGGCCGAGGAGGCCTTCGGTTCCTCACGCCAACGCGCCCGTGATCACACCGGGCAGACTGGCTCGTCCATCAGCGGGAAGATCCACCGTTCACCTGAAACGGGAAACCCGGCCTGGGTCACCAGATCCGGGTCACCTTCATCGAGGGCCGGCTCATGTCGTAGTAGTAGTAGGACGGGCAGAAGGTCGCCGCCACGTTGGAGCCGTATTCCTCGTCGGTGACCACGATGTCCGCACCACCGACCGGACCGATCCGGGTGCAGTTGATCCGGAGTTCCCACCGGGGGTAGTCGCACTTGATGGTGACGCCGTACCTGCTCTGGGTGAACCCCGAGCACGAGTACTGCGCCGACACCGACGCTGACGCCGGAGATCCGACGAGCACGCAGCCCGCCACGACGAGTCCGGCAACCACAGCTCTGGATAACACTCGCAAACTCCTCTCACGTTCATGGAAAACAATCGCGGCGCGCAGCGTAGGTAGCGACAGCACCCGCGGCCACAAATTCACGCTCAAACAAATCGCCGAACGTCATGATCACTTTTTCGTGACCATTTCACGGCAAGGGGCAGGGGGTCGGAAATTCATGACGACACCCTCGAGGGGATCACATTCGCGCTGGTCAACAACACCTGAACAGTTAAGAAACAACCCCGGAAAACATCCGAGCGCCAAGAAGAACCAGAGCGAAGAAGTTCCCCGCTCAGACCAAAAGTGTCGTTACGCAAATGCAACGAAAGACGCATCAACGAAAGGAGCACTCCGCGACCACACGAACAGGCGCGGCAGCTGACTAGATCATCTCGAAGTGCGTTTTGAGCACCCTCCTCGTCGCGGCGAAGAGCATGCCGATGTTCACCGACCGGGGGCAGACGACCACGACCACGAGATCGGCGCCGTGCTCGTCGCGGATGAACAGGTGCGTCAGGTTGGTGCTGTTGACCAGGACCTCCTGGAAGTAGTGCTCGGTGCTGGTGACGCCCCTGCGTTCCTTGAAGATGTCCTCGATCATGGTGACCGTGCGGCCCTGGAACAGCTCCAGCGTCGCTCCGGCCAGCAGGTCGAGCACCTCCGACGGGTGGCTGTCGGTGGTCTCGCAGGTCATCAGCATGCCGGTCGCCATGTCCACGACACCGGTGGCCAGGCAGTCGGGAACCTCCTGCCGCAGGCGCCTGGCAACGGAGATCACCTGGTCGGACATGGCCAGCTGGGTCTTTCCTGAGGTGTCCACTGTCCTCTTCTCACTCGTGCTCGGGTACGGATGGGGTGGAGCTGTCCTTCGCCTTCTCCGCCCACGCGGCGGAGAGGATCGCGTCGACGCGGTCGACCACGGGGCGGGTCTGTCGGTGCAGCAGTCCGGTGTCCATCCCCTCGTCGCCGAGGACGATCAGCAGCGCCCGCCCGCCGACCGCGTAGACGGCCGTGCTGCCACCGCTGCTGTGGACGACGGTCTGCCGCAGCGAGCCCTGCTGGGTCGCCCCGGCGGTCCTGCGGGAGAGGCCGAGAACCGCGGCGGAGAGCGCGGCGAGGCCCGAGGGGTCGATCCCGTCCGCCGCGTCCGCCAGGATGAGAAGGCCGTCCGCCGTGGCGAGCACCGTGTCGGTGATCCCGGGGACCCGGTCCCGCAGGGAACGCAGTTCGGCGGCCAACGCATCGTGTCTCACACCGTTCTCCGTTCCGGTTCGAAAGCGATCGCGGCGCGTCCGGGCCTGGTGCGCGGTGCGACGGCGCGGGCCAGTGACACGGCGGCCGGGCTGGCACCCGCGACGACCTCGACCAAGCCGTCGCCGAGCATCCGGCAGACCTCGATCGTCACCGGGTAGAGGCCTCGGCCGAGAGTGAAGGCGATGTCCCTCGCGCTGCGCCTTCCGACGACCTGCGCCAGGACTTCGCGCTGCGCGGCGGTCAGAACGGTCGTGGCGAGGTCGGCCCCGTGAGCGGCGCCCAAGCGGTCGCGGTGCGGCGACACGGCGAAGGGCAGCGCTGCCAAGGCTTTCAGCCGTCGGGAGGTCTGCTCGAACAACCAGGCGAGGTCGATCCCGTTCGTCACGGGCAACGGCGGATCAGTCGGCCTGTCGTCGACGAAGCAATCCTCGACCGTGCCCGTCACCGCGGCGAAGGCTCCGTCGTGCGCGGCCATCATGGTGACGGTCCTGAGTTCGGTCGCGCCAACGCCTCCGTGCGCGAGCACCCGCGAGGGGTGCTCCGGCCCCGCGCGCCGGGCACGCGTCCAGTCGGCTTCGCTGATCCGGCCGGAGCGCACCAGGAGCACTTCCGCTCCGGGCGCGCCGGGACTGCGTACCGCGATCACGGCGCCGCGTCTCAGGTGGACCACCGCCCCAGGTGCGCCCACGAGGTTCACGGTTCCGGTGACGCGGTCCTGCTCGCATCGGAGGAGGGCGTGCGCGAGCGCGTCGAAAGCCGCTCGGTAACGGGGATTGCTGCTGCCGGTCACTGGCGCTCCCTGGCCGAGCCGAGGCGAATGCTGACTCGATCCCCATCCCCGATGTGAGGTGCCAGCCGAGCGGCAGACTCTATGCCGGGTGTGTCCGGCCGACCACGCGCCGTTATCAGCACGTCCTGCCTTCGTGACCTCCCGCGAGTGCGTTTTTTGTACCAGGAAAGGGATTTTCGCGACGCCAGCGCAGCGCGACGGCGCCGCTCAGGCCGGGTTCGAGCCCCTCGGGAGCGACTGCGCGGACTATCCGGGAAACGAAGCCACCGGACCCGGAAACGCTTGCACAGCAAGGAAAACTCGGGTGGCGACCGACCGGCGACGGCGGCATGTTGGTTTGTGGCCCACACAATCCGTCGCAGCGGCGTGGACACGGGAGCACGACCGCGGCGAAACCCGGCCGCACCAGCGCGGCCCGGCTCGGCGCCACAGCGGGTAGCCGGTGGTCACAGCGGACCGCACGCCCACGACAGGGCCCTCCCCCGAGAAAATCGCCGATCCGCCCGATCAACGGAAATTCACGAACATTCGGGATATGCCCAAGAAATCCGCCCCGCGCGGGAACTCGTTACCGGAAATGAAATCTTTCACCCGACCGGGTAAGGCCCTCTGCGATGACCGGCGAGAAGTAACACGAGCGCCGAAGCCCTCGATGAGGGAAATCAGCAACCAGGTGTCCCACTGCCTTTTCCGATACCGAGTCCCCCACGGAGCGCCCTCTGAAACGCGACCACCGAGCCGCGTGCGACGTCCTCGCGCGCGCCCTGGCGCAGTGCCACGCTGATCGCGTCACCGCGACGGTGCGCGTGCTCGGCAACCCGGGCGGGCTGTTCCACCTGCGCGGGGGCCTGGTGACCGCGGTGGAGAGCCCGGGTTCCCCGGGGGCGGAAGCGTTGCTGCTGCGTTCGGGACGGGTCAGCGAGCAGGACTGGACCGCCGCGCTGCGCGAGGGCACCGGGACGCGCTCACACCAGGAGACGCTGATCGCCCGCGGCGCCGTCGGGGCGCGCGAACTCAACGCACTGATCACGGTCGCCACGCGCGACGGAGCGTTCGCCACCGCAGCGGGCGAGATCGAGGACTACGTCGTCGACAGCCCCCTTGACGTGCTGCTGAGCACTTCAGACGGGGTGGCGCCCGATCTGCTGGCCAGTGAGACGGAGCGTCGGCTGGACGCGCTCGCCGCGATGCCGTTCCCGCTGTCGCCCTACCGGGAACGCGTGGTGCCCGGCAGCCGGGCGGGCACGCGCGCCCTGACCGACCAGCAGCGCACGATCCTCGAACACGCCACCGGCAGGCGCACCGCGCGCGACATCGCCTTCGTGATCAGCCGGGGCGTCTACCCGGTCACCGTGGAGATCTCCCGGATGCTCACCGAGGGCATGGTGGAGATCGCCTCACCGGAGGTCTCGTTCGGCTTCGTGAACTGGGGCCACTCGTCGCTGCACCCCCGTGCGCGACCGGAGCGCGGCGCGTCTCCCGAAACCGAACCGGAACCGCTTCCGGCCCGCCACCGGAAAAACTCGCGAAACCGCACGCGACCGTCGCGGTGGCCCGCTCCGCCGGAAGTTCTCGACCTTTCCGAAACAGAGGGGAAGAACATTGGACTATGAGGCACTGGCCACCGAACTGCGCACCCTGCGGGAAACGGTGGCCGGAGTCACCGACACGGTTCTGGCAGGTGTCGACGGAATACCCATCTTCGCCGACGCCGCGGCCGGAGTCGATCCGGCGAACGTCTCCGCGCTCGCCGCCGCCGACCTCGGCGTCGCGCGCCAGGCGGTCGAGGTGATCGGCCACGGCGCGCTGAGCCAGACCGTGGTGTTCAGCAGCGGCGGCTACATGGCCGTGTACGCCGTCGGCCGGACCGCGTTGATGGTCGTACTGGGCGACAAGGGGCTGAACCTCGGTCGCCTGCTCCACGAGGCCCAGCCCGTGATCGCGCGGATCAGCTCGATCCTCACCGCACAGCCCCCCACGGCCGCCAAAGCACGTCGCAGAACCCAGACCACCAGTTGAGGCAAAGGAAGTGGCACGAGATGAACATCGATGTGGCGTTGAAAGAGGCCATGTCCATCACCGGCGCGGTCGGTGTCGCGCTGGTCGACTACGACAGCGGGATGTCGCTCGGAACCCGGGGCGGGGGTGAGTGGCTCAACCTGGACCTCGCCGCGGCCGGCAACACCGAGGTCGTTCGCGCGAAGATGCGGGTGATGTCCACGCTGGCGCTCAACGACAGCATCGAGGACATCCTGATCACCCTGAACCGCCAGTACCACCTGATCCGGCTGATCGACACCGCGAACTCCAGGACCTCGCTGTTCCTGTACCTGGTGCTGGAGCGCGAGTCGGCGAACCTGGCGCTGGCCAGGCACCACCTCAGGCGCATCGAGAACGAGCTGCAGGTCTAGGCCTGGACGGCGCGCAGGAGGAACTCCGGCGTCTCGTCGGATCTGGTCTCCCGTTGCCCGCGCGGGCCGTAGGCCTTCGCGGGCGGGGGTGATCGGGCTGGGCGAGCGGCGCCGCGGCTCGGACGGCCCCTCCCCGGCGGGGCTCAGGCGATCAGCGGGAGAGCGAGCGCGACGAAGCCCGGCGCCGTCGAACGGACGGGCGCCGGGCTCCCGGGAATTATGCGCCGACCTTGACCGCGTCGACGATGAAGACGAGGGTCTCGTTGCCCTTGATGTTGCCCTTGCCCTGGGCCTTGTAGCCCTTGGCGGGCGGGACGACGAGCAGGCGGCGACCGCCCTGCTTCATGCCGGGAAGACCCTCGACCCAGCCGTCGATGAGCGCGCCCTTCTCCAGCGGCGTCTCGAGCGGGGCGCTACCGAAGGACGCCTGGTTCTCGCTCTTGGTCGACCAGGTGTAGAGGGCGTAGTGCATCTGCAGCTCGTCGCCCAGCTTGATCGCGGGACCGGTACCGGGGATCAGGTCCTTGCTGACCAGTTCCGTGGGCGGGGCGCAGTCCGACGGGATGGTGACGGTGGGCTTCTGCCCGGCGGCACCGGTCACGACGATCTTGTCGACGGCGCACGGCGGGCCCGCCGGGACGGACACGGTGGCCGGGGTGGTCGTGGTCGGCGCCGGAGCCGAGGACGGGGCCGCCTGCTGGCTCACGTTCGCGCCGCCGTCGGGCAGGTCGGAGGGGCGCTCGCTGGGCGTGCAGCCCGTCACCGCGAGGACGGTGCTGATCAGGATTGCGGTCATCGCCGCGGTCTTCCGCATGGCGGAAAGCCTAATCGGAGCGCTCCGGGCGGGCGTCACCGGCAACCCTGGGCGGCGAACAGCGCGTCGGCCCTGCGCAGGTCGGCGGTCGCCCGGTCGTCCTCGCCGAGCGCGAGCCTGCCGTTGCCGACCTCGCGCAGCGCGCCGGCATGGCTCCACGCGTCCCCGAAGCGCTCGAAGACGGCGCAGGCCCGGTCGTACTGCTCGACGGCTTCGGTGTGGCGCTCCAGTTCGGCGAGCACGGAACCGAGGCGCAGGCGGGTCCGCGCGGCACCCCGGTCGTCGCCGTGGCCGTCGAAGAGGGTCAGCGCGTGCCGTTGCAGCTCAAGGCCTCGCGCGGGTTCGCCCAGCTTCGCCAGCACCACGCCGAGCCTGCTGGAGGACACGGCGTGCTGCCACCAGTCGCCGCGCAGCGACACGGCGCGGGCGAGCGCCTGCCGGGCCGCGTCGGGGCGGTTCAGCGCGAGCAGCGCGCGGCCGAGGCAGTCCAGCGCGGCGACCTCGGCACCGGCGAGCCCGTCGCCGTGGGCGAGGCCTGCGGCGGTCTCGGCGAGCTCGCGCGCGGTGTCCGGCTGCCCGGTTTTGGCCGCTGCCAAGGAAAGCGCGGCGAGCGCGTGCGCCTTGTGCTCGGTGTCCTGTTGCAGCTGCGCTTGTTCGAGCGCGAGCTGGGCGAGCGCGCGCAGGTCGGTCCACGCGCACCGCAGCCGGTAGTACCAGCTGATCTGGCGCAGCAGGCCCACGAGACCCCAGCCCGGATCGAGGCGGCAGCCCTGCTCCGCGGCGGTCAGGATCGCGGTCCGCTCGGCGTCGAGCCAGCGCACCGCGTCGCGAATCCCGGCAAAGGCCGACTCACGGTCGTGCTGGGCCGTCGGGTCGAGCCACCCCGCGGCGTCGGCGGCGGTCTCCAGCAGCGCGTGCAGCAGGCGCAGCTCGACCTCCTGCCGCGCGGGTTCGTCCTGCTCGGCGCGGGAGGACGCGAAACCGCGGACGAGGACGTGCATCCGAGAACGCCCTTCCGTCGCGGCCGGGCGCAGGAATCCGGCTCTGTGCAACCGTTCCAGCTCGCGGCGGACCGAGCGGGGCGAGTCGCCGAGCGCGACGGCGGCGGTCTCGACGGTGAAGCAGCCGCCGGGCGCGAGGGTGAGGCGGCGCAGCAGTCTGCGGGCGGGTTCGTCGAGCTGCCGGTAGGACACCTCCAGCACGCCGCGCACGGCACGGCTGTCGGCGGGCAGCCACGCGAGCCGCGCGTGCTCCTGCTCCAGTTCGGTGACGGCGTCGGCGAGCAGTCCGCCGGGCCAGTCGACGAGCCGGGCGGCGGCGATGCGCAGCGCCAGGGGCCAGCGGTCGCACAGCGCGGCCATCCGGCGCGCGGCGGCGGGTTCGGCGTCGACCCTGGTCCGGCCGAGCACGGTGGCGACCAGGTCGACGGCGGCGTCGTCGGTGAGCGGGCCGATCCGGCAGCGGTGCACGGCGCGCGCGGTGTCCAGGCCGTGCAGCGGTCCTCGGCTGGTGACCAGCAGCGCGGAGCCGGGTGAGGCCGCCAGCAGCGGCAGCGCCTGGTCCTCGTGCGCGGCGCCGTCGATCACCACGAGCATCCGCCGCGTGGCGAGCACGGCCCGGTACAGCGAGCCGAGTCCGTCCACATCGGACGGTAGGGCTCGGTCGGCGATCCCGCAGGCGCGCAACGCTTTGCGCATCGCCTCGGTCGGGTTCGGATCGCACAGGTCGAGCAGCATGGCGCCGTCGGGGAAACGCGGGGCGAGCTCCGCCGCGGCCCGCGCGGCGAGGCTGGACTTGCCCGCCCCGGGTGGTCCGCTGAGCACCACGAGCGCGCCGCCGGTGAGCGCCTCGCGCAGCAGCTCCAGCTCCGCGTCCCTGCCGACGAAGTCCGCGGGCGCCGGAGGTACCGCGGCCGAGGGCGGTGGTACCGGGGACGGTCCCGCCGGGGTGGGTTCGAGTTCCGCGACGGCCTGGCGCTGCTCCGCCTGCTCCGCCAGTTCGGCGACCGCCCGCGCCCGCAGCGCGGCGAGCGAGGCCGCGATCGTGCCGTCGGTGTCGCCGACGGCCTCGGCGAAGCGCGGCAGCAGGTTCTCCGGGATCACCCGGCGACCACGCTCGTAGTCGGCCAGGGCGCTGTGCGCGCTGAGACCGATGCGCCTGGCCAGCCCACGCAGGGACAGGCCGGAGTCCGTCCGCCGCCCGCGCAGCGCGGCACCGAGCTCCACCAGTGACGTCTCGTCCTGGAAGGAACCGCTGATCATGTCACTCCAGGCGTTCAGCCGACGGACACGCGACCGGCGCGCAGCACGCTCAGCCGCTCCGCCAGCAGCTGCTCCAGCTCGGGTTCGGAGCGGCGGGAGCACAGCTGCTCCCAGTGCGTCTTGCCGGTACGCGGTACCGCGTTGTCCTCGGTACCGGCGCTGTCGGAGTACCAGACGCGGCTGTCGGTCCCGTGTTTCGGGCACTCCCACACCTCGGGGGTGTCGGCGTCGGCGGCGAAGGTCAGCTCGACGTTGTGCCCCTGCGGGCAGACGAAGACCACTGTTCGCCGGGCGGCGGGGGCCTCGGTGGCGGGCTGCGGGTACTGCGGGCCGCCACCGGCCCGGATCGCGCGGATCACGACGCCTCCTCGACGTGTTGGGGGCTTGCGAGTCGTGCGAGGGTGACCCCGCGACTCGCCTGCGGGGTCGAGCGTCAGCAGCGATCCGCGGGTGCGAAGCGTAGGGGCAGCCGTTCCCGGTGCCCATACACCACCGGAGTGAATATTCACCCTGACTTAGGCTGAGCGCAAACCTGCGCGAGGAGGCACCTGAATGCCGGGCACCAGGACCCGACGCAAGCGCAAACTCGGTGCCTTCCTCAAGGAGCTGCGGGAACGCGCCGGCATCGGGGCCGAGGAGGTCGCCGGGCGGCTGCGCAAGTCCCAGCCGACGATTTCGAAGATCGAGAACGGTCACGTCCTCTGCGGCTTCGCCGAACTGGGCGCCATGCTGGCCCTCTACGCGGCGGGCGAGGGCCAGCGCAGGGAGGCCGAGGCCCTGTGGGACGACGCCAAACAGGACGCGACCCGTATCGAACACTCTTCTGCGGTTCCCCCCAAGTTCCGCACGTTCCTGCGCGCGGAGGCCGACGCCACGTCCGTACAAACGTTGGAGTCGACCGGTATTCCGGGATTGTTGCAGACCGCAGATTACGCGGCGGCGGTGCGCGCGGCCGCCCGCAGGTTCATCGACCCGGCCGTCGGCGTCGAGCGCGCGGTCGCCGCGCGGCTGAGCAGACAGAAGCGGCTGCACGGCCCGGCGGCGCTGAGCCTGCACGCGCTGATCGACGAGGCGGTGCTGCGCAGGGTGGTCGGCGGGCCCCGGGTGCAGCGGGAGCAGCTGGCGCACCTGCTGGTCGGCGCCGAACTGGACAACGTCACCGTTCAGATAATCCCATTCGATTTCGGCGCCTACGGCACGATGTCCGGCTCCGCGACGATCCTGGGCTTCGCCGACGACGGCTATCCGGACGCCGTCTATTTGGAGTACCCCGGCGGCGGGGAATGGGTAGAGAATGACGGCGACGTTCGGAAGTTCCGGGCGATGTTCGCCGACATCTCGGCAGAAACCCTGACGCCCGAGGAGTCGGCGGCGGTGATCCGCGCACACGTCGACGCACTTGAGGGACGATGACCCCATCGCGCACCTGGAGAAAGAGCAGCTATACCGGAAATGACAACAACTGTGTGGAACTGTCCTTGACAGAGTTCGAATCGGCTGTCCGCGACAGCAAGCAGCCGAATGGACCAGTCCTCACATTCACCCCGTTGGCTTTCTCACGCTTCATACGTTTTCTGCGTGCGATGCGCTAACGCGTCGACGCCCGGACGACGAGTTCGGGTGTCAGCAGCCGGGACCGGGCGCCGCCGCCGTCGACGCGGACCAGCAACTCCTCGACGGCGGCGGCGCCCATGTCGTGCAGGGGGCTGCGCACCGTGGTCAGCGGCACCGTCAGCGAGGACGCCAGCGGGATGTCGTTGAACCCGACGAGCGCGATCCCCTCCCCCACCGCGACGCCGTTGGCCCGCAGCACCCCGGCGGCGCCCATCGCGGCCACGTCGTTGACGGCGAACACCGCGTCCAGCTCGCGCCCGAGCGCCAGCACCTCGCTCATCGCCTGCTCGCCGCCGCGCGAGTCGTAGCCGCTGTGGACCACCAGCTCATCCGGTACCGGGTACCCCGCCGCGGCGCAGGCGCGCAGGAACCCCTCGGTCCGGTCGGCGCAGGTGCTCGCGTAGGGCTGCCCCGCGAGCACCGCGATCCTGGTGCGCCCCAGTCCCAGCAGGTGCTCGGCGGCCAGCTCGCCGCCGCGCTCGTCGTGGCAGGTGATCGCGGGGTGCCCGCCGGAGCGCCTGCTGACCAGGACGAACGGGATGTCGTTCGCCACCAGGGATTCCAGGCCGCTGCCGTCGAGCCGCGCGTCGCCGATGATCAGCCCGTCCACGCCCCAGGACAGCAGCGCTTCGAGCCCGGCGGCGTGCTGTTCGGCGTTGTCGTGGGTGTTGGTGACGAAGGTCCGGTAGCCGTGGGCCAGCGCGGCCTCCTGGATGCCCTCGTACACGGCGGCGAGCACGTAATCGGTGAGCGTCGGCACGAGCACGCCGAGGATGCGCGTGCGCTGGGTGCGGAGGCTGGCCGCGTACTCGTTGCGGATGTAGCCGAGTTCACGGGCCGCGGTCCGAACGCGCTCCTCGGTCTCTTTGGTGACTTGCGCGGTTCCATTGAGCACTCTGGCCACAGTGGACACGTGGAGGCTGGTCGCCTCTGCGACCGCGCGCAGGGTCACCCTGGGCCTGGCGGACACGGTCTCTCCCGTCGCTGGACCGGCTTCGAATCGTCCATCGTGCCGCACGACTGGCACGCCCCGCTTTCGGGCACCCTGAGCGCATGGGGCTGCGTGAGGACCTGGTGCGGGCGCTGACCGACAGCGGTGAGCTCTCCGCGCGGTGGCGTGAGGCGTTCCTCGCGGTACCCAGGCATGCTTTCCTCCCGGATACCATTTGGTACTCAGACCCATTAAAACGCTTGTCGCGCAACGAGAACCCGACGGAGTGGCTTGCGGCCGCCTACGCCGACGACTGCGTGGTGACCCAGCTCGACGACGGTACGCAGGACGGCCCCGGGCTGGCGACGAGTTCTGCGAGCATGCCCGCGGTCGTGGCGACGATGCTCGACCTGCTCGACGTGGAGCCCGGAATGCGGGTCTGCGAGATAGGAACTGGTACCGGGTACAACGCGGCACTGCTCGCGTACCAACTGGGACCGAACAATGTCATGACCGTTGAGGTCGACCCAGCGCTAGCTCGTCGCGCTCGCGCCGCACTCGATGCCGCTGGCTACGGCGGGGTGACCGTTGTGTGCGGCGACGGTCTCGAAGGCTGCCCGGAGCTCGCTCCGTTCGACCGGATCATCGCGACCGCCAACGCGCAACGAATCCCCTATGCGTGGGTGGAGCAGACGAAGCCAGGTGGCCGCATCGTCTGCCCGTGGGGAACCGCGTTCTTCTCCGGCGCACTGGTGTCCCTGTCAGTCGATGCGGACGGCGTGGCGCGCGGTGGCATCGCTGGACGCGCGTCCTTCATGGACCTTCGTGCGCAACGCGTGAGCCCCGTAGATGCAGACGCGGACATCTACGACGAAGAACGCGCGACCGTCACGCGCACCTCGCTGCGCACGGACGACGTGATCGGCAGCTACGACGTCAACATCGCGATGGCCGTGCTCGTGCCCGACTGTCACGCATTGCCCACCGCGGACGGGCTGTGGCTCATCGATCCGACGTCGCGGTCGTGGGCCTACGCGGCTGACGGAGAGGTTCGGCAGCTCGGCGCGCGGCGGCTGTGGGACGAGGTCGAGGCGGCCCACCGCTCGTGGGTCGACGCGGGGAGCACGCGCGCGACGGCGTGGCGATTCACGGTGGGACCGGCTGGTCAGCGCATCACGCCGCGGCGGTAAGTTGACCCGCATGACCAAGACCGCCGTGCTCAGCCGTTTCGTGGACGAGGGGTCCCGCGAGGAGTTCCTCGCCCGCTTCGGCGAGGCGATGAGCGCGTGGCCGCAGGACCGCGTCGAGTCCGATGTGGACACTCGGTTCGGCAGCACCCGCGTCTACAGCCACGGCGACGGCGACGGCACGCCCGTGGTGCTGCTGCACGGCGGCAACACCACGCCCGCCACCTGGCACGCCAACGTGGCGGCGCTGGCCGAGGGGCGCGTCGTGCACGCCGTCGACGTGCTCGGCGAGCCCGGCACGAGCACTCCGACCGCACCAATGATCAAGTCATCTGACACCGCGGAGTGGCTGACCGCCGTGCTGGATGGCCTCGGCGTGCAGCGCGCGCATCTGGTCGGCGCGGCCTACGGCGGGTGGATCGCCGCGAACCAGGCGCTGCACACTCCCGACCGCCTCGCGTCCATGACGCTGATCGAGCCCGCGCGCGTGCTCGCCGAACTGCGACCGATCTTCGCCGTGCGCACCGTGTGGAACCGGGTGCTGGGCGCGGAGAGTCTGTGGCGCGAATACCTGGAGTGGTCTTCGCGGACCGCGCCCGCGGTGCGCGAGTTGCAGGTGCTGGGCAGCATGCGCTTCCGCAAGCGCCTCATGCCACCGCGCAAGCTCGGCAAGAAGCAGCTCGCCGGGCTCACCGTGCCGACGCTGGTGCTGCTCGGCGCCACCAGCCCCGTGCAGCGCGTCCAGCGGGCCGCCGGGCGGGCCTCGCTCATCCCCAACGCCGAGGTCACGGTCATCCCCGGCGCCGGCCACGCGCTCGCGGCCGAGCAGCCCGAGGCCGTCAACACCCGCATCACCGACTTCCTCGCCCGCCACTAGCCCTCCCCCCGGCGGCCCGCGGCTCGCGTCCAGACGTGACCAATGCGGCATTGGTCACGTCTCGGCGACCCGTTCAGGGCGTGGACGACGCGCGCGCCAAAACATCGCGGATGACGGCCGGGGATTGACGCGGAGGGGGCGCGTGCCGGACAGTGGGCGAACGTTCGCGCGATCGTTCGTCCAGCGGTCGCGCCGGAGTGTCCGGGGAGGTCAAGGGTGGAGCGTGTCGTGGTGATCGCGACGGGTGGCACCATCGCCAGCCAGCCGACGATGAGCGGCCTGGCCGCGAGCCTCCAGGGGCGCTCGGTGATCAGCGCGGTGCCGCCGACGGCGGGGCTGCGGGTGGACGTGATCGACCTCTGCACGATCGACAGCTCGTGTCTGACGATCCGGCACCAGCTCGACCTCCTGGAGCAGGTGCGCGTCGCCCTGGCCGACCCGGACGTCACCGGTGTCGTGGTCACGCACGGCACGGACACGTTGGAGGAGTCGGCTTTCCTGCTCGACCTGCACCACGACGACCCGCGCCCCGTCGTCCTGACGGGGTCGCAGCTGCCGTTGGGGCACGAGGGCTCCGACGCGCCGCGCAATCTCTCGGACGCGTTCATCGTCGCGCAGCAGGCACGCGATCTGGGCGTGCTGGTGGTCTTCAACGGCCACGTGCACGCCGCGCGCGGCACGGTGAAGCGGCACACCTTGGACGCCCACGCGTTCGGAGACCCCTCGCACGAGCCACTGGGCCGAATCCTCGGCGGAGAGCTGCTGTTGCGACGCGACGTGCAACGCCGGAGCGCGCCACTGCCCGCGCCGCGCGGCTCCGCGCCTCGCGTGGACATCGTGACGCACCACAGCGACGGCGACGCAGTGCTGCTGCGAGCCTCGATCGCGGCTGGAGCGCGCGGGATCGTGCTGGTGGGTGCGGGCACGGGCAACGCAACGCCGGAGATCGCGGAGGCGGTGCGCGACGCGACCCTCGCGGGCGTGGTCGTCGCGGTGACCTCGCGGTGCGCGGCGGGCCCGGTCGCACCGGTCTACGCCTCGGGTGGTGATCTGCTCGCGGCGGGCGCGATCCTCGCCGGACACCTCCGCGCGAGCCAGACGCGCATCGCGCTGCTGAGCGCCCTGATGCACACGGACAGCCCGGAGCGGTGCCGCGCGTTGCTGCCCGCGCTACTCGGAACCTGACGCGCGCGCGTAGCGGCGACTGAGTTCGCGCATGTGCTCGATGAGCTCCGGCGGCTCCTGCACCTCGAAGTCCACGCCCGTCATTCCCAGGTACAGAGCCAAGGACTCCAGCGAGTCGGCTCCGGTCGCGAACACGCAGCTGTTCTCGTCGATCGGTTCCAAGCTGCCGTAGCCCCCGAACTTCTCCGTCAGCGCTTCGGCGGAGGCGTGCATCAGAACGCGCGCGCGGAGCTGCCAAGGGGCTGAAGTGATGCGCGTCGACACGAACGTCGCGACGTCGACACCATCTGGTAGCTCGCGCGGTGTGAAGCGGGGACCGGTGGGGGTGCGCGGCGAAATGCGGTCCACGCGGAACGTGCGCCAGTCCTCGCGGTCGACGTCCCACGCGACGAGGTACCAACGACGGCCCCAGTTGGCCATGCTGTGCGGTTCCACCACACGCAGGCTCTCGGCGCCGCTGTGGTCGGAGTAGTCGAAACGGAAGCGCTCGTTGTCACGGCACGCGCTCGCGATCGTGGTGAGCACGGCGGAGTCCACGGTCGGCCCTGGCCTCAACGGGATCGGCACGGTGTAGGCCTGCAACGCGTTCACGCGGCGGCGCAGTCGCGACGGCAGAACCTGTTCGAGCTTGGTCAGCGCGCGCAGCGACGTGTCCTCGATCCCGGCGATCGGTCCACTAGTGGCGGTGCGGAGGCTCACGGCGACCGCGACGGCTTCGTCGTCGTCGAGCAGCAACGGTGGCAGCGCGGCACCAGCGCCGAGCCGGTAGCCACCTGCGGACCCTGTCGTCGCGTTGACCGGATATCCGAGGTTGCGCAGCTTGTCGACGTCGCGGCGCACGGTCCGCACGTCGACCTCCAGGCGGTCCGCGAGGTCGGAGCCGGACCACTCGCGGCGGATCTGCAACAGCGACAGCAGGCGGAGCAAGCGGGCCGATGTCTGCAACATGAGCGCAGTCTGGCACCCCTCGCGGACAACTCCTGTCCTCAACACCGCGGGGATGAATCACTGTGTCGAGTGGCTTTTCTTGCCAAGGTGGGCAGCGCTCGACAGCCTCGACCGCATGCTGAACGAGCCCGAGAGCATCGCGGTCGGCGAGAGCACCACGGTGTGCCACGACTGCGCCGGAGCGCAGCACGCGGCCCGTGAGGTACTGCGTCTCAACGGAGAGACCGGGGCGACCGTCGCCGTCACGCGCGCGTGTCGCACGTGCTCCGGTGTCGGGGCGCTGCCCGGCCTCATCCCGCCCGTCTAGTCGGAGAGCAACTGTGCGCAGCGGATGAGTCCG
>NZ_MUMH01000230.1 GCF_002155965.1 Allokutzneria sp. NRRL B-24872
TCCTGCGAGGCCATCGGCCTGCTGAAGATGGACTTCCTCGGCCTGCGCAACCTCACCGTCATCGGCGACGCCATCGAGAACATCAAGGCCAACCGCGGCGAGGACATCGACCTCGACACGCTCGGCGTCGAGGACTCCGAGACCTACGAGCTGCTGGGCAGGGGCGACAGCCTCGGCGTCTTCCAACTCGACGGCGGGGCGATGCGCGAACTGCTGCGGCGCATGCGGCCAACGGGTTTCGACGACATCATCGCGGTGAACGCGTTGTACCGCCCGGGTCCCATGGCGATGAACACGCATAACAACTACGCCGACCGCAAGAACGGCCGCCAGCCGATCGAGCCGATCCACCCCGAGCTGGCGCAGGCACTGGAGGACATCCTCGCCGAGACCTACGGCCTGATCGTCTACCAGGAGCAGATCATGACGATCGCGCAGCGCGTCGCGGGCTACTCGATGGGCCGCGCCGACGTGCTCCGCCGTGCGATGGGCAAGAAGAAGAAAGAGGTGCTGGACAAGGAGTTCGAGGGCTTCCGACAGGGAATGCTCGACAACGGCTTCTCCGACGGGGCCGTCAAAGCGTTGTGGGACACCATTCTCCCGTTCGCCGGGTACGCGTTCAACAAGTCCCACGCCGCCGGGTACGCGCTCGTCGGCTACTGGACGGCCCACCTCAAGGCGAACTACCGCGCCGAGTACATGGCCGCGCTGCTCACCTCGGTCGGCGACAACAAGGACAAGTCCGCGATCTACCTCTCCGAGTGCCGCCGCCTGGGCATCAAGGTGCTGCCGCCCGACGTCAACGAGTCCGCGTTGCGCTTCGCGGCCGTCGGCGATGACATCCGCTTCGGCATGGGAGCCGTGCGCAACGTCGGCGCGAACGTCGTCGAGTCGGTGATCAGGTCGCGCGGCGCGAAGGGGAAGTTCACCTCCTTCACCGACTTCCTCGACAAGTCCGAGCTGGTCTGCTGCAACAAGCGCGTCATCGAGTCGCTGATCAAGGCGGGCGCCTTCGACTCCCTCGGCGCCACCCGCATGGCGATGGTCCAGGCGCACGAGCTCGCCGTGGACGCGGTCGTCCCGCTCAAGCGCAAGGAGGCGATGGGCCAGTTCGACCTCTTCGGCTCTGAGCCCACCCCCGACGCTTCCCCCTTGGCGCACTTGAACTTCGGCGACGAGGAGTGGCCGCGCAAGCAACTTCTCGCGCACGAACGCGAGATGCTCGGCCTCTACGTCTCCGCGCACCCGCTCGACGGCGCCGAGCACGTGTTGCGCAGGCACGCTCCGCGCCCCATCGCCTCGATATTGGAGAACCCGCCGCGCGAGGGCGAGCTGGTGGTGTCCGGGCTGATCACGTCGTTGGAGCGGCGGATCAACAAGAAGGGCGAGCCGTGGGCGATCTGCACGATCGAGGACATGGACGCCGCGATCGAGGTGCTGTTCTTCCCCAAGGCCTACGCGGTGCTCTCCGCCGACCTGGTCGAGGACAACGCGGTCGTGGTGAAGGGCCGGGTGAACTGGCGCGAGGAGCGCATGTCGGTCTTCGGCGCCGACCTCGCCCCGCTCGACCTCGCCTCCCTCGGCGCCGAGGAGCCCCCGCTCGTTCTGCTGGTCAACGGCAGGACCGTGACCGAGGCCGTCGTGCTCGAACTCAAGCAGACGCTGCTGGCGCACCGCGGTGCGACCCCCGTGCACCTGGAGATCACCGGCCTGACGCGACCGCACAAGCTCGCCGTCGACGACTACCCCGTGCGCCCGAGCCCCGCGCTGCGCGCCGAACTGCGCGCGATCCCGGGCGTGGCGCTGCGCTGAACGGCCGCCGCCACCACACGTCCGAGGGATCGACCGCACCCCGATCCGGATACCAAGATCATTCCTCGCTCTGGGCGGACCGGGAGCGCCCTGTTAGCGTCGCTCCACCGGATGATCTGTGACCGTGGGAGGTGTTCTGCTGTGTCCTCGGACGACGGCGAGCTGCTCGAGGTGCGCTGGAGCGCCGTCAACGGGTGGCGGGTGCTGTCGCTGGCCGGGGAGGTCGACGTGACGCGCCAGGACGAGCTCTTCGGAGAGCTGTCCGGAGCGTTGCGCGAGGCCTCCGCCCGGGTGGTGCTCGATCTCTCGCGGGTGACCTACATCGACTCCTCGGGGTTGTCGGCGATCGCGGTGGCCAACCGCGAGGCGGCTCCGGGGGCGGTCTTCCGGATCGCGGGCTCCGGCGGCTTCGTGCTGCGCCTGCTCCGGACCACCGGGCTGGACACGGTGCTCGACGTCCACCCCAACGTGGAGCACGCCGCCCGATGACCCCGCGAGGTGAGTTGGTGCTGGTCAGGCACGCCGAGTCGGAGATACCGCGACCCGGCGGGCCTGACGAGTACCACCGGCCGCTGTCCGCGACGGGCCTGGTGCAGGCCGACGACCTGGTGCTTACCCGGCCCACGCGCGTGGTGTCCAGCCCGTACCTGCGAGCCGTGCAGACCGTCGCGCCGCTCGCCCGCGCGGCGGGGCTGCCCGTCGACACCGTGCATGAGCTGCGGGAATGGGACTCGGGCCTCGAACCGACCCCTGACTACGCGCGCCACTACGCCGCGAGCTGGGCCGATCCGGAGCTGGCCCGTCCAGGTGGGGAAAGCCTCGCCCAGCTCACCGAGCGCGCCGTCGCCGCCCTGACCGCGCTGGCCGACGGGGGCGTTGTCGTCGTGGGCAGCCACGGCACGTTCGTCGCCAGGGCGCTCGTCGGCTTCGGCGTGTCCACTGTGGACTGGCCGTTCAGCCGCGCGATGCCCATGCCCGCCGTCTACCGCCTCCGCTTCACCTCCGGCCACCCCCACATCACCGGCCCCGGCCTCTAACCCCACATCCCCCAGGCCGCCAAACTCCCGTTTCGTACCGATCTCGGGTAAGAGAGCGCTCCCAAATCCCGTTACCGGTACGAAACGGGAGTGGTCTGGACCACTGCGGTGGGTGATGGGGCGAGCCGGGGGTGTGGTGCGCGGGTCGGGCTTGCCTGGTGGAGGACGGGCTAGGGTCGGAGGATGGCGCTAGCGCTCTTCGCGGGGATTCCCGTCACGGACTATCCGGCCGCGCTCCAGTGGTACGAGCGGTTGTTCGGCACGCCGCCGACCTTCGTCGTCCACGAGACCGAAGCGGTGTGGGAGGTGGCGGACAGCCGCTCGTTCTACGTGGTGCTCAACCCGGAGAAGGCGGGCCACGCGATCCACACGCTGTTCTTGGACGACTTCGACGAGGTCGTCGCGCGGATCGAAGAGCGGGGACTGGAGCCCGTGGAACGCGAGACCTACTCGAACGGCGTCCGCAAGACGACCTTCCGCGATCCCGACGGCAACGAGATCGGCTTCGGCGGCGGCCCGAGCTAGCCCCGGTACACGCGGAAGTACGCGAAGTTCGCGGTGACGGCGGGCATGTCGCCGCCGTGGGCGATGAGGCCGACGCGCGGTGCGGGCCCGGCGGGGAAGGTCCAGGTGCCACCCCACGTCCAGTGCTCGCCGTCGCGGCTGGAGCCGCCTCGGAAGTGGTGCTCGCCGCTGGCCGGGTCGACGGTGTGGGCCAGCCGGAGCCACGTCGTGGGGGCCGGGGCGGTCAGCGTCTGCTGGCCGTAGAGCAGCCGGCCGGAGTGCGCGAGTTCCCGCCCGAACTCCAGCTGGCGCGTGTTCCAGATCGCGACGTGGCTCAACCGCGCGAAATCGTCGTCGTTGGCGTAGGCGATCAGGCCCGCCTGCTGGAAGTTCCGCACGGAACTCTCGCCCAGGTCGAGGTCGAGCCGGGTCTCCACCACGTAGTCCCCGCGCGGCGGGTCGCGCAGGAGCACCCCGGCGTTGTTGGTGGTGCCGACGAGATCCGCAGCTTGGGTCGGCCAGCGCAACGCCCCCGCGCGCACGGTCGCGGACGGATCGCCCCGAACCCAGGACCACCCGGTACCCAGTTCTCCGTCGAACTCGTCCGATGCCGTGCGGTCGAGCCGCCCGAGGCGCGGTGCGGGTTCGGCGCGGCGCACGGGTTGAGCGGCGCGCTCGGCCGAAACGTTGTCCACCGATGCCTCGCCGCGGGCGATGATCGCGAATTCGTCGCCGAGGTGTTCCGGCAGCGTGCGGGTCTGCTCAGCGAACGGGTCGCCCAGCCGGGCGTCGGTGACGGCGGCGGTCAGCACTCCGCTCCGCACCGCGACGGTCAGCGAATGCCAAGTGTCGTAACGAAAGTTCGCGGGCAGCGGAGTCCGCTGAACACCGACGCGAGGAACGTCGGTGACGAGCGCGGCGGCGTCCCGGTCGATCATCACTGTCACCCCGCCCACGGACACCCCGGCGGAGCCGATCACATCCAGTTCGACGAAAGCGTTGGCAGGCAAGGACTCGGTCGACCGGAGCCGACTCGTGCCGGGCGAGGAGTGCCGCAGCACACCGGACTTCACGTGCCATGACGGAGCCGGAGAGCGCCAGCGGGGGCCGATCGTCTCGCGCGCGAAGCTGTCGCCGGAGACCACCGGAGCGCGCTGACGCCCCGTTGACGCGTGCGCCGTCGGCCACTCGTCCATCCAGTCGAGCCGATCGAGCAGCATCGGCCGCATGTTCACGCCGTGCGGCTCGTTGAGGTACGGGTCCGATCGGTCGATCCCGTGGTAGGCCAACCAGTCCTGTCCCGACGAGTCGGTGACGACCGAGTTGTGGCCCACGCCGATCCACCGATTTCCGTTCTGCCGCAACACAGGCGTGCCGCCGACGCGCGAACTGAGCAGCGAGAGCCCGTCGCGGTCGACGAACGGCCCGGCCGGAGAACGGGACCGACCGGCGAAGATGCTGTAGCCGGTCGCGGGGCCAACACAGCAGTTCGCGGACGAGGCGAGCAGGTAGTACCAGCCGTTCTTCCTGACCACGTAAGCACCTTCGTAGCGGTCACCGATCGCGATCCGCGTCGCCGCTCCGGTCATCCGCGTTCCGTCGTCGGACAGCGGCACGACGAAGAGCCCGCCGTAGTAGGAGCCGTAGTACAGCCAGCGTCGCCCGGTCGCGTCGGTGAGCATCGCGGGATCGAGTATCGACCAGAACCGGCCGTGGTCCCCTGGGACAGGCGGTACCACCGGGGCGTCGAGCGCGGTCCACGGGCCGATCGGGGACGGCGCCGTGGCCACTCCGACCGCGGCGTCACCGCCCTCGTTCATGACCGTGTCGGTGACGGTGAAGTACAGCAGGTAACGCCCGTCGACGTAGCGGATGTCGGGCGCCCACAGGCCTGCTTCCGTTGCGGCCCAACGTGGACGGCTGGCCTGCGTGAACACGTCGGTGACGTGCTCCCAGCGCGTCAGATCCACCGAGCGCATGATCGGCAGCAGCCGGTGCGCGCGGTCGCCGCGCCGCAGCGGGTCGCCGGTGCCGAAGGCGTACCAGAAGCCGTCCTTGCCCCGGATGACCGCGGGGTCCGCGAAGGTGTCCGCCGCGGGAGCGGAGACCGGGTTGGTGTAGCGGCGTTCCGACTCCGACTCGGTTGGGGGGAGGAAGGCGGCGACGAGCGCCACCACCGAGGCGAGCAGCCTGTGCGGGAAGCGGGCCATGGCGCGAAGTCCCTTCGCTCAGCGGCGAGCGGCTCCGGTCAAGATCAAGGGTAGGAGTTCCCCGGGCTCCGGCGACAGGGCCGGTGGGTGTAACCCGGCGCAATCGGTTGGGCATTCTTTTCGTTGCCCGGCCGAGTCTAAAATGACACTTGTCGCGTTTCGGTGAATTACTCTTTTGGCCTCTAGTCCTCGGCATTGTCTGCGTGAAAGCTTGTCGCCCATGAGTCAGCCGAATGTACCCAAAGCGCCCCCGTCTGGCGGCTACAAGCCCGACATGAGGATTTCCGCGACGCAGACCCAGGAATTCGGGCAAACGCTTGTCACGGGAACACGGCGCTACAACGACATGGTGACGTCCGTTCGGCAGGGCGGTTTCCTGTCCGATGCGGACATGGAGCTGCGGCGCGCCACCTACCGCGCCCACTACACCGCGGCGCCGTCGACGAAGCCCGACTACAGCGCGGACAACGCGCAGGAGGTCAGCATCACCGGCTTCCCGTCCGCGACCTACATCAACACCATCGACACCGGCAACGCCGAGATCCGCGCCTGGCTCAACGTCAATCCGGTCCCGGCTCCGCCGTGGGCGTTGCTCAAGACCTCCGACATCCAGTTCCTCCAGTACGAGATGGCTTTCGGGAACCAGCGGATCACGCCGCTGAGCCGGATCGTGCGGATGAACGTCGCTTCCGGTAACGGCAGCAAGATGGTCCTCCACATGAGCCAACTCAACCCGCAGTGCATCGGAATGGCGCTGCGGCCGGACGACACCAAGCAATGGCAGGCGGAGGGACAGGCCGGAATCGTCAGCGCGACCACCGCGAACTTCTTTCACGCATTCCTCGGCACCGACAACGGCGCTTCCTCGATCTGGCTGGTCCGCGAGCACGGCCGCCGCCTCGGCATCACCGGGATCGAGAAGGTCGTCGTTCTGAACGCGCAGAACGTGGCGATCCACTTCACGCACACCTAGAGCGGACGCCCCGTGCCCTGGTGGCCGAGCCCGGCGAAGAACTCGCGGATGTCGGCCACCAGCAGCTCCGGCTCCTCCAGCGCGGCGAAGTGCCCGCCCCGGTCCACGTCGACCCACCGGGCGATCGTGTGCTCCGTTTCCGCGTAGCGCCGGATACCGACGTCGTGGGCGAAGACGATCGCGGCGGTGGGGACGCCGGAGTTCGGCAGCGCGCCCCAGCCCGCGGCCTGCGCGTAGCCGACGTAGGCCGCCGAGCCCGCGGTGCCGGTCAGCCAGTAGATCATCGCGTTGGTCAGCAGCCGATCCCGGTCGATCACCAGCTCCGGCGGGGTGGCGCGCGGGTGCGTCCACTCGCGGAACTTGTCCATCACCCACGCGAGCTGCCCGACGGGGGAGTCGGTCAGGCCGTAGGCGAGGGTCTGCGGGCGCGTCGACTGGATCGAGATGTAGCCGAACTCCTCGTTCAGGAACGCCTCGATCCGCGCGACGCGGTCCTGGTCCAGGTCGCTGAGGGAACTCAGTTCCTCTTGGGACAGCGGCACGTTCGGCATGGGACCGGGTCCCCCGTTGACGTGCACGCCGACGACGTGCTCCGGCGCGACCCGCCCGACCTGCGGGCTGACCGCGGCGCCGATGTCCCCGCCCTGCACGCCGTAGCGGTCGTAACCGAGCCTGCGCATCAGCTCCGCCCACGCCCGCGCGATGCGGTCCACGTCCCAGCCGGTATCCGATACCGGGCCGGAGAAACCGAAGCCCGGAAGGGACGGGATGACCAAGTGGAACTCCGTCCGCAGCGGCTCGATCACGTCAAGGAACTCCACCACCGAGCCCGGCCAGCCGTGCGTGAGCAGCAGCGGCAACGCGTTCTCGTCGGCGGAGCGGACGTGCAGGAAGTGCACGCGCTGCCCGTCGATCGTGGTGGTGAACTGCGGGTGCTCGTTCAGTTCGGCCTCGGCGGCGCGCCAGTCGTAGCCCGTGCGCCAGTGCTGCACGAGCTCCTTCAGCCACATCGTCGGGACCCCGGTGTCCCAGTCGTCGCCCGGCAGGGCTTCGGGCCAGCGCACGCGCTCCAGGCGCTCGCGGAGGTCGTCGAGCTGGTGCTGCGGGACGTCCAGGGTGAAGGGCTTGATCTCGTCGCTCATGGGACCAGGCTAGGAACGAGCTAGGACAGCTATTGCCCTAACTTCCTGACAGACTTTCCGCATGCTGGAGACCTCGGCGCGACTGCTCCGCCTGCTGTCGCTGTTGCAGACCCCACGCGACTGGGCGGGAACCGACCTCGCGCGAGAGCTCGACATCGACGTGCGCACCGTGCGCCGAGACATCCAGAAGCTGCGCGAGCTGGGCTATCCCGTGCACGCCACCCCCGGCGCCGCCGGATACCGACTCGGCGCCGGCGCCAAGCTCCCGCCGCTGCTGCTCGACGACGACGAGGCCGTCGCCGTCGCGATCGGACTGCGCACCGCGGCGAGCGGCACCGTGGCGGGCATCGAGGACAGTTCGCTGCGCGCGCTCGCCAAGCTCGAACAAGTCCTGCCTTCGCGGCTGCGCCACCGCATCACCGCGCTGCACTCCGCCACCGTCACCGTCCCCGCGTCCGGTCCGGTGATCGATCCCGACGTGCTCACCGCCGTCGCCGCCGCGTGCCGCGACCACCACCGACTCCGCTTCGGGTACCGGAGCCACGATGGAACCGAGTCCCTCCGCGATGTCGAGCCGTACCGCCTCGTGCACACCGGGCGCCGGTGGTACCTGCTCGCGTGGGACACCGCTCGCGAGGACTGGCGCACCTACCGCGTCGACCGGCTCACGCCTCGGGTTCCCACCGGTCCGCGCTTCGCGCCGCGTGAGGCCCCGGAGATCACCGAGTACCTTTCGCGCGGCGTGTCCACCGCCCCCTACCGCTACCAGGCCCGCATCACCGTGCACGCCAGCCCGGAGGAAGCCGCCGAGCGCATCCCGCCCACTGTCGGCGTCATCGAGGCCGTCGACCTGCGAACCTGTGTTGTGCGAACCGGTTCCCACTCGCTCGACGAGCTGGCCGTCTACATCGGACTGTTCGGATTCCCGTTCCACGTCCACGAACCACCCGAGCTCATCACCCACCTGCGCGCCCTCGCCGAGCGCATCACCACCGCCCTCGCGCAGGGCGGTTGCCCGTGGACCGGTTGAACCCGCGCAGTGAGGTCGAGTACCGCCCTAGGCTGGGCCGTCGAACCCGATCTCACGATGTGGAGCAGAGCTGTGCGGATCGTTCTGGACACCGACCCGGGCATCGACGACGCGCTGGCGTTCCTCTACCTGGCGGCGCATCCCGACGCGGAACTCGTCGCGGTCGGCAGCATCCACGGCAACACCACAGCCGCTCAGACCGCGGCCAACGCGCTCCGCCTGCTCGACAAGCTCGGCCTGCACCATGTGCCCGTGGCCGTCGGGGCGCACCGGCCGCTCGCCCAGCCGCTTGAGACCGCGGAGTTCGTCCACGGTCACGACGGGCTTGGCGGGCAGGCCGGACCCGCGTCCACGCGCGAGCCGGTGGACATCTCCGCTGCCGAGCAACTGGCGCGCTTGGCCCGCGCGAACCCCGGTGAGCTCACCGTCCTGGCGTTGGGGCCGCTCACCAACCTCGCGATCGCGCTGGGGATCGAGCCCGAACTGCCCACGCTGCTCAAGTCCGTGTTCGTGCTCGGCGGCGGCTTGGGCGTGCCCGGCAACATCACCGCCGAGGCCGACGCGAACTTCTACCACGACCCCGAGGCCGCCGATCAGGTCTTGGCCGCCGGGTTCGACCTCACCCTGATCGGGCTCAACGTCACCGAGCGCGCCCGCGCCGACGAGACGTGGCTCGACGCCGCCGCCGCGCTCGACACCCCGCGGGCACGCTACGCGAGCGCCGTTCTCGCGCACTACGCGAAGTTCTACACCGAGATGTTCGGCGAGCCCCAGGTCACGCTGCACGACCCGCTCGCCGCCGCGGTGATGCTCGATCCCGCTCTGGCACCGGCGTGGCGGGACCTCGCCTGCGAGGTTGAGCTGAACGGGAAGCACACGCGGGGCAAGCTCGTCGCGGACCTGCGCCCGATCGCCGACGACAAGTTCATCCAGAGCCCGATCGGGGCCGGGCGGCGCAAGGCACGCGTCATCACCGAGGTCGACGCCGAGGAGTTCCTCGACCGCATGTTCGCCGTTCTGCGGGACCCGAGTCCCTTCCACGGCTGATGCCGCGCCGCCTCCGGGCGACGCGGCACGACTCCGCTCAGTCAGCCGATCTCGCGGAGGTAGACGTTGGCGGTCTTGCCCTTTCCGGTGAAGGTGAACTCCTCGACCTCGCCCATCGGGCACGCCTACCTGCTGGAGAAGGTCTTGGCGCCGACGTTGCCGTAGACCTGGGCGCACTGGCCGTCGGCCTCGGTGTCCTTCACCCAGCCCTGCACGGTGATCTTGCCGTCGTGGCAGGACAGCGTGACGTGGGCGAGCGCGCCGGAGGTCTCGATCTTGCCCCGGTCGCCGCAGCGGCCGTAGGCGGTGACGTCGTCCGCGGCGCTCGCCCCGGTGGCCCCGAGCGTGGTGATGATGCCGATCACCAGCGCGGCGGCGGTGGCGGCTCGCTGCAACCCGTTCATGTGTTTCCCCCGTGTCTGCTCGACTTCGCCGCGGTCCCACACCGCGACGGCTCCACGATCAAGGGCTGTGCGAGCCGGGACAAGCGAAACAGTCAATGTTGGGAAGCCGGGAGGAAATTAGGCCTCTGACCAGCGCGAACGCGTCGTGCTGAGACGGGTCAGACTTCGTCGATCGCTCGGTGGAGCGCGTCCAGCCCCGCGTGCTGGGTGCCGGTCCGCCACACCACGCCCCAGGGGTAGCCGTCCTCGGTGCCCGCCAAGGGGCGCAGGACGGTGCCGGGGATCTCCGGCTGCCCCACCGGAACCAGGACGGGAGGCTCGCCGGGCCGGACGTGGTGGGCGAGGTCCTGCGCGCCGCGCACCACGGGGTGGTCCGCCACCGGCACCGCGCCCCACTTCGCGAGCAGTTCCGCCGCGAACCGGTCCCACTCGCCGGTCACGTGGTTTCCGGCATGGCAACAGATTTCCAGGCCCGGCAGCACGCTCATCGGGATGGTGCGGCGCCGGGCCAGCGGATGTCCGCGTGGCACCAGCAAGCCGAGCGGCTCGGTGTGGAACCGGCGGTGCTCGACCCCGGCGGGGAGCGTGAAAGTGTCTGGCAGACAACAGAAAGCGGCATCGATGTGGTGATCTCGCAGCTGGGCGAGGGAGATCGCCAGCCCCGGGGTTTCGCGTGCGTAGAACTCGAAGTCGTCCTCGTCGCGGCGCGCGGTGGCCAGCAGACGCGCGGCGGTGGTGAACTCGCCGACGACGTCGACGACGAAGCGCGAGCTGCTTCGGAGCTGGCCGACGACCTCGTCGTGGTGGGCGAGCAACGGCCGCGCGAGCCGCAGCAGCAGCTCGCCGTCGGAGGTCAGTGAGACGCGGCGGGTGCTGCGGGCGAACAGGGGTTTCCCCAGCGCCATCTCCAGCCGCGCGATGTCCCGGCTGAGCGCCTGCTGCGTGAGGCAGACCCGCGCGGCGGCGCGCGTGAAGTGCAACTCCTCGGCGGCGGCGACGAAGTGCCGCAGCAACCGGACGTCCAGGTCCATCACGCCGCCAGTCTCGCTCATTCACATCGCGGACGCGTGAATGAGCGCCTGATCGGTGTTGGACCGCAACCCGTGCGGCGCCGAAGAATCGTCGTCATGACAGCTCAACGAATGATCGAAGTCGACGGTGTCAGCCTGTGCGTGCAGAGCTTCGGCGACCCGAGCCACCCCGCCCTGCTGCTCTTGGCGGGAACGTCCTGCTCGATGGACTGGTGGCCCGAGCCCCTGTGCGACCTCCTGGCCGACCGGGGGTTCTTCGTGATCCGCTATGACCAGCGGGACTCCGGCCGCTCCGCCCACGACGAGCCCGGCCAGCCCTCGTACTCGCTGCCCGATCTGGCCATCGACGCTCTCGGCGTGCTCGACGCGCACGACATCGAGACGGCGCACTGGGTTGGCTTCTCCTCGGGCGGTTGGGCCGCGCAGCTCGTCGCCGTGCACAGCCCGTCCCGGGTCGCCTCGCTGACGCTCATCTCGACCAGGCCCACCGGTCACGGCCCGGCCGACGCCGACCTGCCCGAGGTCGCTGACAGCCTCCTTGAGGCGTGGGAGTCGGCCGTCGAGCCAGACTGGGACGATCACGAGCAGGTGCTGGCGTTCCTCGTCGATTCGGAGCGCACGCTCGCCGGTGAGCTCTTCGACGAGGAGGCCGTCACGGCGATGTGCGGCAAGGCCGTGCGCCGCGCTCGTGACATGCGGGCGTCGGTGACCAACCACCCCATGGCCGACCAAGGCCCTCGCTGGCGGGAACTGCTGCACCGGGTGAGCGCGCCGACGCTCGTGCTGCACGGCGCGGTCGACCCGCTGTTCCCCGTCGACAACGCCCACGCGCTCATCGCGGAGATCCCCGGCGCGCGCATGATCGCATTCCCCGGAGTGGGCCACGAGATCCCGCCACGGCTGTGGAAGGACTACGCGACCGCCATCGCCGATCACGCGGTCAGTCCGAGTTGAACCACAGCAGGACGCCGGGGCCGTCCGGGGTGATCACGGGCACCCAAGCCTCGTCGACGTCGCCCCAGCGGCTCTCGTCCAGCCGCAGGGCGTGCGGCTCGTCGCTGACTTCGTCGGAGGTCCAGTAGCGGATGGCGCCGACGATCTCGCGGAGCTTGTTTGCCTTGTCGTCCGGCCACGTGTGGTTCCAGGTACCCGCCCCGCCGAAGTCCTTCTCGAACAGCTCCGCCAACGCGTTCATCTCCCCGGCGCTGAACAGGGGCACCAGGAAGCCCTCGACGTGCCCCTGCCGGCAGGCGGTTCCGCCGTACTGCTGGAGGTAGCAGATCCCCGTCTCGGCCTCGACCACCACGTACAGCCAGTTCTGGGTGCTGACGCCTTCAGGGTCGATGGAGATGAAACGCTTGGAGCCCATGGCAGGCAGTCTCACAGGTTCGTGAACGCGGATCGCGGTTTCGTGCAAGTAGTGGTGTGAAAACGATGATGGACCACGCGCCACCCGACTCGGCCTCCTCGGGGGAGGACGATCGGCCGGATCTGTCCGGCCCGGAGCCCTCGGCCGCGTTCGGCGCGCTGTTCGACCGGCACGCGCACCACCTGCACCGCTACCTGGCCAACCGCGCGGGCGCCGTCGCCGACGACCTGCTCTCGGAGACGTTCCTGGCGGCGTTGCAGAGCCGGGCGACCTACGACCCGAACAGGGCGACGGCCCGCGCGTGGCTCTTCGGCATCGCCACCAACATCCTCCGCAAGCACGCGCGGCTCGGCGCGCGGCACCAACTCGCCGTCAGCGCGGCGAGCCTGCCGGATCGCGTGGAGAGCCACGAGGGCCGTGTGGCGGAGAAGATCGACGCGCAGACCCGGGCGCAACAGCTCGCGGTGGCGATCGAGCGCCTTGAAGAGCGGGACCGCGACGTGCTGCTGCTGTCCAGTTGGGCACAGCTGGACTCGGCTGAAGTGGCTGAGGCACTGGGTGTTCCAGTGGGCACCGTCCGCTCGCGGTTGCACCGAGTTCGTCGGCAGTTGCGCGTTGAGGCGCCCAGGGTGGGGGAGTGATGGCGATGTGGACCGACACTGAGCTGGACGACGCGCTTACCGCGCTGCACAAGGAGGTCAAGCCGCCGTCAGTGGACGTGCGCGCCGCGCTGATGGTCGCCTGCAACGAAGCCAAGCCACGCCGCAGGTACGCGTGGACGGCGGCCGCTGTCGCCGCTGTGACGGTGGGTGTGCTGGCGATGCCGGGGGCGCCGACGGCTGCGGCGGGAGCGTTGGGCGCCGCCGCCGCGCAGGTGCTCGCCAACCCCGAACCGCTTCCAGGACCCGGGCAGTTCTTCTACACCGCGACCCGGGAGTCGGGCCTGGCCAGCTCGATGACCTCGACCGGCAAACCCCTGTCGGTGCTCCAGGAGAGCATGACCCAGCTGTGGGTTCCCTCGGACCGTTCTGCGGAGTGGACTGTCCGAAGTGGACCGACCGGTGCGCGAAAGTGGTTGGCGGGCAATGAAGATCTCGCGCGCAGGGAGGGCGACGGCGGGCTGCTCGACCCGCGTGCGAACCGGGAGCGGGTGCAGCGCGGGCCGTGCGGGGACTTCCCCGATCAACACGAGCTCGGGGGCACGCCGGACGACGGCAAGCCGTGCGGGGAGCGCTATGGCCATTGGGAGGCACCGACTCCGCGCTTCCTCGCCGACCTCCCACGCGACCCCGACGCGCTGTACGAGCGGCTGAGCAAGGACGCCAAGGGACGAGGCGCGGACGTGCTCCGCCTGGCCGCCGGGGTGCTCCGCGCCGCCGAGACCTCCGCCGAGCTGCGCGCCGCCGTCTACCGCGCGCTGGTGAAGCTGCCCGGTCTCGACGTGACCGACAACACCGCCAACCTCGACGGGCGCAAGGGGACGGCGTTGGGGCTCACCGAGAACAACCTGCGCGATGAGGTCATCGTCGACACGGTCTCCGGGCGCTACATCGGGCGGCGAAGCGTGCTCGTCCAGCCGGGCACTGGCTACTGGGCGGGACTCCACCCGGGCACCGTCGTGGAGTTCACCGCCGTGACCCTGGGCGTCGCGAGCAACGCGGACACGCCGCCCGCGAACTGACCCCGGCCGCAGAAGAACCCGTTTCGTACTCATAGCGGTGAAGAGCGTCCCGAATACCGCTATGAGTACGAAACGGGAAATGGCGCCTAAGGGCTGTCTCGTA
>NZ_MUMH01000231.1 GCF_002155965.1 Allokutzneria sp. NRRL B-24872
ACCACGGCGCCGTGGTCCTCGGCAGCACCCTCGACGACGCCTACGAGCGCGCGAAGTACCTGGAATGGCTGTGCGACGTGGCCCTGCGCGTGCACTCGGCAGGATTGCTGCCGCGCGTGCTGGGGGAGGAGCGGATGGCCGAGGCTGTCGACCGGCTGTCGACCTACGGTCAGAGGGCGCCGGAGCGGTAGTCCGCGGCAGCGCGCTCGCGCACGGCGTCCTTGGCCTGCGCGCGCTTGACCGCGTAGCCGATCGGCAGGCTGACCAGCACGGTCATCCCGATCGAGAGCGCGATCGCGACGAACGGCTCGGAGATCAGCTGGCCGCCGGTGTAGCCGATCAGCGTGGCGTAGGTGGACCAGAGCGCGGAGCCGATCGTGGCCACCGGGAGGAACCTGGGCATGCCCATCCGGAACGCGCCCGCGAGCACCGCGCCGACGATGCCGCCGCCGGGGATGAACCGCCCGGCCACCATCATCGGCTCGCCCCGGTTGTCCAGCTGCCTGCGCAGCCAGCCGAGCGCGGCGGCGGTGCGCGGCTTGGCGTCGAAGCGCCTGACCGCGCGCATGCCGAGCCTGCTGCCGATCGAGTAGTTGAACAGGTCCGACGCCAGGCAGCCCGCCGTGGCCACGAGGATCACCGTGACCAGGTGCACCTCGCCGTTGGCCGCCAGGACCGCGCAGCCGATGACGGCGGCCTCGGTCGGCAACAGCGGCACCGCCGCGATGATGAACATCATCAGCAGCGCCAGCTCGGGAGCCTGGGCGAAGGACACGATTCCAGTAACGCCTCACGTCGGCCGCGGGGCACCTGCCACGCGGACATCTTCAGGAAGTCCTCAGTTGGTGCTCGGTGGCCCCAGCTCTCGGCGAGCCCTGCGCAGCAGTGCCAGCACCGCGCGTTCCACCCTGTTCCTGGCGCCGTCCCGGGTGTCGCTCGACTCGAGTTCACCCGAACAGCCTCGTAGCACTCTACTGCCCGTCGGAATTCCGTGCGCGAAGGCATCGATCACATACGGGTCCACATAGGATTTGCGACACACGGCCGGTGTGTTTCCCAGCTCTTCCGACACTTCGCGCATCGCCGCCGTCACAGCGCGTTGCCGGCCGCGCTCGGAATCCGGTCGCGGGCCCGCTGCCAGCGCGATCGCCGCCAGCACCGTGCCATTCCACGTTCTGAGATCTTTCGCCGTGAATGGACCTCCGGTGATCTCGCGGATGTGGTCGTTGATATCCGGAGAACGCACGTTGTGCCATCGCCGACCGTCCCAATAGGACAGGAGCTCCGGATTTCGATCACCGCGCCGCAGCAGTCCGCGAACCACCTCGCGCACCTGCTCGTCGTCGATCACCACGTCCCGGTCCAGCCCGCCCTTGGCCACGTAGCGCATCCGGACGCGGCCCCGGCTCAGCGTCACGTGCTCGCGCAGCAGCGTCGAGAGCCCGAAGCTGCCGTTCTCCTTCGCGTAGGCGTGCCCGCCCGAGCGGAAGGCACCCACGTCCAGCAGGCGCACGGCGGCTGAGAGCACGCGATCCCTGGTCAGCCCCTTGGTGTCGAGCCGCGCCGCGATCTCCTCGCGCACCTTCGGCATGCGCGCGCCGAGCTTGAGCACGCGGTCGAACTTCTCCGAGTCACGGCGCTCGGTCCACGACGGGTGGTAGAGGTACTGCTTGCGCCCGGCCTCGTCCACTCCGACGGCCTGGATGTGCCCGTTGGGCGCCGCGCAGATCCACACGTCCTGCCAGGCGGGCGGGATCACCAGCTCCTTGACCCGCCGCACCACCTCGGGATCGTCGACGGGGCCGTGGCGGTCGAAGTACCGGAACCCGCGCCCGCACCGCTTCCTGGTCAGTCCAGGACCGTCCGGGTCACTCCGCCGCAGCCGCACCACCGGGCAATACCCACCGTTCGCGGACTCAATGCCCGCGAACGGTGGGTACTTGCTCAGCGGAAGGCGCGGTTCACGGCGGAGAGGACCGCGCGCAGCGACGCGGTGACGATCGAGCCGTCCACGCCAACGCCCCAGAGGACGCGGTCGCCGATGGTGGTCTCCACGTAGGCCGCGGCGCGGGCGTCGTCGCCGGCGGACATGGCGTGCTCGGCGTAGTCCAGCACGCGGACGTCGTAGCCCACGGTGGCCAGCGCGTCGACGAACGCCGCGATCGGGCCGTTGCCGCGACCGCTGACCTCGTGGTCCTCGTCCTCGACGCGGACGACGGCCTCGATCTCGTCGTGGCCCTGACCGTCGTCGGACAGGCGGTGCCGCACGAGGCGCACGGGCGCGACGCGGTCCAGGTACTCCGTGGCAAAGACGTCCCAGATGCCCTTCGGGTCGATCTCGCCGCCCTCGTTGTCGGTGACCTCCTGGACGAGCTTGGAGAACTCGATCTGCAGCCGCCTCGGCAGGTCCAGCTGGTGCTCCGCCTTCATCACGTAGGCGACGCCGCCCTTGCCGGACTGCGAGTTCACCCGGATCACGGCCTCGTAGCTGCGGCCGACGTCCTTCGGGTCGATCGGCAGGTAGGGGACCTCCCACGGGAAGTCGTCCACGTGCTCGCCGGCGGCCTTGGCCTCGCGCTCCAGGGCCTCGAAGCCCTTCTTGATCGCGTCCTGGTGGCTGCCGGAGAAGGCCGTGTAGACCAGGTCGCCGCCGTAGGGGTGGCGCTCGGGAACCAGCAGCTGGTTGCAGTACTCGACGGTGCGGCGGACCTCGTCGATGTCGGAGAGGTCGACCTGCGGGTCGATGCCCTGGCTGAACAGGTTCATCGCCAGGGTCACCAGGCACACGTTGCCGGTGCGCTCGCCGTTGCCGAACAGGCAGCCCTCGATGCGGTCGGCCCCGGCCTGGTAGCCCAGCTCGGCGGCGGCCACCCCGGTGCCGCGGTCGTTGTGCGGGTGCAGGCTCAGCACCACCGAGTCGCGGCGCTCCAGGTTGCGGTGCATCCACTCGATGGAGTCCGCGTAGACGTTGGGGGTGGCCATCTCCACCGTCGCGGGGAGGTTGATGATCGCCGGGTTCTGCGGCGTCGGCTGCCAGATGCCGGTGACCGCGTTGCACACCTCGGCGGCGTAGCTCAGCTCGGTGCCCGTGTAGGACTCCGGCGAGTACTCGAAGCGGAAGTTCGTCTCCGACTGCTTGCCCGCCAGCTCCTGCACCAGGTGCGCGGCGTCGGTGGCGATCTTCATGATGCCCGCGCGCTCGGCGTTGAACACCACGCGCCGCTGGAGCACCGAGGTCGAGTTGTAGATGTGCACGATCGCGCTGTGCGCGCCCTCCAGCGCCTGGAAGGTGCGCTCGATCAGCTCGGCGCGGCACTGCGTCAGCACCTGGATCGTCACGTCCGCCGGGATGGCGTCATCGGTGATGATCTCGCGGACGAAGTCGAAGTCGGTCTGGCTCGCGGCCGGGAAACCGACCTCGATCTCCTTGTAGCCCATGCGCACGAGCAGGTCGAACATCCGCCGCTTGCGCGCGGGCGACATCGGGTCGATCAGCGCCTGGTTGCCGTCGCGCAGGTCCACCGCGCACCACTGCGGCGCCCGGTCGATGACCTTGTCCGGCCAGCTGCGGTCGGTCAGCGCGATCGGCTCCACGAGCTCCGCGAATGGGCGGTAGCGGTGGTAGGGCATCGAGCTGCCGCGCTGGGTGTTCCACACGGGCTGGTCCGAGGGCGCGGGCCGGGAGGGGGTGTTCAGCCTGCTGGTCGCCGAGGTGAAGGTGGCGGGGTCGATCGTCATCGCTGAGGGAGCTCCTGCTGCCGGGGAAGAGTCGACCGGCGGGCGTGGGGCCGCAGCCGAATCCCGCGACGGGGGGCCGGTCTGGGTCAGACCCCGTCGCGGCGAAGAAGGAGCAGGACACCCGCCACGCCGCCAGACTAACCATGCGCGGGCCGGTGGATGAAACCCACGTCCCACATCCTGGGCCTTCCTGGCACTCCGCCAAAGCCCCGAACGACCCCTTCGGTGCGCTGGTAGCCCTGAACGACCCGTTTGGTGCGCTGGTAGCCCTGAACGACCCGTTCAGTGCGTTCTCAGGTGCCTGAACGGCCCGTTCAGGGCGTTGGGGTGGTTGGTGAACGGCTCGTTTGGTGCGGCTCAGGTACCTGAATGACTCATTCAGCGCGTTGAGGTACCTGAAGGGGTCATTGGGGGAGTTCAAGTACCTGAACGAGTCATTCAGGGATACGGCGGAGGCGGTGTGGGGCGCTTAGGAAACCGGTGGGAGGGGTACACGGTCGGGTGACACCCGCCGAGGGAAGGGACGTCCTCATGGTTGCCAGGGACCGCGTTCGCAGTGGTGGCTCGGTAGTCGCGTCCGTCGTTCGGGCGATCGGCACGGTCATCGCACTCATCCTGCTCGCGCACGTCATCTTCGTGATGGTCTCGGTGAACGAGGCCAACGCGCTCGTGCAGTTCGTGGCCAGTGCCGCGAGCGCGCTGGCGCTGTGGTTCGTGAACCTGTTCGCCACGGGCAACGCCACGATGGACCTGCTGCTCAACTACGGCATGGCCATCGTGTTCTGGCTGGTGGTGACGGGAATCGTGGTGAGGTTGTTGCGCCGGAGGGCCTGATGTCCTGCCAGACTCGCCGGCATGGCCAACCACGCTGAGCGCCGCAAGGGCGGGGGCGCCGTGCCGACCAAGGCGGTCCTCGGCGTGCTCGCCCAGGTCATCCGCTGGGCGGGCACGCTGATCGCGGCGCTGCTCGTCGTGCACGTGATCCTCACGGTCGGCGGGGCGAACCCGGACAACGGCATCACCCGGTTCGTCCGCGCGTGGGCCGATCCGCTGGCGCTCGCCTTCCGCGACCTGTTCCCGGCGGAGCGCCCGGAGACGGCGGTGCTGGTGAACTACGGAGCGGCGGCGATCTTCTGGCTGGTGGCCACGGCGCTCGTGGTGAAGCTGCTGCGCCGGGTCACCGCCTAGAACGCGGGATCTCCCCACCCCGCACCGAAAACCAGCTCCGACAGCGGCTTGCGCTGACGTGGCTTGGTGTCGCGCTCGACGATCGAGGGGTCCACGTCGGCGCCGTCGCCGAAGTGGCCGATCGCGATGGCCACCAACGGTTCCACGCCCTCCGGCAGCTCGAAGGCCGCCTTGGCCGCCTCGGCGCTGAAGCCCGCCATCTGGTGCGCCACAAGGCCTTCCGCCACCGCCTGCAACACCAGGTTCTGCGTCGCGAGGCCCAACCCGTACTCGGCGTAGGGCATCGGCTCACCCTCGTCGTTGCGGGTCTTGGCGATCCCGAGCACCAACGCGCCCGCTGGTGCGACCCAGCTCTTGTTGCCCCGGGTCAGCGTCGCGAAGATCCGCTCGAACGTCTCGTCACCCCGCCTGCCGACCAGGTAGCGCGCGGGCTGGCTGTTGCCCCACGACGGCGCCCAGCGCGCGGCCTCGAACAACGCGCGCAGCTGGTCGTCGGTGATCTCCGCCTTCGGGTCGAGCACGCGAGGGCTCCACCGGTCGCGGATCAGCTCGTGCAGCGGCGCGCTCGACTCCGCGGGCCGGTGCGCACTCAGGTCCGTCACGAGAACCCCTTCAGTCAGTGTGAAAACCGTCACGCCCGCGCGGGTCGGCGGGCACCGGCTCATCACCCGTGGCACCGAAGATCCTCCACCTCGGGCGCTGAGCGGCGAACGGATCTCCGTTCAGCCCGGCGCGTCGTCGTGGGCTCTGCCACACGCAGGCCCGCGACACGCCGTCGAGGGAAGGCGTTCTCCGAGGTGATGGCGTTGGCGAAGTGCGAAAACGCACTGGTGGACGGGGTGGCCCAGGTGAGTAGGCTTGCGCGGAGACTGCGATGGCGCGGTCCAGGTACAGCCTGTGAAGAAGGCCCATCCGTCGCGCCCGCGCCACCCGTGCGGGCTCGGCCGGGCCGTCGTCCGGAGGAGGTTCGGTGGCGCTCGTCGTCCAGAAGTACGGCGGATCATCGCTGGAAAACGCTGAACGAATCAAACGAGTGGCCGAACGGATCGTCGAGACGCGCAAAGCGGGCAACGACGTGGTCGTCGCGGTCTCCGCGATGGGCGACACCACCGACGACCTGCTCGACCTCGCCAGCCAGGTGTCCCCGGTCCCGCCGGACCGCGAGATGGACATGCTGCTCACCGCGGGCGAGCGCATCTCGATGTCGCTGCTGGCGATGGCGATCCACTCGCTCGGCGCCGAGGCCCGCTCCTACACCGGCTCGCAGGCCGGGGTGATCACCACCTCGGTGCACGGCAAGGCGCGCATCATCGACGTCACGCCGAGCCGCATCCAGGAGGCGATCGACGCGGGCGCGATCACCATCGTCGCCGGCTTCCAGGGCGTCAGCCAGGACACCAAGGACATCACCACGCTCGGCAGGGGCGGCACCGACACCACGGCCGTCGCGCTGGCCGCCGCGCTCGGCGCCGACGTCTGCGAGATCTACACCGACGTGGACGGCGTCTACAGCGCCGACCCGCGCATCGTGCCCAACGCCAAGAAGCTCGACAACATCACCTACGAGGAGATGTTGGAGATGGCCGCGTGCGGCGCGAAGGTGCTGATGCTGCGCTGCGTCGAGTACGGGCGCCGCAACAACGTCGCCATCCATGTCCGCTCGTCGTTCAACAACAAGCCCGGAACCATCGTGTCCGGGTCCATGGAGGACCTTCCCGTGGAACAGGCCATGATCACCGGCGTCGCGCACGACCGGTCCGAAGCCAAGATCACCGTCACCGGCGTCCCGGACCACCCGGGTGTGGCAGCCAGGATCTTCCGGGTGATCGCCGAGGCCGAGCTGAACATCGACATGGTGGTGCAGAACATCTCCCAGGTCGCCACCGGTCGCACCGACCTGACCTTCACGCTGCCCAAGACCGACGCCGCGACCGCGGTCGAGCAGCTGGAGAAGGTGCGCGAGGAGATCGGCTTCGAGCAGGTCCTCTTCGACGAGCACGTCGGCAAGGTCTCGCTGATCGGCGCGGGCATGCGCTCGCACCCCGGCGTCACCGCGGTCTTCTGCGAGGCGCTGGCCAAGGCCGGGGTCAACATCGAGATCATCTCCACCTCGGAGATCCGCATCTCGGTGGTCTGCCGCGACACCCAGCTCGACGACGCCGTGCGCGCGCTGCACGAGGCGTTCGACCTCGGCGGCACCGAGGAAGCCGTCGTCTACGCCGGGACCGGGAGGTAAGCACCGATGAGCACTCGTCCCACCCTCGCCCTCGTCGGCGCGACCGGAGCCGTCGGCACGGTCATGATCGACATCATCAACGGCCGCGACTCCGTGCCGTGGGGGGAGATCCGGCTGATCGCCTCCCCGCGCTCGGCCGGCAAGCGGATCACCGTTCGCGGTGAGTCCCTCGAGGTCATCGCGCTCTCCGCCGAGGCATTCGACGGCGTCGACGTCGCGATGTTCGACGTCCCGGACGCGGTTTCCGCCGAGTGGGCGCCGATCGCCGCCGCGCGCGGTGCGGTCGCCGTGGACAACTCCGGCGCGTTCCGGATGGACGACGAGGTGCCGCTGGTGGTGCCGGAGGTGAACGTCGACCAGGTCGCCAACCGGCCGCGCGGCATCATCGCCAACCCCAACTGCACGACGCTGTCGATGATGGCCGCGCTCGGCGCGCTGCACCACACCTTCGGGCTGCGCGAGCTGGTCGTCGCCTCCTACCAGGCCGCTTCCGGAGCTGGTCAGGACGGTATCGACCGCCTGTACGCGGAGGCGGCGGCCGTGGCCGGCAAGGGCGTCGGCAACCGCGCCGGTGACGTGCGCGAAGCGCTCGAAGCCGCCGGACTGTCCTCTTCGGACTCCCCGTTCCCGGCGCCGCTGGCGTTCAACGTGGTCCCGTGGGCGGGCTCGCAGCGCGACGGCGGTTGGTCCAGCGAGGAGCTGAAGGTCCGCAACGAGTCCCGCAAGATCCTGGGCATCCCGGACCTGAAGGTCTCCGCGACCTGCGTGCGCGTCCCCGTGGTCACCACGCACTCGCTCGCCGTGCACGCGGTCTTCGCCGAGGAGGTCACCGTCGAGCGCGCTCGGGAGATCTTCGCGGCGCAGCCCAGCATCCGGCTGGTCGACGACGCGGCCAACGGCGTGTTCCCCACGCCCGCGGACGTCGTCGGCGGCGACCCGACCTACGTCGGCCGCATCCGCCAGGCGCTGGACTTCCCGAACACGCTGGACTTCTTCGTGTGCGGGGACAACCTGCGCAAGGGCGCGGCGCTCAACACCTACGAGATCGCCGAGTCGCTGGTCTGAGCACTGGTAAGAAGAACCCGTGACGACACGGGTAATGCTCGGGATCGACCTGGGCAGCACGGCGACGAAGGTGGTCGCCGCTGATGCCTCCGCAACGGTCCACGTGCTCGCCGAGCGTGGTTGTCCCATGCTCGGCGAGCACCCCGGCGAGGCCGTGCACGACCCTCGCCAGGTGCTCACCGCCGCACTCGAGGCGCTGACCGAGTGCGTTGTCCACTGTGGACAGAAAGGCCTCGTGGTCGCGGGGCTCTCGCTGACCGGCGCCATGCACACGCTGATGGCGTTGGACGCCAACAACAACCCGCTCACGCACGCGGTCAGCTGGGCGGACAACCGCGCCGCCGACCAAGCCGCGCGCATCAAGGGCAGCCCCGCCGGAGCTGAGCTGCACCGCGCGACCGGCACGCCCGTGCACCCGTTCGCCCCGCTGTCGAAGCTCGTGTGGTTCCACGAGAAGACCGACGTGCGAGCCGTGACGTGGTGCAGCCTCAAGGACTTCGTGCTGCTGCACCTCACCGGCCGCCTCGCCACCGAGCACTCCTACGCGTCGGGCTCCGGCTTGATGGACATGCGCACCCTCGACTGGCACCCGGAGTCGTTGCGGCTCGCGGGGATCACCGCCGACCAGCTCCCGGAGCTGCTGGCGCCCACCGACGTCCTGCCGCTCACCGCGCGGATCGACGGCCTGCCAACGGGATTGCCCGTCGTCGCGGGCGGGGGAGACGGCCCGCTGGCCAACCTCGGCGTCGGCGCGGTCGTCCCGGGCATGGCCGCGCTCTCGCTCGGCACCAGCGGCGCGCTGCGCGTCGTCCGCGACGAGCCCGGGATCGACGAGCACTGCCGGGTGTTCTGCTACGCGATCGGCGAGGGCCTGTGGGTGCTCGGCGGCGCGATCAGCAACGGCGGCAGTGTCGCCGCGTGGGCCGCGAAAACGTTCGGTACCAACGACATCGGCTCGCTGCTCGCCGAGGCGGAGAGCGTGCCGCCCGGCGCTGGCGGTCTGCTCGCGCTGCCCTACCTGCTCGGCGAGCGCGCTCCGTGGTGGGACCCGGACCCGCGCGCGATGATCGTCGGACTGCGCCGGGAGCACAGCAGGGCGCAGATCGTGCGCGCGCTGATCGAGGGCGTCGGCCAGCAGCTCGCCCTGGTCCGCGACGCCGTGGCCGCCACGGGCGCACCCATCGACCGCGTCCGCGCCACGGGCGGGGCGTTCCGCTCGCCGCTGTGGGCCGAGGTGATCTCCGCGAGCCTGGGCTCCGACCTGGAGCTGGCCGAGGACAGCGAGGGCTCCGGCCTGGGCGCGGCGCTGCTGGGCTGGCGCGCGCTGGGCGGACTGCCCTCGCTGCGCGCTGCCGCCGACCTCATCGAGCCGGTCGGCGTCGTCCGCCCCGACCCCGCCAACGCCGCGCGCTCGGCCGCTGTGCGCCCGGTCGTGGAGCGGGCCTACGAAGCGCTGCGAACGCTCTCCTCCGAACTGGCGGAAGCCGAAGCCGGAGCGGCCGACGCGCGCGGGCGCTGAAGGAACAGCACAGCGGCGGCGGCCACCGTCACGAGGCCACCCGCGGCGACGAAGCCCATGGCGGGCGAGGTCGCGTCCATCACCGCGCCGACGAACGGAGCGCCCATCGCGGCGCCGAGGGTGAGCGCGGACTGCTGGAGACCCATCACCTCACCGCGCACCGACTCCGGCGCGAGTCCGCTGATCCACTCCGTGGTCGCCGACAGCAGCGGGGCGCACAGCGCGCCCGCGGGGAGAAGGGCCAGGCACAGCCACCACCAGTCCGTGGCGATGCCGACCGGGATGGTCAGCACGCCCATCGTCGTCATCAGCACGAGCGGTGGCACCGTCCTGGTCATCGCGCCGTAGACGAAACCGCCGGTCAGCGAGACCAGGCACCAGACCACGATGACCAGGCCGGTCCACGACACCTGGCCGTGGCGTTCGAGCGTGGCGACGATCGCGACGTCGGTGCCCGCGAGCACCAGGACCGCGCCCGCCGAGATGATGAGCGCGCCGACGAGCTCCCTGGTCAGCCACTCCTTGCGCGGGATCGGCCGAGAGGGCTCGGCGCTGCTGCTCTCCGACCGGATCGGCGGGTTGACCAGGAAGAGCACGCTGCCGGAGAGCACCAGGCCGCCGCCGATGGTCACCAGCGTGAGCGTGGTCGAGACCTGCGTGGCCATCAGCACGCCGAGCGCGGGCCCGAGCATGTAGCTGGTCTCGACGAAGATCGTGTCCAGCGAGAACGCGGCCTTGCGGTGCTCCGGCGGCACGATCGCGGCCAGCGCCTGCCGCGAGGTCACGCCGACCGGCAGCGTCAGGAAGCCGCCGATCAGCGCCGTGCCCAACAGCGCCGCGTAGGGCAGCGACGGCGCGATGAACCAGAACGTGGCCTCACCGATCGTGGTGATCGCCAGCATCAGGCGCAGCCCCCTGCGGTCGACCAGCCGGCCGAACACGGGGCCGCTGAGCGCCATGCCGATCGTCGCGAACATGGTGACCAGCCCGGCGGCGCCGTAGCCCTCCTTGAGCGTCAGCACCACGTGCAGCGTCATCGCGACACCGACCGCGCTGCCGGGGATGCGGGCGAACAGCGCGATCAGCAGCAACCGGCGCACGCCCGGCAGAGCGAGCACCTGCCGGTACGGAGAGAGGGCCACCCCACCATGAGACTCCTGGAACCGTTTGTTCTCAACAGCTTTTCGCCTTTCGTGGTCAGCCTTGACCTCAACGTAGGTCGAGGTCCTAGCGTGAAGGTCTTCACGACGACGACCGACGGCCCCGCCGCGGTGGAAGGATCAGGTGCATGACGGTCACGGTGGTGGGCATCGGCGGCTCGATCAGGGCGGATTCGCAGTCCGAGCGCGCGCTGCGGGTGGCCCTGGCGGGAGCCGAGGAGGCGGGAGCGCGCACGATCGCGATCTCCGGCTCCGACCTGGTGCTGCCGTTCTACGACCCCGCTGTCACCGAGCGGACCGAGGCCGCGCGCAGGCTGGTCGACGCGGTGCGCGAGGCGGACGGCGTCGTCCTGGTCTCGCCCGGCTACCACGGCACGGTGTCCGGCCTGCTGAAGAACGCGCTCGACTACATCGAGGACCTGCGCCAGGAACCGCACCCGTACCTGGACGGCCGCGCGGTCGGCTGCGTGGCCACCGCTTACGGCTGGCAGGCGTCGGTGACCACGCTGACGGCGCTGCGCTCGATCGTGCACGCGCTGCGCGGCTGGCCGACCCCGCTCGGCGTCGCGCTGAACTCCACCGAGGTCATCTTCGACGGCGAGGGCTGCTGCTCGGACGCGAAGACCTCCGGCAATCTTCGAACCGTCGGCCGCCAGGTCGTCGAGTTCGCGCTTTCCCGCCGCGAGCAGGTCCTAGGCTCGAACCCGTGACTGACGAACTCGTCCCGAACCTCCAGCCGTCGAAGGAGGCCGCGCAGCAGGCGCTCGAGCGCGCGGTCGGCCAGGGCAGGCTGACCCTCGACCAGTTCACCGAGCGCGTCGACCTGGTGTGGCAGGCGGAGAGCCTCGCCGAGCTGGAGAAGGCCACCTCGGGGCTGCCCGCGCCGATCGAGGACGCCACCGTGGTCGTCGTCGGCAGCGTCCGGCACTCCGTCTTCGACGACGTCAAGCGCAAGGGCCGCTTCGCGCTGCGCTCCGGCACCACGGTGTCCTCGGTGTTCGGCGACGTGCGGCTGGACCTGCGTGACGCGGTGATCACCGAGAGCGTCGTGGACATCACCGGCAGCACGTTCTTCGGCGACGTCAAGGTCGTCGTGCCCGAGGGCGTCCAGGTCGAGGTCGAGTCCTCGCTGTTCTTCGGCGCGGAGAAGATCCGCGTCGCCGAGGTGCCGCGCATCCCGGGCTCGCCGATCATCCGGCTGCGCGCGCGGACCTTCTTCGGCGATGTGAAGGTCAGCACCAAGCGTTAGGCCGGTCGGCCGCACGGGTACCCGTTCTGTGCGGAGCTGGAGACGGTGACCTGGTCGGCCACCGCGCTCCACCTCCCGTGACGGCCCCTCGTAACCCCCAGGCGAGGGGCCGTCCCCTTGTTCGGGCTCAGAGCCCGAGCACGCGCCGGGTGAAGGCGACCTCCGCCGCGGTCTGCTTGATCGTCTCGGCCACCACCAGCGAGCCGTGGCCCGCGTCGTAGCGGTAGACCTCGTACTTGGCGCCGCGCTCGGCCAGCCGCTCCAGGTAGTTCTCGATCTGCCGGATCGGGCAGCGCGGGTCGTTCTCGCCCGCGAGTACGAGCACCGGAGCGCGCACCGCGTCCACGTAGGTCAGCGGCGAACATTCCTTGTACAGCGCGGGAAGCTCCTCCGGCGAACCACCGAAGAGCGCGCGGTCGTACGCGCGCAGCGGTTCCATCTCGTCCTCGTAGGCCGCCACGTAGTCCGCGACCGGCACACCGGCGACACCAGCCGCCCAGCGCTCCGGCTGCGTCCCCAGCGCCAGCAGCGTCAGGTACCCGCCCCACGACGCGCCGTTGACCACGCAGCGCTCCGGGTCCGCGAGGCCCGACTGCACGGCCCAATCCTGAACCACAGCAACGTCTTCCAGCTCCGTGAGCCCCGGGCGGCCCTCGATCGCGTCGCGCCAGACCGAGCCGTAGCCGGTCGAACCGCGGTAGTTCACGTGCACCACCGCGAAGCCCGCGTCCAGCCACACCGCGCGGTAGGCGGAGAAGCGGTCCTCGTCCGCCGCGTGTGGCCCGCCGTGCAGGAGGAACACGGTCGGCAGCGGGCCTTCCGCGCCCTCGGGCCGCGCGATCAGCGCGTGCACCGGGCCGCCCTCGCCCGGCACGAAGGCGTCTTCGAGGTCCTGCGAGGGCGCGGGCTTGTGCCCAGCGGGCTCCAACAGCACGCGGTCCGAGCCGTCCGGCGACATCGCGCGCACGACCGGCGGCCGTCCCGCGGAGGACCACGAGTACTCGATCGTCCCGTCCGGCCGCGCCGAAGCGCTCCCGACCGTCCCCTTTGGAATGTCCAAAGCGGACAGTTCACCGTTGGCGAAGTCGTAGCGGTACAAGGTGTTCCGGCTCTGGTGCGTGTGCACGACGAGCAGTCCGGAGCCGTCCGGGTACCAGTCCGCGACGATCTCGCCCGGCAGGTCGAACTCCAGCAGCGACTCGGTGTCGGCCTCGACGTCCCAGATCAGCAACTCCTCGCGCCCGCGCCGCTCGTGCAGCACCAGCAGCCGGGGGTCGCCCGCGATCGGCGCGAACCCGATCGACTCCAGGCCCTTGCCCTCGCCGTCCCACTTCTCAGCGACGGTCGAGCCGTCCGCCACGCGGAGCACGCGCAGCGCCGGGTGCCGCGAGTCGCCGTGCTCGGAGTGCGCGATCGACAGCAACCGCTCGTCCTTGGACAGCGAACCGGCTCCGGCGTCGTTCTCGTGCTGGTAGAGCACGGTCGGGTCGCCGCCGAGCGGCGCCGTCCAGATCGTCGTGCCGTCGTCGGTGGACATGCCGAGCGCGACGATCTTCGACCCCACCTGGAGGCCCGCCGGGTAGCCCGCGTGCGTTCCCGGCACGCCCGGCTCCGGCTCGGTTCCCTGCGCGCGCCCGGCGAAGGGCTCCGCGACCCAGGTGCCGAACTCGTCGCCGTCGGTGTCGGCGAACCACCAGATCCGCTCGCCGTCCGGGGTGAGGGTGCCGTGGTAGGTGCCGTTCGGCCGGTCCGTCACCTGCCGGTGGGTGTCGGTCGCCCGGTCCCACGCGTAGACCTCCCACACCCCGCTGGCGTTGGAGACGTAGAGGTTGCGGTCCGGCGCGTCCTCGGCCCAGCCGGGCAACGACGTGCGGCGGGCGGTGAACCGCTCCGTCCACCGCGCCTCGGCCTCGGGGTCGTCGAAGAGCCGTTCGGGGATGTCGGTACTGGGGTGCTCCGTCACACCCCGATCCTGCCCCACGCCGCCACCCGGATTCCCGCACCACGCGGCGATCCGCCCGATCGCCGACTGGCTCCGTCGGCGAGTTCGGCGGAACCTGTCGAGAACCGGTACCGCTCGTTCGTCACCTGGGAGACAGAGCCCTTCCGAGCACGAGGAGTGATCATGAAGTACGCGATGCTGATCTGCGGAGACGACCGCGAGTGGGCCGCCCTGTCCCCGGCTGCCGAGGAGGACGTGATGAAGCAGGTCTTCGGGTGGTTCGAGCGGTGGCAGCCGACCGGCAAGATCGCCGAAGGCGGCATCGAGCTGCAGCCCCGCGAGACGGCGAAGACGGTGCGCGCCGGAGCGAACGGCGAGCCGGTGATCACCGACGGGCCGTACCTGGAGCTCAAGGAGGTCGTCGGCTCGGTCATCGTGCTGGAGTGCGATGACATCGACGAGGCGGTGGAGGTCGCGGCGACGTGGCCGCTCGCCCCCGGCGTCAGCGCGGTGGAGGTCCGGCCGTTGCTGAGCCGCGAGTAGGGCGGTGCTGAAGCGCTGGCCTCACGGCTGGCGCTTCAGTTCCCCCACCCGGCGAGACATCAGCTCGCGTTCGGCGGGGTTCGTGGCCAGTTCCAGGGCCCGCTCCGCCGACGCCAGCGCCTCGGACGGCCGGTCGAGCGCGGCCAGCACGTCAGCGCGGGCGGCGTGCCACAGGTGGTAACCGGCCAGCCGGTCCCCGAGCGCGTCGACCTCGTCCAGCGCGGGGCTCGGCCCCACCGCGAACCGCGTGGCCACCGCCCGGTTCAGCAGCACAACCGGGGACGGGTCCAGCACGTGCAGCCGGTCGTACAGCGCTCGCACGTCGGCCCAGTTGGTGTTCTCGTAGGAGCTGGCCAGCGCGTGCAGCGCGGCGATACCGGCCCGCGCCTGGTACGGCCCTGGCTGGCCGAGGCGCACCGCCGCCCCCAGCCGCAGCACCGCGCGTTCGATCGTCGCGGCGTCCCACTGCCGCCGGTCCTGCTGGTCGAGCAGCACGATGCGGCCGAACGAGTCGAACCGCGCGGCGGCGCGGGCGTGGTGCAGCTCCAGCAACGCGGTGAGTCCGGCGACCTCCGGTTCGCGAGGCAGCAGGTCGGCGAGTTGGCGGGCCAGCTCGACCCCCTCGCGGGCCAGCTCCCGTCGCTGGGCCGACCGGCCACTGGACAGGTAGCCCTCGTTGAACACCAGGTAGATCACCGCGAGCACGGCTGGCAGCCGCTCGGCGTACTCGTGCGGCTGCGGCACCTCGAAGCCGATGCCGCGCTCCCGCAACTGGCGCTTGGCCCGGGACAGCCGCTGCGCCATCGTCGGCAGCGGCACCAGGAACGCGGCGGCGATCTCGGCGGTGCTCAGACCGCTGGCGGCGTAGAGCGTGAGCGCGATCTGGCTCGGCTCGGCGAGGTCGGGGTGGCAGCAGGCGAAGATCATGGCCAGCCGGTCGTCCACACCCGGCTCCGGTGGCGCCTCCCCGGCGACCAAGAGCGCCTTCTCCCGGCCGACGGCGTCGCGGCGCAGCCGGTCCAGGGCCTTGCGCCAGCCCGTGGTGACCAGCCAGCCGGTGGGGCTGTCCGGCACGCCCTCGCCCGGCCAACGCTTGAGCGCCTCGGCCAGCGCGTCCGACAGCGCCTCCTCCGCCCGCTCGAAGTCGCCGAGCCGCCTGCTGAGCGCCCCCAGCATGCTGGCCGCGTCCGTCCGCCAGATCCGGTCGACCAGTTCGGCAACGTCGTCCACCGCACCACCGTTCTCCCAGAACGCCCCGAAACGCAGATCAGGCGCTGTCCACGTCTACTGTGGACAGCGCCTGATCTGGGATTTCTTGTCGGGGTGACAGGATTTGAACCTGCGACC
>NZ_MUMH01000232.1 GCF_002155965.1 Allokutzneria sp. NRRL B-24872
GCGGCGCGCACGCTCACGGCGCAGGAGCGGGACCACCTGGTCACCATCCAAGCCGAGGTCGAAGCCTCCGACGAGGGGACCTACCGGCAGCTGGACTCGCGGCTGCACCTGGCGGTCGCCGAGATCACCGGCTCCACGTCGCTGGCGTCGGCGGTGGCCGACAACCGGATGCGCGTCAACGAGCTGCTGGACGCGATTCCCTTGTTGCAGCACAACATCGAGCACTCGCACGCGCAGCACCGGGGCATCGTCCAGGCCATCCTCGCGGGCAACGCGGAGCGGGCGGGCGTGGCCATGGCCGAGCACCTGGAAGGCACCGCCGCGCTCTTGCGCGGCTTCCTGTCCTGAAATAAGGTCCATTTTCAGACCATTGGAGGCAGTCCGTGTCCCCCGAGAACGTGTCGCACCCCCCGTTGTCCGTCGAGCAGCTGCGGGAGCTGGTCGAGCGCGGTGAGATCGACACCGTGGTGCTGGCGCTGACCGACATGCAGGGCAGGTTGCAGGGCAAGCGCCTGGACGCGCGGCACTTCCTGGAGGACGTGCTGCCGCACCACGCCGAGGCGTGCAACTACCTGCTCGCCGTCGACGTCGAGATGTCCACAGTGGACGGTTACGCGATGTCGTCGTGGGAGACCGGCTACGGCGACTTCACCATGGACCCCGACCTGAACACGCTGCGCAGGACGCCGTGGCAGCCCGGGACGGCGCTGCTGCTCTCCGACGTGCTGTGGGAGGACGGCAGCCCGGTCGCGGCCTCGCCGAGGCAGATCCTGCGCGCGCAGCTGGAGCGGCTGGCCGAGCGCGGGCTGACCGCGATGGTCGGCACCGAGCTGGAGTTCATCGTCTTCCGCGACAGCTTCGAGCAGGCGTGGGACAAGGGCTACGACGGGCTCGTCCCGGCCAACCAGTACAACGTGGACTACTCGCTGCTGGGCACCTCGCGGGTGGAGCCGCTGCTGCGCGCCATCCGCAACGGCATGGCGGGGGCGGGCATGAAGGTGGAGTCGGCCAAGGGCGAGTGCAACCTGGGCCAGCACGAGATCGTCTTCCGCTACGCCGACGCGCTGACCNNCCGCGCTGCGCGAGCTGACGCTGCTGTTCGCGCCGAACATCAACTCCTACAAGCGTTTCGTGCCGGGGAGCTTCGCGCCGACCGCCGTCGCGTGGGGCCGGGACAACCGCACGTGCGCGCTGCGCCTGGTCGGCAAGGGCGCCGGGCTGCGCGTGGANNGCTGATCGCGGCCGGGCTCGACGGGATCGACAGGAAGCTCCCGCTGCCGGAGGAGCTGACCGGCAACGCCTACGCCAGCGACGCCGAGCGGGTGCCGACGACGCTGCGCGAGGCCGCGGAGCTGTTCAGCACCAGCGAGATCGCACGTTCCGCGTTCGGCGACAACGTGGTCGAGCACTACGTCAACGCCGCCCGCGTGGAGCAGGCCGCCTTCGACGCGGCGGTGACGGACTGGGAGCGGGTGCGTGGTTTCGAACGCCTCTGAGCCTCCCGTTATCGGCATCAGCACGTATCTGGAGGAGACGAGCTGGGGCGACTGGAGCCGTCGCGCCGCGCTGCTGCCGGAGAACTACCTCAGCGCGGTGACGAAGGCCGGTGCGGTTCCGGTGCTGCTGCCGCCGATGGACGTCGACCCGACGTCCG
>NZ_MUMH01000233.1 GCF_002155965.1 Allokutzneria sp. NRRL B-24872
CGTCCGCTCGAAGCACGACGTCGGGATCCAACACAGCGAGCAGCGCTTCGAAGTCGCCATCGCGCGAAGCCGCGAGGAACGCCTCGACGACTTCCCGCTGCCTAAGGGATGTCTCGTAAAAGGGTGTTGTGGTTGCCGCTGCTCGGTGTCTGGTGTCAGCCGGTGAGTGCGAGGTTCCGCAGATACGCGATCCCGGAGGCCGTAGAGCCGAGGGTGGAGGCGGCGCGGCGGTAGTCGCGCAGGATCTTCCACACCTTCATCTGGGCCAGAGCGTGTTCCACGCGTGCCCGGATGCCGCGGTGGATGGTGTTGAGGTCCTCTTTCCAGTCGGGCAGGACCTCGTCGCGGGTGCGTTTGCGGTAGGGCATGATCACGCCGGTTCCCTGGTAGCCGCCGTCGGCCATGACCACACGGTCGGCCAGTTTCTCGGCGATGCCGGAGGTGTCATAGACGGTGGTCTCGGCGTCGATGGCGACCTGCAGGTTCGTCGAGTATCGGTAGTTCTTCGACCGTGCGGCCAGACGGTGATCACGGGTGGGCACCAGCGTGCCGTCCACGATCGCCACCGTCTCCACCTGCCGCTTTCTGACCGGCGCCAACGCCAGCAGCGGCCCGAGGGAGTCGATCACCCGGTGCGCGGCGGAATGGGACACTCCGAACAACGGGCCGATCTGGCGCATGGTCAGGTTGGTGCGCCAGTACACCGCGACCAGCAGCACCCGGTCAGCCAGCGGCAACCGCCACTGACGGCCCCGGCGCCCGTCAGCGATCACCTCACCACCCCGAGCGGCCACGGTCCGCACCAGCTTCCGGAACTGCCCTGGCCGCAGGCCGGTGAACGGGGCGATCCATTCCGGCCGAGACGCTGAGACCACCTGCACCCCACCATGATCACGGCCCGAAGCGCCGATCAACAACCCAACCGACTTACGAGACAGCCCTTAGCGGCAGATGGGAGCGCTCCCTTTCCCGCTATGAGTACGAAACGGGTTTTTTGGGGTGGGCGGCTAGTCGCCGCGGGCG
>NZ_MUMH01000234.1:0-635 GCF_002155965.1 Allokutzneria sp. NRRL B-24872
CAGCACGGTCGCGCTCGCGGTCAGCCAGCACGCCATGAGCGCGGCGTGCACCAGGGCGAGCACGAGCACGTTCACGACCGTGAAAGCATCGCTGTCCAGGAACTGCGGCGCGAGCGTGAGGTAGACGGCAGCCGCCTTCGGGTTGAGCAGGTTCATCAGGAACGCCGTGTGGACGCGCACGAGTTCGTCGGGTCGCGCAGCTGTTGACACGCGCCTGCCGCGAAGCAGCGAAGTGGCACCGAGTCCAATTAGGTACGCGGCACCAACAACCTGAACGACGCGGTACACCTGCGCGGACTGCATCACGACCACGGAGAGACCGAGTACCGCGAGCGCGAATCCGATGACCGCCGCGAGTGGTGGCACCGCTCAGCTCGCGTAGTGGAAGGTCGTCGTGACCGTGCCGTCGTCGTCGAATCGGTGCAGCGCCAAGCCCGGAGCGTGCTCGCGGTTCGTCAACGGCCGCTCGCCGGGATCGAGGCGCAGCGCGGAAACGACTCCAGGCGCCACGATCACGGGCACTCCGGCGAAGGACGACACCGTGGGCGTGTGAACGTGCCCGCAGAGAACGGCCGTGACGGTGCCAATGCGCTCGATGAGCAGCGCCAGCGCTTCGGGATTGCGCAGCCCGGTCG
>NZ_MUMH01000234.1:661-945 GCF_002155965.1 Allokutzneria sp. NRRL B-24872
GCCGTCCAGGTGCGGGTCGCTCACGTGCAGCAGGGTGGTTGTCATGCTCGCCAATCTAACGGATACTCTGATTTAACCGTTAGTGGAGGTGGGCATGTTCGAGCTCGCGGAGGGCTCCGGCGGCGACACCGCCATGGCTCTGGTCAGCACGATCGCGCATGACGGCAACGGTGGCGTCGCGGACGCGTTCTCCGACGACGAGGGCGTCAGTTCCTGGTGCGCCGCGAGGTTCTCCGACCTCGCACCGCGATCGCCCGCCCAGGCGGAGCGGCTGCGCGCGCTGC
>NZ_MUMH01000235.1:0-14659 GCF_002155965.1 Allokutzneria sp. NRRL B-24872
GTGCGTTCAACGCACCAAACGGGTCGTTCAGGGAGGTCAGGAGTGGGTGGCGCGCGCGGCGAGGACGTCGGCGATGTGGGTCTCGGCCCAGGCCTTGATGGTGGCGAGCACGGGCAGCAGTGACACGCCGAGCGGCGTCAGCTCGTAGTCGACGCGCGCGGGCACGCTGGCGGTGACGGTGCGCGTGAGCAGGCCGTCCTGCTCGGCGGAGCGCAGCGTGTGCGTGAGCATCTTCTGGCTGGCGCTGGGCAGTGCGGACCGGAGTTCGCTGTGCCTGCGCGGGCCCGACGCGAGCTGGCTGACCACCAGGGCGGTCCACTTGTCGCCGATCATCGCCAGCACGTGGTGCGTGGGGCATTCCGCGAGGAACAGCTCGTGGTCGGCCTTGTGCACCTCGCGGCGCTGCTGCGCGGTCATCGTCGTCACGTCACTCGCTCCTCCCCAAGGCACCTCGAAGTGCCTCCTTCCGCGCAACAACCATCCGTCGCAGGCTGTTCCCACACGAAGGAGGAACACCTTGCGAGTCATCGAACTGTCCGAGTACGGCGGCCCTGAAGTGCTGCGACTTGCCGAGCGACCGGAACCGGGGGCAGCGCCCGGGCGCGTCCTGGTCAGGGTCGCCGCGAGCACCGTCAACCCGGTGGACCAGGCGGTCCGCGCCGGTTTCATGGGGGACTTCCCCAAGCCCGTGGTGCTGGGGTGGGACCTGGCGGGCACCGTCGTGGAGGACGCGGAGGGCTTCCGGGCGGGCCAGCGCGTCGCGGGCATGGTGCCGTGGTTCGCCTCGGCCCACGAGGGCACCTACGCCGAGGTCGTCAGCGTCGAGCCGGAGTGGCTGGCGCCGCTGCCGGACGGCATCTCCCTGGACGAGGCGGCCACGATCCCGCTCAACGCGCTCACCGCGAGCCAGGCGCTCGGCCTGCTCAAGGTCCACAGTGGACAGAGCTTGCTGGTGACCGGGGCGAGCGGAGCGGTCGGCGGCTACGCGGTGCAGCTCGCCGCGCGGGCCGGGGCGCACGTGATCGCGGTGGCCTCGGCGGGGGACGAGGACCACGTGGCAGGGCTCGGCGCGAAGGAGGTGATCGGCCGCGAGGACCTGGGCGGCCAGCGGGTGGACGCGGTGTTCGACGCGGGAACCGCCGGGCCGTCGCTGATCGGCGCGGTCCGCGACGGCGGCACCTTCGTCGCGGTGATCCCGCCCGGTCTGCCCGAGCCGGAGCGCGGCATCCGCGTGGAGCGCGTCAACGTCGTGCCGGACGCGGCGAAGCTGCGCGAGCTGGTCACCGCGGGGTTGACCACGCGGATCGCGGACGTGATCCCGCTCGCCGACGCGGCCGAGGCGCACACCAGGGCCGCCGCCGGGGGTCTGCGCGGCAAGCTGGTTCTGCGGGTCAGCGACGACGTCAGTCGAGGATGAGCCCGCCGCCCGGCCCGGCGAACTGCGCGATGAGCTGGGGTTTGCGGCCCTGCTCCACGGTGTAGGCGATGCCGAGCGAGCGCAGCGCCGCGCCGAAGCGAACGGGCTGCGGGTGCCGGACCGTCAGGGACAGCAACCGCAGCCCGCTCGGCAGGCTCGCGCTCGGGTGCACGGTGCTGCCCCAGTCGATGAAGGCCGGGTTCAGCTCGTCGGAGCCGGAGTTGGTCAGCCGCCAGGACAGCTTCGTCCCGTCCGGGCGCTCGCGGCCCATCTCCACGGCGTCACCCGGCTCCAGCCCGACCCCGCGGGTGCGCGTGATCATCCCGGGCAGGTCGGTGGTCCGGAACACCCAGCCCACCAGCCTCGGCTGCTCGATCCCGTCGACGCCGAACAGCCGTCGCCCGCGTGGGGCCGGCTGGCCGGGGTCCGGCGCGATGATCTCCAGGAACGCGCGGTTGTCCAGGGCGATCAAGGCGTTGTGCGTGCCCATCCCCCGGTGCCGTCCGCCGGGTGTCGCGCGCAGGCCGGTCAGTCGCGTCAGTTCGGCGACACCGTCGTCGAGATCGGGTACCGCGTAGACCAGGTGGTCCAGCATGTGGCCGCTCCGAGGCTGCTCGGGGAAGCGCCGACCGTATCGGCAGGCCCACCGCGTTGCCCAGGGTTCGGCGGAAAAACCGGCGAAAACCCGAAGGCTCGTTCCAGATCTTCGGTGCGGACACGGCCCCCGGAACCGGCCGCATCCACAGTGGACGTCGCGGGAGGTGCTGATCAGCGCGGCCGGGGCGGATAAAATCGGTCGTGCCCGCTGCGAAGAACGACGAATCGCTGATTCGCGACCTGCTCAAGGCTTTCGTGGTTGCCGCGCAGCGAGAGGTCCCTCGCGAGATGGCCGCCTTGATGTGCGCCGACGAGGCCGCTTCGTTCCTGGACGGCGTCCTCGACCCCGACCGCGATGACCCGGTTGAACTGGCCGAGGAGCCGATCGTCGAGGTCGTGGCCGTCCAGGTCTTCGGAGATGTCGCTCTGGCGCGCTTCGCCCGCGAGGACGATGACGTCTGCACCCTGTACTTCCGGCGCGAGAACGGCCGCTGGGCCGTGTGCGCGGACGCCGAGGACGACATGTCGTTGGAGCAGTTGGAGGACAACGCCTCGACCGTGAGGCATGCGCTGCACCGCAGGCCGATCGGGACCTTGAGCGCCGAAGAGCACCGCATCCTGCTGGAACGGCACGAAGGACTCCACGTTCTGCTGCCTCGCGTGCTGGTCCGGCTGACGTGGGAGCCCCTGCTGCGAGGGGAGAGCTTTCCGGGGGACGTGCTCGTCGCGGCGCTGAAGGTCGATCCCGCGCACTGGGGGGACGATCCCGAAGCCCTCGCCGGGATGGAGTCCGTCGTCAGAGCGGTGCACCGCCTGGGAGACCTCACGGAGCACGGTGCGCCGCACGACGAGATCTGGGGCTGCGTCACCGAGTTCCTCGCTCAGCAGAACCTGCCGCTGAGCGAACTGGTGGAGCCCGCACACGTCCCATCGCTGGAGATCCGGCGGGCGATCGTCGTCCCGGCGCCGACGGAGCTCGACTGAGCACTGCGGCGGCCAGCCTTGTCCACAATGGATGCCGATCACGAGAGGAACGCCAGCACCTTCGCGCTCGGCGAGCAGGGGGCGCATCCGCTGCCAGCTCGCGCCACGGAACCCGATGCGCATCGCCAGGCGCAGGCACCAGCCGATCGCCCTGGTCGGCGAGCGCTCGTTGCGGTGGCTTCCCGAGCACTGAGCAAGGCAGGTCGCCTTCTGAATCGTGACGTACGACGCCTCGTCGCCGGGCAGGGTCCTTCGCTAGGGTTTTCGGCATGCCGAAACTTCGAGTCATGTCTCGCCGAAAGGGTGTCGCGGGGGTGGTGGCCGTTGCACTGCTGGTCGCGGGATGCTCGGACACGGGCAGCGCGAGCGGGCGCAAGCGCGTGCTGACCACCTTCACGGTGCTCGCGGACATGACGAGGGCGGTCGCCGGGGACGCCGTCGAGGTCGAGTCGATCACCAAGCCGGGCGCGGAGATCCACGAGTACGAGCCGACGCCGAGCGACCTCAAGAAGGGCGCGGGCGTGGACCTGGTGCTGGAGAACGGACTCGGCCTGGAGCGCTGGTTCGACCGCTTCGTGCGCGACGGCAAGGCCAAGCGCGCCACGCTGAGCGCCGGGGTCGAGCCGATCCCGATCCGCAGCGGGCAGTACGAGGGCAAGGCCAACCCGCACGCGTGGATGTCCCCGGCCAACGCGCGGATCTACGTGCGCAACATCGTCACCGCGCTCTCCGAGCTGGACCCGGCCAACGCGCAGGTGTTCAAGGCCAACGCGGAGCGCTACGAGGCGCAGCTGACCGAGATCGACACCTTCCTGCGCTCGGAGCTGGGCAAGCTCCCGCCCAACCAGCGCGCGCTCGTCACCTGCGAGGGCGCCTTCTCCTACCTGGCCCGCGACGCCGGTCTGCGCGAGGCGTACCTGTGGCCGGTGAACAGCGACGAAGAGGGCACTCCGCAACAGATCGCGGCGACGGTGACCTTCGTCCGGCAGAACGCCGTGCCCGCCGTGTTCTGCGAGTCCACGGTCAACGACAAGGCCCAGCAGCAGGTCGCGCGCGAAACCGGCGCTCGGATGGGCGGCACGCTCTACGTCGACTCGCTCTCCGAGGAGGGCGGCCCCGTGCCGACCTACCTCCGCCTGCTGCGCTACGACGCCGAGACCGTCGTGTCCGGGCTGACCGGAGGCCGCAGATGAGCACCGCTGTCACCGCGCGCGGCGTCACCGTTCACTACGGCGACGTGCTCGCGCTCGATGATGTCGACATCACTGTGGAGCGCGGGCGAATCTGCGGACTGCTCGGCATGAACGGCTCCGGGAAATCGACGCTGTTCAAGTCGCTGATCGGCCTTGTCAAGCCCGATCGCGGCACGATCACCCTGCACGACAAGGACCCCGCCGCCGCGCGCCGCGAAGGTCTGATCGCCTACGTGCCGCAGTCCGAGGCCGTGGACTGGGCGTTCCCGGTCCGCGTGGTGGACGTCGTCGCGATGGGCCGCTACGGCGCGCTCGGTGGTGCCAGGCGGCTCAAGGCGGCCGATCGAGCCGCGGTGGACGCGGCCCTTGAGCGGGTCGGACTGACCGAACTGGCGGGCAACCAGATCGGTGAACTTTCCGGCGGGCAGCGCAAACGTGCTTTCGTGGCAAGGGGAATCGCCCAGGACGCGAAGCTGCTGTTCCTCGACGAGCCCTTCGCCGGGGTGGACAAGCGCTCCGAGGCCACGATCGTCGAGCTGCTGCGCTCCCTGCGCGAGGAGGGCCGCACGATCATCGTCTCCACCCACGACCTCGCGGCGGTGCCCGCGCTGTGCGACGAGGCGATCCTGTTGCGGCGCAAGGTGGTCCTGCACGGAGACATCGACACCGCGCTCTCCCCGGAGCACCTGGGCCGGGCGTTCGGACTGGACGGGGTGGTCACGTCGTGAACGTCATCGACTGGCTCACCGAGCCGTTGCAGTTCGACTTCATGCGCCGCGCCCTGCTCGTCAGCGCGGTCGCCGGGCTCGTGTGCGCCGTGCTCTCGTGCTGGGTCACGCTCATCGGCTGGTCGCTGCTGGGCGACGCCATCGCGCACGCGGTGCTGCCCGGCGTGGTGCTCTCCTACATCTTCGGGCTGCCCTTCGCCGTGGGCGCGTTCGTCTTCGGCGGCATCGCGGTGACGTTGATCGGCGTGGTCAGGGACACCACGCGGATCAAGGGCGATGCGGCGATCGGAGTCGTCTTCACCGGCCTGTTCGCGCTCGGGCTCGTGCTGGTGTCCAAGACGCCGAGCCAGATCGACCTCAACCACATCCTGTTCGGCAACGTCCTCGGCGTCTCCGACAGCGACATCGCGCAGGTGCTCGGCATCGGCGCGCTGACCCTGGCGGTGGTCTTCCACAAGCGCCGCGACCTCACGCTCTACGCCTTCGACCCGGTGCACGCGCACGCGATCGGCCTGCGCCCCAAGCGACTCGGCGCGCTGCTGCTGATGCTGCTCGCGCTGACCGTCGTGGTGGCGTTGCAGGCGGTGGGCATCATCCTGGTCTCCGCCATGCTGATCACGCCGGGTGTGACCGCGTACCTGCTGACCGACCGCTTCGAGCGCATGATCGCGATCGCGGTGGCCGTCTCGGTGAGCAGCTGCGTGCTCGGCACCTACCTGAGCTTCCACGCCGACAGCTCCACCGGTGGCACGATCGTGCTCTGCCAGGCGGTGGTGTTCGCGGTGGTGTACCTGTTCGCGCCGCGCAGGGGAGTGCTGGCGAGTTGGCGGAAGCGGCGGAGCGCCACCTCCGGGAGGGCCTCCGTAAGGTAGGGGCATGGCGACCAAGCGGCCCTCGTCTTCGATCGAGGACTACCTGCGCGCGATCTACGGGCTCGTCGAACGCGGGGTCGAGGTCAGCAACGCCACCCTCGCCAAACGGCTCAAGGTCAGCCCGTCCTCGGTCTCCGGCATGGTCGCCAAGCTCGCCGACCTCGGCCTGGTCACCCACGTGCCCTACCACGGCGTCGAGCTGACCGAGCCCGGCAGGCGCGCCGCGTGCGACGTGCTGCGCAGGCACCGGCTGATCGAGCTGTACCTGGTCGAGGAGCTGGGCTACACCTGGGACGAGGTGCACGTGGAGGCCGACGTGCTGGAGCACGCGGTCTCCGACGCGCTCGTCGAGCGGATCTCCGCCAAGCTCGGCCACCCCACCCGGGACCCGCACGGCGACCCGATCCCGGCCGCGGACGGCTCGGTGGAGCAGCCGCCGACGCAGCTGCTGCGCGAGCTCGAACCCGGGGCCGGCGGCGAGATCGCGCGCGTCTGGGACACCAACCCGGAGATCCTGCGCTACCTGGCGCACAACGGGATCACCCTCGGCGCGCGGATCGAGGTGCTGGAGCGCCAGCCCTTCGGCGGCCCGCTGGTGGTCCGGGTGGGCGAGCGCACCCACTCCCTCGGCACCGAGGTCACCGCCGTGCTGCTGATCCGCGTCTCCTAGCGCGGTTCAGCGCTCGGTGATGGCGGGCGGGTTCGGCAGGGGGTAGCCGGAGGGGCCGAGGTGCTTCTCGAAGGACCGGCGCCACGCGCCGCTGGAGATCATCTTCTCGATCGCGGCGTTGATCCTGGCCTTGCCGTCGACGTCCTCGCGGCGCAGCCCGACGCCGTAGCGCTCCTCGCTGAAGGGCTTGCCCACCAGCTTCAGCAGCTCCGGGTGCTGGGTGGCGAAGCCGGCCAGGATCACGTCATCGGTGGTGACCGCGTCCACGTTGCGCACCAGCAGCGCGTTCACGCACTCGCTGTAGCGGAAGTACTCGACCAGCTGGGCGCCCTTGGCGTAGCGCTCCTTCACCTTCTGCGCGGAGGTGGAGTCCTTGACCGAGCACAGCTTCTTGCCGTCCAGCGACTCCGGCCCGGTGATGGTGGTGGTGCCCTGGCTGACCAGCAGCCCCTGCCCGGCGAGGAAGTACGGCCCGGCGAAGCCCACGCGCTGCTTGCGCGCCTCGGTGATCGAGTAGGTGGCCACCACCAGGTCCACCCGGCCGTCCTGGATCATCGCCTCGCGGTCGGGGGCCTTGGCCTCCTTCCACACGATGTCCTCGGCGGCCACGCCCAGCTCGTTCGCCACGTAGGTGGCCACGTCGACGTCGAAGCCCTCGAACCAGGTGTCGGTGATCTTGCGCCCGAGCCCCGGCTGGTCGAAGCCGACGCCGATGGTGAGCTTGTCCGTCGCGGCGGCCCGCGAGGCCACCGAGTTGCCGTCCCCCTTCGCCGCGCAGCTCGTGCCGAGCAGGGCGATCGCGAGCAGGGCAGCACCGAACCGGAATCTCACACCGCGCTCCTTGACGAAAACGCCTGCCCCCGCCCCGCGCACGCGGAAAACGAGGACCATGTCGTTATCCGAAACTATTCCGCGTCAGTCGAGCGGTCAAGCGATGATCATGAGCCGTCGCCCTAACGAAACAGGATCGTGAATTTCGGGCAGGAAAGAAATGTGTGTTCTTTACCGATATCCGATCTATCCGGTGCAAAAAGAACGGCGGGCCGGAAGAATCCGGCCCGCCGTTCACAGCGGAGTCTCAGTCCAGTTGCGGGGCGCCGAACAGCTGTCGCCGCTCACCCCTGATCCGGCCGTCGATCCACCAGAACGCCTCGATCAGCACCACCCCGATCGCCACACTGACCAGCGCGGGAGTGATCACGGCGGGATTGGACGGGTCGAGCTGGAAGAACGTCTGGCTGACCGGGATCAGCAGCAGGCCGAGGTACATGGCGGCCATCGCGGCCAGCAGCGCGACCTTCCACCAGACGTAGGGCCGGGCCACGATCACCAGCACCCAGAGCGCGATCCCGCCCAACGCGATGAACGTTCCGGTGCTCGCCTGGACCACCGTGACGCCCGCAGTTCCGTGCGCGTTGAGATAGGTCACAAATGCCGCGACAGAGATCACCGCGCCCGCCGGGATCGCCATCCGCATCACCCGCGAGACGAAGCCGCTGCGCGCCCGCTCGTAGTTCGGCGCGAGCGCCAGGAAGAACGCGGGAAGGCCGATGGTGAACCAGCCGAGGATCGTCACGTGCCTCGGCAGGAACGGGTAGGGCAGCTGCGCGATGCCGACCATGAAGGCCAGCAGCACCGAGTACACGGTCTTGGTGAGGAACAGGTTCGAGACCCGCTCGATGTTGCCGATCACCCGGCGGCCCTCGGCCACCACGTGCGGCAACGTGGCGAACTTGTTGTCCAGCAGCACGATCTGCGCGACCGCGCGGGTGGCCGGGCTGCCCGCGCCCATGGCGACGCCGATGTCGGCGTCCTTGAGCGCCAGCACGTCGTTCACGCCGTCGCCGGTCATCGCGACGGTGTGCCCCTTGGACTGCAGCGCCCCGACCATCGCGCGCTTCTGACCCGGGGTGACCCGGCCGAAGACCGCCGCGCCCTCCACCGTGTCGGCCAGCTGGTTCTGCTTGTCCGGCAACGTCCGCGCGTCCACCGGCCGCTCGGCGCCGGGCAGGCCGAGCGAGCCCGCCACCGCGCCGACCGACAGCGCGTTGTCGCCGGAGATGACCTTGACGTCGACGTTCTGCTCCGCGAAGAAGTCCAGCGTCTCCTTGGCGTCCGGCCTGATCCGCTGCTCCAGCACGACCAGCGCCACCGGCCGCACCACGCCCGGCGCCTGCGCGTCGTCCACCGCGAGCGAGCCGCGGCCCAGCAGCAGCACGCGCAGGCCCTGAGCGCCCGTGCTCTCCGCCTCGGCGCGCACCGGGTCGTCCTCGGCGAGCAGCACGTCCGGCGCGCCCAGCACCCAGTCGCCCTCGCCTGCGAAGCTCGCTCCGCTCCACTTGCGCGCTGAGGAGAACGGAGCCGCGGCGCTCAGCTGCCAGCCCGGCGCGTCCGGATGCGCCTCCGCGATCGCTTCCAGACTCGCGTTCGGGCGCGGGTCGGCGACGGCGAGCGCGGCCAGCGCCTCGTGCACGCGGGCCTGCGGGTCGAGCACCCGCACCTCCGACAGCCGCATCCCGTTCTCGGTCAGCGTGCCGGTCTTGTCCGCGCACACCGTGTCCACGCGCGCGAGGCCCTCGATCGCTGGCAGCTCCTGCACCAGGCACTGCCGCTTGCCCAGCCGGATCACCCCGACCGCGAAAGCCATGCTGGTCAACAGGATCAGGCCCTCCGGCACCATCGGCACCAGCGCGGCCACCATGCCGCTGAGCGCGTCCGGGAGCGCCTGCGAGTTGTTGAACAGCTGGTTGTAGATGCTCAGCGCGCCCGCCGGGATCAGCAGGAAGGTGATGAACCGCAGGATCTTGTCGATGCCGGAGCGCAGCTCGGAGGACACCAGCGTGAACTTGCTGGCCTCCTCGGCCAGCTTCGCCGCGTACGCCTCGCGCCCGACCTTGGTCGCCCGGTAGGAGCCCGTGCCCGCGCAGACGAAGCTGCCGGAGAGCACCTGGTCGCCCGGCTGCTTCACCACCGGGTCCGACTCCCCGGTCAGCAGCGACTCGTCGACCTCCATGCCCTCGACCGCGAGCGCGACGCCGTCCACGACGATCTTGTCACCGGGGCCGAGCTCGATCACGTCGTCGAGCACCACCTCGTGCGGCGCGACCTCGACGGAGACGCCGTCGCGGCGCACCACCGGCTTGGCCTGGCCGACGATGGCGAGCTGGTCCAGCGTCTTCTTGGCGCGCAGCTCCTGGATCATGCCGATCGCGCTGTTGGCGATGATCAGCAGCCCGAACAGCCCGTCCGGGACCACCCGCCCGATCGCCACGATGATCCCGAAGAGCACCGCGAAGATGGCGTTGATCCTGGTGAAGACGTTCGCCCTGACGATCTCGCCGACGGTGCGGCTGGCCCGAGCTGGCACGTCGTTGGTCTGGCCCGCCGCGACCCGCCTGCGCACCTGCTCGTCGGTGAGCCCGCGCAGCGGATCGACCTCGTCGGTGGTGACCGGAGTTCCCGTTGTCGACACGCCGCGATGGTACGGCCGCGCGGCTGAGAGCGGTGCCACCACGCACAGGGGGTCACCTGCCTGAACGCTCTCAGTCCCGGCCCCCTACCATTCCGCCCCCGGAGGACTGCACCACAAGCAACTGGACACATAGCAACTGGGGGACCGCCACCATGACGAACTCCGGCTGGATGCCCGTGTCGCACTGCGGCCAGGACTGCATCGACGCACAGGCGACGCCGCCGAAGGTGTGGCCGACGACCAAGGCGTGGCGCGTGCTGGTGGCGCTGTTCGTGCTGCTCTTCGCGATCCCCGTGCTGTCGGTCCAGCGGCTGGTCAGCGCCGAGCGGGGCCGCCGCCTGATGTCCTCGTGGTGCCGCATGCTGCTGAGCGCGCTCGGCGTCCGCGTCCAGGTGCACGACCTCGCCGAGGGCAGCGGCACCGCGCTGCTGATGGCCAACCACGTGTCCTGGCTGGACCCGGTGGTGCTGATGGCGGCCCTGCCGATGCGCGTGGTCTCCAAGACCGGCATCGGCGAGATCCCGATCATCGGCGGCCTGGCCAGGGGAGCTGGCACGATCTTCATCGACCGCCCCCGGCTCTCCCAGCTGCCCAGCGTCGTCGGCCAGATCACCGCCGCGCTGCGCGAGGGCACCAACGTCGCGGCCTTCCCCCAGGGGACGACCTACTGCGAGCCCGCCAAGGGTCGCTTCCGCCCCGCGCTCTTCCAGGCCGCCGTCGACGCCGGGGTCCCGGTCCGCCCCGTGCTGCTGGACTACCGGCTCCGCGACGGCAGGCCCACCGCCGCCGCGTCCTTCCTCGGCGACGAGAGCATGGGCACCGCGATGGGCCGCACCCTGAACGCGCGCGGCCTCGTCGTGCACCTGCGCCTGATGCCCGCCGTCCCCGGCGAGCCCGCCGACCGCCGCGCCCTGTCCCTGGCCGCCGAGGAGGCCGTGTCCAAGGTGCCCGCCTGAGTACCGGTAACATCACCGCTGCTCATATCCCTTCGTTGATGGTGGTGCCGCTTGTCCCGTGGGCCCCGTTCCACCGCATCCGGCCTCCACTTCCTCCGCTCGAAGCAGGTCGGTGCCGAACTCGTCGCCGCCTCCGGGGTCGGCCCTGACCACCTCGTGATCGACTTCGGCGCCGCCGTCGGCTCGATCACCACCCCGCTCGCCGAGACCGGCGCCAGGGTGCTCGCCGTCGAGCGCGACCCCGGCTTCGCCGAGCGGCTGACCAAGAAGTTCGCCGACTCCGACAAGGTCCGCGTCGTCGACGGCGACCCGCGCTCGATCCCGTTGCCGCGCAGGAAGTTCTGGGTGGTCTCCAGCCTGCCCAAGCTCACCGCCAACGACGTGCTGCGCCGCCTGCTCAACCCGCCGAGCAGCCCCTTCGCCGGGGCCGACCTCGCGCTGGAGTTCGGCGTCGCCAAGAAGCTCGTCGCGGCCCACCCCGCGGCCCTCGAGGTCGCCTGGTGGTCCTCCCGCTTCGACATCCGCGTGCGCAGCCGCCTCGCCGCCACGAACTTCCAGCCCAACCTGCGCGGTGACGCCGCCCACGTCTCCATCCGCCGCCGCGAGGGCTTCACCCGGCAGACCGACCGCGTCCTGTGGACCCTGCTGCACGCCGCCTACGGCGCCCCCGAGCGCGGCGCGCGCACCGTGCTGGCCAACTCCGTCCCCGGCAACCGCGCCAAGCGCATGATGAACGACGTCGGCGTCCCCGGCGGAGCCCCCGCCGAGGTGGTCACCATCCAGCAGTGGAGCCAGATCGCCAAGGAACTCGGCCAGGACAAGACCATCAGCTGGCCCGCCATCCCCAAAACCCTCGACAAGCCCTGACCCGTACTCCGCCTCGGCCGTACGCCCTGAATGACTCATTGGTGTACCTCAGCTCCCTGAATGAGTCATTCAGGGAGCTCACCGCACCAAACGGGACGTTCGCGGCTCGCTGTGCGGGCTCGTTGCGGGGTCCGCAAAGCGGTCTCTTGCGGGTGGACGCGCTGGACCTCCCGCCCACCCCGCCAGGTCTGCCAGCCGACTCCTGGGTCAACACCATCCTGGAGGCGCGTGCGCTGTTGCCACGCCAACTCCTGGAGCTGTTCGCTCAGTCGGTCGACTCAGCTCAGGCCGACGACCTGCCGTACGTCGTCTCCGATTGGGCGATCTTCGCTGGACGGCTGCACAGCGCGGAGCACCAAGCCGATCAGGCTCTCCTCGACGAAGGGCGGATGGACGAGGTCGTCGGCGACAGCCCGCTCACGGTCACCCCCAGGGGCGGCGCTGAGCTCGGGCCGCTGGCGCCCGGGGACCGGATGTTCGTGGACGGTCGGGAAGTCGTGTGGGTCGATGAGCAGCTACACCGTGGCTTACTCGGCCCAGTCGCAGAAGACGCTCCGTGCCCTCCCTTCTTCTGTGAGAGAGGAGATCGAGGCGAAGGTTGAGCGGTACACGAGTTTCGCCTCCAACCTCACCGGCGGACACCATCGCAAACACGAGGTTCGTGGGCTCGCTTCACCGCTGAGTGCGTGATCTGGCACGACGTGCGCAGCCTCACTGTCTTGCAGATCAACGTTCGACTGCTCTAGATGGGCCCGAAACCTGTTGCGGGGTCCGCAAAGTGGTCTCTTGCGGGTGGATCTGGTGGATCTCCAGCGGGGGAGTGCGCGAGCATTCGGCCATGCCACACGTGTTCTTCTTCAAGCCGTCGCTGCCCGTGCGCCTACCGGGAAGCGGTACGGGTCCGTGAGCTACCACGTCGCCTATTCGCCTCAGGCGCAGCGAGCACTCGTCGCCGTCCCCACTTCGATCAGGGAAGCGATCGAGGCGAAGATCGACCGATACGCCAGCGTCCCGCACAACCTGACGGACGGGCGCTACCGCGATCACGAAGTCCGTTGCAGCGAATTCGTTGCCCGGTGCACGATTCGGCACGAGGTGCAGCGGCTCACCGTCATGCAGATCAAGGTGCACCTGCTCTAGTGCTTGTCCCGCAAGAGGTTCGCGCACGCCGCAGTGCGCACCGAACGACCCTTTCAATGCGCTCAACGCGTCAAACGAGCCGTTCGCGGTGATCCTGTTGCGGGGTCCGCAAAGCGGTCTCGTGCGGGTGGATGTGGTGGAGCGCCAACGGAAGATGCGCGAGCATTCGGCCATGCCATCGGTGTTCCTCGACAAGCCTCCGTTGCAGGTGCCCTCCGCGTTGGGCTTGAGCGATCGCACGAAGGACTACGACGACCTGCCGCCGACCCCACCGGGACTTCCTGAGCATTCCTTGGTGAGAACGGTTCGGCAGGTTCGCGAGCTGGTGCCGCGCCAACTCGTCGAGTTGCTCTCCGCGGCGATCGACACCTCCGACGCGGATGACCTGCCCTGTGTCGTCTCGGGCTGGGCGGCGTTCGCCGGGCGGTTGCACGACCCCGAGTACCAGGCGACCGTCGACCTCCTCGAAGAGGATCGCCTCGACGAGCTGATCGGCGAGGAGGTCGTGCAGGAGCCGCCGGTCGCCGATACCGCGCCGTGCCCGCCACCCGCTGGGCAACGCGTCTTCTTCGGCGGTCGAGAGGCGGTGTGGGTCGATGAGTAGTTGCAGCGTGGAGTACCTGCCCGCCGCGCGGAAGGTGCTCAGCTCCGTCAGCTCAGCGGTGCGGGCGGAGATCCAGGAGACCCTCCGACGACGGGCCGCCTTCGCGTCCAACATCTCCTGCGGCAGCCACCGCCGCTTCGAGGCCGCGGGCTCAGGAGTCGTCGCCACCTACGTGATCCGCCACGAGGGGAACAGGTTGGTGGTTCTGGAGATCCAGGTGCGCGTGCTCTAGCGGCGGCTGGGGTTGAGCGCGCGGTAGAGGTCGACCCACACGTCCGGGTGGGCGAAGGCGACGACGGTGTCCTGGCGCAGGCCAACGTCCTCGAACGCCTTCGAGACCCGCTTCGGCGTGTACATCTTGGACAGCGACGCGCGCAGGTTGCCGCCGATGCCGGTGAAGCCGAGCGCGACCAGCTTCTCGTAGTCGCGCAGCTCCTTCGGGTGCAGCAGCGGCTTCTCCCTGCGGGCGATGTGCAGGATGCCGGAGTCGACCTTGGGGATCGGGCGGAAGTGCTCGCGCGGGATCTTGCCGCACAGCTCCCACGAGAACAGCGGCCACGTCTCCACGGTCCGCTGGCTCCACCTGCCGTACCAGCCGCTGCGCTTGCGCGCGTACTCCAGCTGCGTCATCAGCGTCGCCGAGGTCAGGTACCGCGCGTCCAGGCACCAGTCGACGATCGCGGAGGTGATCGCGTACGGGATGTTGGCGACCACCTTGAACGGCTCGGCGGCGGGCAGCACGCGCAGGAAGTCGCCGAAGTCCAGCTCGACGTTGTCCCACCGGCGCAGCTTCGGCTCCAGGTCCCGCGCGAGGTGCGGGTCCACCTCGTGGGTGACGACGTAGCGCGCGCGCTCGGCGAGGACCTCGGTCAGCACGCCCTCGCCCGCGCCGACCTCGAATACGAGGTCCTCCCGGCCGACGCGAGCGACCTCGACCATGCGCCGCAGCGACTTGGGGTCACGGAGGAAGTTCTGCCCGTAGACCCTGCGGTTCTCGTCCCGTTCACTGCGGCGCGTCGACACCCCGAAAGCCTCTCATGCCTGTTCTGGCGACGAGACCCGGTCCACGGTCCAGCGGATGACGTTGTCCTGCAAGGAAACCTGGACGATCACCGGGGTCTCGGTGCCGTCGTGCCTCGCGAGCAGCTGCACGAGCTGC
>NZ_MUMH01000235.1:14716-14841 GCF_002155965.1 Allokutzneria sp. NRRL B-24872
CGGCGAGCCACAGGTGCTGCAAGGTCATGCCTAGATCATGCCCGGACTCGCGCCTCGGTGCGGAGACTGTCGGTGCCTTACGGCATTCTGCGCCTGGCCGTCACGCACACGGCGGCCCGCGCGGC
>NZ_MUMH01000236.1 GCF_002155965.1 Allokutzneria sp. NRRL B-24872
GCTCCACAGCCGCATCTGCCCGGGTTCCTTGGCGGCGTTGCGCTCGCGCCAGTTCACCGCGCCCGGAGCCTGCTCCATCAACAACCACGGCTGGCCGCCGCGAGAACTTCGGGTAGGCCCCGCTCCGCGCCGCCGGGACGCGCACGAGGGTGACCTGCACGTCGGGGTTCTCGGAGTTCCACAGCGCCACGCACTTCTCGATCCCGGGCACCCACGCCCAGAACGTCAGCCGAGCCGGACCCGGTCCTGGAGTCCGCCGAGCGAGACCACCGGGCTTCGAACACCCCGCGAGCAGCCCGAGGGCCAAAGCGCCGCGCAACGCTGAGCGACGCGAGAGTCCGGTCATCCCAGGTTCCCGATCCCTATGGAACGGAAGACGATCCGCTCATACGGCCCGGCCGCACCGGTCTCGTAGAGCAGGCCGACGCGATCACCGGTCTGCACGAGGTCGGAGTAAGCCGCCTTCGCCGTGGAGATCTCGACCGACTTCGGCCAGGTCTTACCGCCG
>NZ_MUMH01000237.1:0-325 GCF_002155965.1 Allokutzneria sp. NRRL B-24872
CGCGCTCAAGGCACAGCGCGCCCTCCGCGGAGCCGAGCAGCCGATAGGCCTCCGGGATCGCTCCGAGCTCGCTCAGCCGCTCCTCGACGAGCGCGAGAACTCGGCGGTCGCGGTCGGTCAGCTCGGGAGTTTTCGGCTTCGTGACCGAGACTTCTCCGGTCAGCGCGGTGAAGGCGGCCCCGGCCCGCTCCGCGTCGAGCTGGGGGAGGGTGAACCCGTGCTCGCGGATGTGTGCGAGGAACTCAGGCTCAAGTGGGACCCCGTGCTTGGCCAGGTAGTGCGGCACCGACGCCGACCAGATCCACCTGCCGTCGGTGTGGACGCC
>NZ_MUMH01000237.1:372-682 GCF_002155965.1 Allokutzneria sp. NRRL B-24872
GGCCGTCGGCGTCGCGGCGGTCGAAGACGCGCGCGTGCCTGAACAGCGGAGCGACCTCGGCGACCCGCTCAGCGTTGGGCAGCACCGCCTTCATCCACGCGGGCACCTTGTCGGCGGACCTCGGGAACATCTCCAGCTCGTCGAGCAAGTCCATCCGGTGCGGTGGCTGCCGCCAGCGCACGTCCTCGTCGACGGTGTAGTTGATGTGGGTGGTGATCGGGTACTCGACGACGACGCTCGCCGAGGTCCACGTGCCGATCCCGTCGCGGTAGGTGTCCTTGCGCAGCTGGGCGAACAGCTCGCCGAGCCG
>NZ_MUMH01000238.1 GCF_002155965.1 Allokutzneria sp. NRRL B-24872
GGTGGAGAGCGGGGATTTTGGCTGGCGGGAGGGTTGGCGGGCGCGGCGCGCGGGGTGGACGTGAAGACCTCTAAAGTTGTTCGACTTCACGAAACTTTGGGGAGCTGTGCGTGCAGGGAGTCTCGATCAGGCAGGCGGAGATCGCGGCGGAACAGCAGTACGTCGACAAGGTCTACGCGCGCTTGCTGGTGATGCGCGAGGAGGCGAAGGCGATGATCGCCGCCGCCCACGAACGCGGGCTGGAGCGGCTGCCCGCGGCGCTGGTCGAGCGGGACGCGATGGTGCACCACGCCACGCGCCAGCTGAAGTCCCTTGAGGCGGAGTACGAGGGCCTGGTCTTCGGGCGGCTCGACCAGAGCAGCGGTGAGATCTTCTACATCGGCAGGCTCGGGGTGCGCGACGCCGACTTCGACACGATGGTGATCGACTGGCGCGCGCCGGTGGCGGCGGCCTTCTACCAGGCAACGGCCGAGCAGCCGATGGACGTGGTGCGGCGCAGGGTGATCCGCTGCTCGGGTGGCAAGGTGCTGCACGTCGACGACGAGCTGCTGACGCCGGAAGCGGTGCCGGAGAGCCTGACGGTGGTCGGTGACGGCGCGCTGATGGCGACGCTGGCGCGAGCGCGCGGGCCGGTGATGCGCGACATCGTCGGCACGATCCAGCGCGAGCAGGACGACGCGATCCGCGCTCCCGCCGAGGGCATCACCGAGATCACCGGCGGACCTGGCACGGGCAAGACGGCGGTGGCGCTGCACCGCGCCGCGTACCTGATGTACCGCAACCGCCGCAGGTTCAACAGCGGTGTGCTCGTGGTCGGGCCGTCGCCGGTGTTCATGAACTACATCTCGCGCGTGCTGCCCTCGCTCGGCGAGGACACGGTGGAGCTGCGCGCGCTCGGCGAGGTGCTGGACGGGGTCAAGGCCACGCGCACGGACACGGCGGCGGTCGCGGCGGCCAAGGGCTCGCTGCGCATGCGCAGGGTGCTGCTCAACATCATGAAGGAGGCACCGCCCGGGGCGCCGACGGAGCTGCGGATCGTCTACGGCGGCCAGGTGCTGAAGCTGGAGGCGCACGAGCTGGCCAAGGCCCGCAAGGCGGTGCACAGCCGCCGCGTGCAGCCGAACCAGGCGCGCAAGCCAGCGGCGGACGCACTGCTGGAAGCGTTGTGGCAGAAGGCTTCCTCGTACTCGGACAACAGGGCCAACCGCAGGAACTTCATGGTCGATGTCGCCGACCGCAACGAGTTCATCGACTTCGTGTCCGCGTGGTGGCCGACGGTGCTGCCGACGCAGGTGCTCGGCTGGCTCGGCGATCGCGACCGGCTGCGCAGGGCGGCCAAGCGCAACCTCACCCCGGAGGAGGTCGAGGGCGTCGCGGCGTCCTGGGCCGAGCAGGACGCGGGGTGGTCGGTGGCGGACGCGGCCGTGCTGGACGAGCTGCGCGTGCTGCTCGGGGACCCGCCGAGGCGGCGCCGCTCCGACGAGATGGACGAGTTCGACATGATCGCGCACGAGGTGACCAGCTGGCACCAGCGCGAGCAGGGCCAGCAGCACTCCGGGCGGGCCGAGCACTACGAGCACTACTCGCACGTGATCGTGGACGAGGCGCAGGACCTCTCGCCGATGCAGTGGCGGATGCTGGGCCGGCGCGGCAAGTACGCGAGCTGGACCATCGTCGGCGACCCGGTGCAGAGCTCTTGGCCGGACGAGGCCGAGGCTGCCGACGCCAAGGAGCGGGCGCTGGGCAAGGTGAAGCGCAGGCGCCGTTTCTCCTTGCGCACCAACTACCGCAACAGCTCGGAGATCTTCGAGCTGGCCGCGGACGTCGTGCGCGACGCCGTCGACCCGGACGACCTGCCGACGGCGGTGCGCTCCACCGGCTTGGCGCCGGAGCTGCGCACGGTGCCGGTGACCGACGTCCCGGACCAGACGGCGGCGGCGGCGAAGGAGCTGCTGGACCAGGTCGACGGCACCGTCGGCGTGATCGGCACGATGGGGCGGCGCGCGGAGCTGGCGTCCTGGGTGGCCGATCTCGGCGAGCGCGTGCAGGCGGTCGGCAGCCTGGAGGCGAAGGGCATGGAGTACGACGCGGTCGTGCTGGTCGAGCCCGCCGAGCTGATCGCCGAATCGGCCACCGGCCTGCGCGCGCTCTACGTCGCGCTGACCCGGGCGACGCAGCGGCTGACCGTCGTGGCGTCCGACACCTCCTGGCGCGAATAGCCTTCGCGTCCACGCGTCTTCGCACGCGTGGACGCGACGGACCCCTTGGTGTTGCGCCGTTTCGAAGACTCTCGTTTCGGCTCCAGCCGCACAACGTCGCCCGGTCCTCCGGTGTCCCTGTTCTTGTGACGACGACGCTCGCAGGACTGCTCAGACACCCAGCCGCCGCGGTGGTGGGTACCGCCGTCGCGCTCTTCATCGCGCTGCGGCAGGTTTCCACCGCCCCGATCGTCGACCTGGACGTCTACCGCGCGGGCGGTGAGGCGTGGCTGGCCGGGCGGGGCCTGTTCGACGCGGAGTTCCCGCCGCGACCGCTGGCCTTCCCGCTGCCCTTCATCTACCCGCCGATCTCCGCCGTGCTCTTCAGCGGGCTCACGGTGCTGCCGCTGGCGGCCCTGGGCTTCGTGGTGACCGTCGTGACGGTGCTCGCGCTCATGGCGGCGTGCGTGGTCACGGCGCGCCGCTGCGGGGTGGACAAGGCCGTTGCGCTCGGCCTCGGCGCCGTGATGACCGCGGTGATGGTCTTCGCCGAGCCGGTGCGGAGCACGATCGACCTCGGGCAGATCAACGTGCTGCTGATGACCTTGGTGGTGCTGGACTGCCTGATGAAGCACACGCCGTGGCCGCGCGGGCTGCTGATCGGCATCGCGGCCGGGATCAAGCTGACGCCGCTGGTCTTCCTCGTGTACTTCGCGGCGTCCGGGCGGTGGCGCGTCGTGCTGACCGCCTCGTCGGCGTTCGTCGGCAGCGTGGTGCTCGGGTTCCTGCTCGACGCGGAGAACTCCTTGCAGTACTGGACTTCCACGGTGTTCAAGCTCGACACGATGGTCGGCGCCGGGTTCGTCACCAACCAGTCGATCCGGGGCGTGCTCGCGCGCTTCGGGCTGGACAAGGACGCGGGCTTCCCGATCTGGGTCATCGGCGTCGTGCTGGTGCTCGCGGCGATGTGGCTCGCCGTGCGGCGGTTGCTCGCGGAGGGGCGCGAGGTCGGGGCGATGCTGGTGATCGCGACCGCCACGCTGCTGTGCTCGCCGATCTCGTGGAGCAACCACTGGGTGTGGGTGGCGGTGGCCGGTACCGCGCTGGCGGCGGCTGCGCTGCGCGCGCCGAGCTCGCGCCTGGCCGTCCCGGCCCTGGTCGTGGCGGTGTTCTTCATCGGCCCGCACGCCCATGTCCCCGTCAACGGCGAGTGGACGCTCGGGGAGTGGTTCCTGGGCAACGCGTTCTTCCTGACCGCGGTCGCCGCGCTGGCCGTGCTCGCGCTGCGGGGACGGACGTCGGAGGTGGCTCCGCAGGCTCCCCGGTACGCTGCTGAGCTGTCCAGGTGAACGGTGTGGGTGGAGTGGATCGGGACGTCGTGAGTGCTAGCCCGTCGGGGGCCGTCGCGCCGAGCCGCAGGACCCACGTCCGGATCGCCGTCCTCGCCGCGCTGACCTTCGGCTTGGCCCTGCTGGTCACCTCGTGGGTGTCGTTCATCGATCTCCGGGTGTACCGCGAGGGCGGGGACGCGATGCTGCGCGGACTGGACCTCTACTCCGGCGCGTTCCCGTACTCCGACACCAAGTTCCGGCTCCCGTTCACCTACCCGCCCTTCGCCGCGGTGCTGTTCGGGCCGCTGGCGACGCTGTCCTGGTCGGCCGCGGTGGTGGCGACGCTGCTCGTCGGCAGCGCGGCGCTGATCGCCACGGCCTCGATCACCGCGCGCGGCTTCCACCAGAACTGGACGAACGCCGTCCAGGTCGGCGCCGCGTTCGCCGCCGTGTGCGTGCTGGCCGAGCCGATCCGCGCCACCCTCGGCTACGGCCAGATCAACCTCGTGCTCATGCTGCTCGTGGTGGCCGACTGCCTGCTGCCGCGCACGCCGTGGCCGCGCGGACTGCTGATCGGCGTGGCCGCCGCGATCAAGCTGACTCCGGCGTCGTTCCTGCTGTTCTTCCTCGTGCGGTTGCAGTGGAAGCCGATCTTGGCCGCACTGGGCGGTTTCGTCGCTGCCGGCGCGGTCGGCTGGCTGGTCGCGCCGGTGGACTCGCTGAAGTACTGGACGACCTTGCTGTTGGAGCCCGGGCGCATCGGCAGCGCGGCCTTCGCCGACAACCAGTCGCTGCGCGGAGCCCTGGTGCGGTTCGGGCTGAGCGAGGCCGAGGCGTCGCGGTGGTGGGTCGTCGTCGTGCCCGTCGTGGTGGTGGCCGCCGCGTTCGCGTGCTGGCGGCTGCGTGCTTCCGGGCGTGATCTGCCCGCGTTGCTCGTGGTCGCGGCGGCCGGGCTGATCTGTTCGCCGGTGTCGTGGACGCACCACTGGGTGTGGATCGCTCCGGCGGCCGTGGGGACCGTGATCGCGATCCGGCGCTCCGCGCGGCCCTGGCCGTTGATCGCGGTGGCAGCCGCTCCGCTCGGGTTGTTCTTCGTCGGCGCGCACCTGTTGCTCCGGCGCGGCGGTGGCGTGGAGCTCTCGTGGACCTGGCCGGAGCACTTGCTCGGCAACACGTACCTGATCACGGCGTTCGCGGTGGTGATCGCGGGCGTGGTCTTCGGCCTACGACGGCGTCCCGCGGATCTCTCCCATGCGTGACCGCCGCCGTGCGCAAGGCCGCGGCCGTGGCTCGCGTCGCGGTCCTCGCCGGGGTAACTCCCTGAATGACTCATTGGGGTGGTTGAGCGGACTGAATGACTCGTTCAGTCCGCTCAACCACATGAACGAGTCATTCAGCACGTTCCGCGGAGCGAACGGGCCAGTCGGGAGCTCGGACGCACCGAACGGGCCGTTGGGGTCCTCCGACGCACCAAACGACCCGTTCAGGGCCTTAGACGCACCAAACGGGTCGTTCAGGGCTTCTGGCGCACCAAACGACCCGTTCAGGGAGTTCAACGCACTGAACGGGCCGTTGGCGGGCGGCGGGGTGCCTGGGCAGGCGGGCGGAGTGCCGGTGCTAGCGGGCGGAGTACCGCAGCGTGCGGGAGTGCCGAGGTGGGCCAAGGTCTGGGCGGCGGTGGCGGTCGGGTGCGCGGTGGTGGTGGCGCTGCTGGTGATGGCCGGGGACGGGCTGGTCGATCTTCAGGTGTACCGCGCGGGCGGGGACGCGGTGCTGCGCGGACTCCCCCTGTACGGCCCGGGTTTTCCTTACACGACACCGGCTCTGCCGAATCTTCCGTTCACCTACCCGCCGTTCGCGGCGGTGCTGTTCGCGCCGTTCGGCCTGCTGGGATGGCCGAGCTCGATGGTGGTGATGACGGTGATCGGCGCGCTGGCGCTGTGCGGGGCGTGCGTGGTGACGGCGCGAACAGCAGTGCCGCTGGCCAAGGCGCTGCCGGTCGGAGCGGGCCTCGCGGTGGTGTGCTTGCTGCTGGAACCGATGCGCGCCAACATCACCTTCGGCCAGATCAACCTGGTGCTGATGCTGCTGGTCGTCGCGGACTGCCTGCTGCCGCGCACGCCGTGGCCGCGCGGCCTGTTGATCGGCATCGCGGCGGCGGTGAAGCTCACTCCAGTGGCCTTCGTGCTGTTCTTCCTGGTGCGCAACCAGTGGCGGCCGATCTTCACGGCGGTCGGCGGGTTCCTGGGGGCGAGCGCGGTCGCGTTCCTGGTGCTGCCGAGCGCGTCCGTGCAGTACTGGACCTCGACGGTGTTCCGCACTGATCGGATCGGCGACGTGCGGTACGGGGACAACCAGTCGCTGGGCGGAATGCTGGCGCGTTTGGGAACGCAGCACTTGCTGCTGGCCTTGGTGCTGCTCACGATCGCCGTGACGTGGTTCATCGCGTACCGGCTGCGGCACAAACCCCTTCTGTCGCTGCTCGTGGTCGCGACGGGCGCGTTGCTGGCCTCGCCGGTGTCGTGGGAGCACCACTGGTCATGGGCGGCTCCGGCCTTCGTGGGGCTGGCGATTTACGCGTGGCAGAGCCGAAATTGGGGCATGGTCGCGCTGGGAGCGTTGGTGCTGCTGCCGTTCGCGCTCGGCCTGTACCGCTTCGCTCGGCGTGGCGGCGGCATCGAGTCGCACTGGACGGTCACGGAGCACGTGATCGGCAACGCCTACGTCTTCACCGGGATCGCGGTGCTGGCCGCGTTCCTGATGTCGAGGAGGCTGCGTGCATAGGTGGATCGGCCTCACGGCCCTGCTGGCGTTCGCGGTGACGTGGGGGCGCTCAGCGATCGACCTGGAGGTCTACCGCGCGGCCGGAGCAGCACTGCTGCACGGCCACGACCTCTACGGCGCGAGCCTGCCGGGCACCACGTCGAACCTCCCCTTCGTGTACCCGCCGTTCGCGGCACTGCCGTTCAGCCTGTTCGCGTTGCTGCCGTTGCCCTTCGTGCCGGTGCTGATGACGGTGATCAGCGCGGCGGCACTGACGGCGACGTGCGTGATCGTGGCGCGCCGCTGCGGGTCGACCCAGACTGCGACACAGACGGTGGGCGGAGCGGTCGCGGCGGCGAGCGTGCTGCTCGAACCGCTGATGACGAACTTCCTGTTCGGCCAGATCAACGTGGTGCTGATGCTGCTGGTGGTCGCGGACTGCCTGCTGCCGCGCACGCCGTGGCCGCGCGGACTGTTGATCGGCATCGCGGCGGCGGTGAAGCTGACACCGGTGGCGTTCCTGCTGTTCTTCCTGGTGCGCGGGCAATGGCGGCCGATCCTGACGGCGCTGGGCGGCTTCGTCGGAGCGGGCTTGCTGACCTTGGCCGTGACGCCGGGCAACTCGATCCGCTACTGGACGGACGTGCTGTTCCGGCCGGATCGGATCACTGTGCCGTCGTGGGGCGACAACCAGTCGCTGCGCGGCATGCTGGCCCGCTTGGCGGCTCCGGACTGGGCGTGGCTGCTCGCGGTGGTGCTGGTGATCGCGGTGGCGTGGCTGAGCGTGCACCGGCTCCGCGCGCGGGACGAGGACGTGCCAGCGCTCCTGGTGATCGCGGTGGCGGGACTGCTGGTCTCGCCGGTGTCATGGGGACACCACTGGTCGTGGGTCGCCCCCGCGCTCGTCGCGGTCGTGATCACCTTGTGGCGCTTGGGAAATCGCTGGCTGTGGGCGGTGCTCGCGGTCGCGCTCGTCCCGTTCGTCCTTGGGCCGCATCGGTTTCTGCCGCGCGCGGCCGCCGAGCAGCTGGGGTGGACACCGCTGGATCACCTCGTGGGCAACTGCTACGTGGTGATCGGTGTGGTGCTGCTCGGGCTCACGCTACGCGGCCGAGCACCTTCGTCGGCGTGAGGCGAACGACCACCCGGACGGCTCCGGGCGCGTCGGCGCCGGCCTCCTTGCCGTCGTACTTCCAGGACAGGGCGTCGTCCAGCGCGCGACCGCCCTCCTCGATGATCGTCGCGGTGCCCCGGACCTCCACGTAGATCTCAGGATCGGCGCGATCGGAGACGACGACGCTCACCCGAGGGTCGCGGCGCATGTTCCGTTCCTTGCGGCGGCCAGCGACCGTGGAGAACAGCAGGTCGTCGCCGTCGCGGCCGACCCACATCATCGACGCCTGGGGCGAGCCGTCCGGGTTGATGGTGCACAGCGTCGCGTAGTTCGGGCGGTCCAGGAACTCGCGGACGGCCGGGCTCAGCGCGCTCATGCGGCGTCGACCCCCGCGGGCCTGCGGCTGGTCTCGCCGAGGACGGTGACCACGAACAGCGCGATGGTGAGGACGTGCACGACGGTGCACCACTCGCAGATCACGTGCAGCACCAGCAGTTCCACCGCGACCAGGTAGGCGACGAAGACGATGCCGACACCGACGCTGGCGAAGCGCGCGAGGCGGATCTTCTGGTTGGCCGAGCGCCACAGCGCGGGCAGGTTGAGCACGCACACGCCGACGAAGAACGCGAGGCCGAGCACGGCGACGGGGATGCCGAAGACCACCGACTGCGGGCTGGAGGTGACGCGGGCGCAGTCGATCACGGAGTTGGTCGAGCACACCAGGACCTTCTGGTCGGTGTAGTGCGACAGCGTCATGTACGCCGACACCAGCAGCCCGAGCACGGACAGCACCAGCGCGGTCACCGGGACCCACCGCCGCCCCAGCTCGCCCGGCGCGGCCGTCCCGATCTCGCCTGCCATGATCGTTCCCCTCTCGTTACCCGTGAGCGACAAAGATACCGCCCACCTTCGAGACCGACCGAAAAGCGTTGACGTGAACTGAACGAGCCATTTGGAGGAATTGCTTTCCCGTATTCGTTCTGTTCACCTGACGGAACGGACAAGTTGCAGAGGCAATCAGTTCACCGATCGTTGCCAACCACGTTCGGCCAACCGCAGCAAAGAGCGGGTGACACCGTTCTCGGTGTCACCCGCCTGGACTATTTTCGGCTCATCACCCGCGCTTGTAGCGTTCCACTCGTTTCGCCCTGCGGGTACGCCGCGCCGTTGTCGGCCGCGCACCGCCGAGCGAACTCTCGCTGCCGGATATCGGGGGGATGTTCGTCCGCAGCTCACACCACCTGCATTGTGAGCAATTCGCCATGACCGAAATCGGAGCGCGCCCGCGCTGAGCGAATGGGGACGACTGTGACCGCACGCCGATCGATTCGGCACGCCCTGGGAACGGTGTTCGCCGCCGCGTTGGCACTGGCCGCCGTTCCCGGCAGCGCCGTCGCCACCACCGGCCCGCGGATCGATCTGCGGGTCCTCGTCGTCGACGACGGCCAGGGGCCGGTCGGCGCGATCAAGCAGCGGCTGGACGCCGAGGGCGTGCCCAGCACGGTGCTCTCCCTCGCCGACCCGGGCCGCGCGGTGATCACCCCGCAGTTCCTCGCCGACCCGAACGGCCAGCGCGCGCGGTTCCAGGGCGTCGTGCTGCCCAACGAGGCGCCGAACCGGCTGGCGGCGGCCGAGCTGACCGCGCTCGCCGACTACGAGCGCCGGTACTCCGTCCGCCAGCTGAACGCCTTCGTCTACCCGACCGCGGCGACCGGGTTCGCCGCGCCGACCTACTCCGGCACGCTCGACGGCACGGTCTCGCAGCTGAGCCAGCCCGCGCTGTCCGGCGCGTTCAAGCAGCTGCGCGGGCCCGTGGCCTTCGACGACAACAGCCCGGTCGTCGACGAGTCCTACGGCTACCTCGCGGCAGCGCTGCCCGGCGCCTCGGTCACACCGATCCTCACCGGCAAGTCCTCGAGCGGCGCCGCGCAGGGCCTGCTCGCGGCGGTGCACGAGGACAACCGGCGCGAGCAGCTGAGCCTCAGCTTCGCCTACTACGCCGAGCAGTTGCAGTTCCGGCTGCTGGCGCACGGGCTGATCACGTGGCTGACCAAGGGCGTGCACCTCGGGCTGCACCGCAACTACCTGAGCCTGCACGTGGACGACGTGTTCCTGCCGGACGCGCGGTGGAACAGCTCGGCGAACTGCACCTCCGGCGAGCTGAACTGCCCTGTGCTGCCCAACATCCGGATGACCCAGGCGGATGCCGAGCAGGCGAAGCGGTGGCAGGGCACGAGCGGCTTCATCTTCGACATGTACTACAACGGCGCCGGCGCGGACCGGGCGATCGCAGAGCACGGCTCCGATCCGCTGAGCGCGTGGATGGTGCGCAACCGCAACGATTTCCGGTGGGCCAACCACACGTACTCGCACGAGTACTTCGGCTGCCACCGCGACTTCTCGGTGTCGCCGTGGCGCTGCCAGACCGACCAGAACGGCCAGATCAAGTGGGTCGAGGAGCAGGTGATCCTGGACCAGATCACCCGGAACCGGGACTGGGCGAACGCCAAGGGACTCAAGATCAACCGCGCCGAGCTGGTCTCCGGGGAGCACGGCGGCACGCGCGCTGAGCCGCAGATGCCCACGGACAACCCGAACTTCGCCTCCGCGCTACGCAAGGCCGGTGTCGACTGGGTAGGCCTCGATGCCTCGCGGGACCGCGACCTCCGCGCCGTTGGCCAGTCGCGCGGCGTGCCGCGCTACCCGATGAACCTGTTCTACAACAACGGAACCCGAGCCGAGGCCGCCGACGAGTACAACTGGATCTACACATCTCGGGCCGACGGCGGCAGCGGCGCCTGCGAGGCGAGCGGCACCTGCGTCACGCCGGTGCACCCGGTGACCGGTTTACAGGACCGCATCGTGCCGGGGCAGGTCGCGTTCACCATGCGGACGCTGACCGGCAACGACCCGCGCCCGTACTACATCCACCAGTCCAACCTGGCCGAGGACCGCATCGTCTACCCGATGATGGACGCCATCCTCGGCGCGTACCGGGCGGCGTTCGCGACCAACACGCCGCTGGTGAACCTCCGGATGTCCGAGGCGGGCGACGTGCTCGCCGACCAGTCCGCGTGGCGCGCGGGCTCGGCCCAGGTGACCGCCTACGTGCAGGGCGACGAGCTGGTCATCCAGGCGCCCAAGGGGGTTCCGGTGCCGATCACCGCGCCGGAGGGCACCGACCACGAGGGCCTGTTGGCACCGGAGTTCGGGACGCGGTACTCGGGCGAGCGCTCCGCCGTCCACCGCGCCGGAGGGACGCTGCGCCTGGACCTGCCGCGGTCCTGGGCATCCTCCTGACCGCCGTGGACGTCTCGCTGATGACCGAGGGCACCTACCCGCACGGCTACGGCGGTGTGAGCGTCTGGTGCGACCAACTCGTCCGCGGCCTCTCCCGGCACCGCTTCCACGTCGTCGCCCTCGTCGCCTCCGGCACGGAGCCGCTGGCGTGGGAACTGCCGGAGAACGTCGCTTCGCTGACCCTGGTGCCGTTGTGGGGCAACGGAAGTCGTAGCCGCCGCGTCGGCAGAGCCGCCCAACGCCACTTCACCGCGCTGTTCGCCGAGCTGGCGGAAAGCCTGATGGGTCAAGGGCATCAGCAACGGTTCGCCGAGGTCCTGCACGAGCTGCACGACCTCGGCGAGCTGACGGCCTTGATGCGCAGGGAAAGCACTGTGCGGACGTTGACCGCCGTGTGGTCTCGCCGCTTGACCGGCACCCGGGCGACGATCGCGGACGCGGTCACGGCTGTTGACCTGCTTGAGCATTCGCTGCGCCCGCTGAGCGCTCCCGTTCCGCGCACGGCGGTCTCGCACTCCGTCGCCAACGGCTTGGCCGTGTTACCCGCGCTCGCCGCGAAGTGGCGCTACGGCACACCGTTGTTGTTGACGGAGCACGGGATCTACCTGCGCGAGCGGTACCTCGGCTATCGCGGTTCGCCGTACCGGTGGCCCGTCAAGGCGCTGCACCTGGCTTTCCTGCGGCAGCTGTGCTCGTTGGCGTACACCAGCGCCGGGCTCATCGCGCCGGGCAACGTCTACAACAAGCGGTGGGAGGAACGGCTCGGCGCCGACCCCGCGCTGATCCGCACCGTCTACAACGGCGTCGATCCCGCCGACTTCCCCGCCGCGTCGAGCGAGCCCTCGGTGCCGACGATCTCGTGGGCCGGGCGGCTCGACCCGATCAAGGACCTGGAGACGCTGATCAGGTCGTTCGCGTTGGTGCACGAGGAGATCCCCGCGGCCGTGCTCCGCATCTTCGGCGGTGTCCCCAAGGGCGGTGAGTCCTATGTGGACCGCTGCAAGGCGCTCGTGGTCGAACTCGGCCTGTCCGAGGTCGTGCACTTCGAGGGACGCGTGGAGTTCATCCGCGACGCCTACCTCGCGGGCAGCGTGGTCGTGCTGTCCAGCATCTCCGAGGGCTTCCCGTACACCTTGATCGAAGCCATGACGTGCGCTCGCCCCTGCGTCGGTACCGACGTCGGCGGAGTGCCCGAAGCCCTGGGCGACACCGGGATCGTCGTCCCGCCGCGCGACCCCGCCGCGATGGCCGCCGCGTGCGTCTCACTGCTGCGCTCCCCGTCGCAGCGCGCTTCGCTCGGTGCGGCGGCCCGCCAACGAGCCCTTGAGCTGTTCACCGTGGACCAGGCCATCGGCACCTTCGACACCCTCTACTCCGAGCTCACCGCGCCCACCCCCGCTCGCCC
>NZ_MUMH01000239.1 GCF_002155965.1 Allokutzneria sp. NRRL B-24872
CCGCCGGGACAGCTGCTGCCGGGCGACCTCGTGGTGTGGCGCGGCCACGTGGCGATGTGCATCGGCGATGGACAGATGGTCGAGGCCGGGGACCCGGTGCAGATCCGGCCGCTGCGCACGACCAACTCAGGCATGCCGTTCGTCGGCTTCTACCGGCCGACGGGTTGAGAGCGAGCTGATCATGGACGACGTCACCCGCGCGGCAGCGGGCATCAAGGCCACCGAGCAACGCCTCGCTCGCGTCGGACCCGTCATCGGCAGAGCGACCTCCGGCGACGGCGAGGTCGTGGTGGAGGTGACACCCGGCGGAGGTCTGCGCGATGTCCGCATCGGCCCCGCCGCGCTGCGGATGAACACCGACGCGCTGGCGCGGGAGATCCTCGCGCTGGCCAGGCGAGCGGAACGGGTCGCGGGTGGACAGTTGCACCACGCGGTCAGCGGCGTGCTCGACCGAGCGGCGCAGGAAGAGCTGGTGGCGCTGGGCATCGAGCGCGCGGAGGACGAGGGTGACGACGAGGCCGGTCCGCTGCTGAGGAGGCCGTTGTGAGCACACCAGAACTGATCGCTTCGGCGGAGCAGATCCGGGACAAGGCAGCCGAACTGGAGCGCGCGCTGGCCACGGTCACCGCGACCGCGGCGAGCGC
>NZ_MUMH01000024.1 GCF_002155965.1 Allokutzneria sp. NRRL B-24872
AGTCATTCAGGGAGTACGGCGCACCGAAGGGGACGTTGGGGGCGGTCGGCGGGGACGCCGAGGGTTACTGGACCGATCGTTCCAGAGTTGCTACGGTCTGCGGCATGGGCAGGACCAAGGAGTTCGACCCCGACGTGGCGCTACGCGCGGCGATGGAGCTGTTCTGGCGGCGCGGCTACGAAGCGACGTCGATGCAGGACCTGGTCGACCACCTCGGCATCGGCAGGGCCAGCATCTACGCCACCTTCGGGAGCAAGCACGAGCTCTACCTGAGCGCACTGGACCGCTACTGCGAGAGCATGGACGGCACCGCGCTCGCGGCGTTGTCGAAGCCGGGACCGGCCCTGCCCGCGGTCCGCGAGGTGATGCGCTCCTTCGCGGAGTCCGCCCTCGCCGACGAGGAGCGCAAGGGCTGCATGGTCACCAACACGGCGGTGGAGTGCCTGCCCCGCGACCGACAGGCCGCGCGCCGCGTCGACGCCAGTCACGACGCGGTGGAGACGGCGCTGACCGGTGCGTTGATCCGCGCGCAGAACCAGGGTGAGCTGGCCGAGGACCGCGATCCGCGCGCCATCGCCCGGTTCCTGGTGACCTTCCTCCAGGGCTTGCAGGTGATCGCGCGGACCGGGCACGACCGGCGGCTGACGGACGCGCTGGACCAGGCGCTGGCGCTGCTCGGCTGAGACCTCCCCTCACTTCTGGGTGGCATCGCGCTGCCCTTTTACTGGAACGGTCGATCTAGAAAGGGAGCTGGGCATGGGTTGGTCCTTGCGCATCAAGGCGGGAGTCCTCGCGCTCGCACTGCTGGCCGCGACGGGAGCGGCGCCGGTCGACGGGCTCTCCGACGCGGCGCTCGCGCGCTCGCTGCCGGGGGACTTCCGCAGCGCGCACGCGGAGGTCAACGGCACGCGGCTGCACTACGTCGCGGGCGGGCGGGGTGAGCCGCTGGTTCTGTTGCCCGGGTGGCCGCAGACGTGGTGGCAGTACCGCAAGGTGATGCCCGAGCTGGCGAAGAGCTACCGCGTGATCGCGGTGGACCTGCGCGGCATGGGCGGCTCGGCCAAGCCGGAGTCCGGCTACGACAAGAAGACGATGGCCGCCGACATCCACGGGCTGATCGCGAAGCTCGGGCTCGGACGGGTCAACCTCACCGGCCACGACATCGGCGCGATGGTGGCGCACAGCGTCGCCGTGAACCACCCGGCGGACGTGCGCAGGCTGGCGCTGCTGGACGTGCCGCACCCGGACGAGAGCCTGCGGAACCTGACGCTGCTGCCCGACCCGAAGGGCTCGCCGCACCTGTGGTGGTTCGCCTTCAACCAGGTGCAGGGATTGCCGGAGCGGCTGGTGGCCGGGCGTTCGCGGGTGATGCTGGACTGGATGCTCGGCAGAATGCTGAAGGACCAGGCGAGCGTCGAGGAGAAGGCCCGGCAGGTGTTCGCGCGGGCCTATGACTCACCGGATGCGATCCGCGGCGGAAACGGCTGGTACCAGACGTTCAACCAGGACATCGCGGATGCGAAGAACTATGCGAGGGTGACGATCCCGGTGCTCGGGCTGACCAATGACAGCCTGGGCTACGACGGCCTTAGCCCGGTGCTGCCGAAACAGGCGACGAACTTCCGGGTGGTCGCGGTGGCGGGCACCGGGCACTACCTCGCGGAGGAACAGCCGCGCGCCGTCCTGGACGAACTGCGCAGGTTCTTCGGCTGAGCCGTTATGGCGCGCTGTTGCGATTGCGGGCCCGGTCCGCAATCGCGACAAGGTGCCATAACGTGAGCCCAGGTCGCCCCGCGCCACGCCGGTCGGACTAATCATTTGAGGGATTTCCTCCACATTTCGACCAGGACCGGCTCCGTGGGCTTGCCCGGCCTCGTGACCACGGTGTTGAGCGCGTCAAGCCGTTCGCCGACGGTGAATGTGACCGTTGCGCGCGACGCAAAAGTGGGACGGGCTATGTCGAACCCCCGGTGGGTTATTTGCTACTGTCGCGCCCAACGGGGCGACAAAACCGGCCAAACCCGACCTGACCACACCTTCATGGGGGTACATCATGGCTCAGCTCACCATCGTCCAGCTCATTGATGACCTGGACGGAACCAGTAGTGAGGACATCTCGCGCGTCGAGTTCGCTATTGACGGCGTCGCTTACGAGATCGACCTCAACGACGAGAACTCGGCGAAGCTGCGCGACACCTTCGCGCAGTACGTCGAGGCCGCGCGCCGCGTCGGTGGCCGGGCCAAGCGGGGCACCGCCCCCGGCAAGACCGGCTCCGCCCGCAGCAAGGACGAGACCCGCGCGATCCGCGACTGGGCCAAGGCCAACGGGCACGAGGTCTCCGACCGGGGCCGCATCCCGAGCAACGTCATCCAGGCCTACGAGGCTTCCAAGAACTAGGGCCTCCAAGAACTAGGGGAACAACCAGAGTTCCCCGGCGAAGGGCACCACCGCGGGCCGCGCGGTGGTGCCCTTTCCTCATGTCCGGGCCCTGTGCGCGGCCTCACAAAACGTGCAGAGACTGCAACTGTGCAGAAACTGCAAGATTTTTGCTAGCGTGGGCGCATGCCGTCGACCGACCAGATCCCCGCGCAGGCCCTCGGGCTGCGCGCGCGCAAGAAGCTGGAGACGCACCGCGCGCTGACCATGGCCGCGCTGCGGTTGGTCGGCGAGCGCGGGCTGGAGCACGTCACCGCCGAGGACATCAGCGCGGAGGCCGGGGTCTCGCCGAGGACGTTCTTCAACTACTTCGCCACCAAGGAGGACGCGGTCCTCATCGCCTACCCGGAGTCCGAGCAGCGCGCCGAACAGGCCGTGCTGCGGCTGCTGGAGGCGCCGCCGGAACTGGGGCCGATGGAGGCCGTCCTGGCGATGGTCACCGAGGACGTGGCGCTGATCGACGAGAACCGCGAGGAGTGGCTGGCCCGCTTCGCCATCGTCGACAAGCACCCCGCACTGGCCGCTCGCGTCCTCACCGGCCAGCTCAGCAGCGAGCGGGTGATGATCGAGGCGATCGCGCGCCGCGTCGGTGTGGACGCCGACGCCGACCTGTACCCCGCGCTGCTGCACGGCGCCGTCGGTGCCGCGCTGAAGGCCGCGATCCGCCTCTGGGCCCACGAGGGCGGACGGCGGCCGGTGGCCGAGCTGATCCGCGCCTCCTTCGCCGCACTCGCCGCCGGGCTCCCTGTCCCGGCGAGCACCACCACGAGGGGAAACTCATGACGAGCACAACCGCTGCGCGGGCGGAAGCGCCGCAGCACCAGGACCCCAGCAGACGCGTGGTCCTGCAGGCCCTGTCCGGGCTGATGATGGGCATGTTCGTGTCCATCCTGGCCTCCACCGTGGTGGCAAACGCGCTGCCGAGGATCATCTCCGACCTCGGCGGCTCGCAGTCGGCCTACACCTGGGTGGTCACCACCGAGCTGCTGGCGATGACCGCCACGGTCCCGTTGTGGGGCAAGCTCTCCGACCTCTACAGCAAGAAGCTGCTCGTGCAGCTCTCGCTCGGCTCGTTCCTGATCGGCTCGATGGTCGCGGGGCTGTCCCAGGGCATCGACGTGCTGCTGGTCAGCCGCGTGGTGCAGGGCATCGGGGCGGGCGGGCTCACCGCTCTGGCCCCGGTCATCCTGGCCACGATCGTCTCGCCCCGGGAACTGGGCCGCTACTCCGGCGTCCTGGGCGCGGTCTTCGCGGTCGGCACCGTCGCCGGTCCGCTGATCGGCGGCGTGCTGGTGGACACCCCGTGGCTGGGCTGGCGCTGGTGCTTCTTCATCGGCGTCCCGCTGACCGCCGCCGCGATCGTGCTGCTCCAGCGCACGCTGAGCCTGCCGACCACGCGCAAGGACGTGAAGGTCGACTACCTCGGCGCCGCGCTGCTGATGACCGGTGTCTCCACGCTGCTGGTGTGGTCCTCGTTGGCCGGCAACCAGTTCCCGTGGGGGTCGTGGTGGACGGCGCTGCTCGTCGGTGGTGGTGTGCTGATCCTGGTCGCGGCGCTGTTCGTGGAGTCCCGGGTGTCCGAGCCGGTGCTGCCGCTGAGCCTGTTCCGCAACCGCACGGTGACGCTGTCGATCATCGCCAGCTTCCTGGTCGGTGTCGCGATGTTCGGCGGCACGGTGTTCCTGTCCCAGTACTTCCAGCTCTCGCTGGGCAAGACGCCGACGCAGGCCGGGCTGCTGAGCCTGCCGATGATCTTCGCGATGCTGATCTCGTCGACGGTGTCCGGGCAGCTGATCAGCCGCACCGGCAAGTGGAAGTCGCACCTGCTGATCGGCGGTGTGCTGCTCAGCGGCGGGCTCGCCCTGCTCGGCACGATCAGCGCCACCACCTCCGTGGTGCTGCTGGGCTGCTACATGGCGGTGCTGGGCCTCGGCGTCGGTCTGCTCATGCAGAACCTGGTGCTGGTGGCGCAGAACGACGTCCCGCCCAAGGACCTCGGCGCGGCGACCTCGTCGATCTCCTTCTTCCGCAGCCTCGGCGGCTCGATCGGCGTCAGCGTGCTCGGCGCCGTCCTGGCCAGCCGGGTCGGCACCCTCACCGCCGAGGGCCTGGCCGCCGCGGGCGTGGTGGTCCCGGTCGGGGAGTCGCACGGCGCGGTGCCGAACCTCGCGCTGCTGCCGGAGCCGGTCGTGGCCGTGGTGCGCGACGCCTACGGCATCGCCACCAGCGAGCTGTTCCTGATCGGCGTGCCCCTGGCGGTGCTCGCGCTGGTGACCACGCTGTTCATCAAGCAGATCCCGCTCAAGACGCAGAGCGCCGCGCAGCGCCTCGCCGAGGAGGAGTCCGCGGCCGGGTAGAGCTTTCGGGCTGCTCAGCGGGTTCCCAGCGTTCTCCCAGCATTGCCGGGAAGGATGCGTGAGCATGATCGGAACAGCTCGACCGGCCACCCGGGTTCTCGTCGTTGACGACGAACAGGCGATCACCGAGCTCGTGTCGATGGCGTTGCGCTACGAGGGCTTCGACGTCGTCTGCGCGGCCAGCGTCGCCGAGGCGCTGACCGTGGCCGACCGGTTCACCCCGCACGTGGTGGTGCTCGACGTGATGCTGCCCGACGGCGACGGGTTCTCGCTCGCGCCGAAGCTGCACGCGCGGCAGGGCGGGGTCCCGGTGCTGTTCCTGACGGCGCGCGACTCCGACGAGGACAAGATCCGCGGCCTCACCCTCGGCGGGGACGACTACCTCACCAAGCCGTTCTCGGTGGGGGAGCTGGTCGCGCGGGTCCGCGCGGTGCTGCGGCGCGCGGGCTCGGCCGGAGCGGTCGAGCGGCTGGTGTTCGCGGACGTGGAGATCGATCCGCGCACCCGTGAGGTGCACCGCGCGGGACGGTTCGTCGAGCTGACCGACACCGAGTACCGGTTGCTGCACTACTTCGTGGTGAACGCGCGCGTCGTGCTGACCCGGCAGCAGCTGCTGGACCACGTGTGGGGCCAGGACTTCGCCGGGGAGGCTGGAAACCTGGAGACCTACGTGTCCTACCTGCGGCGCAAGCTCGACGACGGGCCGCGGCTGATCCACACCGTGCGCGGGGTCGGGTACGTGATGCGGTTGCCCAGGTGACGGGACTGCGCCGCAGGATGGTGTTGGTGACGGTGCTGCTCTCGGCCGTCGCCCTCACCGCCGTCGCGGCGCTGGTCTTCACCTCGATGCGCTCGTTCCTGTTGCAGCGCACCGACGAGCAGCTGAACCTCGTGCGCCTGCCGATCGGGGCGAAGCTCGCGGGCGAGCCGATCAAGGAGCCGCCGCGCGGGGTGCAGCACACCCTGGTCAACGTCTACGGCGTGCTGCGCGCCCCGGACGGCCGGTTCGGGCCGGAGACGCGCTTCGGCACCGGAGTGTCCACTGTGGACAAGCCGGTGCTCGCGGAACTCCCTGCGGTCGGGCACGCGAAGTCTGTCGAGGGCCACGCGGGCGTGCGGTACCGGATCGCCGCCTACGAGGCGTTGCAGGGACTGGAAGGCACGCTGTACGTCGCGATGCCGCTGACCGAGGTCGACGCGACGCTGGACCGGCTGTTCGTGCTCGTCGTGGTGATCACCGCAGCGGTGCTGCTCGCGTTGTTGGTCTTCGCGTTGTCCTTGGTGCGCATGGGTTTGCGGCCACTGGACGAGATGGAGGCCACCGCGACCGCCATCGCTTCCGGCGAGTACCACCGGCGCATCGCCTACGTCGACAGGACCACCGAGGTCGGCAGGCTCGGTCTCGCGCTGAACACCATGCTCGGCCGGATCGAGGACGCCTTCGCGCAGCGGTCGCGCTCCGAGCAGCGGCTGCGCACCTTCGTCGCCGACGCCAGCCACGAGCTGCGCACTCCGCTGACCTCGATCCTGGGCTACGCGCAGATGTTCCACCGAGGCGCCGCTGCCGACCCGGAGGACCTGCGCACGGTGATGCGCCGCATCGAGGGCGAGTCCGAGCGGATGGCCCGCCTGGTGGAGGACCTGCTGGTGCTGGCCCGGCTCGACGAGGGACGGCCGCCGAGGCGCGCCGAGGTCGACGTGGCCGCGCTGTGCCGGGACGCGGTGCTCGACGCGGTCGTGCACGAGCCGGACCGGGTGATCACCGGACCGGGGGAGGCGTCCGTGCTGGTCGACGCCGACGCCGACCAGCTGCGCCAGGTGCTGGCCAACCTGCTGCGCAACGCCGTCACCCACACGCCGCCGGGAACTCCGGTCGAGGTCGTGCTAACGCGTTCGGGTGATGAGGTCGTGATCGATGTCGTGGACCACGGGGCCGGCATCGCCGTCGAGCACCGTGAGCAGGTGTTCGACCGGTTCTTCCGGGTCGCTGCCGGTCGGGAGCGCGACAGCGGCGGCGCGGGGCTCGGGCTGTCCATCGTCGTGGCCGTGGTGCGAGCGCACGGCGGGCGGATCGGCGTGCTGGACACGCCGGGCGGGGGAGCGACCTTCCGCCTGGTCCTTTCCGGTGAACCCTGATTTCCCAGGCTGCTCCCAGATCCGCCCCAGGAACGGTTGATGATCCACCGCGACCGTGACGATCATGACTTGCACACAGGCTCCGGCCGGGGAGATCGCCGAGCGGCTCGGCCCGGTCCGGACGGCACCGCCGCCCACCGTCGACGTCGTCGTGCCCGTGCACAACGAGGAGCAGGACCTCGGTCCGAGCGTGCGCGGGCTGCACGCGTTCCTGGGCGAGGCGTTCCCGTTCGGCTGGCGGATCACCATCGCCGACAACGCCAGCACGGACGGCACCTGGGCGCTCGCCGGGCAGCTGGTCGAAGAGCTGCCCGGGGTCAGCGCGGTGCGCTTGGACGCCAAGGGACGCGGGCGCGCGCTGAACGCGGTGTGGACGAGCAGCGACGCGGAAGTGTTGGCGTACATGGACGTCGACCTCTCCACCGACCTCGCCGCGCTGCTCCCGCTGATCGCGCCGTTGGTGTCGGGGCACTCCGACGTGGCGATCGGCTCCCGCCTGGCGCGCGGCGCGCGGGTGGTGCGCGGACCGAAGCGCGAGTTCATCTCCCGGTGCTACAACCTGATCCTGCGCGGGACCCTGCGAGCGCGGTTCTCCGACGCGCAGTGCGGGTTCAAGGCGGTGCGCAAGGACGTCGCCGAGCGCCTGCTGCCGTTGGTGGAGGACACCGGCTGGTTCTTCGACACCGAACTGCTCGTGCTCGCCGAGCGCTCCGGGCTGCGCATCCACGAGGTTCCGGTGGACTGGGTGGACGATCCCGACAGCAGGGTCGACGTGCTCGCGACGGCCATCGCGGACCTGCGCGGAGTCGCCAGGCTGACCAGGACGCTGGCGTCGGCGACGATGCGGGCTCGGCTGCCGACCACGCTGCGCTCAGCGCTCGCCGACGAGCATCCCGGAGTGCCGAAGGGAATGAGCGCGCAGCTGCTGCGCTTCGCGGCCGTCGGTGTTGTGTCCACAGTGGTCTATCTGGTCCTCTACGCCTTGCTGCGGCCCGTGACGGGCGCGTTCTCCGCGAACGCGGTGTCGTTGCTGCTGTGCGCGGTCGGCAACACCGCGGCGAACCGCCTCTTCACCTTCGGCGTCCGCGGTCAGGAAGGGCGGATGCGCGCGCAGTTCGAGGGCCTGGTGGTCTTCGCGCTCGGGCTCGGACTGACGTCAGGATCGTTGTGGCTGCTGGAGAAGCTCGCGCTCGGCGGAGGCACCGCGGTCGAGCTGCTCGTGCTCTGCCTGGCCAACGCCGCGGCGACGCTGCTGCGGTTCGTGCTCTACCGGAACTGGGTCTTCCGGCCCGGCCGTGGAAGGGACTCCGTTCGATGAGGTACCGGCTTCAGTTCGTTCTGGTACTCGCTGCCGTGCTCCACGCGTGGGGGCTGTGGGCGTGGGGATGGGGCAACAGCTACTACACGGCCGCCACGAGATCGATGTCCAGCGGCTTCGTCAGCTTCCTCTTCGGCGCCTTCGACCAGGCCGGGGTGGTCACCGTGGACAAGCCGCCGTTCGCGCTGTGGCCGCAGGTGATCTCGACGTGGATCTTCGGCTTCCACGGGTGGTCGGTGCTGCTGCCACAGGCGATCTTCGGCGTGACCGCGGTGTTCCTGCTGCACCGGACCGTGCGGATCTGGGCGGGGGAGAACGCCGCGCTGCTGGCCGCGCTCGTGCTCGCGCTGACGCCGATCACCGTGGTGATCAACCGCGACAACAACCCCGACACGCTGCTCGTGCTTTTCCTCGTCGGAGCGGCCTACGCCGTCACGCGCGCGTTCCAGCCGGAGATCGGCGCGGGCTCGGCGACGAAGTGGTTGCTGCTGGCCGCTTTCCTGGTGGGCTGCGGGTTCAACACCAAGATGCTGGCGGCGTGGATCGTCCTCCCCGCGCTGGTCGCGGCCTACCTCGCCGGGTCGACGGCGCCGTGGCGCAGGCGGATCACCGACACGTTGGGGGCGGGTGGCGTGCTGCTGGCCAGCTCGTTGTGGTGGGTGGCGCTGGTCGACCTGTGGCCGGGCGAGAAGCCCTACATCGGCGGGAGCACCGACGGCACCGCGTTGGACCTGGTGATCGGCTACAACGGCTTGGCGCGCATCCTCGGCACGGGCTCAAGCGCCCCCGAGGGTTTCCCCGGCTCAGGGGAGATGCCGCAGGCGCTGCGCAACGTGATGATGGGCGGTGACCCCGGCCTCGGCCGCCTGTTCAACGAGCCGATGGGCGGCCAGATCAGCTGGCTGCTCCCGGCCGCTCTGGTCATCCTCGTCGGTGTTGTCGTCGGTGTTGTCGCAGCGCGCCTGAAGCTCCCGGCGCACCAGCGCGCGGGCTGGGTGCTCTGGGGCGGTTGGCTGCTGGTCAACGGCCTGGTCTTCAGCCTCGCCGGAGGGATCTTCCACGCTTACTACACGACCGCGCTGGCTCCGCCGATCGCTGCCCTGATCGGCGCTGGAGTCGTTGCTGCCCAACGCTTCCGCTTCGGAATCCCAGTGCTCGCCGCGATCACCGCAGCGTGGGCGCTCGTGGTCGTGTACCGCACTCCGGAGTGGAACGCGTGGGTCGGCCCCGTGGCTGCTGTGCTGGCCGTCGCGACGTTCTTCATCGGCAAGCGAGCCACCGCCCTCGTCGGTGTCACGGCGTTGCTGCTCGTGCCCGCCGTGTGGTCGGTGTCGGCGGCGTTCGGCCCGCCCCCGGCCAACGCCAGCCTGCCCTCGGCCGGTCCGCCGTCCACTGTGGACCTCCACGAGCTGATGCGGCCGGAGGCGGGCGGCGGCGACTGGACCAACAAGGGCGATCTCACCGAGGAGCAGCGCAAGGTTCTCGACCACGCCACCGCGCGCTCCGGCGGCGCGCGGATCAGCCTCGCGGTGGACGGCGGGGCGATCATAGCGTCGAACTTCGTGCTCAACAGCTCGCGGGTGGTCATCGGCCTCGGCGGTTTCATGGGGGTCGACCCCGCGCCGACCACCGCTGAGCTGGCCGACTGGGTGCGGCGCGGCGAGCTGCGCTTCGTGCTCGGCAGCCCCATGCCAGCGCGCGGTGGCCAGGCCACCGCGCGCATGGAGTGGGTGCGCGCCAACTGTTCGGTGGTGCCGCGCGAGGACTACGGCGGCACCACGAGCACCCTCTACGAGTGCCGCTAGGTCATGGCCCAGCGGAGCAGACCGACGATGCCGTGGCCCGCGAGCTGCACGGCTGTGCGCTCGACGGGCGGGAAGTACGGCAGCCGTAACGGCCACCGCGTCCAGGACGGCAGCGCGGCCACGGCTGCTGAGGCCAGAGCGGTGTATGGGGCTCGTGCCAGCAACGGCAGGGGAGGTTTGAAGAGGAGGAAACGCGCGGTGTCCCGGGCCTGCGCCGTGCCGCGCAGCTCGGGACGGTAGTCGTCGAGCACGGCCGCCAGCTCGGCCACGGAGCGCGGCGGGTCGAGGACGCCGAGCCCTGAGGCGATCCGCGAGGTGTCGGCGACGTAGGAGTCGGCGTCCTCAGGGCTGAGCGGCTTCGGGCCGTAGCGCTGGTAGCAGCGGAGGAAGCTGTCGACCTCCGCCGCGTGCACCCAGCCGAGCAGGCGCGGGTCGCTCGCCCGGTACCGGCGGCCGTCCGGCGCGGTGCCCCGGATGCGCTCGTGCACGGCGCGGACGTGCGCGATCGCCTCCTCGGCGTGCTGGGCGGTGCCGAAGGTCGTCATGGCGAGGAAGGTGCTCGTGCGCTGCAACCTGCCCCACGGGTCGGAGCGGTAGCCGGAGTGCCCCGCGACCGCCGCCATCGCCAACGGGTGCAAGGACTGCAACAGCAGCGCGCGCAGCCCGCCGACGAACATCGACGCGTCGGAGTGCACCCGCCGGATCGCGCTGTCCTCGGCGAACCACCTCGGGCCCGGGGTGGCGTCGATGCGGTCGCGGTTGGCGGGACCGTCCGGACCTGCGACGCGCTCGAAGACGCTCGCCCCGACCCGCTGCCGCACGGCCTTCAGCCCGATCGCCATTCCGCCAGCATGCTGGCCGGGGGTCGTGGCCCGGCCACGGTTCGGTCACAGGACGTCTCTCCCGAGCGCCTTTCGCGTTGGTGTCGGTGGCTCGGGGATAATGCGGGGGTGGACCATCTGGTGTGGGAGCACTTCCTGGTGACGGTCGGCGACGTGACGCAGCAGACCTGGGACGGGCAGACCGTGCGGCAGTGGCCGGCGGGCACCCTGTTCGAGGAGCTGGTGTTCGCCGGTTTCCCCCTCGCGCACAACCCCGACGCGCCCGACGAGTTCTGCCCGGCGCCGGAGTGGTTCGAGTTCAGCGTGGACCCGACGACCGGCAAGGTGATCGTCTTCGCCGAGCTGGACGCCTCCGCGCCCTACGACCTCACCGAGAACGGGGACGTCGTGCGGGCCTGGCGCGACGCGCACGTGCCGGGCTGAACGCGGTTCGGTAGCGGAAGGATCACCGCCGTCACGCCGCGGCCCCGGACCGGCGATACCCCGGGTGTCACCAACTCCGGACCGAGGATGTGGCGCGCGTGGTCACTGGCATCCGTCGAACACTGGCCGTTCTCATCGTGCTCGCCGCCGTCGCGGCGGCCGTCAGCAGCTACTGGTGGGAGCTCACGCAGATCTGCCGCGTGAGCACCGGCGGCACCCCGTTCATCGGCCTGGACACGTGCAACCCTTGGGGCGCAACGGATCTGTTGCCGCCCGTGTTGCTCGCACTGCTGTTGCTGCTGCCCGACCTCAGTGAGCTGAGCGTGGCGAACCTGCTGACGCTCAAGCGCGAGGTCGCGGCGCAGAAGAAGGAGATCGAGGCGACGAACTCCAAGCTGGAGGCCGCTGTCGCCGTGCAGACCTCGCAGAGCGTCACGACGAACTTCTACACCAACGTCCCGGCTGCCCAGCTGCCCGCGCAGATCGACGGCAAGCGCGATTTCGTCACGCAGGAGCCGCGCCGCCAGCTGTTGTCCACGCCGCCGCCGAAGGACTACGCCACGGGCGTGACCACGCTGATCTTCGAGTGGGAGCGGCTGCGGTCCCGGCTCGGCCCCGCCCTCACCAGGCCGGACAACGCCCCCGGCACGGTCGGCCACTTCGCGCGGGTGTTCGATGACGAGATCCAGACCGTCCGCGCCGTCCGCAACAGCGTCGCGCACAGCCGTCCCGTCGACCAGGCGGACCTCGAAGGCGCCATCAGCGCCGCGCGCGAGCTCAACGCGATCCTCCAGGACTCCCTCGCCCCCGGCGACAGCGCCAACGGCGACCGCTCTTAGTCCTCGCGAGCACGCCGCCGCCCAGCCCTTCGTCCCAGCGGCCACCACGCCCCACATCACCTACCCTCCGACTTGTGCACTCCACCCTCCCGCTCGCCTCATCGCGCCCCGGAGTGGTCTAAACCTTTCCCGTTTCGTACTCAAAGCAGTTGCTGGGAGCGCTCTTTTTCCCGCTAGGAGTACGAAACGGGTTTTTGGCGCGCGCAGAGACGTTGCGGCCGCGCTTCGTCAGCGCTGCATTTCGCGTTGTGGTTACGGGAAGTGCGGGGGTGAGAAGGAATCCGCCCGGGGGGTGAAACTGCGTTGCCGGGGTGGTGCGTGATCTTCATGATGAGTGGCGGTGTGAACAAGGTCGGCGGGTCGTTGTCGACGCGAATCCGCTGAGTGGAGCGAATGGAGATGGTGGGGATGACGCAGGCTGGTGGTGGGACGCGAAGACTGGTGTCGGCGGAGGTCATCGCCGAGATCGGGCCGATCGAGGGCGCGGACGCGATCGAGCGAGCGCGGGTGCGCGGCTGGGACGTGGTCGTGAAGAAGGGCGAAATGGCGGTGGGCGACGAGGTCGTCTACTTCGAGATCGACTCCGCCTTGCCGCTTTCCGACGAACGGTTCGCGTTTCTCGAACCGCGTGGCGCCAAAACGCTGGCTGACGGTGCCAAGGTGCACGTGCTGAAGACGGCGAAGCTGCGCGGGCAGTACTCGCAGGGCCTCGTGCTGCCCTTGGCGGCCTTTCCCGATCTGGCCGGGGTCGACAGCGGCGGGCTCGCTGAGGCGCTGGATGTGGTGAAGTACGAGCCGCCGATCCCGACGAGCCTGTCCGGGCAGGTCAGGGGCGCGTTCCCGGGGCACCTGGTGAAGAAGACCGACGCCGAGCGCGTGCAGAACCTGACCGAGGTCTACGAGCGGCTGCTGGCCGAGGGGTCGTGGTTCGCGACGGAGAAGATCGACGGCTCCAGCGTCACCTACATCGTCACCGGTGACGAGCAGGACCCGATCCGGATCTGCTCGCGCAACTGGGAGTTGGAGCCGAAGCCCGAGCTGACGGGGATGAAGATCGCGCAGCGGTACGACCTCGCGAGCCTGCCCGCGGGCACGATCGTCCAGGGTGAGCTGTACGGCGAGGGAATCCAGGCGAACCCCTTGCGCGTCAAGGGCGTCGAGCTGGCGGTGTTCGGGGTCTTCCGCGGCGGGACGGCGATCCCCCGTGCCGAGTGGCCGGAGCGCTTGGCGGCGCTCAGCGCTCCGGTGCTGGACTGGGACGTCCCGGGTTCGGTGCAGGAGGCCGTCGAGCAGGTCGACGGCATGGCGTCGGTGGTCTCGCCGAGCCGGAAGGCCGAGGGCGTCGTGTGGCACGAGAGGTCCGGCAAGGCCTTCGCCGAGCTCGACGGCCGTTCGTGCTGGAAGGCCATCAGCAACCGCTACCTGATCAAGAACGGCTGACCGGGGCCGGTGCTTCCGCGAGCGGCGGTGGCACCGGCCGATCGGCTGCGACACGAGTTCGTGGAAGTCGCGCACGTCGTGCGTCTGCACCGGGAGACCGGTGAGCACCCCGCCGGTGAGCCCGGGAGCAGCCGCCTTGCCGGGACTGCGCTGACGACGTGGACCCCGGTGAAGTTCGTCCGCCCGGTCGTTGTCGGGGTGGCGTGCTACACAGCTGAGCATGTGCAGAAGCATCAAGACCCTTCGCCCGCCCTTCGCCGACGACGTCACCGAGATCGACATGCACGCGGCGGCGTTGCAGTACGTCCGCAAGATCTCCGGCTTCCGGAAACCAGCCGCGCACAACGCCGAGGCGTTCGACCGGGCGGTGGCCGCGGTCGCCGAGGCGACGGCGGAGTTGCTGGCCTCGATCGAGGTGCGCGGCGGCACCAAAACGCAGGGGTGAGCCACTTCACCCGTATGGCGGTACCGCTGCGTTTGCGCACGTCCGGGTAGGCGTGAGGACTCGGCCGACAGGGCCGGACGGGCTGCTGCGCCCGGGAGAACGCCTGTCCACGAACAGGTGACCGCCGTGCGCGCAATGTGCACATTGCGTGCTGATGGTTGCGGGCCTTTTCCCCTGCCGAGTGAACAAGGGTCGGCAATCGCGTGTCCCGTGGAGTGGATCTTCAACCACGGTGCGCTGGTGTGTGACCATCCCACGGCCCCGAATTCACCCGACCACGTCAGCGTGAGGAGTCCCGCCACCGTGACTGTCGCTGTGACCGGCGCGACCGGCTTCCTGGGCCTGCGCCTCGTTCGCGAGCTGCTGGAGCGACACACGAACCTGCTCGTGCTGGCGCACGTGGGATCGCCGGACGCCGTGGAGCGCATCGGACGGTTCCTGGAGCTCTCGGGCACCCCGCGCACGGTGATCAGCACCCTTCCGGACCGCGTCCGCGTGGTCGAGGTCGAGCTGACCGAACCCCGCATGGGCCTCTCCGACGAGGACTACGAAGCGCTCGCGGCGGAGCTGGAGGTGCTGTGGCACTGCGCGGGCGGCGTCGATCCGAGCGCGGGCATCGAGGCTTTGCGGCTGGCCAACGTGACGACCACGCGCACGGTGCTGGACCTGCTTGACGCGGCACCCCGCAAACCGTTGCTGCACTACGTGAGCAGCGCCTTCGTGGCGGGCTCGCGGCGTGACGGGGTGATCGAGGAGGGCGCGCTCGACGACCTGCCGGGCTTCGAGAACGCCTACGAGCGCTCCAAGCACGAGGCCGAGACCGCCGTGCGCGCCTGGGCCGAGGAGACCTTCCGCCCGGTGGTGGTGCACCGGCCGAGCCTGATGATCACCGACGAACCCGCTCCCGGTGAGCTGTGGTCGCACCCGTTGCTGGACCTCGTGCGCGCGGGCAAGGCCCAGCAGCGCCGGATGCGCCTGGGCTGGCTGCGGCTGCCGAGGTGGCTGCGCCCGACCGTGCGGCTGGTCGGCCACGAGGACGCGAGGCTGAACTTCATCCCGGTGGCCGACGCGGCGGCGGCGATGGCGACGATCGCCGACTCGGTCGCGGAGAACGGCCCGCCCGGCGTGGTGCAGACCTACCACGTGGTGCACGGCAGCGACGTGCCGGTGCAGGCCGTGGTCTCGGTGCTGGAGAAGAACTTCCCACTGCGGGTGAAGCTCGTGCCGCAGCCGCCGCACCGCATGCGCGCGGTCGAGCGGGTCACCCAGGTCTCCAGCCTGGAGCCCTACCTGAGCCACCGCAGGACCTTCGACGACGCCCGCGCCAGGTCCGTGCTCGGGCCGCACGGCGCGGAGACCCCGATCGACCTGGACTACCTGCTGGCCAGCGTGCGCACGGTGGGCACCGGTCCGCGCAAGCTCGGTCCGCTGGACCGCGTGTACCTCGACTACGACGCCGGGCACCCGAACAGCGCGGAGCTGGGCGGACTGCTGCGCTTCGCCGGTCGCGCGCCCTCGGTGGAGGAACTGCGCGAGTACATCGCCGCCCGCGTGGCCCGGGTGCCCGACCTCTCCCTCGCGCTCGGCGCCGGGCGGGACTGGCAGCGCCGTGACGAGCTGGACCTGAGCTACCACGTGCGCGAGATCGCCACGGTCGGCGAGACCGGTGACATCGGCCTGCGGTCGGTGGTCGAGGACGTGTTGGGGCAGCGGCTGGCCCGCACCGAACCGCTGTGGCAGCTCTGGCTGATCCACGGCTACCGCGACGGCGAGTACACCGTGCTGTTCAAGCCGCACCACGCGCTGCTCGACGGCGCGTCGGCGGAGGAGGCGCTGTACCGGCTGCTCGACGACGAGGCCGCCGAGTCCGAGCCGCCGAAGCCGTGGTCGGGCCGGCCCAGGGTGCTGCGCTCGGTGCTGAGCGGTGTCGCGCGATACCTGCGCGGCTTCCGGCCGGTGTCCGCGCGGCCGTTCTCGGTGCGCGGCCTGACCGGCGAGCGCCGGGTGTGGTGGACGACGGTCGGTTCGGAGCGGCTGCACCGCGCGGCGCGGTTGCACCGGGTGACGGTGAACGAGATCTACCTGGCCGCGCTCAGCGGGATGCTGCGCGAGTGGCCGGGCATGCCGTGGCGGACGGTGCCCGAGCGGATGTGGGCCCTGGTGCCGATGACCGTGGGCAGCAGCCCGGGACCGGACGAGCTGGGCAACCACTCGGTGCCGCTGCGGGTGGAGCTGCCCTGCGACGAGCCGGACCCGCTGAAGCGGCTGGCCCGGGTCCGCGCCTCCAGCATCGAGCAGAAGAACGTGATCGGCACGACCCGGGGCATGCGCTCGCTGCCCACCTGGCTGGTCCGGCTGACCTGCGCGCTGACCTTCTCGCGCTGGCACGTGGACCTGATGGCGGGCAACAGCAGGTGGACCCGCGAGGTCGACCTCTTCGGCGCGGAGGCCATCGGCAGCATCCCGATCGGCATGTTGCACCGCGACCGGCCGATCGGCGTCTTCCTCGGCACCCACGGCGAGACCGCGAGCCTGTGCGTGGTCACCGACTCGGCACTGCCCGCCTCCGACGGGCTGGACCACCTGTGGGCGGCGGCGCTGGACGAACTGGCGCCGAGCGTCCGGACCACCGCGCCGGTGTGGGCGGCGGCATGAGCGTCCTCGCGTTCTCCGTCGACAGCGTCGCCGAGTGCGCCCGCCGCATCCGCGAGCGCGTGCACCTGGTCTCCGGTGTGCTCGCGGGCAACGACGAGATCGGCCTGGTCGTCGGCGAGGTCAAGCCGGGCAGCGTCGTCGTCGGGACACTGCCGCCGCTGTACCCGGAGTGGCTGGGCGACCGGTCCTTCTGCACCGCGCACGGCACGCGCTACCCCTACGCGGCGGGGGAGATGGGCCACGGCGTCGCCACCACGTCGATGGTGATCGCGCTGGCCCGCGCGGAGCTGCTGGGCTTCTTCGGAACGGCGGGCCTCCCACTGTCCACGGTGGAGCGCGCGGTGCAAGAGCTGTCCGCCTCTGTCGGGGGGCGGCCGAACTGGGGCGTGAACCTGGCCGCCGATCCCGCGAACGAGGACGCGGTGGTGGACCTGCTGCTGGCCAACGGGGTCCCGTGCGTGTCGGTCTCCGGGTTCCGCGCGCTCACCCCGGCCGTGGTGCGGTGCTCGGCCGTCGGCCTGATCCGCGACCCCGAGGGCCGGATTCAGCGCCGCACCAACCTCTTCGTCAAGGTCAACAGCCCCGAGCTGGCCGAGCGCTTCCTGTCACCGGCCCCGCAGCGGATGCTCCGCGAACTCGTCCACAGTGGACAGATCACCGCCGAGGAGGCGGAGCTGGCCGCGCTCGTCCCGGTGGCCGAGGACATCACCGCTTCTTCCGGCAGCGCGCGCCCGCTGATGTCGCTGCTCCCGGCGATCCTGGCGCTGCGCGACGAGCTGGCCGCGCGGCACGGCTACACGCGCCCGGTCCGCGTCGGCGCGGCGGGTGGCATCGGCACGCCGCAGTCGGTCGCGGCGGCCTTCACGCTGGGCGCGGACTACGTGGTGACCGGCTCGGTGAACCAGGCGGCCGTGGAATCCGGGCTCTCCGAGGCGGGCAAGCGGCTGCTGGCCGACGCCGACCTCGCCGACACCGGGCTCGCGCCGCGCTCCGACGGCTTCGAGCGGGGCGAGCAGGCGCAGGTGCTGTTCAAGGGCACCGAGTTCGCCGCGCGCGCGAGCAAGCTGCACAAGCTCTACCGCGATCACCAGTCGCTCGAGGAGATCCCGTCCGGCGAGTTCGCCGCGCTGGAACGGGACGTTCTGGGCCGCCCGGTCGCCGAGGTGCTGGCCGAACTGCCTCCCGTGGAAGACGCGCGGCAGCGGATGGCGATGGTGTTCCGGTGGTACCTCGACCGATCTGCGCTGTGGGCGGTGCACGGCGATCCGGACCGCGCCGCCGACTACCAGCTGCGGTGCGGGCCCGCGATGGGCGCGTTCAACCGCTGGACGGCGGGCACGTTCCTGGCCGAGCCGCGCAACCGCTCCGTGGTGCAGATCGCGCTGAACCTCCTGGAGGGTGCCGCCGTGGTCACGCGCGCCCAGCAACTGCGCGGCTACGGAGTGCCCGTTCCGACTTCGTGCTTCGCATTCCCGCCGCGTGAGCTGCCGTAATTCCGCTCCACGTCGGCGGGTTCGCGGTTAGCCTGCCCTCGTGCAGACCGTCCTCGTCGCCGTCTTCGCCCTGGTACCGGTCGGGTGCTGGCTGCTGCTGGCCCGGACCGAGCGGCTGCTGTGGCCGGTCGCGGTCGGGCTGGCGGCGTTCGCGGGCCTGTGCTTCCCGGTGCTGGCCGGACTCGTGCTCGTCGACCTCGACCGCGTCGTCTGGCTGGGCTACGCGCCGATGACGATGCTCGTGGTCCTGCTCGCGCGGCGCGCCGAGGGCTGGGCGGCGCCGCTCACCCGGCGCGCGCTGGCCGGGCGGATCGTGCTGATCCTGTTCGTGGGGCCGGTGTGGCTGGCGGTGGTGTTCGGGTGGTGGGTCGTGGAGACCGAGCCCGCCCCGCCCTCGGCCGCGGAGGTGCTGCCGCTGCCCGCGGGGGTGCGCGTGGTCGACGACGCCAGGACCGGGTGCGGGTCGAGCCACTGCGGGCGCACCGTGGTGATCGCCGGGCCGCCAGGGGAGTCCACAGTGGACACCCTGCGTCGGGTGCGCGAGGACCTGTTGCGCGCCAAGGGTTTCCACGATGACGGGCCGAGCGCGGTGAGCAAGGTGCACCGCCGGGGCTTCGGCGGGCGCGACCTCAGCGTGGAGATGTCGGCGCGGGACGGGCGAATCGAGCTCCAGCTCGGGGACGGGAAGAACCTCCGTGATTGAGCACCTGTTCTTCTGGGGGCACCAGCCCGAGCGCGACGGCGGTGTGGGCAAGGGCTGTCTGAGCCAGTGGTGGCCCGCGCCGTTCGAGGTGGACGGGCGTACCTTCGCCACCGCCGAGCACTACATGATGTGGCGCAAGGCCGCGCTCTTCGACGACACCGCGACCGCCGACCGGGTGCTGGCGGTCGAGGACCCCAAGGCCGCCAAGGACCTCGGGCGCGGCGTCGTCGGTTTCGACTCGGCGGTGTGGGAGCGCGAGCGCTACGACGTCGTGGTCGCGGGCAACCTGGCGAAGTTCCGCGCGCACTCCGACCTGCGGGGCTTCCTGCTGAGCACGGGCCACCGCTGGCTGGCGGAAGCGAGCCCGCTCGACCCCGTGTGGGGGATCGGCCTGGCGGCAGACCACCCCGACGCCGCGCACTTCGAGCGGTGGCCCGGCCTCAACCTGCTCGGCAAGGCGCTCATGGACGTCCGCGCCCGCCTCCGCTGAGCGGCGGGTGTTAGGTGATGCCTACGGAGCGGAGGACGGCGCCGAGAGTGGTGTAGGTGCGCTCCAGGTCGATGGCCTCGGGGGCGATGCGCCACTGCATGTGGATGCCGACGACGGCGCCGAGCACGACGGTGGCCAGCTCGTCCGCGTCGACGCCCGCGGGAAGGTCGGCGCGCGCGAGCCATGCGCTGATGCGGCGGCGCAGCGTGTCGTGCAGTTCGGAGTACCACTTGTGCGGCGCTGAGCCCGGTTCGACGGCCTCACCGACGAGCGTTGCGAAGAGTGTGGTGGACGGACTCCGCGTGAATGCGACGAGCGTGTCCATCGCCTCGTCGAGCGTGTCGGGCTCTCCGGCCAGCGGCTGCACGACGGCGTGCTCGACGACGGCGCCGAGCAGGCCCTCCTTGTTGCCGAAGTGCCAGGGGATCGAGCCCCGGCTCACCCCGGAGCGCGCGGCGATGTCCTCGAAGGTCGTCTGGCGGTAGCCGCGCTCGGCGAACAGCTCGGTCGCGGCGGTGACCAGCAGCCGACGACTCTCCTGGGTGGTCTCCGCCCGCCTGCTGGCCCGTGGGGTGCTCGTCACAGCCGCCGATCCTAGCGTTGGCTACCGATCACGGTCTAGGTCGTGCAACACTTCCTGTGTTGGCGAACATAGAAAGGTGTGCCGATGAGGACGCAGATGCGCTGGGCCGGCGCGATCATGATCGTGATCGGCGCGGGTCACCTGGTGTTGGCCATCATGTTGGCCTGGGACAGCCACGCCAGGTGGCTGGGGCAGGGGCTGTGGGCCTCGGTGCCGCTGATGGGCGGCCCGCTGGACAACGAGGTCGCCTTCTGGGGCGCGCTCGGCAGCTTCTCCGTGCCGCAGATCCTGCTGGGTTGGGTGGTCTGGCACCTCGCCGGGCGCGGCGTGGCCGTCCCCGCCGGGGTCGGGTGGGCCTACGCCGCGTGGTGCGTGGTCGGCGGGATTCTCCTGGTGCCGTCACCGTTCTTCGTGGGCGTGATCCCCGGCCTGCTCATCGTGCTCGCCGCGCGGCGCTCACACGAGCGCAGCCGCGGCTAGCGTGCAGCCGACCTGGACGGCGACGAGCCTGCGGATCGCGATGCGCTCACCGGGCAGCTCGCGCGTGGCCTGAGCGCACCACTCGGTGAACCGGGCCTCGACGCTGGCCAGGGCCTCGCGGACGCCCTTGCGGGTGTTGCCCGAGCCGAGTTCGGCGTGCAGCACGCGGAGCAGGGTGCCTGCGAGCCGGATGCGGAACATGTGCGGCAGCACGTCGAAAGAGCACACCTCGGCCACGGTCGCGGGGCGCGACGGACCGTCGGCGATGTGCTTCCACGCTCCGGCAACGGCTTCGGCCTGGCCGAGACTGTCCACAAGGGACCGTTGGAACGGCGTGTCCAGCGTCAGGTCCGGCTGCGCGACGGCGAGCGCGGAGCGGAGGAACTGGCCCGCCTCCTCGACGTGCTGGACGGTCGCGCGCACCAGATCGGGGAAGTTCGTGCCGGACGGGCTCGTGTCGGCGGCTCGCGGGTCCTCCCAGTACGGCACCTCGGTGACGATCGTCGTGGTGCCGTGGCGTGCGGAGTAGTCGCCGCTGCTCGCGCCGAAGCTCCCGTCGCCGCCGACCTCCGCGCTGGTCGGCATCCGGATCACGCCGGGCCCGAGCATGCTGCTGTCGGGCACCTCCCACACGGCGTTGTGCAGCGGCACGCCGAACCACCCGGGGACCTCGCCGAGCGCGGCGGTCAGCGCCTCGTCGACGGTGCTGACATAGGTGAAGACGCCGCCGTACTCGCCGTTGTGCAGCGAGCTGATCAGTGCTGGCCGCACCTCGTCGATCACCCGCGCCAGCGCGGCGGTCTCGGGCAGCGGGCGGTCGAAGTAACCGGGCTCGTCGAGCTTCGGGAAGGTCCACTCGACCTGCTCGTCCATGGCGGGGCGGTAGAAGTTCCGGCCGAAGACCTCCCAGCCGCCGGGCCGGGTGTGCCAGTCCTCGTTCAGCCGCGCGCCGTCCGGGTCGACGCACGGGACGAGATGCCAGCGCAGACCGGAGCGCAGCGACTCCTCGGCGCAGAGCAGGCGGCCCAGCTCGCGCACGGTCAGCGCGCCGACCGGCTCGTTGGGATGCGGGCCGCCGAAGGCGAGGGCGGAGCGCGGGCCGTCCCCGATCACGGCCATGACCAGCGGTTCTCCGTGCCGTGAGGTGCCGATCCGGCGCAGCTCGACCAGGTCGGGGTATGCGGCGGCCAGCTCGGCGAGGTCGGCCTGCATCTCCTCGACGGTGGGGAAGCGGTCGATCTCGGGGATGCGGTCCAGTGCTGTCCTGAGGTCCATGCGCGCTCCCATTCCGTAGAGGCTCTATTGCATAGTGACTCTACGGCATGGTGGCGCGGGCAGGATGGGGATGTGGACAGGACACTCGAAGACCGCCTGGAGCACGAGCGCAACGCGTGGCTGTGCACGCTGCGCCCGAACGGCTCCCCGCACGTGACCCCGGTGTGGTTCGTCCACCGCGACGGCACGTGGTGGATCGGCAGCAGCGAGCGCAATCGCAAGGTGCGCAACATGATCAACGATCCGCGCGTCTCGTTGGCGCTGGAGGACGGCATGGCACCGGTGGTCGCGGAGGGGGAGGCGACCGTGCACGAGGACGGTTTCCCGGACGACGTCGTCGCGGCCTTCAAGGCCAAGTACGACGGGTGGGACGTCACGGCGACCTGGGCGGGCGAGGGGGCTCGCGTGCTCGTCGAAGTGCGGATGACGAGGTGGCTGCTCAGCGGCGTGGCTCAGTGACCGACACGATCCGGCACGGCAGCCGGTAGCGGTGGCCGTCCGGGTCGGTGCCCCAGAGCCAGTGGCGTCCATCGGCCTCGGTGTAGGCCTGCGTGACGAGCAGCCGCACCCCGGCGACGTCGATCCCGCCGCAGGTCACGCCAGGTTTGATGGTCACGGTGTCGCCGGTCCTCGGCGCCTGCTCACTCGTCATCGCCGCCTCCTGCCGTGCGGAGGATGCCACCACGAGAGCCCGGCGCGCGGAAACGTTGCCGTCTTGATGTCTACAGGGCTGGGAACGGGACCGAGTCGATGAGTTCTTCCGGCGCGGACAGCCGCCACGCCTCGTAGACGAGTTCGGTCAGCTCGTCGAGGTCGATCCCGGCCAGGTACACCACGACCCAGCCGAAGCCGCCCGCGGTGAACTGCTCCTCGAACACCTCAGGGCGCTCGGACACCAGGGCCAACTGCTCGGTCAGCGTCTGCTTCAAGCCCACGGTCTGCGTGCGCGGCCAGAAGTAGCCGAACCGCTTGCCGCGCACGCTGAACGAGCTGTAGTCGCCGCCCTGGGCGCGTTTGACGTCGCCGAGCGCGTCGATGATGCGGTGGAACTCGTCAGCGTGCACAGTCACCCGGACATTATGGGTGGCTCCACCGACAGGCGTGGTGTGTTCGCTTCGCGCGAGATCTCTCGCACTCGGCGGCCACGCACCAGATGATCAGGCGATGTGGTGGGGAAATCGCTACCCGGTGTTCGTCGCCTCCCGACTGATCTCGCAGACCGGGGACATGGCGGCGCTCTCCGCGCTGACGGTCCACGTGCACGCGAGCACGGGATCGCCGGTCGCGGTGGGCGCGTTGTTCCTGGTGCGGATGCTGCCCAGGATTCTGGGCCTGGTCGCGGGCGCGATCGGCGACCGGGCGGAGCTGCGCGGGCTGATGATGGTCTGCGACGCCGTGTGCGGGGCGGTGTTCCTGCTGATCGCGCTCGTCGACCCGAGCTTCCCGCTGTTGCTGGCGCTGGTGTTCGTGGCGGAGTCCGCTTCGACGATCACCCTGCCCGCCGCGCGGACGCTGATCGGGCGGACGGTCCCGAAGGAGCACTTGGCCGCGGCGAACGGGATGCTGATCGCGGCTTCGGCGACCGGCTTCGCCAGCGGCGCCGCGCTGGGCGGGCTGCTCGCGGGGATGGGCGACTACCGGTGGGCGTTGGTGATCAACGCGGCTTCGTTCGCGATCTCGATCCTGTTGCTGGTGCCGCTACCGCGCGCCGTGCCGGAACCGCGTTCCGGGCGGTCGTTCTACGCGGAGACGGTCGCCGGGCTGGCCGTGCTGCGCCGCTCCGCGCACGTGCGGCCGGTGGTGATCGGCCTGGTCGGGATCGCGTTCGCGGCGGCGTTGGACCGGCCCGCGCTGATCGTGCTGGTGCGCGAGGACCTTGGTGCTTCGGCCCTCTGGTACGGCTTGGTGCTGGGCGGGATCGCGGTCGGCGGTCTCGTGGCCGCGCTCGGCATGCCCCGTTATCGGGGGATGGACTCGCGCGCGCTGACGCTGTTCGGCATCGGCATCGCGGCGCAGATGGCCGGTCACCTGACCATGGGGCTCGCACCGGTCACCGCCGTCGTGGTGCTCGGCGCACTGGTCGCGGGGTTCGGCAACGGGCTGGAATCGTTGTGCGGCAACACGTTGCTTCAGCGTGACGCGCCGAAGGAGTCGCTGGGCGTCGTGCTCGGCGTTGTGCTCAGCGGCTCCTTCCTCGCCGACGCGGCGGGCTCCGCGCTGGGCGGTCTGCTGGTGGAGACGATCTCCGCGCCCGGCACGTTCGTGGTCGCCGCGCTGATCATGCTGGCCTGCGTCAGGATTCGCTGAACACCAGCTTGGCGAAGCGCTCGCCCATGCGCAGGTGGGTCGCGGCGTCGGGGTGCAGCTCGTCCAGCAGCGGCAGCTCGGCGTAGTCGGCCGCCCCGTAGAGCTGCTGGCCGTCCAGGTAGCTCAGCTTCGGGTCCTCGGCCGCGCGCGCCGCGACGATCTTGGCCAGCTCCGCGCGGATGACGGTCAGCGTGAGCCTGCCGCGCTCGGTCGGGTCGCCGGTGGCGCGGAACTTGACCGCGCCGCTGCTCATGTCCAGTGCGCCGGGGCCGGGGGTGTGCTCGTGGATGGGGCAGTGGATCGGCGAGATCACCAGCAGCGGCGTGTCCGGCTGACCCTCACGGATCGTGTCGAGGAAGCCGTGCACGGCCGGGCCGAACGCGCGCAGCCGCATCAGGTCGGCGTTGGCCAGGTTGATGCCGATCTTGACGCTGATCAGATCCGCCGGGGTGTCGCGCAAGGCCCGCGCGGTGAACGGGTCGAGCATCGCGCTGCCGCCGAAACCCAGGTTGACCAGCTCGACCCCGCCCAGCGACGCCGCGACGGCCGGCCAGGTCGTGCTCGGGCTCGCCGCGTCCGAGCCGTGGCTGATCGAGCTGCCGTGGTGCACCCAGACGCGGCGCCCGTGCTTCGGCGTCGGCTCGACCGGCGCGTCCGTGCGGAGGGCAACCAGCTCGGTGACTTCCTTGTGCGGCAACCAGATCTCGATGTCCTTGGGCGTCGGCGCGAGACCGTCGAAGCGCACGGTGCACACCGGTCCCGGCTTGTGCTCGAAGCCGCCGGTGGCCATGTCGATGATCGTGAAGTTGCCGTCGGGCACGCTCGACTGAGCGGTGAGCCGGCCGTCGACGAGCAGGTCGTACACGCCGTCTGGCCGCGGCGGGACTCCCCGGTAGGCCGTTTTCGTGGCGAGCACGTCCAGCTCCACCACGGTCGCCGCCGTGCGGAGGACCAGCCGCACCCCGGAGGGTTGGGCCTCGACCATCGCCAGCTGCGGGTCGTCGCACTGCGCGCGGGCCCTCGCCGGGAGCCGGTGCGGCAGCACACCGCGCTCGGTGACCTCCAGCTCCAAGGCTCCGCGCAGGAGCTCCGGCGTGATGGGTGTGCTGATCATGTCGCTGGAGGTCACCGGGCGATTCTGTCAGGCGGGGTGGGTGATGCGCCTCAGGAATTTCCGGGTGCGCTCCTCGGCCGGGTCGCCGATCACCTGCGCGCTGGTGCCGCGCTCGACGATCACGCCGCCGTCCAGGAACAGCACCTGGTCGGCCACCTGCTCGGCGAAGCGGATCTCGTGGGTGACGATCACCGTGGTCCAGCCCGAGGAGGCCAGGTCTTTGATCACCGCGAGCACTTCGCCGACCAGTTCGGGGTCCAGCGCGGAGGTCGGCTCGTCGAAGAGCACCACGCGCGGCTTCAGCGCCAGCGCCCGAGCGATGCCGACGCGCTGCTGCTGGCCGCCGGAGAGCTGCGCCGGGTAGGCGTCGGCCCGCTCGCCGAGCCCGACCTGGTCGAGCAACGCCCGAGCGTCGGCGACGGCCTCCTCGCGCGGGCGCTTCTGCGCGATCACGGGGCCTTCGATGACGTTCTCCAGCACGGTTCGGTGCGGGAAGAGGTTGTGCGACTGGAAGACCATGCCGCTCTGCGCGCGCAGCCGGCTCGCCTCCGCGCGACCCGCTCTGCCGGAGGGCAGCTGGGCGAAGTCGACATCGACGTCGTCGATGCCGATCACGCCGCGCTCGGGGATCTCCAGCGCGTTGAGCGAGCGCAGCACCGTCGTCTTGCCGGAGCCCGACGGTCCCAAGAGGACGGTCGAGGTGCCGCTGCGCGAGTCGAAGTCGATGCCGCGCAGCACCTTCTGCGCGCCGAAGGACTTCTCCAGTCCGCGCACGCGGATCTCAGCGGTGTCTGTCATGCCGTCACATACCTGTTCAGTCGGGTCTCCAGGCGTTTCTGCGCGGCGGAGAGCCCGACGCAGATCAGCCAGTAGTACAGACCGGCGAAGGAGTACAGGGCCAGGAACTCGTTGCTCTCGGCCGCGGCGAGCTGCGATTCGCGGAACAGTTCCGTGAGCAGCACCACCGAGCCCAACGAGGTGTCCTTCACCAGCGACAACAACGTGTTGGACAGCGGCGGCACCGCGATCCTGGCCGCCTGCGGGAGCACGATCCGCCGCAGCGTCAGCGGGTAGCTGAGCCCGACCGTGGCCGCCGCCTCGAACTGGCCGCGCGGCACGGACAGGATCGCCGAGCGGATCACCTCGGCGGCGTAACCGGCGACGTTGAGGCTGAAGGCGATCACCGCCGCGAGGAACGGCGAGAACTTCAACCCGAGCTGCGGCAGGCCGTAGAAGACGATGAACAGCTGCAACAGCAACGGGGTGCCGCGGATGATCGAGATGAACGCGCGGGCGAGCCAGGAGAGCACCCGGGAGGGGGAGATCCGCGCGAGCGCCACGAGCAGCGCGAGCACGAGGCCGATCGCGAAGCTCAGCGCTGTCAAGGGAATCGTCACCTTGACGAGGCCGACGAACATCGGCCACGCGGTGTTCGCCACCACCTCCCACGTGCTCCGGGCGCCGCGTCCCTGGGAGAGGTCCGCGTTCCCGCCGTCGGGCACCGAGACGTCGGCCTTGAAGTACTTCTCGGAAATGCCGCGCAGCGTCCCGTCTGCCTTGAGCGCGGCGAGCGCCTGGTTGGCTTGGGCGAGCAGGTTCGCGTCCGCCTTGCGGAAGGTGAGGACCTGTTCGGAGCCCTTCTCCCCGGCGTTGGCCGCGATCTCGACGTCCTTGGAGCCGGTGCTCGCCAGGTAGTCCAGCACCGCGATGTTGTCGTTGACGATCGCGTCGACCCTGCCCTGCGTGAGCAGCGCCGCGGCCTGCGCGAACCCTTCGACCGCCTCGACCTTCGCCCCGGCTTCGCGCGCGACCTTGGCCCAGTTGCTGGTGCTCGACTGCGCCGTGGTCTTGCCGCTGATGTCGGCCAGCGAGGTGATCCGCTCGTCGCCCGTGCGCCGGACGACCACCCCGCGCGAGTACGTGTAGGTGCTGGACAGGCCGTACTTCGCTCGGCGCTCGTCGTTGGCCGAGACCTGGTTGGCGATGAGGTCGATGCGCCCGGAGTCCAGCGCGGGGAAGATCGCGTCCCACTGCGTCTCGACGAACTCCAGCCGCCACCCCGCCTTCCCGGCGACGGCCTTGATCACCTCGATGTCGTAGCCGGTGAGCTGCTGTGATCCCGGGTCGTGGAAGGAGAACGGGGGATAGGTGCCCTCCGTGCCGACCCGCACGACCGGTTGCTGCGCGTTCGCCGGTGGGGCGAGCACCACCAGCAGCAGGAACAGCAGCACTCCTCTGAGCGCGTGTCGCATCAGCGACTCCCTCGACCTCGACCTGGTACCGCGTTGCGAGGTTAGATCGGGTCGGGGGAGTCCCGCGCGCTGATCCACTATGCGGGATTCGGCGTTCGGGCATGATGGACTGGTGGATTCGAGTGTTGACCGCGCGGTGCGCGACTGGGTGCACGGCTGGGCGCTGACCCGGGGGACCGCCGCGCCGGTCGCCGAGCCTGACGGTTACCGCATCGACGTGGGTCGTCCTGGTCACGTGGTGCGCTACGTGCTGCCCTCGACGTCCACTGTGGACGCTCGCTGCGCGTCGTTGACTGCTCCCGGCACGTGGCTGAAGATCTGCGGGCGCCCCGCGCTTGGTCCACAGTGGACCGTTGAGGCCCCGGAGTACCTGATGGGCAAGGACCTGTCGGCTTCCTCCCGCGTCGCCCCGCCCCCTGGTTACGCCGTCTCGCGCTCCCCGCTCGGTGTTGAGATACACGCCTCGGACGGTTCTGTCGCCGCTTCGGGCTTGTTCGCCATCTGGGGTTCGACGTCCACTGTGGACCAGGTGGTCACCGCCCCCGCGCACCGAAGGAGAGGGTTGGGCGGCGTGGTGATGAGCGAACTCGACGTGCTCGCCGCCGAAGCCGGTGCCACGCGATCGGTTCTCGTCGCGACCGAGGACGGCCTCGGCCTCTACCGCCGCCTCGGCTGGACTGTGATCAGTCCCGTCACGGCCGCTCACCTCGCCTCATGAGGTTCTCGTGGCAGGCCGCCCACTACCCGGGCCGCCCCGTCGAGGAGCTGTGGTTCGCCCTCGACCGCGACGCGCGCGGCGACTGGTGGTTCGACGCGTACTTCCTCGGCCGCGTCCGGTTGAGCGGCGGTTCCGACCACGTCGCCCGCTTCGCTTCCTGGCTGCTCACGCCTGCTGCCGATGAGGCGTACGAGCGGAGTTTCGTGCTCGTCGACGATGCCCCCGACCCCGGCCGGTCGATCTCCTGGCTCGCTCCCGGCGCCACCGAGCCCACGCGAGTCTCCGACACCGAGCTGACCGTCGAGGTCGTGATCGGCCGCGACGAGGACGGCGGCCCGGAGTACCTGATGCTCCAGCCCAGTGGTCACGCGCCGCAGCAGGGTTTCGCATTCCAGATCTGCGCGGAACTCGTGTGGGAGCCCATGGAGCGTGCCGTTGTGGAGCGAGGTGCGGCCGCGTTGCTCAGCTCCTGCGCGGGCCTGGCTTGATCTGGGCATGTCGACGACACCTCCCTTCTCGGTTACGCGGTGAGTCGTGGGTCGACTCTGATGTTGCGCATCGGTTTCCGCTCCGCGTCCACCCACGGCGGCGGAATGAAGTCCGGCCTTCCGTCCTCGGCGAAGACGATCTTCCAGTCTTCTTGGTGGATAACGTGATGGTGGTGCGAGCACAGCAACGTCATGTTGTTCAGATCCGTTGGCCCTCGGTGCTGTGTCCAGTGCAATACGTGGTGAGCTTCCGTCCATGCCGGGGGCCGATCACATCCCGGGAAGGCGCATCCTTTGTCCCGCACGGCGAGTGCTCTCCGTAGCGGTGGTGGCGCGGTCCGAACTGAGCGCCCGTAGTCGAGGGGGATGCTCTCCCCGTTGAGGACCACCGGAATGACCTCGGCGTCGCAGGCGACCTGTCGCAGGAGTGAGGCGGTGGCTTCGCCGTCCCAGTCGGTGTAGCCGGAGCGGACCTTCTCTTCCAGCCAGTCCAACCGCATCGTGACGACCATCTGCGGGCGCACGCCTCCGCTGATCGGCAGATCGTGGGTGGCCATCGCGATGGTGATCAGTTCGCAGAGTCCGTCGGCGTAGCGCTGTTCAGGCGTGCGCGGGTCTTCTTCGCCGCCGACCGGTCGGGGTTTGGAGACGGCGTGCAGTGCTTCTTCGACCATCGCGCCCTCGATCGGTGGCAAGCATCCGTTGAAGACCAGCCATCCGTGCTGGTTCTTGGTCATCCTGAACGACCGGGCGTTCACCGCCGCCTGCTCGTCTGTGAACGCACCCGCCTGGTCAACGTGGGAGCGGACTCGTTTGCCCAGCTGCATCAGCTCGCGTGGGGTGAGCTCGGGTGCGTGCTTGAGCAGGGATGCCTCGGCCTCGTCGGCGACCTCAACCGGGACGTTCTTGATGACGTCGGCGATGACCGCCGCGTGATCACCACTGATCACGCCTGCGTAGAGGGCGTCCCGCGTGTCCGGCACACCGGGCAGGTCTTCCACGAGTTGCGAGCGTCGCTTCGCTTCCGCCGGAGAAATCCTCAGGTGTGACCGCAACAGGGTCGCGATGTTCCGGCACCCCTGCGAGGTGTGCAGGCCACGATCCTCAGCGCACGCGGCGGCGTCGATCTTCACTGCTGTCAACAGATTAGTGATGGTCTCCAGCTTCGTCAGGAACGCGAGATGCTCATCCTCAGACAACTGGTAGACATCGTTCAGTTTGAGATGATCTAGCAAAAGTGACTCGATAGCATTGGTATCCAACATGATCACACCTCCTTCCTTGTTGGATACCTCAATTTTAGCAAGTCCTCGGGATGCGTCAAATCCGTTGCAGGCTAAAGAGAAACGCGACTTTCAGCTGACAGTGAAACCAGGTCGGCTTTACCTGGGGTGCGCGTGCCATACGCTTGTTCGCGTGGGCCGGGATTCCTCCCGTGCCCGCCCGGCTAATGAGGGCACGCGCAAGGGGCCCCAGGTCAAGCCGACCCCCCGCGCTGGAACCAGCCGTTCCCCCGCTGGAAGTCCAGCTCGGCAGACCTGGAAACCCAGCTGGAAGGAGCTAAAAACAGCCGTTCCCCCACTGGAAGTCCAGCCGTGCCCGACCTGGAATTCCAGCCCGCTCAAGCAGGAAGTCCAGCCGTGCCCTAGCTGGAAGCCGATCCCGCTGGGAAGCCACCCGACCGTGCTTCAACCACGGACGAATCGGTTTTGCCCTCCCCGCGCCACCTCGTACAGACAGTCCATGAGCGACTGGATTCCCGACGGGATCGACCTCAGCAAGCCGAGCGCGGCGCGCGTGTACGACTACTACCTCGGCGGCGGGCACAACTTCGAGGTGGATCGGGAGTTCGCGGAGCGGGCGCTGCTCGCGCATCCGTTCGCCCGCGAGATGGCGGTGATCAACAGGACGTTCGTGCGGCGCGCGGTGCAGTTGATGGTGGAGCGCGGTGTCCGGCAGTTCTTGGACCTGGGCTCGGGAATCCCGACGGTGGGCAACGTGCACGAGATCGCCAGGGACTGCCGCGTGGTCTACGTGGACTGCGAGGAGGTGGCGGTGGCGCACACCAGGATGATCCTGCGGGGCAGCGACAGGGCGACGGTGGTGCACGCGGACGCGGCGCGGGCGGAGGACGTGCTGAGCGCGCCGGAGACGGTGCGGATGCTGGACTTCGACGAGCCGGTGGGGGTGTTGGCGGCGACGGTGTTCCACTACGTGCCGGAGCACCACGACCCGTTCGCGGCGCTTGAGCGGTACAGGGACGCGGTGCCGCCGGGGAGCTACCTGGCGATCAGCCACCTGGCGAGCGACGGTCTGCCCGCGATGATCGAGCAGATGGCGACCATGATGAAGGAGTCGCGGAACAACATTCACCCGAGGACGTGCGCGGAGATCGCGCGGATGTTCGGCGACTTCGAGATGGAGCAGCCGGGGCTCGCGGGGGTGGCGAACTGGCAGTCGGAGCGGCCGGTGGACGCGACGCAGCACCTGGACGTGGGACTGCTCATCCAAGCGGGGATCGGTCGGAAGTGCGCAGCAGCGCGCGGAAGTTCGGGCACTGGATGACGTCCTCGTGCTCGCAGCGGAGCACGTGAGCCAGCAGCGCCAGCGCGTCCTGGGCGGTGCGGACGCGGTGTTCGAGGCGGGCCTGCTGCTCGCGGAGCACGGCCTTGCGGTCGGCGCCGGCGGGCGCGTGCAGGAACACGCGCGTGTCGTCGAGGCTGAGGCCGACCTCCTTGGCCTTGAGGATGAACGTGACGCGCTCGACGTCCGCCGAGCCGTACCTGCGGTGACCGCCGGAGTGCCGTGACGGTTCGAGCAGCCCGACGGACTCCCAGTGCCGCAGGACGTGCGTGGCGAGCCCGAAGCGCGCGGCGAGCTCGCCGATGGTGAGGCTTGACTTCATGTCGACATGAAATTGCACGCTCGGCGCATGGTCAACGACTTGAGCGACGCCCTGGACCGCCTCGACGCCCTGCCCGCCGCCGTGGAGCTGCGGAAACGCTCCTACGAGCTGCTGAGCGCCCGACCGGGTGAGGCGGTGCTGGACGTCGGCTGCGGCGCCGGGCTCGCGGTGGCGGAGCTGGCCGCGCGCGGTGTCGCGGCCGAGGGCGTCGACCCGAGCCGGGCCATGATCGAGACCGCGCGTGAGCGGTATCCGCGCGAGGTGTTCCGCCTGGGCTCGGCGGAGTCGCTGCCGCACGCGGACGCCTCACTGCGCGGCTATCGAGCCGACAAGGTGCTGCACGCCGTGGCCGACCCCGAAGCGGCGATCGCGGAGGCGCACCGCGTGCTGGCGCCGGGCGGGCGGATCGTGCTGCTGGGCCAGGACTGGGCGGGCGTCGCGGTCGACTCGGACGATCCCGTGCTGACGCGGCGCCTGATGGCCGCGCTTGCGGAGGGCATCCCGCATCCCACGATCGCTCGGAGCACGCGAAACCTGTTGCTGGACGCGGGTTTCCGCGACGTCGAAGTGGAAGGGAGGCTGCTCGTGTTCGCCGAGGCCGACGCGATGACGCACCTGCTGCGCCGCGTGTCCAACGATCCTGACGGACCGCGGTGGCTGGCCGATCAGCTCGATCGGGCCGAGCGCGACCGCTTCTTCGGCATGGCCCCGGTGCTCATCACCTCGGGGACGCGCTGATGGCGGCCTTCGCGATCCCGGAGATCATGCGCCGGACGGCGATCGCGTGCCCGCCGGTGCCGATGACGAGCGCGCGGTAGAGGCGGCCGAGCGCACCGGGGAACACGGCCAGGCTCTCCGCGCGCAGCCGCGACCGATCCGGGCCGAGCGAATCGATTCGAAAGATCAACTCGTAGTTCGAGAAGCGGTGCCGCCCGGCGAGGACCAGCTCGCTGGGCGGGGTCGCCGCCGCGACGCGGAACCCGGGCAGCGTGGAGCCCTCGGCCAGCGGGCGCGGACCGGACGCGGCGTGCTCGGGGCAGCCGACGAGCCGCGAGTAGAGCTCGGCGAGAGAGCCGGAGAAGGACCTGTCCAGCGCCTCGGTGAGCACGGCCCACACCGCCTCGGCCGGTGCCGCGACGGGGACCGCGTGCTCGTCGATGCGGGGGAGCGCCATCACCGCGCCCCGAGTTCGGCGGCCATCGCCTCCGCCAGGGCGTGCGCGGCGCTGAGCGGGCGGACCATGACCGTGAGCTGGTCGATCCGGCCGTGCTCGTCGACGTGCAGGAAGTCCGCGCCCTCGACATCCCGCTCGCCGACCCGGGCGTGGAAGACGAGCACCTGGTCAGCGGCGTCGGGGGCGCCGATCTCGCGCACGTAGCGGAAGTCCTGGAAGACCCGGGAGACGGCGTGCAGGATCGTGCCGACCACCTCCCGGCCGTGGTACGGGCGGAAGGCGACGGGGCTGTGGAAGACCACGTCGTCGGCTAGCAGCGCCACGGCCGCTCCCATGTCCTGCGCTTCGACGGCGATCCGGAAAGCACGCACGGCTTGCTCCTGAGGTAGTCAACTAGTTGAATAGGTGCCGCTGACACTAACCCCTCGCGGGAAGGCTGAACAGATGGCTCTGCGTCACGCGGTGCTCGCCGCGCTGCTGGACGGGGACGCTTCTGGCTACGAGCTGGCGAAGCGCTTCGACGTGTCCGTGGCCAACTTCTGGTCGGCGACGCCGCAGCAGCTCTACCGCGAGCTGGAGCAGCTGGAACGCGCCGAGCTGATCCAGGGCCGCGTCGTCGAGCAGGAGCGGCGGCCGAACAAGCGGGTGTTCAGCCTCACCGCCGCCGGGCGCGCTGAGCTGCACGCGTTCACCACGGAGCAGACCAGGCCCCCGGCGATGCGTGATGATCTCCTGGTCAAGCTGCGCGCGCTGGACGTCGGCGACCGGGAAGCGCTCTGCGAAGCCATGTCCGCGCGGCTGGAGCTGTCCGAGGCCAAGCTCGCGCGCTACGACCGGCTGCACGAGGACCTGCTCGACGGCCGCTCCGAGGAGGAGTACGCGCGCGAGGCGGAGTCGATCGGCGTGTACCTGACGTTGATGGGCGGGCGCGCTTACGAGCAGGCCAACGTCAGCTGGGCCAGGGCCGTGCTGCGAGTGCTGGAGCTGCGAGGCTCGTGAACTCGGCCCACCGGTAGCGCGGGCACGTCATTCCGCGCTGATGCCGTTGTGGCCCAGTGGCGCGAGAAGATCGGCGGGCAACGCGCGGTTGTCGTCGCTCCAGCGCGGAACGTCGGCGACGCGTCCCTGCTTCCGGAGGAAAACCTGGGAGGCGTTGTAGGCCGTTTGCGGTACTGCCATTCTGGGGGAATGTTCACCGCGCTCCGCCGCCTGTCGGCCGCCGCCCTGCTGACCGCCGCCTTCGCCGTTCCCGTCTCCGCCGCGCCGGGCGTGAGCTCGATCGCCGAGGCCAGGGCCTTGCCGCTGGGCTCGACCGTGACCGTCGAGGGCACCACGACCACGCCGAGCGGAGTGTTCGAATCCAGCTTCTACGACAAGGGTTTCGCGATCCAGGACCGCTCCGCCGGGATCTACGTGAAGACCGCCGATGATCTCGGAGCGGGTCCGGGCCGCCGCGCGCGGGTGAGCGGTGTGCTGACCGACAGCTCCGGTCTGCGGACGATCGTGCCCGTCGCGGACGGCGTGAAGATCGGCCACTGGGCGCTTCCCGTGCTGCCCGAGCCCGTGCGCACCGGCTCGGTCGGCGAGTCCACCGAGGGCCGCCTCGTCGTCGCGCTCGCCAAGATCACCAAGCCGGTGGAGAACGATCTGCCCTACGGCCACAAGGTCTACGTCAACGACGGCTCGGGCGAAGTGATCGTCTTCGTCAACACGCAGACCCGCATCGACGTGAGTCGCCTGGCCGCCGGGCAGCGCGTGCGCGTCGTCGGCTTCAGCAGTCAGTACGGGGACCACCACGAGATCGACCCGCGCGGCCCGCACGACCTGCTGCACGGGTGAGCCGCTCGGCAAGGCGCAGCACCTCCGCGCGCACCGCATCTCCTTGCAGCACAACAAAAGGCAGCTCCGTCGCGGCGAGCTGCGCGGCGTACCACTCGGCGTTGTCGGTGCTCCCGCTCAGCACGCAGGTCTCCCCATCGGCGGTCAGGCGGCCGAGCACTCGTGAAACGCACTGGGAAGCAAGGGAGATCGGCACCTCGAAGCGGACTTCGGCCTCGTGCGTCCAGCCGTCGGCGAGGTGGTTCTCCACCTCCTGCACGGGATCGAGCTCAGCGGGCGGCTCGAAGGTGTCACCGGTCGGCTCGGCCTGCTCGACGCGGTCGATGCGCAGCACGCGGCGGGCTCGGGCGGTCTGCGACCAGCACAGCAGGTACCAGCGCCCGTGCCGCACCACGACGGCCCACGGGTCGAGCACCATCTCGCGCGTTCGGTAGCGGATTCGCAGCCGCTGCTCGCTCTCGCACGCCTGCGCGAGCGCGGCGGTGAGCCGCGGATCGGGGCTCGCCGCCGCGTCGCCGGGGTTCTGGGCGTTCACCCGCCGGATGGCCTCGACCGGCGCGGCGGAGGACGCGGGCAGCACGCGAACGATCTTGCCGAGCGCCGTGGCGACCGGGTGCTCGCCGTCGGCCGCGCCGTGCCAGCCCTGGAGCACGGCCATGACCAGCCCCAACGCCTCGGGCGTGCTGAACATCAGCGGTGCCAGCCGGGCGCCCCGGCCGACGCGGTAGCCGCCGTACGGGCCGCTCAGCGACTCGACCGGGATACCGGCCTCGCGGAGGATGCCCACGTGGCGACGCGCGGCGCGGTCGCTGACGCCGAGCCGCGCGGCCAGCTCCGCGCCGGTGATGCCCGGTCGGTCCTGAATGGACTCGAGGGCGAGCAGAGCGCGCGCTGTCGGGCTGAGGTCTCCACGCATGAGCGCCATTCTAGGAAGCAGAGTGTCCGGGACCGGCTTTACCGTGTCCGCGTGGAAGAAACCGTGGAGGCCACGTTCACCGCCGAGGTCTGGTACTGGCGCGGTCCGGCGCCGTGGTACTTCGTCACCGTCCCCGAGGACGTGTGCCTCGACATCCAGGAGCTGTCGGGGCGCGTCAGCTACGGCTGGGGGATGATCCCGGCGACGGTCACGGTCGGCGAGAGCACGTGGACGACGTCGCTGTTCCCCAAGGACGGCAGCTACGTGGTGCCGCTGAAGACGCAGATGCGCAGGCGCGAGAGGATCGAGGACGGCCAGATGATCAGCCTGGCCCTCGCCGTTCCCGGCAGCTAGCTCCCGTAGCTGGCCCGTAGTCATGCCCGCTGAGCTGGCGTTGCCGGTGACAGCGAGGTGTCGGCGCCGCCTGGCAGGCTGCGGCGATGGGACCGCAGTGGCATGTCAGTGCTTTTCACGCTCGTGCCGACGAGGACGGCGTGATCGCCCTGGTGCGCGAGCTGCGGGCACGGGTGCTCTTCGACCGTGGCCGCCGTCCCGCCTTCCGCGCCGACGACGGCACGCACGTGGACGACCAGGTGCTGGACCACGGGGCCTGGCACTTCATCGCGCGGCGTTCGCCCGATGGCCCGCCGTTGGGTTACATCCGGCTCTCCACACCGGAGACGGGGGAGCTGTTCCAGTCGCTCGCCTTCGTCGGCGTGGAGCGCTACGAACAGATCCTGCGCGCTGAAGGCGTTGGCGTGGAGGACACCTTCGAGCACAGCAGGCTCGTCGTTGAGCACCGCGCGCGCAAGCTCGGCCTCGGCGCCCACCTCAACGCCGTGGCGATCGGCGCCGCACACGCGCTGGGCGCCAAGCTGATGATCGGTACCTCCGGCACCAAGGACGGCCAGCACGCCTTCCATGAACGCTTCGGTTTCCGCGCCGTCAACAGCACGCGTCGCTACGTGAACCGCTACACCGAGGACGTCGTGATCATGGTCCACCGGCCCGCTGACGGCGCGGGGGAGTACTCCGGCCTGGTTGCCGAGCAGCGCGATGCCTTCCCCGGAATCGCTTCTGCCACAACGGACATCGCCCCGGCGCCCGAGGCGTGCACACTCACTGACACCGCCGACCGCTCCGCTTGGCGCCCGACGCTGTTCGACCTCGCGCACGACCGCCCGGCCTTCGAGGAACTGCTTGACTCGGGCCGCGTGCGGGAGGTCCACGACACGATCGACGCGCAGCTCGACGAGCTCATCCGCAGTCGTGAACCTTCGGTTTCCTTTGAGACCAACGAGATCGCTGCGCGAAAGGTCGAGCAGCTGGCCGGGGTCCCGGTCCAGGCGTACGGGACGTGGGCGTGGTACCCGTGGTCGGGGCGACTCGTGCACGTGCTGCCGCGCGAGGAGTTCCGGCTCGTCCGCACCGACCGCAACCGCGGCAAGGTCGAGCGTCCGGCCCAGCGAAGCCTGCTGGAGCGTCGAGTGGGCATTGTCGGCCTCTCGGTCGGCAACGCCTCCGCGGTCACGTTCGCGCTGGAGGGCATCGGCGGCGCGTTCAAGCTCGCCGACTTCGACAGCTTCGGCCTGTCCAACCTGAACCGGCTGCGCGCGGGCGTGCACCACCTCGGCGTCAACAAGGCGGTGGTCACCGCTCGACAGCTGTTCGAGATCGATCCGTACCTCGATGTGGAGATCTTCACCGACGGGCTCACCGAGGACACCATCGCCGAGTTCTTCACGGGCCTCGACCTCGTGGTGGAGGAGTGCGACACCCCCTACGCCAAGATCGCTGTGCGCGAGCACGCCCGGGCGCTCGGCATTCCGGTGGTGATGGACTGCAACGACCGGGGCATGCTCGACGTCGAGCGCTTCGACCTCGAACCCGACCGCCCGCTGCTGCACGGTGTGATCGGCGACGTCACCGCCGAGTCGGTGAAGTCGTTGTCGCACGCGGAGAAGGTGGACCTCATCCTCTCGATGGTGGACGCCAGCCGGATCAGCCCCGAGCTGCGCGCGTCCTTCGACGAGCTCGGCAGGACGTTGAGCAGCTGGCCGCAGCTCGCCTCCGGTGTCGCGCTCGGCGGCGCCCTCACCGCTGAGGCCGCCCGACGCGCCCTGCTCGGCGCCGACTGCCCGTCCGGGCGCTTCTACGTGGACTTCGCCGAGCTGATCACCGCTTCCGCCAACAGCCTCGCTCAGCGGAGTCCGGTGTGCGGCCCGTCGTGATCGCGGGCACCGGCCTGCACGTCCCCGAGACCGTGGTCACCAACGACGACCTCGCCCGGATGATCGACACCTCTGACGAGTGGATCACCAGTCGCACCGGGATTCGCGAACGCCGCTGGCTCGCGCCGGAGCTGGCCGTCTCCGACATGGGTGTCGAAGCCGCCCGCTCCGCATTGGAGTCCGCGCGCCTCGCTCCGTCCGAAGTGGACGCCATCATCTTCGCGACCTACACCTGGGACCAACCACTGCTGTCGACCGCGTTGATCGTCAAGGACGCGCTCGGCGCCGACCGCGCGCTGACCTTCGACGTCACGCACGCCGCGTGCGCCAACGGCTTGCAGGCCGTCCTGCTCGGCTCCCACCTGGTGCAGTCCGATGACATCCGCTCCGTGCTCGTCATCGCCGCCGACGCCGCGTCCCGTGTCACCGACCCGCAGGATCGCGTCACCCGCGTCTTCTTCGGCGACGCCGCTGCCGCTGTTGTGCTGCGTCGTGGTTCGGTCCCGGGCACCGGTTTGCTGGCTTGGGACTTCGGCTCCGAGCTGTCGCACGCCGTGCAGATCCCCGCAGGCGGCTCGCGCATGCCCGCATCCGCCGTCACCGTTACCGCGCGCCAGCACTATCTCCAGATGGACGGCCACGCCGTCTGGGACGCTGCCACCCGCTGGCTCCCTGACAGCATCCTCGCCGCGACCGCGCGCGCCGGTGTCCCCGTGGCCGAGGTGTCGCACTTCTTCCTGCACCAGGCGAATCTGAACATCATCAAGGCCGCTGTGGACAAGCTCGGAGTGCCGCTGTCCCGCGCTCCGATCACCCTGGACCGGCTCGGCAACACCGGCTCCGCCGGAGTGTTCACCGCGCTGCACGAGTCTTTCAGCCGGGGCCGCGTCCGCTCCGGCGAGGTGTGCGTGATGTCGGCGATCGGCGCCGGTTTCCAGTGGGGCACCCTGTGCTTCAGGCAACCGTGACATCGTGTTCCCGTGGAAGCACTCTTGATCGGCGGAAGAGCCGGTGTTGCAAGACGACCGTCGCGTGGGAGATCTCGGCTCTGCTGCGCGCAGTCCCCGTGGCGCACGCTTTGATCGACGGGGATTTCATGGGCCAGATCCACCCCGCTCCCGAAGACGATCCGCACCGCTCGGAGATCACCGCGCTCAACCTCGCGGCCGTCTGGTCGAACTACGCCCGCCTCGGGCATTCCCGGCTCATCTACACGAACACGCTCTGCGTCATGCCTTGGGCGGCGTCGATGTTCACTCGTGCCATGGGCGCTGACCTGCGGATCGTTCGCATCTTGCTCACCGCCTCCGAGAGGACTGCCCGCGAGCGGCTCGTTCACCGCGAGTTGGGTTCGGAGCTCGACCAGGAGTTGGCCAACAGCGCCCGCAAAGCCCGCTTCCTCGACGAGGGGGTTCCTACCGACACCGTGCGCGTGGCGACTGATGACCGATCCGTGCCGGAGATCGCTCGCGAGGTGATCGCCGCCACTGGCTGGGCCGCCGTGACCGAGATGTGACTCGATGCCAACGATGGCATGGCCCATTTATCAGGTTTTTCTATTGAGGCTCGTTCACCGCCCGTTCATGCTGTCGCCATGGAGGTGCTGTTGATCGGGGGCCGGGCCGGAGTCGGGAAAACCACTGTCGCGTGGGAGATCTCGGCGCTGTTGCGAACTGTTCCCGTCGCGCACGTGGTGATCGACGGCGACCACATGTGCCAGTCCTATCCCGCTCCCGAAGGCGATCCGCACCGCTCGGAGATCACCACCCGCAACCTGGCGGCCGTGTGGTCGAACTACTTCCGCCTCGGTTACCGCCGGCTCATCTACACCAACACGCTGTGCGTTCTGCCGTCCGCCGCCGTGATGTTCCGGCGTGTCATGGGGTCCGGCGTGGATGTGATGCGCATCCTGCTCACCGCTTCCGACGCCACCGCCCATGCGCGGCTCGTTCAGCGGGAGCTGGGTTCGGAGCTTGACCGGGAGTTGGCCAACAGCGACCAGAAGGCTCGCCTCCTCGACCGGCGGTCTCCCGCTGACACCGTGCGCGTGGCGACTGATGACCGATCCGTGCCGGAGATCGCTCGCGAGGTGATCGCCGCGTCCGGGTGGACCACGGCGTGAGCACGAGTTCGCGTTAGCGCGTCGGGGTCGCGCCCGCACGGCGTTGCGGTAGAGCGATGATCGTCTTGGCGCTCAACGGTTTCGTCGACAGCACACCAACCGCGTGCAGCGCCGTCGTGGCCGAGCAAAAATCTTCGCAGTCACAATAGCTTCAGTGTTGACTGAAATATAATCCAGGGAAAGCAAAGCTGCACACCGCCCGGAGCCCGCAGTGGAGTGAGTAGGTCGCCGGGGACTCGAACCCCGAACCCGCTGATTAAGAGTCAGCTGCTCTGCCAGTTGAGCTAGCGACCTGAGTGGGGCCGCCCCCGATCACGGGGCGGCACCCTGGTCATGACGCGGCTGCGCCTTCGAGGGAGCCCTTCGTCATGACCGCCCCCCTTGCTTGCTTGTACGCTCCCCATCATCGGCAGCGCGCGCCAAGGGGGCAATCGAATTAACGTCGTGCTCGCGGGATTGTTCGTGCTCGCAACGGGTTTCCTGCCTTGGTGGAGCGTGCGCTACGCCTACAGCGACGCGACCGGCAGCGGCCACATCACGGAGACGGCGTCGGCGTGGGAGATGTCGACGCTGTGGTCGATCGCGTTGGTGCTCACCGCGACGGTCGCGGCGGGATGGGCCTGGTGGACGGCGAAGCGAGGGCGGCCGCCGCGTTGGATGCTGATCACGGCGTTGGCGTGCACGACGGTGTCGGTCCTCCTGGTTGTGCTCGCGCGTGCGGTCGCTTGGGCGCCGGGCTCGGGGACGGCGGAGTGGGTGATGAGCTGGTCGACGGGCGAGGACACGCTCGCGCAGAGCTGGATGGTGCGCGACCGGCTGCTCACCCGTGCCGACCCGGACCTCACCGTCGACGTCACGTGGGGGTTGTGGGTGGGGCTGGCGGCGATCGTGCTCGTGGCCGTGCTCGTGCTCACTCAGCGCGGAGTGCGTGCAGCGGGTGCGCGCGAGTGACGCGCCGCCCGGGCAGCCGGATCGAGAGAACGCCGGTCAGCACGGTCGCGGCGACGATCCCGGCGAACACCCACGGAGTGCCGGACGGCAGCGGGATCGACGTGAGCCGCAGCGACAGCACGGCCAGCGGGATCGCCGCGACCACCGTGCCCAGGGTGACCGCGATACCCACGATGATCACAGTCTCCGTGCGGAGCATGCGGGCGATCTGCCGCCGCGTGCCGCCGACGAGGCGCAGCAGGGCGAACTCGCGCGCACGCCCGGTCGTCACGGTCACGAGCGTGGTCGCCGAAGCGAGTGCGACGTAGGCCAGCACGAGGCCGAGCAACAGGCGGTTGAGCCACGCATTGGCCTCCAACTGGTTGTCCTGCGCGACACTCAACGCCGAACGGTCGCCCACCGTGAGACCGGGAAACAGCTCGCGCAGCCCAGAAGCCACATCGGCGTTCGGCGCGGCTGACACGAGGATCGCGTCCGCGAGGCGGTCGGTGGTGTGGGGAAGGACGACCTCGGCGGGCAGGAGCACGTCGCCGAAGCCCAGGTTCCCCTCGAACACCGCCACAACGCGGGGATGGGTGACAAAGCCGTCGCCGAGCACGAGTTCGACGCGGTCGCCGACGCGTTTGCCGAGCCACGAAGCCTCGGTCGAGCTGAGTGCGACGGTGTCACCGCGAAGCTCGGAGAACGAGCCGGACGCGACAGGAAGCCGCAGCACGGAAGCGACAGAAGAGTCGACGCCGTAAGCGGTAGAGCGCGAAAGCGGCTCCTGCGCAGCGCTGCGGTCGATCGCGACGACCTCGGTGGCGACGAGCGGAGATGCCGCCGTGACGCCGGGAACTCCGCGTGCGGCAACGGAAAGCGAAGCCGAGACACCGACGCCTTGGCCGGTCACCACGTAGTCCGCGACGGTGGCGGCGCGGGCCTGGACCTGGGTCGCGTCGATCAACGTGCTCTGCGTGTAGAACTGGCTGGTCGCGAAGCCGATTGTCAGCACGAGCGGAGTCACCGCCGCGGCGAGGCGACGCGAGCCCGCGGAGCTGTTCGCCGCCGCGAGATAGCTGGAAGCCCTGTGCCCGCGCAGCAATCGTGCTCCGGCGAAGCGCGTGAGCGCCGCCATCAGCCTAGGTCCGAGGAGCGCGAGGCCGATCACCGCGAGCAACGACGAGACCCCGGCGGGCACCACGGTGAGCTTCGCGGGCACGAAGAGCACGGCCACCACCGACGCGAGCGCCAAGCCGACGAGCACGCAGCCAACAGCGGTCCGGGCGCGACCGATCTCCGGACGCTCCACAGTGGACTCGCGGAGCGCTTCTACCGGGGACACCCGCACCCCGCGCCGCGCGGCCGACCACACCGCGATCCTGGCCGCCCCGAAGCACAGCACAGCGGCGGCGAGCGCGGGAACTGGGCCGATCGACAGGACGAAGCCGTCCGCGATCACGCCGATCCCCGCGAGCCCGTCGCGCAGCGAGTACGCGAGCAGATAGCCCGGCACCACGCCGATCGCGATGGCCGCGCCCGTCACCACCAACACCTCCCCGGCGAGCATGCGGTGGATCTGCCGGGGTGTGGCCGCGATCGCTCGCAGCAGCGCGATCTCCCTCCGCCGCTGGTGCACCATGAGGGACAGCGTGCTGGCCACCACGAAGATCACGATCATCAGCACGAAGCCGCTGAAGGAACCGGACACCAGCAACAACACGAAACGCGACTGCGCGGCGCTCAGGAACTCGATCTCACCTCTGTCCACACCGGACTTGACCACCGCGCGCGAAGAGAGCCCCTGCGAGGCCAAGGACTGTGACACGCGCGCGGCCAAAGCAGTGTCCGAGATGCCCGGCGACGGGAAGACCGCGAGAGCGGTAGCGCCGCCCGGAAGCGAAGCGAAGTAGAGCCCGGAGTCCACGACACCGCTGACCCGGTACTCCACGGCCTCGCCGTCCGTGGCGATCCGCACCGTGGCCCCAACCGACGCAACATCAGCGCCGACCACGACTTCGCCGACACCGGGGGTCGAGCCACCGAGCAACGTGACCGGAGTGATCTTCGTGGAAGCCCAACCGTGGCCGGGCATCCCGATCACCTGGCCACTCGAAGTGATCACGCGCGCGGAGACGCTGACGTCGCTGACCGCCTCGCGGACTCCGGGCGTCGAGGCAACGGCGGAGACGACCTCAGCAGGCACCAGAGCGCGCTCCGGCAACCATTCGACCGGATCGATGTTCTCCTCGACGGGGACCGTGACGGACTGCGTGGCACCGACAACGACCGGCGCCCCCGCATAGCGCTGCGGAGCGATCCCCGCGAACAACCCTGACTGCAACAACACTCCGCACGCCGTGATGAGCACGACGCCGCCGAGCACCGCGAGGAACGCGGACACGAAGCTCGTGCGGTGCGAGCGAACCGACTGCCACGCGATCTTCATGCCCGCCGCCCCAGGTGCGCCATGCGCGCCGCGACGGCGTCAGCGGTCGGATCGTCCAGCGAGTCCACGATCGCGCCGTCCGCCAGGAACAGCACGCGGTGCGCGTAGGACGCGGCGACCGGATCGTGCGTGACCATCACGACCGTCTGTCCGCGCGTGTCGACGAGTTCTCGCAGGAGCCGCAACACCTCCGCCGCGGTCGTGGTGTCGAGCGCGCCCGTCGGCTCGTCGGCGAAGACCGCGTCCGGCCTGGTGATCAGCGCGCGGGCGATCGCGACGCGCTGCTGCTGTCCGCCGGAGAGCTGGTTCGGGCGGCGGCCGAGCAGTCCGCCGAGCCCGACCGCGCTGGCGATCTCCATCAGCCACGCGGGATCGGCCGAGCGCCCGGCGAAGCGCAGTGGGAGCGTGATGTTGTCCGCGACGCTCAGCGCGGGGATCAGGTTGTAGGACTGGAAGACGAAGCCGATGCGGTCGCGGCGCAGCTCGGTGAGCTTGGTCTCGGACAGTCCACCGAGGTCGGTTCCGCCCAGCAGCACGCGCCCGGACGTGGGCCGGTCGAGCCCGGCGGCCAGGTGCAGGAACGTGCTCTTGCCGGAGCCGGACGGCCCCATCACAGCAGTGAGGACGCCGCGCGGCAGGGCGGTGGTGACCGCCTTCAGCGCGGTCACGCGGTTCTGCCCGGAGCCGTAGACCATGGTCGCCGCCTCCAGCCGGACAGCGTGCCCGGTCCCCGTCTCACCCACCGCGACCAGCTGCTGCCGTGTCATCATGATGTGCCTTCCGTCCAGCGTTTTCCGACGTCAGGACGGTAGGTCGGCGGGAGCGGCGGCAACCATCCCGCGCGCGCCCCTGTCGATGGTGGAGCCTGCTCCACCCCTTCTCTGGAGCAGCCCGGGTGAAGCAGTGGAAGTACCTCGCGGGCACGATGGTCGTCGGCCTCGCGGCGATGGTGTCCGCGGTGCTGCTGCTGGCCTGCGTGGTCATGATCGTGACGCTGCCGCTGCTGCCCAGGGTCGCCGGGCTCGCGCGGCGGCTCGCGGCGTTCGAACGCGGCCGTACCGGGCGGTTCCTCGGCACCACGGTCCCTGAGCCCCCGCGCGAGGGCGGAGACCCGTTCGTCGAGCTGCTCAGCGCCTCCAGCCGTCGTGAACTCGGGTGGCTGGCAATGCAGGCGCTGCTGGGGACACTGGTCGGCACGGTGGCGATCGGCTCGCCCGCCGGGGTCGTGCAGAACGTCGTGTTCGCCGCGATCTGGCCGTACTTCCCGGGAATCACCACGACCGTGGACATGCCGATCCGGTCGTGGACCGACGCCGGGCTGGCGGTGCTGACCGCGGCGGCCTACGGCTTGCTCGGCGTGCTCCTCGTGCCGCGCCTGGCCCGGTGGTACTCGCGGGTCAGCGCCGCGCGCCTCGCGCCGCCGAGCCGGAGCCTGGTGGAGCGCTTGGCCGAGGTCACCGCGACGCGCGCGGCGGCTCTCGAAGCGCACGGCACGGAGCTGCGGCGCATCGAGCGCGGCCTGCACGACGGCACGCAGAACCGGCTCGTCGCGGTCGTGATGCACCTCGGCATGGCGGAGCGAGCGTTGCGCCGCAATCCCGACGCCGCGTTGCCGTTGGTGCTCACGGCGCAGAACGCGGCGACCGACGCGCTGACCGAGCTGCGCGAAGTGGTCCGCAGCATCTACCCGCCGGTGCTCGCCGACCGGGGGCTTGAAGGGGCGGTGACCTCGCTCGCGGCGCACTGCGCGATCCCGTGCACGCTCGGCATCGGAGAGCTGCCGCGCCTGCCCGCTGCTGTCGAAGCGGCGGCGTACTTCGTGATCGCCGAGGCGTTGACCAACGCGGTGAAACACAGTGGCGCCAAGCAGATTACCGTCGGGTTGTGGATGCGGGACCGCGCTCTCGTCGTGGAGATCACAGATGACGGCACGGGTGGCGCCGACGAGGAGCAGGGCAGCGGACTGCTCGGAATCCGCCGCCGCGTGGACGCATTCGACGGCCTCACCGAGATCACCAGCCCGCACGGCGGACCCACCGTCGTGCGCGTCGCCATCCCTGCGGGAGCATGAGCCGTGCGCATCGTGATCGCCGAGGACGACGCCCTGCTCCGCGAGGGCCTCACCCACCTGTTGCGGGCCGAGGGCATGGAGGTCACCTCCGCCGTCGACAACCCGTCCGCCCTGCTCACCGCGGTCGCCGAGGACCGGCCGGACGTGGCTGTGGTGGACGTGCGCATGCCGCCGAGCTTCACCGACGAGGGACTGCGCGCGGCGGTGGAGGCCCGGCGGCTGCATCCCGGGCTCGCCGTGCTGGTGCTGTCGGCGCACGTGGAGGACAGCTACGCGGCGGAGCTACTGGCGGACGGCAGCGGGGGAGTCGGCTACCTCCTCAAGGAGCGGGTCGGCAAGGTCGAGGACTTCCTGGACGCGTTGGAGCGCGTGGCCTCCGGCGGGACCGCGATGGACCCGGAAGTGGTGTCGCAGCTGCTTGTCCGGCGGCGCGGCGACGATCCGCTGCACGGGCTGACCCCGCGCGAGCGCGAAGTGCTGGCGCTGATGGCGGAGGGCCACTCCAACGCGACGATCGGGTCCACGCTCGTGGTGAGCGACAGCGCCGTGCACAAGCACATCGGCAACATCTTCTCGAAGCTCGGCCTGCCCGCCACCGATGCCGGGCACCGCCGGGTGCTGGCCGTGCTGGCGTACCTGCGGGCCTGAGGTCAGCGCAGCGCGCGGGAGAGCGCGGTCGCGTACGCAGTGAGCTGGAGCCGCATCGCGATGCGGCGCAAGGGGTTCGGCGTCCAGCGGCGTGCCCAGGAGCCGGTGAGCGTGATCGTCGTGCCGCCGGCGGTCTCGGCGAGGGAGGCGGTCAGCCAGTGCAGGCCCGCCCAGTGACCCGGCCAGCGAACCTCCTACTCCAGGGTGTGCACGACGTTGCTGAGCTCGCGCAGCTCGAAGCGCCGTCCGGTGGTCAGCGTCATTTCCCAGCGGCTGTCGGTCACGGGCTCGGCGTGGACGACCGCCGTGTCCCATTCGGGACGCCGCGCCGGATCGGCGAGCAACGCCCACACGGTCTTCACCGGTGCGGGAATGAATCCACTGTGGACGGCTGTGCGAGGTAGTTTCGGTTGTGGCGGAACGGCTTCTGCGGCTTGGTGCACCTCGTCGGCAGTGAGGCCAAGTTGGCGCAGGATGGCATCGACCAGCCCGCTGGGCTCGTCGACGAGCGCGCGCAGAATCCCGATGTCGTCGCGCGCCTGGACGACCTCGACGGCGCGCTCAGAGAAGTAGATCTCCCGGCTGCCCGGCTCGCGGATCGGGCTCGTCGGGATCGGCGGGGCTTCGATCCCCAGGCTCGCGATCCGTTCCGCGTGCACGGCCTCCACGGCGGCGCGGGCGCGCTCCACGGTGATTCCGAGCCCTCGCAACGTGTTCCCGGCTCCGCCGCCGGAGAGCAGCAGCGCGAGGAACAGGTGCTCGACGTCCACCTCCGGGTGCCCCCGGCGCGAGGTCTCGTCCCTCGCCAGGACGGACAGGTTCGCCGCCATCACGTACTTCGTCACCCTCTGTTCCTTCGTGGCACCTCGATGGAGGGGTCGATCCGCTTGGCGTACTTCTTGTGCACGGCCTGCCGGGACACGCCGAGCGCCTCGGCGATCTCCAGCCAGCTCATGCCCGCCCGCAGCGCGGCTTCGACCTGGCTGAACTCCAGGGCCTCGGCCAGCAGGCGCAGTGAGGACACCGCGCGCAGTCCGGCTCTCGGGTCCGACACGTCGGCGGCGACGGACGTGACGTCCCGTGGCTCCATGGCTGGCAACCTACATTGCTAAGTGCGGCGTTAGCAACCGAGGTTGCTTGATGCACAATCGTGGGATGAGCATCAGGACCGTGTCATCCAAGGTCGTGTACGAGAACCCGTGGTTGTCGGTGCGCGAGGACCGCGTCGAACACCTCGACGGGACGCCGGGGCTGTTCTCGGTGGTCGACAAGCCGGACTTCGCGCTGGTGATCCCGTGGGAGAACGACGGCTTCCACCTCGTCGAGCAGTACCGGTACGCGGTGGGCGCGCGGTCGTGGGAGTTCCCGGCCGGGTCCTTCCCACAGGGGGAGAGCGGCACGCCCGAGCAGATGGCCGCGGCCGAGCTGGCCGAGGAGACCGGTTTCGTGGCGGGGCGGATCGAGAAGATCGGCTACACGCACAGCGCGAACGGGATGTCCGGCATCGGCGCGCACGTGTTCCTCGCGACCGAGCTGACCGGCGGCGAGCCGAACCGCGAGGTGACCGAGCAGGACATGCGGCAGCAGTGGTTCTCCCGGGCCGAGGTCGAGGACATGGTGCGCGGCGGCCTGATCACCGACGCGCCGACCCTGGCGGCCTACCTGATGTGGAGCCTTCGCTAGGCCGGGGCGGTCGCGGGCGACACGGAGCGTGGTGGTTCAATCTCGCGCTGTGAACGTGGCGGAACTGGTGCTGCGCCTGCCCGAGCTCGGCCTGACCGAGGACGCGATCGGGGCGGGCTCGCTCGTGCGCGACCGGATGTGCGTCGCGCAGGACCCGGAATCGCGGAGGTGGGCCGCCGGGTTCATCGACGGCAACGGGCGCCCGGGGCGGTGGCGCGCCTTCGCCGACGAGTCGGCGGCGTGCTGGTACCTCTACGGCGAGCTGGCCGCCGACCAGGTGTGGCGCGGCGCGCTCGGACCGGTGGGGGGCGGGCGCTGATGCAGGCGAAGCTGTTCGAGCGCAACCTGGTCCGGCTGGGCATCGCCCCGTTCGACCCCACCCGCGCGGCCGCGAACCGGTGGCACGCCGAACCCTCCGGCTCCGCGTGGCGGGTGCGCCTGCTGGACGCGGGCTGCTCGCCGGTGTTCTCCGTCGACGTGCCCGACCAGGACGCGGCGTGCACCTACATCCTGGGCAGGCTCGTCGCCGAAGGACTCGCGGCCCGCGCCATCGCCGTCAGGGACTAGCTCCCCGCGTAGGTGCCGAAGGACCAGAGGTTGCCGTCGGCGTCGCGGACGTCGAAGGCGCGCGAGCCGTAGTCGGTGTCGTGCAGCTTGCGCAGCACCTCAACGCCTTCCGCGGTCTCCACGCGCTCCCAGACGCGGTCGATCGTGGCGGTGTCCGGGGCGACCACGTACACGCCCTGCGGGCCGAGCGAACCCCAGTCCCCGCGCTTGCCGCGCGAGCCGAACATGACGCCGCCGCCGGCGGGCCAGCGCGCCTCGGCGTGCTCGACGACACCATCGTCGGAGCGGTGGACCACGGTGACCACGAAGCCGAAAACCTCGGTCAGCACACGGATTCCGGCGTCCACGTCGGTGAAGCCGACACTGGGCCAGACGGTGGGGGCAGGCGGCTGGGGCAGGTTGGGAGTGCTCATGCCGGAGATCCTGACCGCTGCCCGGCCGCCTCGTCTTGAACGAATGGGAGCTCGTCGAGCACCCACCGCCCGACGCTGCACCCGGCCAGCGCCCGCCATTCCCTGGCCAGGTGCGACTGGTCGGCGAACCCGCACAGCGCGGCGACCTCGGCGAGCGGGGGCCCGGTGGGGGAGCCCAGCAGCCGCCGCGCCGCCTCGAACCTGGCGACCCGCGCGGCCTGCTTCGGCGTGAACCCGGTGGCCAGGCGGAAGCGCTCGGTGAGGTGGCGTCGGCTCCAGCCCACGTGCGCGGCCAGCGAGTCCACCCTCGCCCGCCCGTCGCCGTCGAAGATCACCCGCCACGCTTCGGCCACCTCCGGCGGCAGTTCGGCGGTGCGGTCGCCGAGCCTGCGCAACAGCGCCTCGTCCAGCAGCGCGAAGCGTTCCGCCCACGCGGGAGTGCTGTGCAGGCGCTCGACGAGCAGCGCGGCGTCACGACCGAAGAGCTGGCCGAGGTCGAGCACCTGGTCGAACAGCTCCCCGGCGGGCAGTCCGAGCAACGTGCGCGCGCCCAACGGGGTCAAGCCGTACTGCACGCCCTCCTGCGGCCGTGAAGCGTCGATCAGCGCGGGCCTGGTGTGCAGACCGCCGACGACGCCGTGCGCGGCGACGGAGCTTTCCAGACCTTCAACGCGAAGCGGCTCGTGCAGGTCCAGCACCAGAGTGAGGTGCCGCGAGGGCAGGCCGCGGTGCACGCCGCTCGCGCTGGCGGGCACGTGGTAGCCGTGCGCGGCCGAGACGAACGGGCTCAGCGCACGCGGCGGGTGGTGGACGAACAGCGGCACGCCACGATCATCCACCCGCGAAGCGCCCGGCGCAGTGACCCTCGAACGAGGGGTCTGCGGCGCCACCGGGGTGAGCGGGGTCGTTCGACCGCTCCCGTGTGAGAGGGTCCCTGCGGTCGGCGCGCGGCGTGGGGACGGATGCGCGCGCCGGGAACAGGAGCGTGCGATGAGGCTGGTCGTTCTGGGTGCCAGTGGCGGGCTCGGCCGGGAGGTCGTCGAGCTGGCGCTCAGCGAGGGCCATTCCATCAGGGCCTTCGTCCGCGATCCGGCGGCGCTGGCGTTCTACGAGAGCGGCCCCTACCACCAAGGGCTCTCCGTCGTCGCGGGCGACGTCTTAGACCCCGGCACGCTGGACGGGCTCTTCGTCGGGGCAGATGCGGTGATCTCGGCGATCGGCTCCCCCGGGAACGGGCCGAGCGTGGTGCGGACCCTGGGCTACCGCAACGTGGTCGACGCGATGGAGCGGCAGGGCGCGCCGATGCTGGCCGCCGCCTCCGTCGCCGCCGTCGAACCCGGCGTGAACCCGATGGCGCTGACCTCCGCGATGACCCACCGCCACCTGCTCAAGGACGTGCGCGCGATGGAGGAGGTCATCGAGGAGAGCACGCTGGACTGGGTGATCGTGCGCGCGCCCAAGCTCACCGACGGCCCCCCGACGGGGAACTACCGCTTCGCCAACCGCAGGCCCCCGCTCGGCGGCGTGATGATCTCGCGCGCCGACATGGCCGAGGCGATGCTGTCCTGCCTGCACGGCCCCGGCCGCCGCCTCGGCACCATCGCCGTCGCCTACTAGCTCTCGCTCGCGTTGAGCCTCGCCGCCTGCCGGGTCAGGTGCGCGCGCTCCGCAAGGTTGGACGCCTTGTCCGCGGCTTCGACGTACAGGCGCGCCGCCTTGGCCGCATCGCCGTCGCGCTCATGCAGGTACGCGGCCACCGCCGTGTGGCGCGGCAGCGATTCGTCCAGCGGCGCCAACGCTTCCAGGCCCGCTCGCGCGCCCTGAGCCTCGCCGACCGCGACCGCGCGGTTGAGCCGCACGACGGGGTTGTCGGTCAGCTTCGCCAGCTCGTCGTACCACTCCACGATCTGCGCCCAGTCGGTGTCCCCTGCGGTCGGCGCGTCGGCGTGCAGGGCCGCGATCGCCGCCTGCGCCTGGAACTCGCCGAGCTGGTCGCGCGCGAGGGCCACCTGCAAGATCGCGACCCCTTCGGTGATCGACGCGGTGTCCCACGCCTCGCGGTCCTGCTCAGCGAGCGTCACCAAGCTCCCGTCCGACGCCGTTCGGGCCGCGCGCCGCGCGTGGTGCAACAACATCAGCGCGAGCAGCCCCGCGACCTCGGGGTGGTCGATCACGGCCGCGAGTTGGCGCGTGAGGCGGATCGCCTCCACTGCGAGGTCGACATCACCGGAGTAGCCCTCGTTGAACACCAGGTACAGCACGCGCAGCACCGTCGCGACATCGCCGGGCTGGTCGAACTTCACGCTGGAGACCGTGCGCTTGGCGCGGCTGATGCGTTGCGCCATGGTCGCTTCCGGCACCAGGTAGGCCTCCGCGATCTGCCGCGTGGTGAGCCCGCCGACCGCGCGCAACGTCAGCGCTACAGCGGAAGACGGCGTCAGCGATGGGTGCGCGCACAGGAAGCAGAGCTGGAGCGTGTCGTCCACCGAGGACACCGGCCCCTGCTCCGGCTGCGCGTCGATCACGTCCTCGCGTTGGCGTCTCGCCGTCTCCGAGCGCGTCGCGTCCAGGAACTTCCGCCAGGCCGCCGTCACCAACCAGCCCTTGGGGTCCCTCGGCGGGTCCTGCGGCCACACCCGGATCGCTTCGACGAGCGCGTCCTGCACGGCGTCCTCCGCCGCCGCGAAGTCCGCGCCGCGCCGCACGAGCACGCCGATCACGCTCGGGGTCAAGCTCCTGAGCAGGGTCTCGTCCACGCTCACGCGGCTCACTCGACGATCAGCGGCTGCTCGCCGTACAGCGGTCGCACTTCCAGCCACTCGTGGATCGGCTTCCCACCAGCGCCCGGCGCCGCCGACAGCTCCGCGGCGAGTTCGAGCGCGCGCTCCTGGCTGTCCACGTCGATCACCGTCCAGCCCGCGATCAGGTCCTTGGTCTCGGCGAACGGGCCGTCGGTCACCGGAGGGCGGCCTTCGCCGTCGTAGCGCACGAACGCGCCCCCCGGGGCGAGCGCGCGGTGGTCGACGAACTCCCCGGAAGCCTTGAGCCGGTCGGCGAAGTCGTTCATGTACGAGATGTGGGCGGAGACCTCCTCCGGGCTCCACTGGTCCATGGGCACGTCGTTGACCGCGGCGGGGGCGCCTCGGTAGTGCTTGAGCAGGAGGTACTTGGGCATGGCGGCCATTGTGTCCGCCGCCCCGCCCCGGTTCCAGCGTGGCTCGGGACCGTTGCTGGGAAGCTTGTCCGATGAGCGAGGCGGTGGAGGCGCACGTCCGTGCCTTCTTTGTGGGACACGAGGTCGACGTGGTCGACGTGGACATGGGCACGAGGCGGGACGTGGTGCCGGAGCTTCGAGTGCTCGTGGTCGGGCCGGGACCGCGCGGCGGGGGCTGGGCCTACGTGACCGTGGGGTGCTGGGCGCTCGTGCAGGAGGACGGGTGCGGGGTGGAGTTCGTCATGACCTCGGCGCAGCGCCACCAGCGGTTCGTCGACCTCATGGCAATGGTCGCGTACTACCACTGCGGCGGACATCAGCTCGACTTGGAGCACAGCCTGCCGATCGGTGAGCCGTGGGTGCCGGGCTCGACCTGCGACCAGCTGCTGGTCAGCCTGCCCTACCTGCATGGGCCGGACTTCGAGATCTGCCCGATGCCAGGCGGCCACGCGCGCATCCTGTGGACGCTTCCGGTGACCACGGCCGAGATCGAGTACCGCCGGGAGCACGGCAACGAAGCGCTGGAACAGCTCTTTGACGACGCCGCGATCATCCCCACCGATCCGTTCCGTGCGTCGGTGGTGTGAGCGTGTGGGAGTGGGACTCCTCGCTCTACTCCGGCAGCGCGGCCCACTACGCGCGCGGGCGCATCGCCTATCCCGACGCGGTCGCTGACGCGCTCGCCATTGAGCTGGGGCTCGACGGGACGGGGCGGCTGCTCGACGTCGGGTGCGGGCCGGGGTCGCTGACTTTGTTGCTGGCCAACGCTTTCAAGGAGGTCGTGGGGCTCGACGCGGACGCCGGGATGATCGACGAAGCCCGTCGGGCCGGGGTGGTCAACGCGCGGTGGGTGCGCATGCGCGCGGAGGACCTGCCCGCAGACCTGGGTCGGTTCCAGGTGATCACCTTCGCCCAGTCGCTGCACTGGATGGACCGGCCGAAGGTCTTGGCGGCGGCCCGCGGCATGCTCGAAGCCGGGGGAGCGTGCGCGCACGTGCACGCGACGACGCACCAAGGCGTGGACACGGATGTGCTTCTGCCGCACCCGTTTCCGCCGCAAGCGGAGATCGCGGAGCTGGTGCGCTCCCACCTCGGGCCGATCCGGCGCGCGGGCCTGGGCAGCCTGCCGAACGGGACGGCCGGGGGAGAAGCGGAGATCTACCGGACCGTCGGGTTCACCGGGCCGAGGCGGATCGTGGTGCCGGGTCGCGCGGTGATCCGCGAGCTGGACGACGTCGTGGCGGCGGTCTTCTCGCTGTCCAGCTCCACACCGCAGCTGTTCGGCGAGCGCCGCGCCGAGTTCGAGGAAGACCTCCGCGAACTCCTGCGCGGCGCCAGCGAGAACGGGGTGTTCAGCGCATGGGCGCGCGAGGTCGTGATCGACCTCTGGCAGCCCTAGCCCGGCCAGCCGACGTGGTCGTTCCAGCTCGGCTCCCGGGCCATGAGGTCGTGCCACGTTGGCCACTGCGCGCCGGTGGTCTGGCGCACCAGTTCGCCGGGCAGGGTGAACGGGGGCGCCTTCTGCGGCTTGGCCAGCGCCTGGTCGACGATCGCCTTGTGCAGGGCGGCGGCGCCGTGCAGCCGGGGGAACTCCGCGTGCACGCGCTCGGCGTAGCCCTCGGGCAGCGGGTGGTCGCGGTTCGGCCCCAGGTCGTAGCCCGCGCCGAGCGTCACGAGCGCGATCTCCGGCCGTTTGCGCTGTGCGACCTCGAAGCACAGGTGCAGGGCGATCGCGTCCCAGACGACCTCGACCCGATCCGCCGAGACGCCCTGGTCGGTCAGGAACCGAGCGGCGAGGTCGGCGCCGTCGATGTCGAAGCTCTGGTCGCCGTCGCCCTCCTCGCTGAGCCCGATGTCGTGCAGCACGCAGCCGAGGAACAGCAGCTCGTCGTCGTAGTCGAGCCCGGCGCGCCACCCTCGGCGCTCGCCGAGGAACCGGCCGTAGAGGTAGGTGCGCATGCTGTGGTTGAAGATCGCGGGCGCTTCGGCGCGCCGGGCGAAGCGCACGGCCTCCACCGCCAGCTCGGTCTGCGGGAACTGGTCCAAGACAGGGCCTCCAAGCTTCAGGGTGGCTGAAGCCTAGTGGAACCTTCAGGCAAACTGAAGGCGGCCCGCACGGCTTCGCCGAGCCGTCGCTGGACCGGGTCCGCCCCCGCGCCGAACAGACGCTCGTCGACCTCGGCGCTGACCTCGCGCGCGGCGTTCAGCAACCGGGTGCCCTCCTCGGTCAACTCGATCGTCGACGCCGAGCCCGCCCTGGCGGTGCTGTCGCGCACCAGGCCGGCGGCCACGAGCCCCTTCACGGCGCTGTGCGCGGACTGCACGGAGATCCCGGACATCCGCGCCAGGTCGCTGAAGGACGCACCCGGCACGCCCGCGATGTGGCCGAGCAGACCGAGCCTGCGCACCGTGAGCTCCAGCGGGGCGAGGGCCGTGGTCAGCTCGTCCTCGATCTGCCTGGCCAGCGCCAGGACCACGATCGAGGTGCTCGTCACGGGTGGGCCGTTCTCCGTCGTCACCGCGACAGTCTGCCGGGTACGCCGTCCCATCGGGCGCCAAGCCGCGCGAACCCCTGCCGTCGGCGGGCGAAATCGGTTCCGCCGCCTCCTACGCAAGAGCGCATGGCACGGCGGAGCCCGCAGGAGGAGAAGACACTCAGCTACGAGAAGGACCGGCGCAACGACTACGGCGAGAACGACAAGAGTTCGCGCAAGAACATCCGGCGCAACAAGCGGTTGCCGAACCGCGCGGACCGGCACCGCGAGCGCGGGCTGCTGGCCCCCGCGACGGGCGCGGTCGAGCTGGAGGCGGCCGAGCGCGCCGAGATCGCCCTGCACGCGAAGAAGTCGATGTGGGACACGAAGCGGTGGCGCAAGTGGCGGGACAGCCCGCTGCGCGATGTCGTGATCCACAAGCTGCGCCGCCGCGCCGCGCTGGGGATGCTCGGCCCGGACGAGAGCGAGCGCCGCGCGGACCGCGTTCGCCGCCGCGCGCGCTAACCACGGGAGGGCAACGGGATCAGCGCCTGCTGGCCGAAGTCCTGCCAGTCGGGGTCGTAGCCGTCGGCGTCCTCGGGCAGGGCGAGCTGCCGGGGCGCGGCGGCGATGGTCCGCAGTTCCTCCGAGGTCGGTATGGCGACCGGAAGTCCTTGTACGGCAAGGGTTCCGGCCGCGCGCGAGAGCTGGATCGGCGTGATCCCCCTGCCGAGGCCCGCCCGGAGCGCGGAGCGGGCGACGAGCCGGGTCAGCTCGATCGCGGCCAGCGGCCGGGGCTGCACGGGGTGGACGAACACCTGCCGGAGGCCGGTGTCGGGGCGCTCGGTGAGCCACGCGCTGATCAGCCCCAGCACGGGAGGCGGCAGCGGGACGAAACGCGCGCGGTCGCGGATTCCGCCGGCCCTGCGGATGTCGCGCAGCGTCGCGGTGGTGACGCGTTCGGGCCGCCAGTGCAGGCACAGCACCAGGCTCACCATGCTCGCGCCGAGCGCACCGCCGAGCCACGGGTCCCGGTGCGCCTGCTCCACGACCGCGCGCAGTGCCGCCGCGTCCAGCTCGGGTGGTCGTCGGCGTGGGTGCGGGACGTAGGAGGCGACCGAGTCGATCGCGCGCGCTTGGCGCACGGGGTTGTCCACGACCAGGCCGATGCTGGCGCAGTAGCGGTAGAAGGAGCTCAACGCAGTGGCCGCGGTGGCGACGGTGTTGCGGCACCGCACCGGGAACTCCTCGTCGCCGAAGTCGTGGCGGCGAGCGGACAGGGCTCGGCAGTACTCCACGACGTCCTCGGGCCGCGCGCCGAGGAGGTGGCGCCGCTGGTGCAGCAGCAGCCACAGGGCGAACGCGCCGACGTGGCGGCTGTAGCGGACGCGGGTGTGGCGGGAGGCCAGGGTGGCCAACCACGCGGAGACCAACCGCACGAAGCCCGCGGTGGTGACCGGAGAGCGCGAGGGATCTTCCATGCCGACGATGGTGACACCTACCCCTGACAAAGTGCTCTGAGCGGCGAAAACGGTCATTTCAGCCGGATTTCACCGCTCCGCAATACGGTCCGCTCGCACGCCGTCGAAAAGAAACGGCTGACCCCTGTATTTCGTGGATGGAGCACCACATGAAGCGATTCACCGCCGTCGTCGGGATGACCGCCATGACGGCCGTCGTCGGCATGAACGCCGCGCCCGCGCTCGCCCAGCCCTCCGTGGAGCGACCCGCCGTGACCTCCGAGCAGCAGCGCGCGGTGGAGAGCCTGCGCGCGCTGCTCGGCGGCGGTTCCGACGAGGCCACCGTGCGGCACAACCTCGAACAGCGGTCGGTCGTCGCCGCGCCCGAGGTCTTCGAGCGGCTGGTGCTGGACGCCGCCAAGCGCAACGACCCGAACGCCTCCGCGCAGGAGCTGGAGAAGGTCCTCGCGGCCTTCCGGGACGTCGCGAAGATCATCGCGGGCGTCAAGCCGATGGACATCGAGCGGATCTTCCAGGGCGTCACCCAGGCCGCGATGGCCGTGGCCGAGTTCCAGGCCACCGGCAACCCCGACGCCGCGCGCAGGGTGATCTGCGGCGCGGGCAGCGCCGCCGCCGGGGCCGTTTCGATCCTCGCCGACGTGGTGCGGCTGTACGAGGCGAGCGCGAACCTGCCGCAGATCGCCCAGGTGCTCAACCTGCTCGACCCCAGGACCCCGGAGGGCGCGAAGCTGTTCGCCTCGCTGCCGGAGCAGGTGCGCACGCCGCAGGTCAAGGCCGCGCTGGTGGCGCTGTCGGAGCTGGGCCGGACCCTCAACAAGATCGACAAGCACAAGGTGCTCGCCCTCGCCGGCGACTGGGCGGAGGCCGCCGCGCGCTGCGACATCAGCTCGCTGCTGAAGCTGCCGGAGCTGATGGCGCGCACCTTCGACATGGGCCGGGAGATCCTGCGCATCCTGCTCAGCTCGAACCTGGGCGACCTCAGCGCGATCCTCGCCCCCGCCGAGGCGAGCCGGGTCGTGCCCGCGCGCTAACCCTTGACCTTGACACCGGTGTCACGCTTTACCGTTCCCGGGTTCGCCGCCGAGACGAGGGAGTCAGTGATGCCGGGAGCAGTGGTCATCGGTGCTGGACCGGGAATCGGCCGCGCGGTGGCGCGTCGGTTCGCACGGGAGGGCCTGCCGGTGGCGTTGATCTCGCGGTCCGCGTCGGTCGACGTGGACGCGGAGTTGGCGTTGGTCGCCGACAGCACGGACGCGGACGCGTTGCGGACCGCGCTCGACAAGGCGACCGAGCAGTTCGGCCTGCCTGACGTCGTCGTCTACAACGCGGCCCTCGTGCGAGCCGACGCGCTCGGCGAGCTGTCCGTGCGCGAGCACACGGACGCGTGGGCGGTGAACGTGGTCGGCGCGGCCGTCGCGGCGGCGCACGTGCTGCCCGCGATGGCGCGACGGGGCAGCGGCTCGTTCCTGATCACCGGCGGGATGCCCGACGCGAAGCCGGAGTACGTCAGCCTCTCGCTGGGCAAGGCCGGTGTGCGGACGCTGATCTCCTTGCTGGACAAGCAGTTCGGCGCTTCCGGAGTGCGCGTCGCCAGTGTGACCGTCGACGGCGGGGTCGTTCCAGGAACGGCGTTCGACCCGGATCGCATCGCCGAGCACTACTGGTGGCTGCACGCGAACCCGGCCGACCGGCGCCTGGAAGTCCTGTTCACCGGCCAGTCGCCAGGCGGCGCGTGACGAGCTCGTCCAGCCGCCGCCACGCGGGGTTGTCGACGTGCCCGGCGACGACGTCCAGCGCCTCGCGGGGCAGCTTGGCGAAGTGCGGCAGGTCGGAGGGCAGCTCCATGCGCTCGCCGAGGCGGACCGCCGCGTCGGCGAGCGCGTCGAGCCTCGGATCGTCGGCGTCCCAGTCCAAGGCTTCGTCGTAGCCGCGCTGCACGGCCACGTACTCCGCGTCCTCCAGCAGCGCCGTCCGGATGGGCAGGTAGGCGCGGGCGAAGTCAGGCGCGAGCGCGAAGACGAGAATCCAGCCGTCGCGGACCACGCGCTCGTAGCGCTCGGACAGGCCGAGTTCGCGCAGGCGCCGCATGTGCTCGACGCCCTCGGGCGGCAGGCAGAGCCGGTCCGGGCGGTCGAGCTGGCGCAGCTGCGCGCGGCGCGCCTGGAGTTCGCGGACGCGGTCGCGCAGCTCGGCGTCGATGAGGTTGATCTCGCGGGCGGCCTCGGCCGGTTGGGCGTCGAGCACGGCGGGGATGCGCGCCAGCGGCACCCCGGACTTGGCGAGGGTGACGACGCGGGCGAGGTCGATCACCGCCTGAGCGCCGTAGCGGCGGTACCCGGAGGCGTCGCGCTCGGGCTCGGCGAGGAGTCCGCGCTGGTGGTAGACGCGGATCGCCTTGACCGTGCAGCCGACGTGCGCGGCGAGCTGGCCAATCGTGAGCACGGACGCCTCCCTACGGACAGCACAACCTCACCAGCTCAGCGGCTGTTTCGGAAGCGGTGTGACCCGACGTGTCGAGCACGACGTCAGCCCCCGGTCGCTGTTCCGCTTCGGCGACGGCGCGAGCGGTGACCTCGTCCTGAACAGCCACTGAGGCGCCTCGGAGTTCGTCGCCCGCGAGCAACGCCGACTCGCCTCGCGCTCGGCGGCGAACGCGCTCCGCCAAGGTCTGCGCGTGCGCGTCGAGCCGGATCGTGGTCAGCTCGCCGAACACGCCGCGCAGCTCGGGCGTCAGCTCGCGGGTCACGATGATCAGCGATTCCGCTCCGGCCTCGCGGTAGCCCTCCCACAGCGCCGCTACGGCTGCCGCGGCGAGCTCCGGATCGGGGCCGGGGTGGACGAACCCGAGCTGCGCGGTGTCGATGTAGGCGGTGGGGAAACCCTCGTCCCACAAGGTTTGCAGGGCTCCCCACGCGGCGGTCGACTTGCCGACCGCGGTGGCTCCACTGACCACGACCACCCGCGCCGGGGGAGCCTGAGGCACCGTCAGCGGCCGCACAGCGCCGGGCGCCACGACGCAGTGCGGCAGCAACGCACTGACCGTCTCCGAGGAGTCCTGGCCGGTCGTGTCCAGCTGGCCGGGGAGGCGGTCGAACTGCTCGGCCAGTTCGAAGAGCTTGTCCAGCAAGGATTCCGGCGAGCCACGGCCGAGGAAGCGGCGGCGCAGGTCCTCGCGGTCGCACCGCAGGCACACCAGCGTGAGGTCGTCCAGCTCGACGCCTCGCGCGGTGTCCACGATCCCGGAAACGATCACCTGCCGCACACCGCGCTGCCGCAACCGGTCGAGCACGCGCGCGAGGTTCGCGGCCTTGATCGCATGGCTCGCGTCGCCGCCACCCGGCGGGGGACCGATCAGGCCGAGCTGGTCGATGTCGACGTAAGCGACGCTGCCGCCCTGCTCCGCGATCCGCCTGAACAGACCCCAACCGGTCGTCGACTTGCCCGTGCCGGGCGCTCCGGTCACCCAGAGCACGGACGTCGAGTTCGCATCCATGTCCACCGAACCTAGGCGGACGGGGCAAGCGAATTAGATGAGCATGCCGCCGGAGACCTCGATGCGCTGCGCGGTGATCCACGCGTTCCCGCCGGTGAGCAACGCGGAGATCGCTCCGCCGATGTCGTCCGGCAGGCCGACGCGGCCCATCGCGGTCCGCGAGGCCAGGAAACCGTTCAGCTCCACGTTGTCCCGCACCACTCCGCCGCCGAAATCGGTCTCCACCGGGCCGGGCGCGACCGTGTTCGCGGTGATGCCGCGCGGACCGAGCTCCGCCGCGAGGTAGCGGGTCAGCACCTCCACCGCGCCCTTCATGCTGGCGTAGGCGGAGTACCCGGGGATCGTGAAGCGCGTCAGGCCGGTGGAGACGTTGACGATCCGGCCGCCCTCGGTGATCAGCGGCAGCAGTGCCTGCGTCACGAAGAAGACGCCTTTGACGTGCACGTTCACCAGCTCGTCGAACACGTCCTCGGTCAGCTCGGCGAAGGACGCGTTCCGGCCGATGCCCGCGTTGTTGACCAGGAAGTCGAAGCTGTCCCGGCCCCAGTGCTCGGTGAGCGCGCCGCGCACGGTCCCGGCGAACTCCGCGAACGTGCTGGCGTCCGCGACGTCCAACGGCAGTGCGACTGCGGTCCGGCCCAGCTCTTGTGCTTGCGCCACAACCTTTTCGGCCTCATCGGCGCCCGTGCGGTAGGTGATCACCAGGTCCACGCCCTGGCGTGCGAGGTGCAGCGCGGTGTTCCGGCCGAGGCCCCGGCTGCCGCCCGTGATGAGTGCGATGCGTGTCATGGCCACAACACTCGGCCGCGCGGCCGGGGCGCGGAAGGACTCGCTCAACCAGGGATCGGCGGTCCCTGGTTGAGCGCGCGCGGCTGCTTACGATCAGGTGCATGGACCGCGACCAGCTCGCCCACTTCCTCCGCACCCGCCGCGAGGCGCTGCAACCCGAGGACGTCGGCCTGCCCCGGCGCCCGCGCAGGCGCTCCGCCGGGCTCAGCCGCGACGAGGTCGCCGTGCTCGCGGGCATGTCCACCGACTACTACAGCCGCATGGAGCAGCGGCGCGGGCCGACGCCGTCCGAGCAGATGCTGGCCGCGATCGCACAGGGACTGCGGCTCAGCCTGGACGAGCGCGACCACCTGTTCCGCCTCGCCGGGCACAACGCGCCGACCCGCGCGCTGCGCTCCGACCACGTCAGCCAGGGGTTGATGCGGGTGCTCGACCGGCTCACCGACACGCCCGCGCTCGTGCTGAGCGACCTCGGGGAGACGTTGGTGCAGAACTGGCTGGCCACCGCGCTGCTGGGCGATCAGACCAGGTTCACCGGCCTCGCCCGCAGCTCTGTGCACCGGTGGTTCACCGATCCGGCCTCGCGTGCGATCTACCCCGAGGCCGACCACGACCACCACGCCCGCGTCCAGGTCGCTTCGCTGCGCGCCGCGCTCGTGAAGAACCCGCGCGCGCGGGCCATCGTGGACAGCCTGCTCTCGCTGAGCCCCGAGTTCGCCGCGCTGTGGGAACAGCACGAGGTCGCCGTGCGGCGCGGCGAGCACAAGCGGATCGCGCACCCCGAGCTGGGCGTGCTCGATCTGCACTGCCAGGTGCTGCACACCGACAGCCACGACCAGATCCTGCTGGTCTACACCGCTTCTCCAGGTAGCGACGGCTACGAGAAGCTCAACCTGCTGTCGGTCGTGGGCTCGGTGTCCTAGTCAGTACCTGGAGAGGTGGAGCGAGGAGGTCATGTCGTTGAAGTCCGGCAGCGCTTCCCAGTCGGAGATCTGGCTGCCGAGACTCAGCAGTCGGTAGGTGCCACCGCGCGGGTCACGGAAGCCCCAGTTGTACAACGTCACGTTGTTGCACCATGAATGGGTAATGAGTGACGAAGTCACGTTCTCCATTTCGAAGCCGACCCTGTCGATGCCGTAGCCGCTTTGGTCACAGGGCCCGTCCTGGCCGAAGTACATCTCCCAGTGGCCTTTGTAGTTATTGTCCGTGTACAGCGTGACGAGGACGTTTTCGGCATTCGCCGCGCGCGTGGCAACGGCGGGGTCACTGCCACACTTGCGAGAAACGACTTCGGATTCCTGCTGGCCCGGCTTCAGCTTCTTGAGCGTGGTCATGCAGTACGTGCCCATCGCGGCATCGGGCTGTGGTGCGGACGCCGCGATTCCCGAGCCGATCAGGCTGGCGACGCCGACCAGTACGGCGACGATGGTCGCCCTTTTCTTGTTCCCGTTTTTCACGGCAGGACGGTTGCATGGGTTTCGATTTGCTGTCGAGCCGCTTCAGGAAAGCCTGAAACGGTACCCTGCGTCGCTCGGGGTAGCAAATTTTTCACGTAATTCGGAGTGGAACTACCGGCCTGCTCCGCCACTGTCCAGAAATTCTTGTGCGGCAGATCCGACGCCAACTCCGGTGCCCCGTCACAGATCCCGCGCGCCGGCTTCGCGGCCGCCACGCGACCGTGAACGGTCCTCGCGGGCCATCCATGATCAACTGGCGGCCGCGCCCGTTGACCGGCTCAGTCGTCGAAGGCGTCGCCGAAGAAGAAGGTCTGCGTGGCGACCTCGGGCGCCTGCTCCGGCTGGCCGTCCTCCGCCGGGGTGTTCTCTGTGGGGACCTCGGTGTCGCTCATCGTCTCTCCTCGAATGCCGCCTGGCTCACGTCGCGGATGATCAAACCGAAAGTCCCCTGCGTTAAGCAACCCGCGATCGGGTGGCTCAAGGTGGCGTGAACACGCCGACAGCGTCGTAGGCGTGCCACGAGCCACTGGTCTTGGCCAAGGTGATCGTGTTCGAGCCGGGGCGGAGCGCGGACGTGGGCACGGCGACCTCCACGATGGACGGCCGCAGCAGCGGACCTTCGCCGACCGTGGAGCCCTTGGTGGCGCCCCGCTCCAGCTCAGCCTCAGCGAACGCGGTGCCGTTGCAGGACAACGCCAAGCGGCCGGGAAGTGTCGCGTGGGTGTCGATGAGCCAAACGGCGAGTACGAGGTCTCGGACGGCGGGCAGGGTGAAGTGGAAGCGGAACGAGTGCGGCTTGCTCCCGGCCCACTTGTCGGCCGGGCCGGGGTGCAGGTACGGCCAGTCGGTGCTGGGGTGGTCGACGCCGGTGGGGAAGCGCGCGCTGTACTGCTGGTAGCCGTTGGGCGCGAGCGCCAGGCCACGGCTCGTCCGGTCGAAGTCCCCGATCACCGCGACGGGCCGGCCGGAGACGGTGACGGAGGTCAGGGACGACGCGCGCAGCACGGGGCTGGGCCGACCACGGTTGCCAGCGACGTCAACGGTGACGACGCGGTAGTGGAGGGTGCGGCCGCGCGGGCCGAGGTTGGCGTGGCGAAAGCGCGTGTAGACGGTCTTCTCGACGAGTTCCCCTTGCGCGAAGGGTGAATCCGAGGCGTAGACGGCGAAGTGGTCGACGAGCGGGGGATAGGACCAGGTGAGGTCGATCCAGCCGATGCCGGGCGTGGCCGCGAGCTTCACAGCGCCTCCAAACCGGGGCGACCGGCGGCGGTGACGAAGCGCGCGGCGGTCGAAACGGGGGCACGGTCGTCGCGGCGGATGTAGTCGACCACGCGGTACTCGGAGGTCAGCTGCGAAGGCGTCATCGTGCAGCGGACGTAGCCGCGCCGACCGTCGTAGAACTTCACGTGCGGGTTGCTCAGCCAGAGGTCGGTGTAGTTGTCGCGCCGCGTTCCATCTCCGTCGGAGCCGATGGAGCCCGCGACGAGTTCGGTGCCGATGGTGGCGGACTTCGGATCGTTGAAGTCGGCCTTCAGCTCGGCGGCGACATTGCGGTGGATGTCGCCGGTCAGCACCACGAGGTTGGGCGTGCGGAGCGCGAGCAGCCGGTCCCGCTCAGCCCGGAAGCCGTCCCACTGGTCATCGCTGAACGTCTGCCCAGGCCCCATGTCGCGGTCGATCTGCGCCATCACGACCTGCTGCGCCAGCACGTTCCACGTCGCGGACGACGCACGAAGCCCGTCGTGGAGCCACTTCTCCTGGCGCGCGCCGAGGATGCTCTTGCCCGGCAACCGGTATTGCCGCGTGTCGAGCACAGAGAAGTTCGCCAGCCGACCCCAGGACAGGCGCCGGTAGAGCGTCATGTGCGGGCCGTGCGGCAAGGACGTCCGCCGCAACGGCATGTTCTCGTAGTACGCCCGGTAAGCGACGGCGCGCCGCCGATTGAAGTCCTCCGGAGTGACACCCTGGCCCGCGTGGTCGTAGTTGTTCTGGACCTCGTGATCGTCCCAAGTGGACACCCACGGAGCGCGCGCGTGCGCGGCCTGGAGGTGCGGGTCGGACTTGAAGAGCGCGTAGCGCAGCCGGTACTGCTCAAGCGTGCGGACCTCGGCGTTGTGCACCTTGTCGAGCTGGACGCCCTCGCGCCACAGGTTCGCGGAGTTGATGGCGTACTCGTAGATGTAGTCGCCGACGAAGAACACCAGATCGATGTCCTCGACCGCCATGTGCCGGTAGGCGGTGAAATGCCCGTGGTACCAAGCCTGACAGGACGCCACCGCGAAGGAGAGCCGAGCCTGGGAGTGCCGAGCCGGAGCCGTCCGCGTCCGCCCGACCGGGCTGATCGAGCGGCCCGCGCGGAACCGGTAGAAGTACTCCCGATCAGGTGCGAGGCCGGTCACCTCGGGGTGCACGGAATGCGCCAGCTCGGGCGAAGCGACTGCGTGCCCGCGTCGCACGACACGCTTGAACTGCACGTCCTCGGCGACCTCGTAGTGCACGTCAACGGAACGGCGCGGCATACCGCCGTGACCGTCAGCGGCGAGCGGCTCCGGGGCCAATCGCGTCCACAGGACGACACCGTCCGACTCCGGATCGCCCGAGGCGACGCCGAGCCGGAAAGGATCGGCGGGAACGTCATCGGAGGTGGTCGCGTGCGCCGGAGCGCCGGTGCCGAGCGCGAGGGCCGCGGCGCTGACCCCGGCCAAACCGAGGAACGTTCTCCTGCTGGGCAGATCGGTCACTTGACACCACCTGAGGTGAGGCCGGAGATGATCCAGCGCTGGAAGAGCAGGACGGCGATCACCAGCGGGACGGTGACGATCGCACCGGCCGCCATCTGCGTCCCAAAAGGACTGTCGTAGCCCGCGAAACCGGCGAACTGGGAGATGCGCACGGTCGCGGTCTGCGTCTCGGGGCGGCTCACCATGCTCAGCGCGATGACGAACTCGTTCCACGCCACCACGAACACGATGATCGTCGTGGTGAAGACCCCGGGGAGCGCGATCGGCAGGATCACCTTGCGGAAGGCCTGCCCGCGCGTGCACCCGTCCACAGTGGCCGCTTCCTCCAGCTCGACGGGGAGCTGGCGGAAGAACGTCGTGAGGTTCCAGACGGCGAGCGGCAGCGCGAAGGACATGCTCGGCACGATCATCGCCTGGTAGGTGTCGATCCACCCGATCTCGGTGAACAGTTTCAGCAGCGGCACGACCAGGGAGATCGCCGGGAACATCGAGGTCGCGATCACCACCGCGAGGACGAGGTTCTTGAACCGGAAGTCCAGCCGCGCCAACGCGTACCCGGCGAGCGTGCCGAGCAGCACCGTGACCACGGTCGTCACGCCCGCGACCACCAGGCTGTTCAGCAGCGCGCGGGTGAACTGGTTCTGGCCGCTGAACACCGCCGCGTAGTTCTCCCACGACCACGGCGACGGCAGCACCGACAGGTCGAAGATGTCGCTGGTGCGGCGGAAGCTCGACACCACTATCCAGTAGAACGGCGCAAGGCAGTACACGAGGATGACAGTGACCCCGAGCAGCGGCGCGAACCGGCGAACAACGCTCATGCCGAAGCCTTTCGCTTGTCGCCCAACAGGTCTGCGCCGAGCAGCCGAACGAAGACGAACGCGATGAGCACGACGTAGAGGAACAGGATCACCGAGTACGCGGCGGCGGGCCCGTACCTGACCTGGTTGGCCTCGCTCCACGCCAGCATGGACAGCGTCTCCACCGAGCCCTTCTGCGCGCCGACGAGCACGAACGGCAGGTCGAACATCCGCAGCGCGTCCAGCAGCCGGAACAGCACCGCGACCAGCAGCGCGGGCTTGACCAGGGGCAAGGTGACCCGCCAGAGCCGCTGCCACGCGCTGGCGCCGTCCAGCCGCGCGGCCTCGTGCACCTCGTGCGGGATCAGCTGGAGCCCGGCGAGCACGAGCAGGCCGACGAACGGAGCTGTCTTCCACGTGTCGGCGATGATCACCGCGAACCGTGCGGCCCACCCGTCCGACGTCCACAGCAGATCCGCCGCGAGCACCTGGTTCGCCACGCCGTCGGACTGGAAGATCCAGCGCCACAACAACCCCGAGACCGCCGTGGGGATCGCCCACGGCACCAGGATCGAGGCCCGGACCAGGCCACGACCGCGGATCGCCTGGTGCATCACCAACGCCATCGCCGTGCCGAGCACGACCTCGATCGCGACGGTGGTGAAGGTGAAGAACGTGGTGTTGCCGAACGCCGTCCAGAACCGCGAACCGAGCGCGTCGGCGTAGTTGTCGAACCCGACGAACCTGTCGCCGGTCACCACGAAACCGTCCGCGTCCAGCTCGTCACCGCTGCGGTGCAAGGACTCCCGGAACGCGGCGAGCAACGGGTACCCGACCACCAGGCCGAGCACGAGCAGGCTCGGTGACAACAGCAGCGCGGCCGTCCTGCCCGCTCGCGTCCGCACGGCTCAGGACCCCTGCGCGAACTCGGCGAGCTGCCGCTGCAAGGTCGACAGCGCCTGCTCAGCGGACGTCTTGCCGCCGAGCACCGCGTACACCTGCTCCTGGATCGCCGCGGACGCGTCGCCGTAGCGGACCAAGGTCGGCCGAGGACGGGCGCCGGTGATCGCGTCCTGGAGCACGGGCAGGTACGGGTACTTCGCCCGCAGCTCCGGGTCCTGGTAGATCGCCGTCCGCGTCATCGGGTAGGCGGAGCCCCTGGCGTGCTCGCGCTGAGTGTCCACAGTGGTCAGATACTTGATGAACTCCCTCGCGGTGTCCGGCTTCTTGGAGAACGCGGACACGGCGAGGTTGTTCCCGCCCAATGTGGACACTCCCGGGCCGGACGCACCTGGGATCACCGTCACGCCGAACTTCCCCTGTACAGCCGAAGAACCGTCGGTGGCGCTCATCAGCGCGTGGATGTAGGCCCAGTTGCGGTGGAAGATCACCTTGCCCTGCTGGAAGGCCCGGCGGCCTTCCTCCTCCTTGTAGGTGATCGCCTCCGGCGGCACCGAACCGTCGCGGAATGCTGTGGTGAGGAAGTCGAGCCCGGCCCTGGCAGCGGGTGTGTCCAGCTTCGGCTTGCCCGCGTCGTCGGTGACTTCACCGCCTGCGGAGGACACCGCTTCGGAGAAGTTGACCGTCAGGCCCTCGTACTTGTCGAACTGCCCGGCGTAGCACGAAGCGCCCGCGGCTTCAGGAAGTGCGAGCACCTTGGCGCAGGCGGTCTTCATCTCGGCCCAGGTCTTCGGCGGGGCGACACCGGCCTTCGCGAGCAGATCCGTGCGGTAGTACAGCATCCCGGCGCCGGTGAAGTGCGGGATGCTGAAGAGCTTGCCCCGGTACTCTGAACCCTTCAGCGGAGCCGCGAAGAATCCGTCCACGTCGAACTGGTCACGGGGGAGTTCGGTGATCCACCTGCGCGCGGCGAACTCCGCGTTCCACGGGAGGTCGATGGTGATCACGTCGTAGGTGTCGGACTTGGTCTGAGCCTGCTGGATCAGCTGCTGCCGCTGGCCGTCCGCCGCCTCCGGCAGGTCGATGATCCGCACGGTCTGGTCGGGGTACTTGGCGTTCCAAGCTTCTACGAGCTTCGGCACCGTGCCCGTGCCGTCCTTGATCGTGGCGAAGGTGATCGGGCCGCGGCCACCGGTCTCCGGCGTCGAGGTCGCGCAGCCGGTGACCACGATCGCCGCGATTCCCACTGCTAAACCGCGCTTCATCGTGGAGTTCCCTTCAGGTTGACGACGGTTCCGGTCCGGCGCGCGTCCTCGGCCGCCCACACCAGCCGGTGTGATCGCAGGCTGTCCCTGCCGTTGGTCAGGATCAGGTTCGGATCGCCGGTGCGGACGGCCTCGATGAAGGCGTTCACGAGCCCCTGATCCCCGCCACCGTGCCCGTCGTCCGCGGTCGCGCCACCGGAGTACGTCGGCGTGACGACCTCCGGGCCGGTGAGGAAGTCGTGCACGGTGATGGTTTCCCCGTCCCCGTCAAGCGATCCCCGGGTGCCGAAGACGCGCGTCTTGCGGTGGCTCACCGGCGCGAACGCCGTCATGGTGAACGAGGCCGTGACGCCGCCGGTGTACTCGATGTCGACCACCTGATGATCGACGACGTCGTTGTCGCACGCGTACACGCAGCGCCCGTAAGGCCCGTCCCGCAAGGCTTTGAGCACGCCGTCCGCCGTGCGCTCCGCCGTGACGACCGACAGCGGCCACACGCGGTCCGGCTCCTTGAGGAACGGCAGGTAGATCCGTGGCGCGGAGTACGGGCAGTCCGGCTCGACCGAGCAGTCCAGGCAGCGATCCGCCGCGCCGTGCGGCTTGCGCTCCGGCCGGAACTCGTAGAGGCCGCCGAAGGAGGAGACCCGCACGGCCGGTCGGCCGACGATGTGCGCGAGCCAGTCCAGGTCGTGGCAGGACTTGGCCATGAGCATGAACGTCGACTCGTCCTCGCGCCGCCAGTTCCCGCGCACGTAGGAGTGCGCGTGGTGCCACCAGCCAACGGGTTCGAGGTGCTCGACGCTGACGACGTCGCCGATCCGTCCACTGTCGACGATCGACTTCATCGCCCGCGTGTACGGCGTGTAGCGCAGCACGTGGCAGACCGCGAGCATCACTCCGGCCTCCTCGGCGGCCCGCACGATCGCCTCGCACGCCGCTTCGGTGGTGGCCATCGGCTTCTCCAGCAGCAGGTGGTAGCCGCGCCGGGCCAGCTCGATGGCGGGCTCCATGTGCTCCTGGTCCTGCGTGGCGATCACGGCTACGTCGGCCAGCCGAGGCCGCGCGGCCAGCTCTCGCCAGTCCTCGAAGACGTGCGGCACCTCGTGCTCGTCCACCAGCGCTTGCCGAGCGCCGGCCCGGGGCTCGGCGACCGCGACGACGCGTGCCTTGCCGGTGGCGGTGGCGCGGGCGGCATACGTAGAGCCCCGGCTGCCCGCGCCGACGATCGCGACGGTCACCACGCGGTGATCACCTCCGCAGGGGTTATTAATGGAACTTCCTTTAAATAATCGGCCATGGTCTACCATTGGGGTCGTGCGGTGGTCAAGGATTCCCGGGTGAGCGGCAGCCCCTCGCTGCTGCGAGTGATCAACTCCGTCGCGGTGCTGTCCGCGCTGCGCTCGGCGAGCCCGGCGACGCTGGCTGACCTCTCCGCGAGCACCGGGCTGTCCCGGCCGACCGTCGAGGCCGCGATCGAGGACCTGATCGCGCAGGGCTGGGCCGCTGAGCTGGCGGCGGCCGCGGGTCGGCGGGTCGGGCGGCCCGCGCGCCGCTACCACTTCCGCGCGGACAGCGGCTACGTGCTCGGCTTCGACGTCGGCGCGCACCGGGTGATCGGCGTGCTCGCCGACCTCAACGGCGAGCTGGTGCACACGCACGAGGTCCAGGTGGACCCGCATCTGGAGGCCGATCCGCGCATCGCCGTCGTGCGCTCGGTGGCGACGAAGTGCTTGAGCCGAGGCAAGGTCGACCGCTCACTGCTGATGGCCGCCGGGGTCAGCGTCCCCGGCATCGTCGCGCCGGACGGCACGGTCACCCTGTCCACCGTGCTGCCGGGCTGGAACGGCGTGCAGATCGCGCGCAGGCTGGAGAAGTCCTTCGCCTGCAAGGTCTTGGTGGACAACGACGCGAACGCCGCCGCTGTCGCCGAGCGCTGGCACGGCGTCGCCAAGGACGTCGACGACCTGATCTACCTGCTGGTCGGCCGCCGGATGGGCGCCGGGCTCATCCTCGGCGGGCGCGTGCACCGGGGCTTCGGCGGCGCGGCGGGGGAGATCGGCCTGCTGGACCCGAAGAAGTGGGAGCTGCGCAGGGAGAAGCTGCTCGGCCCCGCTCGGCAGGAGTCCGTCGCCGACCGGGACCACCAGGTCACCGAGCAGATCATCGCCGACGCGCGCGCGGGGGAGCCCGGCGCGGTGCGGATCGTCGACGACTTCTGCGAGGTGCTCGCGCAGCACGCCGCCGCGATGACGCTGACCATCGACCCGGAGCTGATCGTCGTCGGCGGCGGCCTGACCTACGCGGCCGACCTGCTGCTGCCGAGGATCAAGCGGCACATGGACAACGCCTGCCTCCGCACCCCCGAGCTCGCCGCGTCCGCCGTTGGTCAGGAAGCCGTTGCGCTGGGCGCGGTCCGGCTGGCGCTGAACGCGGCCGACGAAGCCCTGCGGCAGCGCGCCGGAGACGTCGCGGCTAGGGCTTGATCCCGACGCCGGGCACGAAGCGCAGCACCCATTCCCGGGCCGCCGACAACGCGGGCCAGTGCTTGCCGCCCGGGCGCGGGTACACCCTCGACGCGTAGTCGCCCGGCTTGTACGTGGGGTCGAAGAAGCAGCCGGTTCCATAGGCCGCGTCGAATCCCTTGCAGGCGTTGGAGATCGCGGTCGGCGTCGGCTTGCGGCCGGTCTCGACCCACTTCGCCAGTTCGGAGATCGCCGTCGCGTACTCGGAGTTGCTGAGGCCGCTGTGCTCGCTCTCCTTCGTGAAAGTCTGCACCAGCGCGCCCGCCGTGCCCGCGCCTTCCCGGCTCGCCAGGTAGGCGCTCTCGTGCTGGACGAACGCGGTCGGGTCGTCGATCGCGTGCATCGTCAGCGTCGGGATCGAGGTGGCTCCCGTCGGATCGCTGTCGAAGGACAGGTCCCGCACCGCTGTCGGGTCGGCCGAGAAACGCTGCACCCCCGCGTTGAGCGCCGCGTCGTCGTGCGAGCCCGTGTATCGGATCGTCCTGTTGTCAAAAGGATTCCGCCCGCCGAGCCGCTTGTGCACGATGTCCCGGAAGGTGAAGGTCGCGAAGCGCAGGTGCGATTCCAGCGTGCGCTCGGGAATCCGCGTCACCGCGAGGATGTCGCTGAGGTTGCGCTGCTGCAACGCCGTCCGCTCGCCCGGCTTCGACTCGATGCCCGTGCACTCCTGGAGTCGTGCGCCCAGTCCCGCCGAGGTGAGCGTGGAATCCTTGCGCAGCCCCATCCACAGGGGATATTGGGGCTCGCTCGGACGCGGGTGGTTGCCGCAGTAGTACTGGTAGACCGCGCGCAGGTCCACCCGGTAGTCGTATCCGCGCGTGCCTCCGGCCAGGACTCCGTTGGTGAGCAGCATGCCGTCGTAACCCCGGTAGATCTCCGCGACCTTCGCCGCCACGTCACCGCCCCACGACTGCCCGTGCAGGAACGTCTTCTTCGGCCGCCCGAACGCTTCGACGAAGAGACGGCGCACGTTCTCGGTGTCCTGCGCCCCCATCCGCGTCCCGTACCCACCGCGACGGTAGGACGACCCCGCCCACGCGTAGCCCTCGCGCACCATCACCGCCCAGCGCCCGAGGTCTTCCACGCTCCTGTCCGGATCGGACGTTTCCGTGAGGTCCGGTCCTCCGTGCGCGTGCACCACCAGCGAGCCGTTCCACTTCTCCGGCACCGCGATCGCGTAGTAGGCGCCGTTACCGTCCTGGCCCGTGTAGCACTTGGCCTGCATGCCCGTGGGGCAGGACGCGGGAGCCGGTTTCGCCGTGCTCGCGCTCGCTGGCGTGGCCAGTGCCAGGGACAGTGCGGTAACGAGCAGTACTGCCGCTTGCTTTGTGCGCACGCCGGTTCTCCCTCGTCCACAATTTCGTGGGGGGATGCTAGCTCCGGGAATATGAGTGGTCTACGCATGTCGTCGCGACTTGGGATCTACTTAACGTAGAGCCCTCTACCCCCTGAGTCGTGGGTCGACTCTGATGTTGCGCAGGGGTTTCTGTTCCGGGTCCACCCACGGTGGCGGGATGAAGTCCGGCCGCCCGTCCTCGGCGAAGACGATCTTCCAGTCTTCTTCGTGGATCACGTGATGGTGGTGCGAGCACAGCAGGGTCATGTTTCCGAGGTCGGTCGGTCCTCGGTGCTGTGTCCAGTGCAAGACGTGGTGGGCTTCCGTCCATGCCGGTGGCCGATCACATCCGGGGAAGGCGCATCCCTTGTCCCGCACGGCCAGCGCCCGCCGCAGAGGCGGCGGCGCGGTCCGAACGGAGCGCCCGTAGTCGAGGGGGATGCTTTCGCCGTTGAGGACGACGGGGATGAGTTCGGCGTCGCAGGACAGTTGCCGCAACAGCGACGCGGTCGCTTCACCGTCCCAGTCGGTGTACCCAGTGCGGACCTTCTCTTCCAGGTCGTCCAGGCGCATCGTGACCACCATCTGCGGCCGCACCCCGCCACTCATCGGCAGATCCTTGGTCGACATCGCGATCGTGATCAGCTCGCACAAGCCGTCGGCGTAGCGCTGCTCGGGCGTGCGCGGGTCCTTCTCCCCACCCACCGGCCGAGGCTTGGACACCGCGTGCAATGCCTCTTCGACCATCGCGCCT
>NZ_MUMH01000240.1 GCF_002155965.1 Allokutzneria sp. NRRL B-24872
GTCGGTTCGAGTGATTTGTTGGCTCACGTCACTCAGAGTGGCCGTGCGTCATTAGGCTGAAAAGTAGCGACGCCGATACGGGCAGTGACTGTCCGGCCCTGGTCCGGGCCTGTCCGGCGGCGCCGGGTGGGAGGTGGTCCCGTATGGAGGATGAGGAGAGCGGCGCGGTCCTGAGGACGGTCGGCCGTCAGATCAAGTTGTGGCGGGCCGGAAGATCCGGTCCAGGTGGTAGTGGAGGACGGCCGTGGCGGACTCGGCGTCGCGCTGGCCCACCAGGACGCTGGTGCCGAGCCCCGCGGACATGGCCAGCAAGCCGACTGCTTCGGCATGGGTGTCCGTGCCGGCCCGGAGCAGTCCGGCGTCCGCCGCCTGCCGCAGCAGCCCGGTGAGGGTGATCTCGGCGGTGTCGGGATCCTTGATGAAGGGCTGGGCCGCGAGGGCCTCGTCGGTGACCGACAGCACGGCGTACGAGGTGTAGAGGTGATGGAACAGGCGGCTCTCCTCGTCGACTGGCAGGGCCGCCGTCAGCAGTGCCTCGATCACCGCCCGTGGCCCGGGGTTGTCGCCGGCGGCGTGGACCTGGGCGGTCACCCGTTCCCCGAACCTGTCGGCCAGATGCCGCAGTCCGAAGAGGAGCAGCTTCTCCTTGGACTCGAAGTAGTACTGCACCAGCCGCAGTGAGACGCCCGCCTCGGCCGCCACGTCCCGCATACCCACAGCGTGCAGCCCTTGCCGTCCGGCGGCCCGGACGAGGCCCTGCGCGATCTCGGTGCGTCGCTCTGCGTGATCCACGCGCTTGGGCATGGTTCGACTCTCCGCTCCTCGGATCGTGTCTCCGATTTTTGATGATACAGCCGTACCACCTTTGTGGTACGTTCGTATCACAAAAGACCGACTGCCCAGGAGGTGGCCGTGC
>NZ_MUMH01000241.1 GCF_002155965.1 Allokutzneria sp. NRRL B-24872
CCTTGTCGACCCCAGCGGCGGCGGAGTCGTTGAAGGACGCATCGCCCCGGCCGCCGATGTCGAAGGCGAGGCCCACCTTGAGGGCGCTGCCGTCGGCTTTCTCCTGGGCCTTGGACGAGGTGGTCCCGGCCGCGGCGGCTGGCGGCTTCGGCGCGAGCTTGCACCCGTCACCGGAAGCGCTGCCACCGCCGGACGGGGCACCAGAGTCCTTCGCACATCCGGCGAGCACGAGTGCGGTACTGACCGCGACGGCTGCCAGGACGGTGCCACGCATACGACGCACGGCGTGTGTCTCCTCCCTGCTCAACAGAGCAGCGCGAACCCGGGCGGCGGACCGGGCCGGACACTTCGGCCTGCGGCGGCGTTGCCGGGGAATATCGGACGCGCAACCGTACCCGCCAGTACACCGAATGCCGCCCCTCGAAGTGGCCGACGTGACCGAATCGTTTGACGCCGGGCCCGGTGAACACGCCCGGTCAACGCACGGACACGTTTGGACAATTGGCGAACTCGATTCACGTGGCGCCAAGATCTTCGAATTCGAAACCGCTCGTCCGGCGCAGGCCCGCCAAGTAAGGTGGGGCTAACTTCTCGACGAGCCCGGCCGATGAGCCTGTCTGCTCGATCACACAGCCCTGTGCCAAGTGGGTACCCGCGCGCGCCCGGGGCTAGCATTCCCCGAATCGAAGGCTCCGTGACGAACGCCGGAGCCGGGGTCCGTGTTTCGGGTATCCCCCTCGGACTGCGGGCCTTCATCCACCAGCGATGTTGGAGGCCAGTCCACCATGGCCAGCACC
>NZ_MUMH01000242.1 GCF_002155965.1 Allokutzneria sp. NRRL B-24872
TGAGGACAGGCCCTAGCGGGTGGTGAAGGCGCCGCCGTTGACGTGCAGGGTCTGGCCGGTGATGTGGCGAGCCCCCGCCGAGGCCAGGAAGTACGTGGTCTCGGCGATGTCGTCCGGGTGCCCGGCGCGGCCGTTGTGCGTCGCCTCGATCAGCGCCGCGCGCCGCTGGTCGCTGAGCTGTCCCTTGAAGAACTCGGTCTCGGCGATGTAGCCGGGTGAGATCAGGTTCGCGGTCAGTCCCTTCGGCCCGACCTCCGAGGACAGTCCGGCCGACCACGCGGCCAGCGCCGCTTTCGCCGCGCCGTAAGAGGACGACGCGAACTCGGCGCCGATCGAGCCGACGTTGATCACCGCTCCGCCGGGCCGCAGCCTGTCGAGCATGGCCGCGGTCGTCAGCACCGCGCTGAGCAGGTTGGCGTCCAGGTTCGCCCGCCACGCGGCGGCCACCCCGTCGAGCGGGGAGAGCCCTTCGCGCGGCGGGTCCAGGTCGGTGTTGCCGCCCGCCATGTTGACCAGGACGTCCAACTCCGGCCCGAGGTCGTCGGCCAGGCGTGCCACCTGCCGGGGATCGGTCGCGTCGCAGGTGATCGCCCGGACGTCGAGCTCGGCTGCGGTCGCGGCGAGCTTGCCGGCGTCGCGCCCGGTGATGACCACGGTGTCCCCGGCGGAGCGGAAGCGGGCGGCCACCGCCCTGCCCAGGCCGGTCGAACCGCCGGTGACGAGCACGGTGCGAGTCATGAGAGTGCCCCTCTGTTATGTTTAGGTCTAAACGTTTAGATCTAAACGTAGCAGGGAGTCTCAGATGGGACCAGGTGCCGAGGGGTACCCGCTCGAGCAGGTCGCTTCGTGGCCCGCGGCCGACATCGCCTCGGCGTGGCAGCGGGAACTGCCCGGCGTGCGCACGGGCTCGATCGAGATCATCACGCCGCTGTGGCGGATCGCGAAGGTCCTCGCCGACGACCGCCGCCGCACCCTGGCCGAACTGGGGGTCGACCCGTCCACGCTCGACCTGCTCAGCGTGATCAGGCGCTCCGGCCCGCCCTACGAGCTGACCACGCGCGAGATCGCCCGCAGGACCATGGTCACCGCGGGCGCCGTGTCCCAACGCGTCGCGCGCGCCGAAGAGGCCGGGCTGGTGGAGCGGTCATCGTCGTCGGCATCGCGTCGCGCGGTCGCGGTGCGGCTCACCGAAGCGGGTCACGAGCTCATCGAACCCGTTGTGCGCCACCTGCTCGAACACGAAGCCGACTTGATCGACTCGATGACCGATGCCGAGCGCGCGACGCTGACCGGCATCCTGTCCCGGTTGGAACGGGCCCTGCTCTCAGGTGGCCGGCTCTCAGGCGGCCAGGGCTCCGGCGGTGAGTGAGAGCACGGCGTCCAGGCCGCGCGGGCGGTCGCGGTGCCGGGTGTGCGGCAGGACGTAGACCGCGAGTCCCACTCGGGCCGCTGCTCCGTCCTTGACCGGGTCGTCGCCGACGAACAGGGTCCGCGACGGCTCGACACCCAGTTCCTCGCAGGCGATGCGGAACAGCTCCGGCTCGGGCTTCACGGAGTCGTGCTCGCACGAGAGCACGAAGGAGTTGATCAGGTCGGTGACGCCCAGCTCGGCGAAGGAGGGACGGATGTCCCAGCCGATGTTGCTCACCACGCCGAGCTTCAGCCCGTCGGCGTGCAGGGACTTCAACACCGAAGCGGTGTCGGGGTAGGCGGGCCAGGAACCCGGGTCGGCCAGGCACGCGTAGAGCGACTCGCCGAGCAGTTCGGGGTCGGCGTCGGAACGGAAACCCTTGGCGGACTCGGTCATCATGCGCGTCCACACGGTGCGGTGGCGCTGGGCGGAACGGTCGCACCCCTCGCGTTCGACGAGGCCAGCAGGCCCGTCGACCCGCTGCCTGGAGCGCTGGATCAACTCGGCTGCCTCGGTCAAACCCAGTAAGACCCCGCGATCGGCGGCCTGGGCCTGAACGCCGTACGGCGTCAGCACGTTGCCGTCGTCGAACAGCGTCCCCGAGAAGTCGAAGAGCACAGCGTCGAACCGTCGAGACACGCACACCCCCTGGCTTGTGGCCTCTCGATCGAGGCTACCCAGAGATCAGTCCGCCCCGGCCCGCCAAGCCGCTGTGACGGCGGACAAGGCCGCCGCCCGGTCTACGCCGATCCGCCGAACGGCGGAGACGAACTCCCTGGCCAGAGCGGTGAGCTCGGCCGGGGTGTACTCCTCGGTGATCTCCGCCACCACGGTGCCCCTGCGGCCCGCCGTGCTCAGCATCCCGGCCGTCTCCAGCTCCACGCGTGCGCGCTGATACCTCGTTCCACGAGGAACGCCGTCGCGATCCAGAAGTCCCGGTGCCACTCGACGCCCTCGCGGAACGGGGCCATCAGCTCGCGCTAGGTGGTACGTAGTCCCGTCTGGATCGCGGTACCAGCGAAGTGCGACGGCGAGCAGCGCCACGGCGGCTTGGCAGGGCACGAGCACCACGAACTCCCGACTGCGTCCTGAGTGCTCGATGCAAGTCGGGAGTTCGGTGACCTGTCAACTCAGCCCAGGGTGCCGGTGGCCAGGAGTCCACCGTCGATCCGCACGGTCTCGCCGCTGATCCACGCCGCCGCGTCCGAGGCCAGGAACGCCACCAGGCCCGCGACGTCCTCCGGGGCGCCGAGGCGCTTCAACGGGTACGCCGACGCGGCGTCGTCCTCGCGGCCGGTGTAGAGGTGCTCGGCGAACTTCGTCTTCACCACGGCGGGGGCGACCGCGTTGACCCTGACCTTCGGGCCGAGCTGCCACGCCAGCTCCTCGGTGAGCCGGATCAGCGCCGCCTTGCTCGCGCCGTAGGCCGCGATCACCCCGCTGGAGCGCAGTCCGGCGACCGAGGCGACGTTGACGACCGCGCCGCCGTGCTCGCTCATCCACGCCTTCCACGCCTGCTGCACGAAGCCCAGCGCGCCGACGACGTTGGTGTCGAAGATCTTGCGGACCGCGTTGAGGTCGGCGTCCATCAGGAAACCGAAGACCGGGTTGATCCCGGTGTTGTTCACCAGCACGTCCAGCGAGCCGAAGCGCTCCACGGTCCGGCCGACAGCCTCGGCGCGCGCCTCGTCGGACCCTGTGTTCGCCACCACTGCGAGAACCCGGTCCGCTCCGCCCTCGGTCGTCGCCGCGAGCTTGTCAGCGGCGGCGTTCAGCTCGTCGGGCTTGCGGGCGGTGATGGTCACCGAAGCGCCCCTGGAGAGCAGTTCCTCGGCGATGGAGAACCCGATGCCCCTGCTGCCGCTGGTGATCAGCGCGGTGCGTCCGGCGAAGTCGTTCGGCGTGGTCATGTCTGCACTCTAGGGCTGGTTACCGGCCAGTAGCCAGGGCGCGTGGCAAAAGTGGTCGAACGCGTCGCGTAAACTACGGGCGTGGTCTTGATGGATTAGCGGCGCGCGTGGCCTGCCTTGGACCGAGGCGGGCAGATGCCCCCTGTCTTCCGCCACGCGATTCGTCTGGAGTTCTTCCCTTGATCACTGTCACGGACCTTGAGCTGCGCGCGGGCTCCCGCATTCTGCTGTCCGACACCACCCTCCGCGTCCAGCCCGGCGACCGGATCGGCCTCGTGGGCCGCAACGGCGCGGGCAAGACCACCACGCTGCGCGTGCTCGCGGGCGAGGGCGACCCCTACGCGGGCACCGTGCTGCGCTCCGGCGAGCTGGGCTACCTCCCGCAGGACCCGCGCGAGGGCGATCTGTCCATGACCGCGAAGGACCGCGTGCTGTCGGCGCGCGGGCTGGACGAGATCCTGCGCGAGATGGAGAAGTCCCAGGCGGTCATGGCCGAGCTGGTCGACGAGAAGGCCCGCGACGCCGCCGTGCGCAAGTACGGCCGCCTCGAGGACCGCTTCGCCGCGCTCGGGGGCTACGCCGCCGAGAGCGAGGCCGCCCGCATCTGCGCCAACCTCGGCCTAGCCGACCGCGTGCTCGCGCAGGAGACCGGCACCCTCTCCGGTGGTCAGCGCCGCCGCGTCGAGCTGGCCCGCATCCTGTTCGCCGCCACCGAGGCGGGCTCGGGCAAGTCCGACACGATCCTGCTGCTGGACGAGCCGACCAACCACCTCGACGCCGACTCGATCACCTGGCTGCGCGGCTTCCTCAAGGGCCACAGCGGCGGCCTGATCGTGATCAGCCACGACGTCGACCTGCTCGCCGACGTGGTGAACAAGGTGTGGTTCCTGGACGCCGTGCGCGCCGAGGTCGACATCTACAACATGGAGTGGAAGCGCTACCAGGAGGCGCGCGCCGCCGACGAGAAGCGCCGCAAGCGCGAGCGCGCCAACGCCGAGAAGAAGGCGGGCGTGCTCAAGGCGCAGGCCGACAAGATGCGCGCCAAGGCCACCAAGGCCGTCGCCGCGCAGAACATGGCCCGCCGCGCGGACAAGCTGCTGGCCGGGCTGGACGAGGTCCGCGTCTCGGACAAGGTCGCCAAGATCCGCTTCCCGCAGCCCGCCCCGTGCGGCAAGACGCCCCTGATGGCCGAGGGCCTGTCCAAGTCCTACGGCTCGCTGGAGATCTTCGCCGGGGTGGACCTGGCGATCGACAAGGGCTCGCGCGTGGTGGTGCTCGGGCTCAACGGCGCGGGCAAGACCACGCTGCTGCGCCTGCTCGGTGGCTCGGAGTCCTTCGACGCCGGGGAGGTCGTGCCCGGTCACGGCCTGCGGCTGGGCTACTACGCGCAGGAGCACGAGACGCTGGACCACAACGCCTCGGTCTGGGAGAACATCCGGCACGCCGCCCCGGACACCGACGCGCAGCAGCTGCGCTCGCTGCTGGGCGCGTTCCTGTTCACCGGCGAGCAGCTGGACCAGCCCGCCGGAACGCTCTCCGGCGGGGAGAAGACCCGGCTGGCGCTGGCCGGGCTGGTCTCCAGTGCGGCGAACGTGCTGCTGCTGGACGAGCCGACCAACAACCTCGACCCGGCCAGTCGCGAGCAGGTGCTCGACGCGCTGCGCAGCTACCAGGGCGCGGTCGTGCTGGTCACGCACGACCCGGGCGCGGTGGAGGCGCTGGAGCCCGAGCGGGTGATCCTGCTGCCCGACGGCACCGAGGACCACTGGTCGGCCGATTACCTAGAGCTGGTGCAGCTGGCCTGACCGACCACCACGGCGGGGCTGCGGCCCCGCCTTTAGCGCGCCCGGATGATCCACAGGGCGTGACTCGCCGATCACGTGGCGATGATTTTTCATGATCGCCTGGCGTTTGCGGCTTCCGTGTTCGATCATTGCGGCGACAGGGGCCATGATCGGCCCCATTGGTCAAAACGGAAGGCGGGACAAGGTGGCTGACCTGAAGAAGGGCGCCCGGATCACGGGGACGGCCCGGGACAAGCTTGCCGCTGACCTCAAGAAGAAGTACGAGAAGGGGGCCAGCATTCGCTCCCTCGCCGAATCTACCGGGCGCTCGTACGGCTTCGTGCACCGGGTCCTCAGCGAATCGGGGGTGACTCTCCGCGGCCGTGGCGGCGCCACGCGGAGCAAGAAGAAGTAGACCCGGCGCGAGGCAGCGCAACACTCTCTCATCGTCACGGACAGGAGCCCGAGTGTCGATCGTCGACGCTGGCCTGCTCGACGCCGGGGGCGTCCAGCTCGCGCTGGACGGCCCACTGGCAACCATCACCCTGCACCGTCCGGAGGTGCTCAACGCGCAGACCCCCGCGACGTGGGCGGCGCTGCGCGGGATCGGGGAGGCGCTCTCCCCGGAGGTGCGGGTGGTCGTGGTGCGCGGGTCCGGCCGGGCTTTCTCGGCCGGGCTCGACCGCAGCCTGTTCACGGCGGGAGACGGTGACGGCGGCCCGGGGCTCATGTCGATCGCGACGATGCCCGCCGAGCGGGCCGATGCGGTCATCGCCGAGTTCCAGGCGGCCTTCAGCTGGCTGCGCGATCCGGCCCGGGTGACCGTCGCCGGGGTGCAGGGCCACGCGATCGGGGCCGGGTTCCAGCTCGCGCTGGCCTGCGACCTGCGGATCGCCGCCTCCGACGCCAAGTTCGCCATGGCCGAGACCGGTCTCGGCCTCGTCCCCGACCTCGGCGGCACGCTGCCGCTGGTGCGCTGCGTGGGCTACTCCCGCGCGGTGGAGATCTGCCTGACCGGCAGGCGGGTCGGCGCCGAGGAGGCCGAGCGCATCGGCCTCGTCACCTCCGTCACTCCCGTCGACGAACTCGACGACGCGGTGAACAACCTCGTCAGGGCGCTGCTCGTGCCGCAGCCCGGCGCGAGCGGGGAAACGTTGGCCCTGCTGCACTCCGCTGCCGACAACCCGGTGCCCGAGCACCAGCTCGCCGCCGAGCGCGCCGCGCAGATCCGCCGCCTGGCCGAGCTCAACGCCCTGCTCAACCCCACCTGACCCCGGGGCGGAGGACTTCTCGGAGGAAATGTCTCGGCCGGGAAGATATCGGGACCTCCTGGTGTTGTGCTGGGCGCGACACAGGGGAGAGGACCGGCCGCCGTGGATGGAACGTGGATGTTGATGCGCAGCGCGATGGAAGGCGCTGACGTACCGAACAAGATTCGCAAGGGCACGCTGAAGCGCGTGCTCTCGTTCGCGCGGCCGCACCGGCGCACGCTCGTCGCGTTCCTGGCGATCACCGTGGTCACCGCCGTGCTGGCGGTCGCGACACCGGTGCTCGCGGGGCGGGTGGTCAACGAGATCAGCGGCGGCGGGGACTCCGGCGTCGTCGTCGGCATCGCGTTGCTGATCGCCGGGCTGGCCGTGATCGAGGCGGGTGTGGGGCTCGTCGAGCGGTGGTTGTCCTCGCGCATCGGCGAAGGGCTGATCTACGACCTCCGCCGCGCGGTCGTGGGGCACGTGCAGCAGATGCCGATCGCGTTCTTCTCCCGCACCCGGACCGGCGCGCTGGTCAGCCGCCTCAACAACGACGTGATCGGCGCGCAGCGGGCGTTCACCTCGACGCTCTCCGGGGTCGTCGCCAACGTCATCCAGCTCGCGCTGGCGCTCGGCGTGATGCTGACGCTGTCCTGGCAGGTCACCGTGATCGCGCTGGCGCTGCTGCCGGTGTTCGTGCTGCCCGCGCGGCGCATGGGGCGCAGGATGGCCGCGCTGCAACGGGAAGCGGCCGGGCACAACGCGACGATGACCACGCAGATGACCGAGCGGTTCTCCGCGCCGGGCGCCACGCTGGTGAAGCTGTTCGGGCGCCCCAAGGACGAGGCCGACGAGTTCGGCGCGCGGGCGGCGCGGGTGCGCGACATCGGCATCCGCACCGCGATGAACACGCGCGTGTTCATCACCGCGCTGACCCTGGTGTCGAGCTTGGCGCTGGCGCTGGTCTACGGCCTCGGCGGCTGGCTCGCGCTGGAGGGGCAGCTCGCGGCGGGCACGGTCGTCTCGCTCGCGCTGCTGCTGACCCGGCTCTACACGCCGCTGACCGCGTTGGCCAACGCGCGGGTCGACGTGATGAGCGCGCTGGTCTCCTTCGAGCGGGTGTTCGAGGTGCTCGACCTGCCGCCCGCGATCACCGAGAAGCCTGATGCCGCAAAGGTTCCGGACGGTCCTGTCGCGGTGGAGTTCGACAACGTGCGTTTCGCCTACCCGGCGGCGGACAAGGTTTCCCTCGCCTCCCTTGAGGAAGTGAAGACCCTGGACACCCGTGGCGGCGAGGAGGTGTTGCACGGCTTGAGCTTCCGCGCCGAGGCGGGTCAGCTCGTCGCGCTCGTAGGCTCCTCCGGCGCGGGCAAGTCGACGATCGCCAGCCTGGTGCCCCGGCTCTACGACGTGGACTCCGGGGCCGTTCGACTGTCCGATGTGGACGTTCGCGAGCTGTCGTTCGACTCGATCAGGCAGAGCGTGGGCGTGGTGACCCAGGACGGGCACCTCTTCCACGACACCATCGGCGCGAACCTGCGCTACGCCCGTCCGCACGCCACCGATGCGGAGATCTGGGACGCGCTGCGCGGAGCCCGGCTCGCCGACCTGGTGCGTTCGCTGCCTGACGGCCTGGAAACCGTTGTGGGAGAACGGGGTTACCGGCTCTCCGGCGGTGAGCGGCAGCGGCTGACCATCGCTCGGCTGTTGTTGGCGCGACAGCGGGTGGTGATCCTGGACGAGGCCACCGCGCACCTGGACTCCGAGTCCGAGGCGGCCGTGCAGGAAGCCCTCGCCGAAGCGCTCGCGGGCCGGACCGCGTTGGTGATCGCGCACCGGCTGTCCACGATCCGCGCCGCCGACCAGATCCTGGTCGTGGAGGCGGGTGAGATCGTCGAGCGCGGCACGCACGACGAACTCCTCGCGGAACAGGGACGCTACGCCGATTTGTACCGAACTCAGTTCCGTCAGGAACCCCAGTCCGCAACGCCGGCGGCGCTGCCGCACGCGCTGGAGGACTTCGGCGCACTGTGGCGGCAGAGCCTCATCGAGGTGCGGCGGCTGTTCCCCACGCGGCTGCGCCTGGTGCTCGACGGTGACAAGGGCACCGAAGCGCGGCTGCGCGAACTGGTCCGCGCGGAGGAGGAGTGCTGCCCGTTCTTCGCCTTCACCGTGACGCGCGAGGGCGACCGGCTCGTGCTCGACACCGACGTGCCGGAGGCCGCGGCCGCCGTGCTCGACGAGATGGCGACCGCGGCCCTGAAGTCACGCGAGTCGGGGGACCCGCTTGCCGTAGTGGGCGAGTAGGTCCTTGTTCGCCTGGTCGCCGCCCTCGGTGTTGGCGCTGCGCCACAGCGGCAGGTCGACGCCGTCGCGCTCGGCCCGCGCGTGCAGCGAGACCAGCAGCAGGTTCCACACGAACATCGTGGCCAGCGAGGACAGCGGGGCGGTGACCGCAGCGCCCGCCGGGTGCGCGGCGTCGCCCGGCGGGACCAGGGTGTCCAGCACGATGCTGGACTCGGCGGCCAGCGTGGTGCCCGAGCGCTTCGGCGCCGCCGAGCTGGCCGGACCGGAGGTCACGCCGATCACCGGGAGCCCGGCCGCGCGCCCGGCCCTGGCCAGCTCGACCGGGTAGGGGTTCACGCCGGAGGTGGAGAAGACGATCAGCACGTCGTTCGGCCCGAGCGGATCGGCCGCCAGCACCTCGGCGGCCAGGCCGGTGCGCCGCTCGGCGTCGGTGCTGGACTTCGCGCCGTGCATCGGCAGCAGGTCGGGGTGGTAGAGCGGGCGCACGCAGGACAGCCCGCCCGCGCGGTAGAAGGTCTCGGCGACCGCGGCCAGCGAGTGGCCAGCCCCCGCCGTGACGATCAGCCCGTCCTTGGCGATCGCCGTGGTCAGCGCGCCCACCGCGCGTTCGACGGCCTCGGAGTTGTGTCGCTCCAGCCTGTCGAGGTGTTCGTGCACCGTCGCCGCGTATCCCATGCATGTGGTCTAAACCACTCGGTGCGCGGTGTCAACCCGGTGCCGCCCGCGCCGGACGGCACCGGGTCACCTCACCAGCCGCTGTAGCCCCACGCCGTGTGGTGGACCGGCGTCGAGCTCCGGCCGCAGGTGATGCGAGCTCCGGCGTTGTTGGACCAGATCGTCAGACCCGTGCCGTGCAGGCCGACGCCGCACATCCGGATGCCGAACGGGGCGGCGAAGCGGAACGACCCCTTCGGCGCGCAGTGGTACTTGCTGTCGTCGGTGATGTAGAGGCCGGCGTACTGCGGCTTGTCGCAGATTCCGATCCTGCTCTCCTCCGCCCCCGCTGCGGCGCCTGAGCCGAGCAGGGCGAGCGCGACCACTGCGGCCGTTCCACGTGACATCGAGTTCATCGCGGTTCCCCGTTTCAGCTCGTGCAGAGGTAGCGGTTCAGCCGGATCTCAACGGCGTACGGGCTGTTGTTCACCAGCCGTGCCGGACGGCCGTAGGCCCAGGTGTCGAGTGGGCCCGCGTATCCGGGCTGGCAGCGGCGCGAGCTGGACACGACGATCGCCTTGCCGTTGGCGTCGTAGACGCAGTAGTGGCCGGACTCGCAGCCCAGGACGGTCTCGCTCGGGGCGGCGCCCGCTTTGCCCGCCGCGATCGCTCCGGCGATGAGGGTTGACCGTCGTCTCCGCAGGTGGGAGACGTGAGGAAACGCGAGTGTCAGGGGTCGGTCGTAGCCTCCGGGGGCATGCGGGAGTTGCGGATTCGCCCAGCGCGGGCGGCGGACGCGGAGGCGATCACCGAGCTGGTGCAGGCGTCCTCGGCCTACCACGGGCGTTATCAGTCCATTGTGGACGGTTACCTGGTGACGGGTGCACAGGTGGAGTCGACGGTGACCTTCCTCGCCGAGGACGGGCGGGGGCGGGTGCTCGGGTGCTACAGCCTGGTGCCCGGTGGCGCCGAGCTGGACCTGTTGTTCGTGGCAGACCGGGCGCAGGGCGGCGGGCTCGGCGCGCGGCTGGTGCGGCACATGCTGGAGCGGGCCCGGGAGCTGGGGCTGGCGTCGGTTCGCGTGGTCTCGCACCCGCCCGCCGAGGGCTTCTACCTGCGCACGGGTGCCCGTCGGGTCGGGACGGTGCGGCCCAAGCCGCCGAAGGTGCCCTACGCGCGGCCGGAGCTCCGCTGGGACCTTGTGGATCGAACAGGGGATGTGTTCGTATGAACATGTGGAGAGTTCGGAACGGTATGACCTGATCGCGGGCGCGCTGCGCGAGCGGGACCGCGTCGAGGTCGCCGAGCTGGCCGAGCTGACCGGCTGCTCGGAGATGACCATCCGGCGCGACCTCGACGTGCTGGAGCGCGACGGGCTGCTGCGCCGGGTGCGCGGCGGCGCGGTCAGCACGCTCAGCGGCGAGGGTGCTCCCTACGGCGTGCGCGCCCGGCAGCAACTGGAGGTGAAGCAGCGCGTCGGCAAGGTCGCCGCCGAACTGCTTGACGACGGCGAGAGCGTGGTGATCGACGCGGGCACCACCACGCTGGAGGTCGCGCGCGCGGTCGTGGGCCGCAGGCTCACCGTGCTGCCGCTGTCCCTGCACGTGGCCAACGCTCTCGCCGAGGGGGCGGGGATGCGGCTGGTGCTGCCGGGCGGTGAGGTGAGCCCGCGTGAGCTTGCCTTCCACGGCGCGCTGACCAGGAGCGCCTTCGAGCGGATGCGCTTCGACACCGTCGTACTCGGCGTGTGCGGGCTGACCGCCGCCGACGGGGTCAGCGCGTTCGACCTGTGCGACGCCGAGACCAAGCAGGCCGCCATCCGCGCCTCCGCGAGGGTGGTCGCGGTGACCGACTCGGCCAAGCTCGGCCGCGTCGCCTTCGGCCGCGTCTGCCCGATCACCGACCTCGACGTCCTGGTCACCGACCGGGACGCGCCAGCGGCACAACTCGACCGGTTCCGCGAGGCCGGTGTGGAGGTTCACCTTGCCTGACGTCCCCGGATCTCCCGTCGCCGCCGCGCCGCCGAGGACCGCGCGGCGGGCGACCTCGCTGGTCTTCGGCGTGCACGCGGGCCTGTTCGCCGCGTGGACCCCGCACATCCCGCTGGTCAAGGAACGGCTCGGGGTCGGCGACGGCGTGCTCGGCCTGCTGCTGCTCGGCGCCCCGGTCGGCGCGCTGCTGGCGATCCTGGTGGCCGGTCCGATGATCGCCAGGTGGGGCAGCCGCCCGATGATGATGGTCACCGCGCTCGGCTACGGCGGGGTGTCCTTCCTGCTCGGCCTCGCGGACTCCGGTGTCGCGCTGTTCCTCGCGCTGATGGTGTGGGGCGCGTTCCAGAGCGCGCTCGACGTGGCGATGAACGCCCAGGCCGTGCTGGTCGAACGGCACTACGACCGTCCGGTCATGTCCAGCTTCCACGGGTTCTGGAGCCTCGGTGGTTTCGTCGGGGCCGGCGTGGGAGCGCTTGCAGTGGGTGCGAACGTCGGCCTGACGACGCAGATGCTCGTGCTCGGCGCGGTGCTCATCGCCGTGGTGTTCGGAGTGAACCGCGTGCTGCTCGTCGGCGATCACGTTCAGGAGACCGACGCCCACGCGAAGGTCCGCACCCGCGACGTGCTGCGCGACGGACGGCTCCTCGCCTTGGGAGCGCTCATGTTCGCGGCGTTGCTGTGCGAGGGCGCGGCGGCCGACTGGGCGGCGATCTACCTCCGCGACTGGCTCGACACCTCAGCCTCGTTCGCGGGGGCGGGCTACTCGGTGTTCGCGGTCGCGATGTTCGTCGGGCGCGGGCTCGGGGACCGGTGGGTCGCTCGGTACGGCCCGCGCCTGGTGGTCGGCGGGCTCTCGGTGCTGGCCGCCGCCGTGTTCTCCGTCGGCCTCGTGGTGGCTCAGCCGTGGGCGGCGCTGCTCGGCTTCGCCGCGCTCGGCCTCGGCGTGGCGTGCGCGGTGCCGGTGGTGTTCTCCAGTTCCGCGGAGCTGCCGGAGCGCCACCCGGCCCAGTCCATCGCGGCGGTCTCGGCGATCGCCTGGCCCGGCTTCCTGTTGGGGCCCACGGTGATCGGCGGCCTGTCGGAGGCGGTCACGCTGCCCTTCGCGCTCATCCTCCTGCCCGTGCTGTGCGTGGCGATCGGCCTCGGCGCCCGCCTGATCCTCCGCGGCCGTCCCTAAGGGATGTCTCGTAAAAGGGTGTTGTGGTTGCCGCTGCTCGGTGTCTGGTGTCAGCCGGTGAGTGCGAGGTTCCG
>NZ_MUMH01000243.1 GCF_002155965.1 Allokutzneria sp. NRRL B-24872
GAGTGGGTGACGTACCGAGAACAACGTCACCGGCTGCCCCTGGGGGACTCGAAATGAACGCCAACACCACTGTCCGCACCGCTCGTCGCCGCACCATTCGCATTGCTGCCGCAGCCCTGATCGCAGCCGCCAGCTTCAGCCTGACCGCCTGCAACAACGACACGGACGACACCGGCACGAAGAAGCCCGTGGCCTCCGCCGAGTCCAGCAGCGGGGGTTCCTCCTCCGGAGCGCAGGGCTCCGACGCCAAGCCCGACGCCAAGACGGGCGGGAAGACGGGCGATACGGACAAGGCGCCATCCTCGACCGGCGGCCAGAAGTTGGCGGACGGCAGCACGGCCAAGATCGACAAGCTCGGTACCCAGCACTACCGCCTCAAGATCATCAATGACGGTGCCGTCCTGGCCACGCTGGAGGCGAACCAGCGCGATGCCGGCCTCGACGCCAACGGCATGTACGTCGTGCTCACGCTGGGCGGCGAGGTCCACTCCTGGATGGGCGGCGAGCACAGCGGACCGGGCACATACAAGCTCGCGGGCGGCTGGACGGCCAAGGTCACGAAGGTCGGCGACGCCCACTTCCGCGCGGACATCATCGGCAACGAGGGCTCGGTGGACGGCACCCTGGAGGCGAACCAGCACGACGACGGGATGGACGCCAACGGCGTGTACATCGTGCTCAGCGCCGGCGGTGTGATCAGCGCCCACGAGTAAGCCCCTGCCCGACCGCGGCGGTGGAGTTGCCTACGGCGGCTCCACCGCCGCGGTGTTTCTTCGCTGCCCGT
>NZ_MUMH01000244.1:0-150 GCF_002155965.1 Allokutzneria sp. NRRL B-24872
AGACGCTGGTCGACGCCCGGCTCGGCCTCGGCCACTACGCGGAGGTGATCGGCGAGCTGCGCGCGCTCACCGCGGAGCAGCCGCTCAACGAGGGGCACTGGGCGCGGCTGATGACCGCGCTCTACGGCGCCGGGCGGCAGGCCGACGCGC
>NZ_MUMH01000244.1:205-358 GCF_002155965.1 Allokutzneria sp. NRRL B-24872
GCCGTTCCGTGGTCGGAGCTGCCCGCCGAACTCCCCGCGGAGCCTGCCGGGTTCACCGGCCGCGAGGAGGAGATCTCCTTGCTGGAGCAGGCGATCCGGCGCGGGACGCAGGTGGTGGCCGTCGACGGTCCCGCCGGGGTCGGCAAGACCGCG
>NZ_MUMH01000244.1:424-631 GCF_002155965.1 Allokutzneria sp. NRRL B-24872
TGGTGGTGCTGGACAACGCGCGCGGCACTGAGCAGGTCCGGCCGCTGCTGCCCGGTACGCCCGGCTGCACGGTGCTGGTGACCAGCCGCAGCAGGCTCGGCGGGCTGGTCGCGCTCAACGGCGCGGACTCGGTGAGCCTGGGCATGCTCTCCACGGAGACAGCGCTGCGGTTGCTGGCGCGGCTGATCGGCGCGGACCCGGTGCGCG
>NZ_MUMH01000245.1 GCF_002155965.1 Allokutzneria sp. NRRL B-24872
CATCGCACCTGCGCGCGGCAGCAGTCCTCCGCCGAACGTCGCGCCAGCGCCACCAGCGCCTGCCGCGCCCGGGCCGGCGATCGGCCCCAGGCCGCCTCCCCCACTGTTGAGCGGGGGTGGAGGCGTGAAGCTGGCCTGCTGCACCTCACCGAACTTCGGGCCGGGGACATCGAGGTTCTGGCCGCCGCGCTGATCCGGNNGCGGCCTGGTGATCGCCCTGCTGCCGCCGCCGACAGGTGTTCCGGGCTGTTTCGGGGCGCCGGGTGCTCCGCCGTCGAAGCGGGGCGGCTCGTCGTAGGCGGGGACCGGCTTGTTCACCGCGTCCGCGTACGCCTGCATGACGCGCGCGGCTTCGCGATGGGCTTCGTTCGCGGCGCCTTCGAGGACTTCGCGGTCTTCCGTCAACTGGAACAGATCCCGCAACGCGTTGCTGTTGCCCAGCTCCTCCAGCGTCGGAACGTTCTTCGGCTCCGGCATCGAATNNCCCGTGACTGCTCGTGCACGCCGCCGCCGTCCAGGACTTGAACGAACTGATCTTCCCCGTCGCCCGCTCGGCCGCTTCGCCCTCCCACGCAGCGCCCAGCGACGTCAGCGCCCGTGACAGGTTCTCGCCTGTTTCTCCGAGAGCCTGCATGAGCTTGGCGGTGTACAGCATCGAAGGCAGGTGCCCGTTGGGTCCCGGCCCGGCGTGGATCTGGTCGTACAGAACCCTGTGCGGGATGGCCATCCAAATGCGGTTAACGTCCACGTCGTCCCCCCGTGTC
>NZ_MUMH01000246.1 GCF_002155965.1 Allokutzneria sp. NRRL B-24872
CTTACGCTCCATCGGCTGGTACCGGGTGATGGTCACCGGCTTGTAGTCCAGGCGGATGTCCGCCGTCAGACCCTCACCGTGCTTGTAGGCCATGGTGTGACGCAGGAAGTTCACGTCGTCCCGGGCCTGGTAGTCCTCGCGCGCGTGCCCGCCCCGGGACTCCTTGCGGGCCAGTGCGGCCTGCACCAGGATCTCGGCCAGCTCCAGCAGGAAGCCGAGCTCGACGGNNCGGCGGGCGTCTCCGGCAGGTCGATGTGCTCGCGGCCGACCGCGTACTCCGCGGCGGCGATGCCGGCGCGGCGGCCGAAGACGTTGATGTCCAGCAGCGAGTTGGTGCCGAGGCGGTTGGCGCCGTGCACCGAGACGCACGCGCACTCACCGGCGGCGTAGAGGCCAGGGACGATGTTGTCGTTGTCCCGCAGCACCTCACCGCTGATCTTGGTGGGGATGCCGCCCATGGCGTAGTGCGCGGTCGGGTACACCGGCACCTGCTCGGTCACCGGGTCGA
>NZ_MUMH01000247.1 GCF_002155965.1 Allokutzneria sp. NRRL B-24872
CCTGCTCGGTCACCGGGTCGATGCCGAGGTAGGTGCGGGAGAACTCGGTGATGTCCGGCAGCTTCGCGTCCAGCACCTCGGCGCCCAGGTGGGTCAGGTCGAGGTAGACGTAGTCCTTGTGCGGACCGGCGCCCCGGCCCTCGCGCACCTCGGTGGCCATCGCGCGGGCGACCATGTCGCGCGGCGCGAGGTCCTTGATCGTCGGCGCGTAGCGCTCCATGAAGCGCTCGCCGTCGGCGTTGCGCAGGATGCCGCCCTCGCCGCGCGCGCCCTCGGTGAGCAGGATGCCAAGACCCGCGAGGCCGGTCGGGTGGAACTGGTAGAACTCCATGTCCTCCAGCGGCAGGCCCTTGCGGAAGATGATGCCCATGCCGTCGCCGGTCAGGGTGTGCGCGTTCGAGGTGGTCTTGAAGACCTTGCCGAAGCCGCCGGTGGCGAACACGACGGCCTTGGCCTGGAACACGTGGATCTCGCCGGTGGCCAGCTCCAGCGCGACCGCTCCGGTGCACACCGGGCCGTTCTCGGTCTCGGTCATGCA
>NZ_MUMH01000248.1 GCF_002155965.1 Allokutzneria sp. NRRL B-24872
GCGGGTCGACGTCCCTCGGGTCGGCGACGTCGTAGCCGTGGTCGGCCATCGGCGAGCGGAAGAACGGGGTCAGCCACAGGCCGTCGACACCGAGCAGTTCCAGGTAGCCGAGCCGACTCCGGATGCCGTCCAGGTCCCCGACCCCGTCACCGTTCGCGTCGGCGAAGGAGCGGACGTAGACCTGGTAGAACACGGTGTTGTTCCACCACGGCGTGGCGGCTGCTTCGGGGGAAGGTCGCACGGGGGTCCATCCTGCCATCCGACACTGACAACCACCCCCGATCCACAGTCGGGTGGACTACACCCGACGCTCAGACGGGCGAGTTCATCAGGCTGTTCGCCGCCATCTCCAGGTAGTCCCAGAGCTGCTTGCGGTGCGCCTCCGCCAGGCCCGCCTCGTCCACCGCGATCCGCGCGCAGCGCAGCCAGGCGTCGCGCTCCAGCGGCCCGACCTTGAACGGCATGTGGCGCATCCGCAGCCGGGGGTGTCCGCGCTGGTCGGAGTAGTCGTGCGGCCCGCCCCAGTACTGCATGAGGAACATCCGGAAGCGGTCCTCGGCCGGTCCGAGGTCCTCCTCCGGGTACATCGGGCGCAGCAGCGGGTCGGTGGCCACCTCGGCGTAGAAGCGCGCGACGATGCGCCGGAAGGTCTCTTCGCCGCCCACGGCCTCGTAGAAAGTCTCGGGTGTGCCCACGTCTCCATCCTGACACGCCGCGGCCGGGCGCT
>NZ_MUMH01000249.1 GCF_002155965.1 Allokutzneria sp. NRRL B-24872
GCCGACGAGCTGCCCTGGCTGCTGTCCTACTCGCCGTACCACCACGTGCGCGAAGGCGTGCGCTACCCGTCGGTGCTGTTCTCGGTGTTCGAGTCGGACTCCCGCGTGGACCCTTGCCACGCAAGGAAAATGTGCGCCGCGCTACAGCACTCCACCACTGGGTCGGACAGTGATCGCCCGATAGTGTTCCGCCGCGAGACTGAGGTCGGCCACTCCACACGGTCGGTGTCCAGGATGGTCGACCTCCTCACGGACGAGTTGGCGTTCCTGGCCTCGGCCACCGGATTGGACCTGGAGAATCGGTAAGTGGAGCAGCTCCCCCTAGTTCCCTCGCCGGGCACGGCGGTGCCCGACCCGCTCGCCGGGCTGCGCGCGCNNCTCACCAGCGGCGGCGACGGCAAGGTGCCGAAGCTGTTGCGGCCGTTGAAGGAACGCGCCCCGGAGTCGCTCGGGCCGCTGCTGTCGGAGCGCCGCAGCCAGCGCGCCCAGACCATCGGCTCCGTGCTGCGCTCCGCCGTCTCGATCCTGATCTACGGCATCGCGTTCCTGATGGTGCTCGGCCAGCTCGGGATCGACCTCACCCCGATCATCGCCTCGGCGAGCGTGCTCGGGGTCGCCCTCGGCTTCGGCGCGCAGAGCCTGGTCAAGGACTTCCTGTCGGGCATGTTCATGCTGATGGAGGACCAGTACGGGGTCGGTGACGT
>NZ_MUMH01000025.1:0-1494 GCF_002155965.1 Allokutzneria sp. NRRL B-24872
ACTGATCGGGGCGCGGCGCCTTGTCCTGCTGCTCCAGCGCGACCCGCGCCGCCGCGTGCAGGACCTGAGCAGCGTCGGTGTCGTCCTGCCGCGTCGCGGTGTTGCCGAACACCACCGCGCCGGTGATCACCGCTGCCGTCCCGAGCGCGGTCACCGTCATCCACCCGAACCTGCGTGGCGCCTTCGCGGTCCGCGCTGCCGCCATCAACCGAGCGCGCGCCGGGGCCAAGTCGTTGGGGCGCACCGTCTCCTGGGCCGCGCCGAACTCGCGAACGAGCTGCATGTCATCCATTGCTGCGAATCCTTTCGGAGAGCGGGGTGGCGTTCCGCTGCGGCACGTCGAGCACGGCGCGCACCTTCCTGCGGGCCCTGTNNCAGCTCCGCCAGCGCCGCCGCCAGCAACGTGTTCATCGCCTGCGCCGTCACCTGCGCCGCGACCAGGTCCGCGTGGCAGGTCTCGGAGAACTCCGCCGGGACCGCCGCCGCGAGCCGGTACTGCTTCGCTTCGTCGCGCCGGTGCTGCGCGATGAGCTTGGTTGCCATCCCGTAGAGCCACGGCCGCGCGTCGGCCCTGGTGAAGTCGTAGCGCCCGCGCTTGCGAAAGGCCGCCAGGAACGTCTCGGCCACCAGGTCGTCGGCTATCTGCGGTCCGAGCCTGCGCGTCAGGTAACGCTGGATCGCGGGCGCGTGCCGGTCGAAGAGGACTCCGAAGTCCTCCGGTTCGGCCAGCGACGCCCTGATCACCGTCGCGTCGTCGTCAGTGGTGTTCACACCCGTACTCCGCGAGAAGCCGGGATCGAGTTCACGGCGACTGACGGCAGAGTTGGTCCGCCAACCGCGTCGTCTCCGGCACCCGGTACTTCGGCGTCAGCAGCAGCGTCAACGCGCACGCGCTGTCCAGGTCCGTGCGGTGCCCCACCGAGACGAACACCGGCTTCACCCCGTCCCTGGTCCGCAACGCCGCGCCGACCTCGCCCCCGTCGTCATGGAGCAGGGGAGCCCGCGCCCCTCGCTCCGGCCCCGGCATCTCGTAGCGCCCGAGCGGCGTCTTCGCCACCCCGATCGCGGGCAACCCCGTGATCACCCCGAGGTGGCACGCCAACCCGAACCTGCGCGGGTGCGCCAACCCCTGCCCGTCGCAGACGAGAACGTCGGGTGCTTCGTCGAGCCCGTCCAGCGCCGCCAGCAAAGTCGGCACCTCGCGAAAGGCGAACAGCCCTGGGATGTAAGGAAAAATCGTCTCCCCTTCCGCGACGCTCGTCTGGACCACCTCCAGCGTCGCCACCTCCAAGACCACCGCCGCCGCGACGATCCGGTCTCCGGTGTAGTCCACGTCCAGCCCGACCGCCGTGCGCGCCGCGCTCACGTCCGTCCCGCTCAGTTCCACGCGGTGCCTCAGCCGTTGCTGGATCTCGACGGCTTCCGCTTCGGTGCCCGGTGTGCGCATTCCGCCAGTATCCCGGGTGCGCCGTATCCAGCGTGGGGTCGGCTTGA
>NZ_MUMH01000025.1:1559-97084 GCF_002155965.1 Allokutzneria sp. NRRL B-24872
GATGTTGCGCATCGGTTTCTGTTCGGGGTCCACCCATGGCGGTGGGATGAAGTCCGGCCTTCCATCCTCGGCGAAGACGATCTTCCAGTGTTCTTGGTGGATGACGTGATGGTGGTGCGAGCACAGCAAGGTCATGTTGTTGAGGTCGGTTGGCCCTCGGTGCTGTGTCCAGTGCAAGACGTGGTGAGCTTCCGTCCATGCCGGGGGCCGATCACATCCGGGGAACGCGCAACCTTTGTCCCGCACGGCGAGTGCCCTCCGTAGCGGTGGTGGCGCGGTCCGAACTGATCGCCCGTAGTCGAGCGGGATGCTCTCCCCGTTCAACACGACGGGAATGACCTCGGCGTCGCAGGCGACCTGTCGCAGCAGTGAGGCCGTGGCTTCGCCATCCCAGTCGGTGTAGCCGGAGCGGACCTTCTCTTCCAGCCAGTCCAACCGCATCGTGACGACCATCTGCGGGCGCACGCCTCCGCTGATCGGCAGATCGTGGGTGGACATGGCGATCGTGATCAGTTCGCAGAGTCCGTCGGCGTAGCGCTGTTCAGGCGTGCGCGGGTCTTCTTCGCCGCCGACCGGTCGGGGTTTGGAGACGGCGTGCAGGGCTTCTTCGACCATCGCACCTTCGATCGGCGGCAGGCATCCGTTGAAGACCAGCCACCCGTGCTGGTTCATGGTCATCCTGAACGAGCGCGCCTCCACAGCTGCTTGCTCGTCCCTGAACGCACCCGCCTGATCGACATGCGAACGCACCCGCTTGCCCACCTGCATCAACTCACGCGGAGTCAACTCCGGCGCGCACGCCAACAACGCCTCCTCAGCCTCATCGGCGACCTCAGCCGGGACGTTCTTGATGACATCCGCGATGATCGCGGCGTGGTCGCTGCTGATCACGCCTGCGTAGAGGGCGTCTCGCGTGTCAGGCACACCAGGCAGGTCTTCCACGAGTTGCGAGCGTCGCTTCGCTTCCGCCGGAGAAATCCTCAGATGCGACCGCAACAGCGTCGCGATGTTCCGACACCCCAGCGAGGTGTGCAGGCCACGATCCTCAGCACACGCGGCGGCGTCGATCTTCACTGCCGTCAACAAATTCGTGATTGTCTCCAGCTTCGCCAGGAACGCGAGATGCTCATCCTCAGACAACTGACAGACATCGCTTAGTGCGAGATGATCTAGCAAAAGTGACTCGATGGCGTTGGTATCCAACATGATCACACCTCCTTTCTTGTTGGATACCTCAATTTTAGCAAGTCCTCGGGATGCGTCAAATCTGTTGCAGGCTAAGGAGAAACGCGACTTTCAGCTGACAGCGAAACTGGGTCGGCTTTACCTGGGGTGCGCGTGCCATACGCTTGCTCGCGTGGGCCGGGATTCATCCCGTGCCCGCCCGGCTAATGAGGGCACGCGCAAGGGGCCCCAGGTCAAGCCGACCCCCCGCGCTGGAACCAGCCGTTCCCCCGCTGGAAGCCCAGCTCGGCAGACCTGGAAACCCAGCTGGAACGAGCTAAAAACAGCCGTTCCCCCACTGGAAGTCCAGCCGTGCCCGACCTGGAATTCCAGCCGCTCAAGCTGGAAGTCCAGCCGTCCCCCGGCAGGAAGCCCAGCCGTACCCGACCAGGAACTCCAGCCGTCCCCGACCGAAAACCCCACACAACACAAACCCGGTCGTCCCGGTTAACAGCAGATCGACAGCGGGTGACAACTCCGGCCAAGACGCAAGCCCTGTCACTAGCTCGGTGGACATCCCGCCGCGTCGAAGCTGCTTGAAACGGTTTCACGACCCATCATGGTGGGCACGCACCTAGCAGAGCGCCCGAGCGAGGAGGTTCGCATGGCAGGCAAGCACGCCAAGCCGGACCCGACGCTGCTCGACGGCCGCTACCAGCTCGAAGCGCCGATCGGGCACGGCGGTGGCGCTGACGTGTTCCGCGCGACCGACACGATGCTGGACCGCCCGGTCGCGGTGAAGATCTTCCACCAGGACGCGAAGCAACGGTTCCGCGCCGAGTGCGCGGTGTCCGCGCAGTTGAGCCATCCCAACGTGGCCACGGTGTTCGACGCGGGCACGGACCACGGGCGGGACTACCTGGTCCTGCGCCTGGTCGAGGGGCGCACGCTCGCGGAGAAGCTGAGCAGGGGGCCGCTCACGCCGGGATGGGTCTGCCGGATGGGCGGGCTGGTCGCGGAGACGCTGGCGCACGTGCACGCGAACGGCTTCGCGCACGGGGAGATCGAGCCGACGAACATTCTGCTGGGCCCCAAGGAGCAGCCGTACCTCGCGGGGTTCGGCAGTGCGCGCTCAGCCGAGGACACCAGCGCTGACGTTCGCGCGCTCGGGCTCGTGCTGAGGAACGCGGTGGGGCCGAGGGTTCCCGATGCGATCAGGGCGATGATCTCCGATGAGCCGCCGACTGCCGCCGAGTGCGCGCGCCGGCTGAACTCGACCGCGCGCAGGCTCGGGGCCGCCCCGGTGCTGCCGGTGTGCTCGGTCCGGCCGCCCACCAGCGCGCCCCAGGAAATGCCTGATCCGCCGCGCCGGCGCGGACTCGCGATGGTTCTGGCGAGCGCGTTCGCGGTGACTTCATTGCTCGTTTTTCCGGCCGGAGTACTCGACGCGACCACTCCGGCACCAGTGCACCGTGCCCCGACTGTCGTAGCGGATACCGTCGCGGCGCCGTAAAACCCCAGCTCAGAACGTCATATATCAGCGCGGTGAGCAATTCGTACCGAGTGTTTTATCATTGTTCTGATAATGCTTTGCCGGTAATTTGCCGGTAACCTACCGGTGAGTAGATTCCCTGTTCTTCTCGCCGTTGGGAGTTTTCCCGTGAACAGACGAGTGATGGCGTTCGGCGTCGTCGCCGGGTTCGGTGCCGCCCTGTTCGGCATCGGTGGCGGCGTCGCGGTCGCCGGTCCGGTCAGCACGACGCTCACCTACAGCTGCGACTTCCCGCTGATCGGTCCCTACGACGTCAGCACCAAGATCGATGTCACCCTGCCGGACTCCGGAACGGTCGGCCAGCCGGTCCAGGCCACCGACCTCAAGGTCACCGTCACCGTCCCCGAGGACGTGGTGGCCGCGCTGGCGATCTTCGAGGCCGCGACCGTCGCGGGCAGCGCCACGGCGGGAGCGGTGGTCACCGACTCCGCCGGGCAGGCCCAGGACCTCGCGCTCTCGCTGAACGTGCCGAGCGTGGTGATCCCGCCGACCGGCCCGCTTCCCGTGCTCGCGCTCGGCGCCGTGCCACCGGCGACGGTGGCCACCGCGGGCACCGCGAAGGTCTCGGTCGCCCCCACCTACAACGCCACCCTGACCCCGAGGAAGGCCGACGGCTCCGAGACCGACCTCGGCACCTTCGACCTGCCCTGCACCGCCAGCCCCGCCACCCAGGACCGCACGCTGGGCACGATCCCGATCGCCAGCGCCGTGCGATGAGGATCGCGGTCCTCGCGATCGCGCTGGTCGCCGTCCTGGTGACCGCGTCGGCCTCGGCAGGCGGCGCCACCCGCCCAGTGGCGCCCGCCTGCCCTACCGAAGAACCCTGCGAGCCGGGGGTGGACGCGCTCACCCCGATCGATTTCAAGATCGTCGGCAAGTCCACGGTGGCGAAGCTCGGATCGGACCTGGCGATGGGGCCGGGGGAGATGCGCACCCTGCTCGACGCCAAGACCGGTGACGTGACCGGGGACCTGCTCTTGCCGCCGTCCGCCGGCTACTTCGTCATGTTCGGTTTCACCCCTACAACGTCCACTGTGGATTTCACGCAGGACGGCAAGACCGTCGGCAAGATCGTCCGCGGCGTGCTGACCACCACCTCCAAGATCAGCATCCGGCTGCGCGAGGTCAAGGTCGCGGGCGTGCCGCTGGACGTCGGCCCGAACTGCCGCACGGTGACACCCGCGGTGATCGAGCTGACCAGCGGCCCGTCACCACCGCCGTTCGTGCCGCCGCGCCTGCTCAAACCGCTCTACGGCACCTTCACCATGCCCGCTTTCTCCGGGTGCGGCGCGAAGGAACCCCTGGACTCGCTGCTCACCGGCCTGATCTCCGGGCCGGGCAACGCGGTCCGCGTCGAGCTGACCCACATCCCCCGGTGAGGACCCATGCTCCAGCGCGCCCTCGGACTGGTGCTGCTGGTCGTGCTGGCCGCCGTGCCCGCGCTGACCGTGGCGATCTACCGCGACGCCTTCACCACCTCCACCACCGTGACCCTGCGCACTGACCACACCGGCAACCAGCTGTCCGTGGCCTCCGACGTGAAGGTCAACGGGTTGCTGGTCGGTGAGGTTCGCAGGGTGTCCAGCCGGGGCGACGGGGCGGAGCTGGAGCTGGCTCTGCACCGGGACAAGAGCGTTCCCCGCGACTCCACCGCGCGCCTGCTGCCGAAGACGTTGTTCGGCGAGCGCTACGTGGCGCTGCGGCCGGGAACCGGTGCGCCCCTGGTGGACGGGGACGTCATCGGGCAGGACCGCAGCAGCTCCGCGGTTGAGCTGGAGCGCGTGCTGGCGGGGGTGATGCCCACGCTCCAAGCGCTCCAGCCGCAGAAGCTCGCCGTCACGCTGAGCGCGGTTTCCCAGGCGCTGCAAGGACGAGGAGCGCAGCTCGGGCGAACGCTCGTTCAGCTGGAGGACTACCTCCGCCAGCTCAATCCGCACGTCCCGCGGCTCACCGACGGGCTGGGCAAGCTCGCCGCAGTGTCCACTGTGTACTCCGACGCGGCGCCCGATCTGCTCGAAGCTCTGCGGGAGTTGACGGTCACGAGCACCACGCTCGTCGAGCAGCGCGCCAACAACGATGCTTTGTTCCGCAGTGTCACTACGACGTCCAACGACTTCGCGACCTTCCTCGACCGCAACGAGCGCAACCTGATCCGCCTCGCCGCTGCGAGCCGCCCGCCGCTGGAGCTGTTCGGTGAGTACTCGCCGTCGTTCCCGTGCACCTTGGAAACGCTGGTCAGCCTGAAACCGATGCTGGACAAGGCGTTCGGCAAGGGAACGGACAAGCCCGGCCTGCGTGTCTCGGTGCGCCCGGGAGCGTCGAAGGGCGCGTACGTGCCGGGCAAGGACACGCCGCGCTACGACGCCAAGGGCGGGCCGAAGTGCTATCCGTTCGGCCAATCGCCGAGCCGGGGCGGGTTCGTGCCGATCTCCGCGGACGGTGAACTCGGCGTGCCGAATTCACCGCAGGAGCGCGATGTCGTCGCCGCGCTGGTCGCCCCGTCCCTCGGTGTCGCGCCCGCCGACGTGCCGAACTGGGGCAGCGTGCTGCTCGGGCCGATGCTGCGCGGTACGGAGGTGGGCGTCGGATGAGCGAGCTGATCAAGTTCGTCGCCTTCGCCGTCGTGACGATCACCATGACCGTGGTGCTCGCGGTGACGATCAACGGCGCAGGGGTCGGTGACGGTGTCGGCTACCGCGCGAGGTTCGTCGACGTCACCTCGCTGAACGCGGGCGATGACGTGCGGATGTCCGGCGTTCGAGTCGGCCAGGTCGAGTCGATGTCGCTTGTGGACGATCGCGTCGTGGAAGTCAGGTTCTCCGTCAGTGCCCGCCGCAAGCTGCCTGCCGCGAGCCGCGCGGTGATCAAGTACCGGAACCTCGTCGGCCAGCGCTACCTCGCGCTCGAACCAGGTGAAGGTGATCCCGGTGTGCTGTCGCCGGACGCGACGATCCCGGTGGAGCGCACGACTCCGGCACTCGACCTGACCCTGCTGTTCAACGGATTCAAGCCGCTGTTCCAAGCGCTCTCGCCGGAGGACGTGAACACGCTCTCCATGCGGATCATTCAGGTCCTGCAAGGAGAAGGCGGAACGGTGAAGAACCTGCTGGCGCACACCGCCTCCCTGACCTCGACGATCGCGGCCAAGGACAAGGTGATCGGCGAGGTCGTCGACAACCTCAACTCCGTGCTGAAGACCGTGAACGAGCGCGGTGACCGATTGTCCACTTTGGTCACAACTACGCAGCAGCTGGTCAGCGGGCTCGCCAAGGACCGCAAGCCCATTGGTGACGCCGTCAGCGCGCTCGCCGAGCTGACCGACGCGACGTCCGGCCTGCTGGGCCAGGTGCGCGAGCCGTTGCGCAAGGACATCGACGGACTGCGCAAGCTCTCGACGAACCTGACCGAGAACTCCGACGTGCTGGACGGATTCCTCAAGCGCCTACCGGTGAAGTACGAGAACCTGGGCCGGATCGCCTCCTACGGCTCGTGGTTCAACTTCTTCCTGTGCTCGGCGGACGCGCCCGGAGTGCAGCCCGCGCCCGGAGGTCCTCCGGTCGGGATTCCCGTGACCGCGGCGAGGTGTGGCGGATGAAGCGCCGCGATCCCGTCGTCATCGGAGCGGTCGGCATGGTCGCGATCGTCGTGGCCATGCTCGGCACGTTCTTCGCCGAGGACGTCTTCGGCGGGCCTCGGCACACCGCCGAGTTCGCGGAGTCCGCGGGGCTCAGCGAGGACGACGAGGTGCGCGTTTCCGGCCTCAGCGTGGGAAAAGTGCTCGCCGTGGACCTGGTGCGGGATCGCGTGCGCGTGACCTTTCGCGCGGGCGCTGTTCGCCTCGGGGACCGGACCTCGGCGTCGATCCGGATCAAGAACCTGCTCGGGCAGAAGTACCTCGCGATCGAGCCGCGCGGCGAGGCCGACCTGACCGGGCCGATTCCGCGCGACCGGACGTACTCGCCCTACGACGTGACCGAGGCGTTCTCCGGGCTGGCGAAAACTGTCGATCAACTCGACACGAAGCAGCTCGCGAACGGCTTCCGAGCACTGTCCGAGGCGTTCAAGGACACCCCGGAGGAAGTCCGAAAGGCTCTCGCCGGATTGTCCGCGCTGGCCACGACGATCTCTTCACGCGACGCGCAGCTCGCGGCGCTGTTGGGCAACACCGAAAAGATCACGCGCACGCTCGCCGACCGTGACGGCGAGATCGAACGATTGCTCAAGGACGGCAACCTGTTGCTCGGCGAGATCGCCAAGCGCAGAGAAGCGATTCGCGGCCTGCTGACCGGAGTGCGCGCGATGTCGAAGGAGCTGTCCGGGCTCGTCGACGACAACACGAAGCAGGTCGGCCCGGCGTTGCAGGAGCTGGAGAAGCTGGCGGACGTGTTGCAGCGAAACCAGAACAACCTCGACAAGGGGCTGTCTTTGTCGGGGCCGTTCTACCGATTGATCGCCAACGCGACCGGTAACGGGCGATGGATTGACAGCTACGTGTGCGGGCTCGTCCGCGCGCCGAACGGCTGCATCCCACCGAAGCCCTCGGGAGGCACGCGATGAGGCGGGTTCTGGTGCTCTCCATCGTCGTTCTCCTCGTCGCGGCAACGGGCGCGTTGTGGGTGCTCAGGCCGCCGAGCACGCGGATCACCGCGTTCTTCAGCGCGGCGGTGGGCGTGCACGAGGGAACGGACGTGCGCGTGCTCGGGGTCAAGGTCGGCGAAGTGCTGTCCGTGCACCCAGAACCGCAGCAGGTCAAGGTGATCCTCGCGGTGGACCACGACGTCGAGCTGCCCGCCGACGCGAGCGGGGTCGTCGTGACGCCGACCGTGGTCAGCGATCGTTACGTTCAGCTGACACCTGCCTACACCGGCGGAGCGCGCATGGGCGACGGCGCGGTGATCCCCGTGGAGCGCACCGCGACGCCGGTCGAGCTGGACCAGCTCTACGCGAGCCTGGACCGGATGACCGTCGACCTCGGGCCTGGCGGTGCCAACAAGGACGGCGCGCTGTCGGAGCTGCTGAACACCGGAGCGGCCAACCTCAAGGGCAACGGCGTCGCGATGAACGAGATGATCACCAAGCTCGGGCAGGCCGCGAAGACGCTGAACGGCTCGCAGAAGGACCTGTTCGGCACCGTGAGCCACCTCCAGAAGTTCACCTCGATGCTCGCCCGCAACGACGGTCAGGTGCGCGCGGCGGAGCGTCAACTCGCTGAGGTGACCGGGTTCCTGGCAGCGGACAGGGATGACCTGGGCGCCGCGCTCGCGGAGCTGCCCGGCGCGCTGGCGAAGGTCCAGGGCTTCATCAAGGACAACCGCGCCCGAATCAAGTCCTCTGTGGACAAACTCGCCGAGATCACCAAGGTCCTGGTCGCGCAGAAGGCTTCCCTCGGCGAGGCGTTGGACAGTGCGCCGCTCGCGGTGACCAACCTGATGAACGCCTACGACCCCGCGCGCAAGGTCTTGGACGGCCGGGTGAACATCAACGAGCTGTCGCCGCTGTTCCCGTTGCCGCCGGTGGGGGAGACGCGATGAGAAGAGCGCTCGCGCTGTTGTCCGTCCTGTTGCTCACGGCGGGATGTGTTGGCGCGTATGACATCCCGCTTCCAGGTGGAGCCGATGTCGGCACCAAGCCGTATCGCGTCACCGCGCAGTTCCGGGACGTGCTGGACCTCGTGCCGCAGTCGTCGGTGAAGGCGAACGACGTCGCGGTCGGTCGAGTCGAGAGCATCGACCTCGCCGAGGACGGCTGGACCGCTGAGGTGCGCCTGGTGCTGAACGGCGACGTGCGGCTGCCCGCCAACGCGGTGGCCCAGTTGCGTCAGACCAGCCTGCTCGGCGAGAAGTACGTGGAGCTGGCTCACCCGAAGCAGGAGCCGTCGACCGGCGTGCTCGCTGACGGCGCCGTGGTCCCCGTTGCGCGCAGCGGCCGGAATCCGGAGGTCGAGGAGGTCTTCGGCGCGCTCGCGATGGTGCTCAACGGCGGCGGAGTGGCTCAGCTGCGCGACATCACCAGGGAGCTGAACGCCGCTCTCGGCGGGAACGAGAAGGAGATCCGCTCGCTTCTGACCACTGTGGAGGAATTCGCGCGCGGCCTCGACCAGAACCGTGACAAGATCACCGCCGCGTTGGAGGGAGTGCGCAAGCTCTCCGCGACCCTGGACGCGCGGCGTGAACCGATCGGGACGGTGCTGGACAAGCTGGAGCCCGGCGTGAAGGTCTTCGCCGAGCAGCGGGAGTCCTTCACCGCGATGCTCAAGGCGCTCGACCGGCTCTCCGGCGTCGCGTCCCGGACGGTCACCGCGAGCAAGGACGACGTGGTGGCCGGGCTGCGTGCGCTCGAACCGACGCTGCGCAGGCTCGCCGAGGCCGGGCAGAAGCTCCCGCAGGCGCTCGAAGTGCTGCTGACCTACCCGTTCCCGGACTCCGCGCTCGATGCGATCAAGGGCGACTACCTCAACGTCTTCCTGACCCTGGTGGTGCCGCGATGAGAGTCAAGATCACGGCGTTCGTGCTGATCGCGTTGCTGGGCGTCAGTTACGTCGGCGCGCGCTACGCGGGGCTCTTCGGTACCGGAGGCTACGTGGTGCACGCGCGGCTGGCCGACTCCGGCGGGCTGTTCACCAACGCCGAGGTGACCTATCGCGGCGTGGCGGTCGGGCGGGTCGGGCCGATGCGGCTCATCGCCGGAGGCGTCGAAGCCGATCTCGACATCCGCCCGGACACCCCGCCGATCCCCAGCGATCTCGCTGCCGTGGTGGCCAATCGCTCGGCGGTGGGGGAGCAGTACATCGACCTGCGCCCCAAGGCTTCCAGCGGGCCGTACCTCGCGGCGGGATCAGTGATCACCGAAACCAGCACGCCGAAGCCGGTCGAAGCTTTGTTGTCCAATTTGGACAGTTTCGTGCGATCGGTTCCCAGTGATTCGCTGCGCACGGTCATCGACGAGCTGGGCACGGCTTTCCAGGGCTCCGCGACGAACTTGCAGGCGTTGCTGGACGCGGCGGGCAGCTTCACGAGCGCGGCGGCGGAGAACCTGCCGAAGACGACGCGGCTGCTGATCGACGCGCCCACCGTGCTGCAAACGCAGATCGAGGAGGGGGACGCGTTGAAGTCCTTCAGCGCCAACGCGAAGCTCTTCGCTCAGCAGCTGCGCTCCTCCGATGGCGATCTCCGCAAGCTGATCACCGCGGCGCCGCTGGTGTCCGAGCAGGTCAGCGCGGTGATCAAGGAGAGCGGTCCCGGGCTCGGCACGCTCATCGGCAACCTGATGACCACCTCAGAACTGCTGCTGGTGCGGCAGAACGGCTTGGAGCAGCTGCTCGTCAAGGTGCCGCAGGCGGTGGCGGCGGGGTCCACCGTGGTCGGTGACGACGGACTCCATTTAGGACTCGCGGTGACGTTCTTCGCGCCGCTGCCGTGTGTTTCGGGCTATCAGGGCACGGAATACCGCAACGGCCTCGACGTGACGCCGGGCAAGCCGCTCAACACCTCCGCGAGCTGCAAAGCACCGGCGAGCAGCGGCACCAACGTGCGCGGTGCGCAGAACGCGCCGAAGGGGGCACGATGAGAGCCCTGGCCGTGACCCTGTTGCTGCTGTTGGCAAGTTGCGCGACACCCGACGCGCGCGGAGACGCGCTGCGAGCCGGTCAGCGCGCGCTGGCGGTGTTCAACACGCTCGACCACCGCAACCTGGACGAAGGGCTTCAGCGCTGGCTGGACGAGTCCACGGACGGGCTCCACGAGGAGTTCCTGCGGATCGACAAGGAGCGCATCCGGCAGGCCGCAACCGTCACCGAGGGGCGAGCGACCGACGCCGCGCTGCTGCACTCGGATGGTGACACGGCCAAGATCATCGCCGCCGTGGAGGTCACGGTCACCCCGATCACGGGCGAGCCGGTCACCAAACGTGGCCGCTACCAAGCGGATCTGCGCCGCACACCTGTCGGCTGGAAGGCCTCGGCCGTGGCGCCGGTGCCGATCTCGGCGGAGCAGGTGATCACCCACGAAGGCGTCGACCACGTCGTGGAAGCCATGGCGACGTTGTTCTCCTACCGCTTCGACGACACCACCGACCGAACCCGGGATCTGTTGCACGGCAAAGCGATCGAACAGCACCAGCGGATGTTCGACGCGATCCGACGACAGGGAGCCGAGCAGCGGATCGTGCTGGCATCGAAGGTCGTCCGGGCCGGAATCCGCGTGCGCGAAGGAGATCGCGCCGTGCTGCTGGTGTTCCTGGACCAGGCGTTGGAGCGCGGTGGGCAGACGAGCGTCGCCGCCGCGCAGCTCACGGTCACCACCGAACGCATCGACGGAAGGTGGCGCGTCACCGACCTGCAACCCCGATGAGGAGACCGCAATGCGACGAGTGATCACGGTGCTCGCCACCGTGCCCCTGCTGCTCGGACTGCTCGGCACCGCCCCGGCCGCCGCGGCCGTGAAGATCGACTACGAGGTCACCGGGACCGACACCATCAAGAAGACCGGCTCCGTGCTGCACCTCGGCCCCGGTCGGCTCGACACCGAACTGGAGGCGTCGACCGGCGCTATCACCGGCTCGCTCAGCCTGCCGCCGGTGCGCACCACGTTCACCGCGCTCGGATTCCTGCCCGTGGCGGCGAAGGTCGAGTTCATCCCGGTCGGCCAGACCACCGGCAAGATCGTCGCGGGCAAGGTCACCTCGCGCTCCGAGCTGCGGGTGAAGCTCAGCGACGTCACCGTGGGCGGATTCCCCGCGCTGGTCGGCGACTCGTGCCAGAGCCGCACGCCGATGGTGGTCGAGCTGACCTCCGAGCCCGGCTTCAACCCCGTCCGCGGCGGCAAGCTCTCCGGGACGCACGAGCTTCCGCCGTTCGGCGGCTGCTTCCTCGCCGAAGTCCTGGTCAACCTGCTCGTCCCCGGACCGGGCAACGTGCTCTCGTTGGAGCTCAAGCGAATCACCGGTTAGGCGGCTGTGTCGGCGGCCCTGGTGGAAATAACCTTCCCGGGCCGCCGTCGTCGAGACTCCTTCACCGTGGAAGGCAGCCGTGACCAGGTTGATCGACGCGGGCAGCCCGTGGGCCAAGCTGCCGAGCGAACTCGCGCCGCTGATGCGCGCCCAGGTACCCGGGGTCACCGAGCAGATCCTCAGCCGCATCCAGGAGGAGATACCCGAGTACTCCCGGCCGCTGGACGGCTCCTTCGGGCAGGCGATCACCAACGGCGTCGAGCACGCGCTGAGGCAGTTCGTGCGCCGCGTCGCCGATCCGCGGGCCCCGCTGGACGCGTGCGCGGAGATGTACCGGCGGCTCGGGCGCGGTGAGTTCCGCGAGGGGCGCAGCCTCGACACGTTGCAGGCCGCCTACCGGCTCGGCGCGCGCATCGCCTGGCGCAGCATGTCCGAGTTCGGCGAGCAGGTGCAGCTGTCCACCGCGACCATGCGCGCGCTCGGCGAGGCCGTCTTCGAGCACATCGACGACCTCGCCGCGCTCGCCGTGGAGGGCTACCTCGCGGAGCAGGCCAAGGCCAGCGGCTCGCTCGAACGCCGTCGCCGCAGGCTGCTGGAGCTCATCCTGGCCGAGCCCGCTCCGCCGAGGCAGGTCATCGCCGAGCTGGCCGACGCCGTCGACTGGCCGCTGCCCGCCCGGGTGCACGCGGTCGCGCTCGATCCCGGCGCCGTGCCCGAGGCGCTGCTGGACGGCCCGATCCTGGCCGACCTGGAGGGGCCGGCGCCGCACCTGCTCGTGCCCGAGGGCATCGACTTCGACCAGCACCTGCGCGAAGTCCTGCACGGCGGTCGCGCCGCGGTCGGCCCGCTCGCCCTGCTGGAGGAGGCCGCCGAGTCGCTGCGCTGGGCGCGTCGTGCCGTGCAGCTCGTCCGCGACGGTGTGCTGCCCGACACGCCCGTGCTGCGGTGTTCGGAACACCTGGCCAGCCTGTGGTTGGTCAGCTCGTCGTTCCTGCGCGATGCCCTTATCCGCCAACGACTCGCGCCCCTCGACCCGTTGACGCCGCGCCAGTGGGAGCGGCTGGCGGAGACCCTGCTCGCGTGGCTGGAGACCCGCAGCGGCGCACCCGGTGTCGCGTCCCGGCTCGGCATCCACCCGCAGACCGTGCGCTACCGCCTGCACCAGCTCGAAGACCTCTTCGGCGACGCGCTCACCGACCCCGTCACCCGCTTCGAACTCGAAGTGGCGTTGCGCGCGGACCGGCTGGCGCGCGGGGACCGCGACATATAGTTGAGTCAGTGGAGATCCTGAACGAAGACTCGCTTGCGGAGTCGAGCATGCTCACTGATCAGAACCCGCTGCCCTCGACCATCGACGCACGGCTGCGCGCGCAGTTGGAGTTCGTCGTCGAGGTGGACCGGCTCAAGACCGTCCTGCGCCAGTCCCCGCTCGCCGCCGCCGACCGCCGCGAGAACGACGCCGAGCACTCGTGGCACCTCGCGCTGATGGTCGTGCTGCTGGCCGAGCACTCCGATGAGCCCATCGACGTCGGGCACACCGTCAAGCTGGTGCTCGTGCACGACCTCGTGGAGATCTACGCGGGCGACACACCGCTGTACTCCGACGCGACCGATCAGCAGGAGCGCGAGGAGGCCGCCGCCGACCGCCTCTTCGGCATGCTGCCCGCCGACCAGGCTCGCGTTTTCCGGGCTCTGTGGGATGAGTTCGAGGCGCGCGGCACGCCGGAAGCGCGTTTCGCGAAGGCCATGGACCGGTTGCAGCCGCTGCTGCTGAACTGGATGGCTCGCGGTGGCACGTGGAAGTCGCCCGGCGTCACGGCGGACGTCGTGCGGGCCAGGAAAGCCGTGATCGGCGAGGCGTCGTCGTCGCTGTGGGCCGCTGGCCGGGAACTCATCGACGAGGGCGAGCGCAGGGGCTGGGCCGCCCCAGGTCGCTAGTACCGGTTCGGGTGTCTTCGAGACCCCCGGACCTCCGCGTCTCGGTTTGACTGAAAATTCAGTCAGGATTACCGTCGGGGCGTCGGCGAGGAGAAGAGGCGTGATGCGGCGGCGGCAGTTCATGGGGTTCGGCCTGGCGGCGGGTGTGGCGCTGGCGGGGTGCGGTGGTCCGGCCGATGTCGCTCCGGGTGAGAGAACTCCTGCTCAGCGGCGGTGGGTGATGCCGGAGGAGGGGGAGCCGCACGAGCGGACGTGGATGGCGTTCGGGCCGAGCGAGCGGATCTGGGGCGCGGGCCTGCTGCCGAAGGTGCGAGCGGACCTGGCCAGGATCGCCACCGCGATCGCGCGCTTCGAGCCGGTGTCGATGCTGGTCAGGCCCGCTGAGCTGGAGGTGGCGCGGGGCATGGTCGGCGCGAACGTCGAGCTCGTCCCCGCCGAGGTCGACGACCTGTGGATGCGCGACACCGGGCCGGTGTTCGTGAAGGGCGGCGGCGCCAAGGCCGGGGTGGACTTCAACTTCAACGGCTGGGGTGGCAAGCAGGCGCACACCCGCGACGGCGAGGTCGCCGGGTTCGTCACCGGCAAGGCCGGCGTGCAGACCCTCCGCACCGATCTGGTGCTCGAAGGCGGTGGCATCGAGGTCGACGGCGAGGGCACGGCGATCATCACCGAGTCGTGCGTGCTCAACGACAACCGCAACCGGGGCAGGACGAAGGCCGAGGTCGAGGCGAAGCTCAGCGAGCTGCTGAGCGTCACGAAGGTGATCTGGCTGCCCGGGATCGCCGGGCGCGACATCACCGACGGCCACACCGACTTCTACGCGCGCTTCGCCGGTCCCGGTGTGGTCGTCGCGGGCCTGGACCACGACCCGAAGTCCTACGACCACGCGGTCACCCACCGCCACCTCGACATCCTGCGCGCGGCGACCGACGCTCGCGGACGTCCGCTGCGGGTGGAGACCCTGGACGCGCCAGAGGTGTTGCGGGCCGAGGACGCCGAGGGCGACTTCGCGGCGGGCTACATCAACTTCTACGTGTGCAACGGCGCGGTCATCGCCCCGGAGTTCGGCGATCAGCGGACCGACGCGGCGGCCAGGGCCACGTTGGAGCGGTTGTTCCCGAAGCGTGAGGTCGTGCAGATCAACATCGACGCCATCGCGGCGGGTGGCGGCGGAATCCACTGCACCACGCAGCAGGAGCCGGTCGACTGATGGCGAAGCGCAGAACTCAGCTCCTGCAAGCGGCGGTCCGCGTCATCGCCCAGGACGGTGTGCGCGGACTCCGCGTGGAGAAGCTCGCTGCTGAGGCGGGTGTGTCCACCGCGCTCATCTACTACCACTTCAAGGACCGCGCGGGCATCCTGCGCGCCGCGCTCGACCACATCAACCAGCGTGCGGAGCAGTACACCTCGGCTTCCGGCGACCTCGAACAGATGCTGCTCCTCGAACTCCAGGACACCGACGACGTCCGCGAGAACAGCATCGCCTGGGGCGAGTTACGCGCCAGCGCCGTGTTCAACGAGGAGCTGCGCGAGGCACTGCACGCCACCACGCGCGCGTGGAACGCCGACGTCGAAACCCTGCTCCGGCAGGCCGGTGTGACCGAGCCGGAGTTGGCCGCCGAGCACCTGACCGCGCTCGTCGAAGGGCTCAGCGAACGCTGGCACAGCGGCTCGATCACCTTGGAGCGCGCTCGCGAAGTCCTCGCTCACGCCGTGCTTGTCACAACTCGCGGAGCTGTCTCGTCATAGAGGTGTACCCACCAGACGAACGGCAGGGAGTGCACCAGTGGACGCTCGGATGAACCTCTTCGGCAACGCGGTCTCGGCGAAGTTCCTCAAGCACATCATCGCCTCCGGCAACCCGGTGAAGGAGTCGACGCTGCCCGCCGCGACGCAGGAGCTGGTGAAGATCCGGGCCAGCCAGATCAACGGCTGCGGGTTCTGCACCGACATGCACACCAAGGAAGCCACGCACGCGGGCGAGACCTCGGTGCGCCTCAACCTGATCGCGGCCTGGCGCGAGGCCACCGTGTTCACCGAGGCGGAGCGCGCGGCGCTGGAGCTGACGGAGCAGGGCACCCGCATCGCGGACGCGGCGGGCGGCGTGACCGACGAGGCGTGGGCAAACGCCGCCAAGCACTACGACGAGGACGAGCTCGCCGCGCTGGTCTCGCTGATCGCGCTCATCAACGCCTTCAACCGGGTGAACGTCCTCGTGCAGCAGCCCGCCGGGAGCTACCAGATCGGCCAGTTCGCCTAGCCCCGCGTTCCGCCCTGACCGCGTTCCGCCCACGACACCTCGCGCGCACCCTCAACGCCCGCCAGGCACGCCAAAACCCGTTTCGTACTCAACTCGGGAAAAAGAGCGCTCCCAAATCCCGCTATGAGTACGAAACGGGAAGGCCTGGACCACCCCGGCGCACGAGGGGGCGAGCGGGCGGGTGTGGGGTGCACGGCGCGAAGGGTAGGCGGGTGGAACGCGGGTGGGGTGAGTGCGGGGTTCACCCGGGTAGGGTTGAACGCATGCGCTCGCCCAGCTTTCCCACGGTCTCGGAGATCACTCCGGAGCGGGTGTTCCACGCGCTGAGCGACCCGGTGCGGCTGGAGATCGTCAAGGATCTGGCCAGGCTCGGCGCGGCGACCTGCGCGGAGGTCACCTACGACCGGCCGAAGTCGAGCATGTCGCACCACTTCCGCGTGCTGCGCGAAGCTGGCCTGGTGCACAGCAGGGGCGAGGGCGTGCACCTGATCAACTCGCTGCGGCGCGAGGACCTCGACGAGCGCTTCCCGGGGCTGCTCGACGCGGTCCTCGGCGCCATCGCGCGATAGCCGCCTCAGGCGCCGTCGTAGCGCGAGAGCCAGTGCGCGTACTGCACGGGCAGCGTCGTCGTGGCGGGCGCGGGAACGCCCAGCTCGCGGGCGGCGCGGAACGGCCAGTGCGGTTCGGCGAGCAACGCGGTGCCGAGCACGACCAGGTCGACCTTGCCGGTGGCGACCAGCTCCTCGGCCTGCTGCGGGGTCCTGATCCGCCAGCTGGTCGACGTGGGCACTCCGGCCTCCTCGCGCACCCGCCCGGCGTACGGGCCGAGCATGGCGGGGCCCCACGGGATCTGACTGTCCACGGTGGAGAAACCCATGCTGACGTCGAGGAGGTCCATGCCCTCCTGCTTCAGCTCCCGCGCGGTCTCGATGCTCTCCACCAGCGTGCGCTCGTCGTCGCCGTCGAACTCGATCACGCCGAGCCGGACGGTGAGCGGGCGGTCCTCGGGCCACACCTCCCGCACGGCGCGCAGCGTCTCGACGAGGAAGCGCGCGCGGTTCTCGCGGCTGCCGCCGTAGGAGTCGGTGCGGTGGTTGGCGTGCCGCGACAGGAAGCTCTGCGCGAGGTAGCCGTGCGCGAAGTGCAGGTTCAGCCACTGGAAACCGAGGTCGCGGGCGCGCTCGGCGGCGGAGACGAAGTCGGCGCGGACCCGGGCGATGTCCTCCAGCGTCATCTCCGTTGGCACCTTGCCGAGGCCGCCGCCCAGCGGCACCGCGGACGGCGAGATCGTCGGCCAGCCGCGCGGGTCGTCGTCGGGGATGTGGTCATCGCCCTCCCACGGCAGGTTCGCGCTGCCCTTGCGCCCGGCGTGGGCGAGCTGGATGCCCGGGACCGCGCCAGCGGACTTGATCAGGTCGACGGCCGGGGCCAGCGCCTTCGCCTGCTCGTCGTTCCACAGTCCGAGGCATCCGGGGGAGATCCGGCCCTCCGGTGAGACGGCCGTCGCCTCCACGGTGACCAGCCCGGCGCCGCCCCTGGCCAGTCCGGCCAGGTGGGAGAGGTGCCAGTCGTTGACCACGCCGTCGTCGGCGGAGTACTGGCACATCGGCGAGACCGCGATGCGGTTGCGCAGGGTGGCGCCCTTGAGCGAGAACGGGTCGAACAGCGTCGGCAAGGCGAGCTCCTTTGTTCGAAAGTTCTCGTACATTAGAACATGGTGGCGAGCAGCTCCAAGTAGCGCCGTCGGACGCCCTCCAGGCCGGAGACCGCGACGCCGTCGCAGGCCAGCTCGCCGACGTAACCGCCGTCCGCCCCGTCCCTGCCAGCGCAGTCCCACAGCATCAGCCCGCAGTCCATGCCCTCGCCCAGCGGCGCGATCGGCAGCGACGCCAACCGCGCACCCAGCAGATCAGGCACGAGCCGCGAGCCGAAGCCCTGCAAGGCGAACTGGATGCCGAAGACGGGGTGCCGTCCGGCCGGGCGGGGCAGGTCGAGGTCGCTGAGCAGGACTTCGAAGGGCAGCCGCCCGTGCTCCATCGCGTTGACCCGCTCGCGGTGCACGAGAGCCACCGGGTCGCCGGAGCCGAGTTCCAAGCGCAGCAACAACAAGTCCCGCGCGCCGCTCACGGTTCGCTCGTCGTCGGCGTGCCAGCGGTGCGCGACGGGCACGGCGACGGTCATGTCCGAAGCACCCGTCACCTCCGCCAGGGTCTGGCCGAAAGCCGCGAGCAGCACGGTGAACGGCGTCGTCCCGGAGGCAGCCGCACCTGCGCGAACGGTGTGCGCCAACGACGGCGGCACCACGACGGGGATGCTCTCCGGCGAGCCGGGAACAGCCAGCAGTGGCAGTCGAGGCGCGTCGCCGAGGCGTTGGAGCCAATAGCGTTGCGCTGCTTGGGCTTCCGGGCTCGCGAGGTAGGCGCGCTCGCGCCGGACCTGGTGCTGCGCGGACGGCGGCGGGGGGAGCTGGGCGCCCGCGTAGAGCTGGCCCAACTCCTCCATCAGCAGCGCCAACGACATGCCGTCGACGGCGCTGCCGTGCACGGTCAGCGTGAGCACGTGATCATCGCTGAGCGCGGCGGTGAGCAGCGGCGGACAGCTCGCGTGCGGGCGCGGCGGCTGGGAGCCCGGCACGAGCGGGACCGGGCACGGCGGGTGCACCAAGCGCGCGAATCCCCGAAGCCGCACGTAGGCCGTGCGCAGCACTTCGTGCCGGGCGACCAGTTCGCTCAGCGCGGCTTCGAGCGCGGCGCGGTCGGGCGGGCCGCTCAACGCGAAGGACATCGTGCGGACGCCAGCGGGCGCCTCGGCGAAGCGGTCGTCGACCCGACCACGCTCGATCAGCAACGCCGGGGCGAGCCGTTTTCCGCCCTCCAGCAAGGAGATCAGCTCAGCGCGGGCGGCGCGCAAGGCCGCGCGGGCGGAGTCGGTGAAGACGCCGGGCGGGGCGAGGAAGCACAGTTCCCCGTCCTCGGTCCACAGCTCCACTCCCCGGTCGACCAGTTCGCCCACCGCTAGCAGGTCAGACACGGCCCGCCTGCATGCTGTCGTCGTCCATCCGCTCTCCGTCCGAGGTCAGCGCGTGCGCCAGGTCGCTCGCCAGGGTCGCCACGCTCGCACCGTCGAGCACTTGGCGCAACGCCAGGGACACGCCGAACCGCGTGGAGATCGCGTTGCGCAGCTGCGTCGCCATGATCGAATCCACGCCGACCGCGGTCAACGGCTCCTGCTCGCCGAGATCGTTGCTGGTCACGCCCACGACGCGGGCCACGGACGCCCACACCTCCGGCACGAGCCGCACGCGGGCGTCCTCGGAGGACAGGCCCCGGACGCAGTCGAACGTCTCGCCAACTGCGACGGGGGCCGAACGCCCGAGCACGGCCAGCACCTCAGGACGCGTGCGCCGCATCTCGATGTTGTCCGCGCGAGCCACCAGACGACCGTCGGAGGCGAACACCTCGACATGCCCGCGCAGACCGGTGGAGTCCTTGTGCGTGATCTCCGCACGCGCCCACAACTGCCCGGCGCCGGTCACCGCGAGGTCCAGGGAACCCATGCGCATGAACAACATCAGCCCCTCGGAGGAGGGCACCATCGCGTTGAACAGCTGCATGCACGCATCGAGCACGCCGACCTCGAAGCCGGTCGCGGTCGACGCGTCGGGCTCGGAGGAGAGCCGGGCGAGGACCACGCGCTCGGACACGTGCCACAGCCTGTCGATCAACGCGACGCTGGGGCCGAGGTCGAGCCCGCGCTCCTCACGCATCGCCTGGTAGAAGTCCGAACCAGGTCGCGAAGCGCCGTCGAGCTCGGCCAGGTCGAGCTGTCCGTCCAGCAGTACCGCGCCGGTCCCGGCGGATGCGCGCGCGTGCTCGACCCACTCACCCGACTCGGCGTGCACGCTGACCGACGAGCCGTCGACGATCGTGTGGACGGTCTTCTCGGACTCAGCCACGACAAGGGCTTCGCTGATCGAGAGGTCCACCAAGCGAGAACTGCGAGTTGCCGCCGCGGCAAGCTCCGCGTAGACGCCGACGTGCACGAGCCCGGCGCTGTCGGCGATGCCCGCTGGGGTGAGCACGGTCTCGTACTGCGTCTGCCGCAGCGGCGAGGAAACCTTGCGCCCCAACAGTCCCTGGCCCTCATCGCGCCCGCTGGCGGTGCGGTGCAACCCGTCGAGCCACAGCGTGCGGCGCTCGAAGGGATAGGTCGGCAGCGCGCACGGCTTGCCCGTGCTGGGGAAGCTGACGTCCACGCCCATCGCGTACAGCGAACCGAGGCTGTCCAGCAGCTGGCGAGTGTCGTTCTCCTTGCGCTTCAACGAGGACAGCCACGTCGCGGAGCTGGGCGCGCCGCGCTGGCCGAGGTCGGTGAGCGTGCTGTCCGCGCCGATCTCCACGAAGCACGTCACGCCGATGTCTTGCAGCGCCCGCACTCCGTCCCAGTAGCGGACGGGCTCACGCATGTGCCTGCGCCAGCGGTGGGAGTCGGTCAGCTCGCCGGGCGCGGCGATGGCGCCGGTGAGGTTGCTGGCGAACGGCAGCACCGGGTCGGCGATCGCGACGCGCTCGGCGACCGCCTCGAACCGGTCCAGCACGGGGTCGAGCAGCCGCGAGTGGAACGCGTGCGAGACGGGCAGCCGCCGGGAGCTGATTCCCAGGCGCCCCAACGTCGAAGCCAGCTCGTCGATCGCGTGGACCGGCCCGGAGAGCACGATCTCGGCAGGGCCGTTGTGCGCGGCGATCTCCACGCGGCCGGTCAGGTGCTCGATCTCCTCGGCGGTGGCGAACACCGCGAGCATGGCGCCCTCGTCGGCGGGCAGTTCGGCCATCAGCCTGCCGCGCTCCACGCACAGCCGCAGCCCCTCGCGCCAGTCCATCGCGCCGGAGGCGCAGGCAGCCGCGTACTCGCCGAGGCTGTGCCCCGCGACGGCCGCCGGAGCGACGCCGAAGGACATCCACAGGCGCGTCAGCGCGGCCTGCACGGCGAACAGCGCGGGCTGCGCGACGGCGGTGTCGGTGATCGCCGAGCCGTCGTTGTCAGTGCTCGCCGGGTAGAGCACGGGCAGCAGCGAGCCCCCTGTCGCGGCGTCGATCTCCTCGATGGCCTCGCGGTAGACCGGCCGCGTCTCGAACAGCTCGCGCCCCATGCCGACCGACGCCGTGCCCTGGCCGGAGTACAGGAACGCCACGGACGGAGCCGCATCGCGGGGAACGCGTCGCACGGATTCGATCTCGTCCAGCCGCGCAGCCATCTCTGCGGCGTCGGAGGCCACGACGGCGGTCCGCCACGCCAGGCGCGCGCGGCCGGTGTTCGCGGTGTGGCACACCTCGGCCAGCGAAGCGGCACCCGAGCGCAGGTGGTCCGCGTACTGCCCGGCGAGCGTGCGCAGCGCGGACTCCGTGTGCGCCGACACGGTCAGAACATGTGCGGGTGCAACGGAAACAGTCGACGAAGACTCGAAGGACTCCAGCAGCACGTGCACGTTGGTCCCGCTGAAGCCGAAAGCGCTGACCCCGGCGACACGCCGACCCGTCCACTCCACAGTGGACAGTGGGATGCGCACGCCGAGGGCGTCGAGCGCGGGGTTGAGCTGGCGGACCGGCTGACCCGGCACGACGCCGTGCTGGACGCACAGCACCGCCTTGATCAGCCCGGCGACACCGGCCGCCGCCTCCGCGTGCCCGATCACGGCCTTGGCGGAGCCGAGCAGCACGGAGTCACCGAGGACCGAGCTGACCGCGGCGACCTCGATCGGATCGCCGACCGCGGTCCCGGTGCCGTGGCACTCGACGTAGCCGACGTCCTCCGGCGCGAGCCGCGCGTCGGCGAGCGCGGCGGTGACGACCTCCGACTGCGCGCGCCCGCTCGGCACGGTGATGCCGTTGGAGCGCCCGTCCTGGTTGACCGCGCTGCCCTGGATCACCGCGAGCACGGTGTCCCCGGCGGCCTCGGCGTCGGAGAGCCGCTTGAGCACGACCATCCCGCAGCCCTCGGCGCGGCCGTACCCGTCGGCGTCGGCCTCGAACGTCCGGCTGCGGCCGTCGGAGGACAGCGCGCCCATCCGGTCGAGCACGGTGGACAGCTCGGGCAGCAGCACCAGGTTCGCGCCGCCGGCCAGCGCCAGGTCGGACTCGCCGCCGCGCAGCTGCCGCACGGCCTGGTGCACCGCGAGCAGCGACGAGGAGCACGCGGACTCCACGGCCAGCGCCGGGCCGCGCAGGTCGAGCAGGTAGGACAGCCGCCCCGGCGCCATGCTCAGCATGTTGCCGGTGAACGCGTACGGGCTCAGCCGTTCGGGATCGGCCTGGAACTGGCGGTGCAGGTAGTCCGGGCTGATCAGGCCGAGGTAGACGGCGGTGTTGCTGCCCGCGAGCCGGTCGGGGGCCTGGCCCGCGCGCTCCAGCGCCTCCCACGCGACCTCCAGGAACAGCCGGTGCTGCGGGTCCATCGCGGCGGCCTCGGTCGGGGTGAGCCCGAAGAACGCGGCGTCGAAGCCGTCGACCCGCTCCAGCAGCAGGCCGTCGCCCGCCCGGCCGGAGCGCACGGGTTCGCCGTCGAGCAGGGCCGTCCAGTAGGACTCGGGGGTGGAGATGCCGCCGGGGAACCGGCAGGCCATGCCGACGACCGCGATGGGCTCGTGTGCGTGCGCCATGCTCGTGTGTTCCGTTCTGAGCTGTGGAGGAATGGGATCGGGGTGCTCTGCGGCCCGAATCGCAAATCTTCTTCGCGAATTCGGGTGCGGCACTCACGCGGCTTCCGGTCTGGAATGTAGCGTCCGAGTGATGGGCCGGGCAGCGCGAGTTACGAACAATGGCGCAGGTCACAGGCTAACCTCAACGGCGTGTGAAGCCCTTATTACGGTTCGCCGCAGGGGCGACTTTCGCTTGACCGATCAAGCGATCGGGGTGTTAGCTTCATTCGGCTTCCACCGAAAGCGCGGCCAGCTCGATCGAGCCCGCTTTCCCTCTTCTGGTCCGACCTCCCCTCAAAGGCTGAGCAGGTCGGACGGCACAACCCGAAAACCGTTCCCGGAGCGACGCAGCTCACTCCTGCCGTGAGGAAGAGAATGTCCCTGACCGTCCCAGAGCTCACCGAGATGCTGCGCGCCCGTGGGGAGGCGCAGGACCAGCTGTTTTCCGAGGCACGTCGCTGCCGCTCCGCCGCACGCGGCGAGGTCGCGGTGCTGCGCGGAGTCGTCGAGGTCACCAATCTCTGCCGGGTCAACTGCGACTACTGCCCGATGCGGCGCGACAACACCGCGTCGAACTCGATCTATGTGCTCGACGCCGGCCAGATCGTGGAGCGGGCGCGCGAGATCCACGCCGCCGGGATCGACGTGGTGTTCCTCCAAGCGGGTGAGATCCCGAAGACCACGAAGATCGTGGGCGAGGCCATTCCGCGCATTCGAGAGCTGTTTAACGACAAAGTTGAGATCTTGCTCAACCTCGGTAACAAGAAGCGCTCCGAGTACGCCTATCTCAAGGACCAGGGCGCGACCAGCTACATCCTCAAGCACGAGACCAGCGACCCCGAGCTGTACGCGAAACTCCGTCACGAGACCTTCGAGTCGCGGATGCGCTGCATGGAGGACCTGCTCGACCTCGGCTACAAGGTCGGCACCGGCGCGATGAGCGGGCTGCCCGGCCAGAGCCTGGAGAGCGTCGCCGAGGACATCCTGCTGGCCAAGCGGCTCGGCGTGCACATGTCCAGCATCGCGCCGTTCATCCCGGCGCCGGGCACCCCGCTGGAGACGCACGGCTACGGCGACGTGAACGTGGCGCTCAACGCCATCGCCGCCATGCGGATCGTCGAGCCGAACTGGCTGATCCCCTCGGTCAGCGCGCTGGCCAAGACCCGCGACGACGGGCAGCTGCGCGGTTTCCAGGCGGGCGCCAACGTCATGACGGTCAACTTCTCCGACCCGTCGAGCGCCGGGAAGTACCTCATCTACGGCAAGGACCGCTTCGTGGTCCGCCGCGAGCACGCCACCCGCGCGCTCACCGGCGCCGGGATGTCGGTCACGGGCTCGGTGTTCCTGCGCGAGCTGATGGGCACGGGCGCGTGATGAAGGCCGACAAGATCGCGATCGTCATGGACGACCGCACCATGACCCACGGCGAGCTGGACGAGCGGGTCGCGCGCATGGCGCACCTGCTGCGCGGCTCGCTGGAGCCGGGGGAGCGGGTCGCCGTCCTGCTCGACACCTGCCCCGAGTACCTGGTGACGTGCCTGGCCGCCGAGCTGGCCGGGGTGGACTTCATCCCGGTGAACGTGCACCTCACCCCCGAGGAAGCGGCCTACATCGTCAACGACGGTGACGCCCGCCTCGTCGTGACCTCGGTCGGCGCCGCCGGGCTGGCCAGCATGCTGGTCGACCTGACGCCGTCGGTCCGCAGGCGCCTGGTGGTCGGCGGTGCGCTGGCCGGCCACCAGGACTTCGACCACGCCCTGGAGGGCCAGCCCAGCACGCCGGTCGAGGAGACCGAGCCGGGCAAGGTCGTCGTCTACACCTCGGGAACCACCGGCCGCCCCAAGGGCATCATCGCCGAGCGGCCCACGACGGGCGGCCCCGGCGACTGGTTCGTGCCGATGATGACCGAACTGCTCGACGGCGACGAGAACAGCGTCAGCCTCACGCCGGGTCCGCTGCACCACGGCGCCCCGCTGCGGTGGTCGCGCGCCACGCTGAAGCTCGGCGCCACGCTCGTGCTGCTGTCCCGCTTCGACCGCCGCGGGCTGCTGGAGGCCGTGCAGCGGCATCGCGTCACGCACCTGCAGATCGTTCCCGCGATGATGCAGCGCGTCCTCAAGCTCTCGCCGCAGGTGCGCGCCTCCTACGACGTGTCCAGCCTGCGCGCGGTCATGCACACCGCCGCGCCGTGCCCGCCGCAGGTCCGCGCCGAGTGGATCGACTGGGTCGGCGAGAAGGTCTGGGACGTCTACACCAGCTCCGAGGGCTTCGGCAGGGCGATCATCGGCGCGCGGGAGAGCGCGACGCGGCCCGGCTCGGTCGGTCGCCCGATCGGCTGCGAGATCCACGCCTGCGACGGCGCCGGGAACGTGCTGCCGCCCGGCCGGACCGGGGTGCTGTGGTTCTCCGGGCTCGGCGGGGCCCCGACGCCGAACCGGATCGCCTACCGCAACGCGCCGGAGAAGACCGCCGCCCTGTACAACCAGCGCGGCTGGGCCTCGGTCGGCGACATCGGGCACGTGGACGAGGACGGCTACGTCTACCTGACCGACCGCCGGGCCGACACCGTGATCGTCAACGGCGTCAACGTGTTCCCGCGCGAAGCCGAGGACGCCCTCCTTGCGCACCCGGCCGTCGCCGACGTCGCGGTGATCGGGGTCCCGGACGCGATGATGGGCGAGCGGCTGCTCGCGGTCGTCGAGCCGGTCGAGTCCGCCGTGCCGGGCTCCGAGCTGGCCGCCGAGCTGATCGCCTTCTGCCGCACCAGGATCGCCGCGTTCAAGTGCCCGAGGAACGTCGAGTTCGTCGACTGCCTCCCGCGCGGCGCCGAGGGCAAGCTGCGCCGCCGCCAGGTCCGCGACGCCCACCGCGAAGACGCGAAAGGCGCCCTGTCGATGGTGATAAGCCTCGGCGACGCGTGCGGTTGCCCCAAGCACAAGCGGGCGTACGCGAGGTGACCACCGGCATGTTCCTGGGGCAGCTCAAGGACTCCGTCGTCGACCTGCTCGCCGAGGGACGCCACGCCGAGGCCCGCGAGCTGGCCATGCGGGCGCACGGCGGCTACCCCAAGCAGCGCGCGCTGACCGAGGCTTGGGTCGCGGAGACGCTGTGCCGCACCGGGGACGATGACGCCGCGATCGCCGTGCTGCGCGAGGCGCTCGACGAGGGGCTGTGGTGGTGGGAGGAGATCCTGACCATCAACCCGCCGCTGCGCTCGCTGCTCGGACGCGCCGACTTCGCCGAGATCGTGCGCCGGTCGGAGCAGCGCCGCGACCGGACTCCCCAGGACGTGCCGCCCATGGTGTACGAGCCCGAGGGGCGGCCGCGCGGCGTGCTCGTCCCGCTGCACGCCCGCACCGACCGCCACCGCGGCTTCGCCCGCAGGTGGAGCGCGGCCTGCGAGGCGGGACTGCTCGTCGTGGTGCCGCAGAGCCGCGAACTGACCACGTCGGACGGTGACGTCGGCTGGATCGACGAGGACCAGGCCCGCGCGCAGGTCGCGCAGCTGTGCGCCTCCGTCGCGGACGGCCTTCCGGTGGTGCTCGCCGGGTACTCGCAGGGCGCCCGCTTCGCCCTGGAATGGACCATGAGCGACGCCGTGCCCGAGGCGACCGGTTTCCTCGCGCTGTGCCCTCCAGAGGACCGCATGCCGGTCATCGCCGATCCGGCCCGCCGTCCGCGCGGCTACGTGTTCACCGGCGAGCACGACGACGACCGCCCCGCCGCCGAGCGCTTCGCCGCCGAGCTGGCCCGGCACGGCTTCGACACCGGGCTTGAGGTCATGGCCGAGACCGGCCACACCTATCCCAAGGACTTCGCCGAGCGGCTTCTGCGCGCACTCGGCCACGTGCTCCCGCACTGAGCGGAATACGCGAAAATCCTTTCTTCGGCACGTGAGTTCCGCACACGTACGAGTGCCGTGAGAGCGCTCTCGCAATCTGTTCCGCGATGGCGACATAAAAGAAGTTGAACATGTTCGCGCGCATTCACCATTCCGAGTGCGTTTCAGGTCATATCGGGAACCTCGGTGAACACGGTGCCGTCGCAGCTCCACGGCCTCGGAAGAGCGCCGAAGACGTCACACCACAGGGTGAGTCAGTCCTGTTCGTGCACGCACAGCGCACGCCCACACACGCGTGTGTGTGGCGGTGTGCGGGTGCTGTGACCAGGATGCTTTGTTCAAGAACGAAATCTGGGGCAGGTACATATGTTGCGCATCCACTTCGAAGCGGACGATCTCTCGCGCGTGCGCGTGCTCGACGCGCCGGACCCGATGTGGGAGACGCTGCTCAGTGTCCACATGCTGCAGAAGACCGATGGGGAGATCCCGTTCGGGCAGTGGCGTTCCCGGGTTCGCGGGCAGGCGACCCCGTCGGTGCGGCTGCTCACCACGCTGGCACCCGCGCGCGGCTACTCCGCGGACTTCCTGACACCCACGGTCGGCTCCAAGGACCTCTCCAGCGCGCTGGACCGGCTGCTCAACACCTCCGGCCGGTTCCTGCACGAGGACGTCGCCGAGCTGGCGGGAGAGCAGCCGCTGCCCTCGCCGGTCAAGCGCCTGGCGACCGGCGACTCCGAGGTGCTCGGCCTGCTCGACCGCACGGTGCGGCACTACTTCTCCTACGCCTTGCAGCCGTACTGGAACACCATGACCGCCCAGATCAACGCCGACCGGCAGACCCGGTTCCAGACCATGCTGGGCTCCGGCGTCGAGGGTGTGCTCAACCACCTGCACCCCAGCGTGCGCTGGCGTTCGCCGACGCTGGAGGTCGACTACCCGGTCGAGCAGGACCTGTACCTCGGCGGGCGCGGCCTGACCCTGGTGCCGTCGTTCTTCTGCTGGAAGACCCCGGTCACGCTCAAGGACGCCAACCGCGACCCGGTGCTGGTCTACCCGGTCGACCGCACCCCCGGCTGGTCCGACCCCGCGCTGCGGAAGATGTCCGGCACGCGCTCGCTGGTGGCGCTGCTGGGCAAGACCCGCGCCGTGGTGCTGGAGGCCATCGCCGCCCGGCCCGGTGTCAGCACCACCGAGCTGGCCGTGCGGTTGGCCATCTCGCCCGCGGGCGCCAGCCAGCACGCGACCGTGCTCCGCGACGCCGGGCTGATCATCACGCAGCGCCGGGGCGGCTCCGCGCTGCACAGCATCACCGGGTGCGGTCTGTCCCTGCTGGAGGCCGCCTCCCGCTAGGGTCGGCCGGATGAGCGCGCGCTACGAGCGGATCGAGTCCCACGACGGCGAGAGCTTCGACGCGTACCGCGCCGCGCCCACGGCCACCCCGGCGCCGGGAGTGCTGCTGTTCCAAGAGGTCTTCGGCGTCAACGACAACATGCGCGACCTCGCGGACCAGCTCGCCGAGCACGGCTACGTCGCGCTCGTCCCCGACGTGTTCTGGCGGCTGCGGCCCCGGTTCGAGAGCAAGGACGAGTCGGGGCTCGCCGAGGGCATGGGCCTGTCGCAGCGGCTCGACCACGCCCTGGCGGCCAAGGACATCACGTCCACCTTCGCCCACCTGCTGGCCATGCCCGAGTGCGACGGGAAGGTCGGCGGCGTCGGGTTCTGTCTCGGCGGCACGCTCGCGTACCTGTTCGCGCGCGAGTCCCGTGTGGACGGTCGCGGCCCCGACGCCGTGGTGTCCTACTACGGCTCGGCGATCACCGACGTGGCGTCCGGCAGCGCGAAGATCGACTGCCCGCTGCTGTTCCACTACGGCGCCAAGGACCCGTACATCCCCCAGACGCAGGTCGACGAGGTCGAGGCCGCCTTCGCCGGGCGCCCCGACGTGAGCGTGCTGCGCTACGACGCGGGCCACGCCTTCTCCAACTGGGACGCGCCGTCCTTCTACGATCAGCCCTCCGCCGACCTCGCGTGGGGTCGCACCCTGGCGTTCTTCGCCCAGCACCTGACTTGTGCATGATGGGGGAGTGGACACACAACCGGCGTTCCGCTCCTGGGTCAAGCCCGCCGAGGTCTTCGAGCGCGGTCGTGCTTTGCGCGCCGAGGTGCCGTTGGAGCTGCACGACCACGACCCACTGGGCTCCGGGCGGCCGAGCGCGGTGGAGTTCGTCCGCGCCAGTGACCGACCGCGCCTGCCCGAGCTGGTCCCGCTGCGCGTCGGCCGGATGGTGGCCTCGCCGTTCGCCTTCTACCGGGGCTCCGCCGGGCTGATGGCCGCCGACCTCGCGGCGACGCCGACCAGCGGGGTGACGGCGCAGATCTGCGGTGACGCGCACGCGGCGAACTTCGGCCTCTTCGGCACCAACGAGGGCCGGATCATCATGGACATCAACGACTTCGACGAGACCGTGCCCGGTCCGTGGGAGTGGGACCTCAAGCGCCTCGCCGCCAGCCTCGTCCTCGCCGGGCGCGAGGGCGGCGTCTCCGAGGACGGCTGCGCCAAGGCCGCGGAGGACTCCGTGCGCGCCTACCGCAGGACAATGGCGCGGCTGGCCGAGATGCCGTTCCTGGAGGCGTGGAACGCGCTCGCCGACGCCGCCTCGATCGGCAAGCTCAAGGCCGACGAGCTGCTCGACGACTTCGAGAAGGCGTCGAAGAAGGCGCGGAAGAACACCAGCGCCAAGGTCGTGGCCAAGTGGACCGCCGACGGCGGCTTCGTCGAAGACCTCCCCGTGCTGCGCCACGTCACCAGCGAGACGGCGGAGTCGGTGGCCGCCGGTCTCACCGACTACGTCGGCACGCTGCGCGAGTCGCGACGCGGGCTGATCACCCGCTACGCCATCGCCGACGTCGCCTTCCGCGTGGTCGGCACGGGCAGCGTCGGCTTGCGCAACTACCTGGTCCTGTTGCACGGCAACGAGGACGACGCGTTGGTGCTCCAGGTGAAGCAGGCCGCGCCGTCCTGCCTTGAGCAGTACCTCGACGTGTCGCCGCACGAGCACGAGGGCAAGCGGATCGTCGACGGCGCGCGCCTCGTGCAGGCCGAGACCGACCTGTTGCTCGGATGGACCACTGTGGACGGTCGGCACTACATCGTGCGCCAGTTCCGCAACATGAAGGGCGACATCGACCCGACCGCGCTGCGCAAGGACCACCTCGACGACTACGGGCGGCTCGCCGGAGCGCTGCTGGCCCGCGCGCACTGCCGCTCCGCCGACCCCCGGCTGCTCTCCGGCTACCTCGGCGACGACGAGGAGCTGGACGAGGCCGTCGGCCGGTACGCGGTCCGCTACGCCGACACCGCGGAGGCCGACCACGAGGAACTGGTGGCCGCCGTGCGTCGCGGCGAGCTGGACGCGGAGATCGAGGACCGCGACTGACATGCTCTCGGCCGTCGTGGCAGTCTCCGACGCATGCGCCTGAGGTTCCGCTTCACGCTGACCCCGCTGGAGGACGTCGTCCCCTGGGAGGGGCACTGGCCGCACTGGTTCGGCCTGACCGACGCCGTCTACTGGATCGAGGTCCGCGGGCACCGGCTGCTCCAACCCCCGGTCGACTACTTCCTGGCGCGGCTCTGGGAGGACGTCTGCCTGCTCGCCCCGGCAGCGCTGGAGCCGGTTCCGCCGGACCTGGAGGAGTTCCTGGTCGCCGACTTCGACGACGCTGACCACGACGTCCCGGATGACGATGTCACCGCCGCCGTGGGGTGGTGGTGCGATCACAGCGTGGACTTCGGCTACCGCGGCGACTCGCCGCACAACATGTGGTGGCGCACCGGCGAGGAGGTCACCCTGACCTGGTCCGAACTCGACCGGCCGCCGATCCGCGAGACGATCCCGGTGGAGGAGTTCACCGCCGCCGTCACCGAACTCGACCGCGACCTCATCGCCGCGATGGAGGAGCGGATATCGATCCTGGAAGCCAACGGCACCTCCGTCACCGACCTCCGGCGCGACCACGCTCAACGGGCCCACTCGCTCGCCGAGCGCGCCGCGCGCCACCCCGCCACCGACTGGGCCGCCGTCCGCGCCGGAGCGCGGAAACTGCTGCGGTGACCCGCGTTGTGCGGGCGCGATGCGCTACGCCCGCACAACGCGCGGCTCATCAGCCGTTGAAGTCGTAGTACTTCGTGCAGACGAAGCGCGCTCCGCCGACCGGGCTGCCCGCGCACACGCTGAAGTCGCCCGAGCCGCGGAACCCCGTCGTGTTGAGCGACGCGACGGCGCTCTGCGCCACCCACTTGCCCGCGATGCCGTAGTTGCGATCCATCCGCACCATCTCGCCCTTGCGGAGGTTCCGGGCCTCGCCGTGCAGCACCCGGGTCCTGGTGTTGAGCCACAGCTTGGCCGTGACCCCGCCCTTGCTGGCCGAGGCGAGCAGCTTCATCTCCCCGGCCGCTGAGGCGCTGGACGCACTGCCGAGCAGCATCGCCGCGGCGGCGGAGGCCGCGAGCGCTCCGGCGACAGTTCTTCTACGCATGAAACTCCTAGCTCGTACGAACAGGGTGGTTCGTGTTGACGACTCCCCTTCGCCCAGTTCGGTTCGCAGGTTCGTCGCGATGTAACGGGAAACAGGGACAATTAGCTGGCGCGGGCTGCGAGACTGAGCGCATGCACGAGGACCTTGTCACCGCTTTGGCACGCGTCGACGACGCCTTCGCGTCGTACCCGAGGCGCGCGGTGCTCGACGGTTGCCCGCACTGCGCGGGCGAGACACAGGTGCACGAGCACGACCTCTTCTCGCTGACGATCAAGCTGGGCAACACCGTCGGCGACCGTCACGACGTGAAGAGCCTGCTTCCCCTGCTGCTGCGCCGTTTGACGGACTCGGACGCGCTCGACGCGGACATCGTCCTCGGCAAGCTCGCGCAGGAGGAGTGGCGCACCTGGCCCGCCGCCGAGCAGGAGGCGGTCGAGCAGTACCTCGACGCGCTGTGGCACGCGCTGCTCGCCGACTTCCCGTCGAAGGTGGGGGCTTTCGTTGGCGCCGAGGACTTTCTCGCTGCTGTCGAGCGCGCTGGTGTCGGTGCCGAACAGTTCCTCGCCGCCTGGGACGGCGTGTCGGGTGCGGCGGCGGATCGGCATCTCGCCTTGCTGCTGAACGACTTCGACCTCCGCGCTCGGCGGGCGAACCCCGTTGTGGTCGCATGGCTGCGCCGCGAGGACACCCGTTCCCGCCTGCTCGCCGCGTTCGAACGCGACCTCGCCACGTCGTGGGCCGACGAGTTCGCCGACGCACACGACCGCGCATGACCCGTGGTGCGAGAAGCCGTCCCGCCGGGAATCGAACCCGGGGCCTTCCTCGTGTTGAGAAGATGCTCTGCCTGCTGAGCTACGGGACGTGCGTAGCGCGTACGGGATTCGAACCCGTGTCTCCGGGATGAGACCCCGGTGTCCGTTCCGCTGGACCAACGCGCCTTCGTGCAATCGAGTCGGATGCCCGCGAGTCGAACGCGGTGACTCCTGATCCCAAATCAGGTGGGGTCGCCATGCCCCTCGCACCCGGCAGCGCTCACGGCGGGATTCGAACCCGCGATCTCCGCATTGACAATGCGGTGCCCTCACCGCTAGGCCACGTGAGCTGGATGTGCGCACACAAAGAGAAAGCCGCCCTGGTCGGTCTTCCCGACGGGCGGCTCCCTTGTCACGACAGGCAAGTCATGGAGGGGAGCACGCGCGCTCAGGCTCGGGGAAGACCGCAGTATCGATGACGTTCGGCATTTCCCCTCCTCCGGTTCCGCTTGTGTGAAAACATGATCGCCCGATGTCGCGCGAACGGTCAATCCCTTTTCGCGCAGACCTCCACCAGCACCTCGGCGACCGCGGCGGCGCCGGTCTCCGACATCATCAGCGTGCCGTGGTCCACAGTGGACACTCGAACCGGCGGGGCGAGGCAGTCGAGCTCGGCCTGGAATCCCGTGACAGCCTCGGGTGTGTAGGCGGGTGGGCTGTCCTTGCCGACGCTCCATTCGGCGTACAGCAGCCGCGTCGGCACGGTCAGCGCACGCCACTGCGGCTCGCCGAAGAACACGTCCTCGGCGTCGCTGAGCACCGCCCCCCGGTTGAGCCGAACACGCCCGTCCGCGAGCGAGTGCGCGAAGTAGTCGCGCAGCAGCGGATCATCGGCCGACAGCAACGAGTTCGCCGCGGTGTGCACGGCGACGTACTCGTCGAGGTCGGGCCACTCGCGCTCCATCAGCGCGAACTCGGGCGCGAAGGCGAGCGGGACCATCTCCGGCGTGAGCTTGTCGTGCCCTGCCATGGGAAAGCCGCCGTCCAGCAGCACGAGTTCACGTACGCGGTCGGGGTGGCGGACCGCGAGGTCCACGCCGAGGAAGCCGCCCATCGACATGCCGCACACGATGATCTCGTTGATCTGCAAGGCATCGAGCACGCGAAGCAGGTCTTCGGTGTGCTGCCGGAGGGAGAACGGGCCGCTGACGTCGCTGCTGTCGCCGCGCCCGCGAAGATCGGGCGCGATCAGGGAGAGCCCGGGTTCCCGTGCGGTGACCCAGTTCCACAGGCCTCGATGGCTGGTCACGCCGTGCAGCGCGAGCACGGGTGCGGTCTCCGCGGTGCGCACGTCGACGGCGAGGGAACCGCCGTCGACGGGGAAGTGCTGGAGCATGGTGCCGCCCTTCAGAGTTCGCCGACGACCTTCGTCGGGTTGAACAGGTTCAGCGGGTCGAGCGTGCGCTTGAGGGCCCGTTGCACGGCGGTCACTTCCGGGCCGAGTTCTTGTTCCATGCCAGCACGTTTGAGCAGCCCAACACCGTGCTCACCGGTGACGGTGCCACCGAGGTCGAGCGCTGCGGCGAGGATGTCGTCGAAGGCGGCCTGCGCGGCGAGCCTGGCGCCGTCATCGCCCGGCGGCGTGAGCAGCAGCGGATGCAGGTTCCCGTCACCGGCGTGTGCGATCGTCGCGATGCGAACCTGGTGTCGCGCAGCCGTTTCCTCGACCCGCGCGAGCATGAGGTGCACGGCCGACCTCGGGACGCAGACGTCCTCGGTGAGCACGGGGCCCAGTCGCTCCAGCGCCGGATATGCCAGGCGTCGCGCGGCGAAGAGAGCTTCGGCCTCAACCGCGTCCGTGGACCGCTCGGCCCACGCGGCGCCGGCTTCGGTGAACGCCTCCGCGAGAGCCGTTGCCTCCAGCTCACCCGCGTCGCCCGGGGTGTCCACGCGCGCCAGCAACATCGCGGCGGTGTCGGGCTCGACGCCGAGGTGCTTCCACTCCTCGACGGCCTCCATGCACGTGCGGTCGAGGAGTTCGAGCGCGGCGGGCTGGAAGCCGCGACGGGTGCACAGCGCGACCGCGCGACCGGCTTCGACCAGCGAGTGGAACGCGCCGACGATCGTGTGCGCGGCCGTGCGCGGAGCCGGTCGCAGGCGCAGGGTGATCTCGGTGATCACGCCGAAGGTTCCTTCTGAGCCGACGAGAAGCCCGGTGAGGTCGTATCCGGCGACGCCCTTGGTGGTGCGGCGGCCGAGGCTCACCTCGGTGCCGTAGTCGCCGGCGGGGCCACCCATCACCACCCGCATGCCCAGGACGTAGTCGCGCGTGACGCCGTACTTGAGGCAGCACAGGCCGCCCGCGTTGGTCGCCACGTTGCCGCCGATCGTCGACCACGCAGCGCTGGCCGGATCGGGCGGGTACCAGAGGCCGTGCTCGGCGACGGCTTTCTTGAGATCGTCGTTGACGACTCCGGGCTGCACCACGGCGAGCAGGTTCTCCGTGTCGATCTCCACGATCTCGCGCATCCGCGAGAGGTCGAGCACCAGACAGCCGTCCGTCGCGTTGGCTCCGCCGGACAGCCCGGTGCCCGCTCCCCTTGGCACGATGGGAACGCGCTGCTCGGCGCACGCGCGAACGGCTCGCTGAACGTCCACTGTGGACTGAGCGCGGAGCGCGGCGGCCGGACGTCCCACGGGAGCCCATTCGGCTTCGTCGTGGCTGATCCCGGCGAGCACTTCGGGATCGGTGATGAGACCGGGCAGCTCGATCACGGCCGCTCCATCGGGCCGTCAGCCGCCAAGCGCGCGACGCGGGCCAGCTCTGTGCCCCACTCCTCGGTGGTGGTCTCGGCGTGGACCGGCACGATCCCGAAGCCCGCGACGGCGAACCGGGCGAACAGCGCCGTGCGGAAGGCCAGCTCGGGCGAGGCGTCCACCGGTGTCAGCAGCTCGCCGATCCGCGTGGCGGCCAGGTTCAGCTCCTGCGTGCCCGTCGCGATCAGGTCGGGTTCTCGCAGGATCACCTTGCGGCGGCCCAGTTCCAGCCGCCACTCCTCGTCGGTGATCGCGCGGGCCGTCGCCAGCACCGCGGAGCTGAGCGCGGAGACCGGGTCCTCGGCGGCGGTCCGCGCGTCGAGCCTCCTGATCACCCGGCTGAGGAACGGGTCGAACCAGAAGATCGCGGCCTTGGTCGGGAAGGCGCGGAAGAGCGTGCGCTCGGCGACCCCGGCCAGCTCGGCGATCGCCTTGGTGGAGGTCGCCGGGTACCCGTGCTCCAGGCACAGCTCGATCGCGGCCCGCCGCACCGCGAGCCGAGTGCGCGCGGCTTTGCCTTCCCGGCCGGCCTCAGGTGCTCCCATGAGGAGCACCTTACGTGGAAGTGTCAGTAGCTGCCAGATTAGATGTCAGTTGCTGTCGTTCATCGGGGCTCGTAGTAGAGGAACCACGGACCGTCGTAGTGGCACTCGTACCGGGAGGCCCACGTCCGGCGGACGAGTTCGCGGCCCTCGTTCTGGCACGCTTGCAGGCTCGGGAAGTGTCCCGGGTACTTGACGAGGGCGTCCTCCGCCGAGGCGCTCGGCGCGCTGAGGGAGGCGATGCCCAGGGCCATGGCGGCGACCGCCAGGAGTTTTGTTCTCATTGGCCCAGGCTGCACCCGGGCTTCGCGGTGCGGCGCGCATTTCGAGGAACGTGCGACTGTCACACGGACACGACGACCTTGCCCGTCGTGTGTCCTCCGTGGACGTGGTCGATCGCTTCGGCGGCTCGCTCCAGGGGAAAGGTCCGGTCGAGCACCGGTGTCACCGCGCCGTCCTCGATCAGCTCCCGGAGCACGTCGAAGTCCTCCGCGCGCTCCTTGCTGATCAGTCCGCGCAGCTGGTGTCCGACGAACGGCGACCACAGCGCGGCGCGCAGCGTCCGGTCGACACCGCCGAGCCAGTTGCCGCCGTTCTCCCCGCCGACGATCACCAGGGTCCCCTTCGGCCTCAGCGCGCGGCGGAGGTGGCGCAGCGTCCGGCATCCCGCCGCGTCGAGCACGAGGTCGTGGTGCCCGGCGGCCGTGATGTCCTCGGTGGTGTAGTCGATGACGCGCTCAGCGCCCAAGTCCCGCACCATGTCCAGCTTCGCCGGGCCGCACACTCCGGTGACGTGCGCCCCGCGCGATGCGGCGATCTGCACAGCGAACGTGCCGACTCCGCCTCCGGCGCCGATGACCAGCACCCTCTGTCCCTTGTGGACGCCATGAAGTCCTTGCAGCGCAGTGCCTCCGGAGATCGGCACGGCTGCCGCCTGGTCGAAGCTGAGGTTCGCGGGCTTGCGGGTCAGCACTCCCTCGTCGGCCACCGCGTACTCGGCGAGCGAGCCTTCGCAGGTGCCGAAGACCTCCTCGCCCGGGGCTAATCGGCTCACCCCGGGCCCGACCGCCTCCACGACGCCCGCGACGTCGCGCCCGCGCACGGCGACCTTGGGTCTGCGAAGGCCGAAACCCATGAGTCGCACCAGGTACGGCTTCCCGGTCATCAGGTGCGTGACGTCCGGGCCGATCCCGGCCGCGCGCACCCGGACGAGCACCTGGCCGGGCCCGGGGACCGGCCAGTCGATCTCCTTGAGCGCCAACGTCTCCGTCGATCCGTAGCGGTGCTGCACGATGGCCTTCACGGTGCCTCCTCCGGGTACTGGAACACGTCGTCGAGCCCCACCCGGAACACCCGGGCGATCTGGAAGGCCATCTCCAGCGAGGGGGAGTAGCGCCCCTGCTCGATGGCGATGACCGTCTGGCGGGTGACCCCGATCAGCTCGGCCAGGCGCGCCTGCGTCATCTCGTCCTCGGCGAAGCGCAGCGCCCTGATCCGGTTGGTCACCCTGGTCGGCTTCGGCTTCACCACGGCTGGAAACCCGTTCGGTAGGCGCCGATCCTGGCCAGCGAGCCGAGCACGGCGGAGAGCACGAAGCCCAGGTGGATGGCGTTGGCGATCCAGAAGTGCGCCAGCCCGCCCAGCGCCATCAGCAGCGCGGCGATCGCTCCGATCACCACGAAGGCGTTGCCGACGTGGTCGCCGAAGCGCTCGATCTCGCGGTCCCGCTGGTCGCGCAGCGTCGAGCCGCGCTCACCGGTGACCGCGACCAGGACGTTCAGCGCGATCCCCGCCACGATCGCCGCGCCGACCGTCCACAGCAGGGCGTCGGCGTAGCGCACCTCCGCCAGCGGCCCGCCGTCCCACCTGCCGAGGACCAGCAGCAGGTAGCTCGCGTACCCCGCGACCGCGACCACCGCCATGATCCACGCGCGTTTTTCCTCGACCGCCACGACGCCCCCTCGTGTCAAGAATGTTTGACACCGTCGAAGGTAAAGACACTTCGACACCATGTCAAACATTCTTGACGTCGGGGCGCTACACGACGACGGCCAGCTCGTCCTCCATCGCGGTCGCCCTGCGCAGCAGTCCGCGCATCACCAGCAGGACGAGCAGCAGCGCGAACCCGCCGAAGGCCAGCCCGCCGACGCCGAGGATCTGCGCGGGCGGCCCCGGGATCTCGCTGGACAGCATGTGCACGCCGAAGCCCGTGGTCAGTGCCGTCGCGGCGGCGGTCGCGCCGATCACCACGTTCACCCACGGGAAGGCTCGCTGGGTGAACAGCCGGTCGGTCTCGGCCATGGACAGCAGCACGAGCGCCGCGACCAGGGCCACCTGCACGCACAGCACTCCGACGATGCCGACCGCGCTGTAGGCGGTGACGTGGTCCGTCAGCTCCGGGTGCAGGCGCGCCTCGTCGGCGACGGCGTTGGGGATCGCCACCACCTGGCCGAAGACCGAGACGAGCAGGGTGAAGGTGATCAGTCCCCGCAGGACGAGAAGGGCAACGCGGTTCATGTCATCGAGTATCAATCACTATCTATCGTTTTTCAATAGCATCCGCCGGGCTCGGCGCAGCGTGGTCGGATCGTCGGAGCGCTCCGCCTGGCGCAGCAGGCGCTCCTTGAGCGGTTCGGGCAGCGAGTCGACGTCGCGCTTGTGCTTGGACCGGCTCTTCCACCCGACGAGGTGCCGGACCGCGCCCGCGTCGTGCTCCGGCCGCGCCCGCGGATCGCGCAGCGCGACGGTGATCTCCGCGATCGGCACGGCTTTGAGCAGGAGCCCGGGAACCACCTCGTGCGCGGGGAACCCCGAGTACCGGCCGCTGCCGGAACCGCACCACGCCAACAGGTCGAGGACGCGGACCACGGGATCGGGAACGGCTCGGCGCAACAGGTCCTGTGCCTCGCCGAGCCACTCGGCGGACGGGACGGCGCCGATCTTGGACAGCGCGAGCACGCGGTCGGTGAGCGGGGTCAGCGCGGCCGGGATCGCCGCCACCCACGCGGCCTCCTCCTCCGAAGCCTGATCACGCCGGGACTCGGCCTCCGCGACCTGCCGCGAGGGGTTGGAGATGCCCTGCTCCTCCAGCCACCGCAACACCAATCGGCCGTCGGCGAGGACCGCGTGGCCCTCCCAGCGGTCCCAGCGCAGCGTCGAGGCGTGGTGCAGCACGACGACCGCGAGCACGCCGTCGTCCGGGCCGACGATCTCGAAGCGGACGTCGCCCCGGCACATGCACACGAAGCCCGGCAACGACTCCACCACCATGGCCGCGCGCAGCCGATCCCGTGCGCCCGGTGGCTCCAGGTCCACGACGGCCGTGCCGGAGCCGGAGATCTCCGCCACCCGCACGCGGGAAGCCTGTCGCAGCATGACGTCCAGCAAGGACCTCATGACGTGGGCCCGAGTCTCTTGTACCGGCCATTAATCCAGTCGTGCATGTCGGAGTAGTACCACCGCGAGAAGCGCCGGTCGGAGGGGCCGCCCGCGAGGCAGCTCTCCCAGCCGGGCGCGGCGAAGTCGGCGACCACGCGCAAGGACGGCGCGAACGTGGTGAGCCTTCCGGCGGAGCGGTAGATCTGCGTCTGGTGCGGCGTCGCCCGCCCGCCGACCAGGGTGACCGGGCCGCGGTCGAACCCGGCGAAGCGCGGTAGCTTCCCGCCGAAGAGCATGTGGCTCATGACGACGCCGCGCCGCTTGCCCCACGGCTCGGGATTCCCGGTCAGCGCGGCGGAAGCGGCTGCCTCGAACAGCTCTTCGCGGGTCTTGCCGCCGAACCACGGTGAACGCTCGGAGAGCAGGACGCGGTCGAAGTTCGCGTAGAAGTCCGTGAGGATTCCGGTCTGCGCGATGATGTGCGCGACCGTCGCCGTGCCGAGGACCGGACCGAAGACCAGCTCGATGAGCTTGGCGTAGAACCGTTCGAACGCCTCCGCGCCCTCGGACCGCGCGTCGTAGGAGAAGTCCCATGCGCCGACAGCTCGCCCGGAAGCGGTGTCCGGCAGCAACGGTCGCAAGATCGAAACGAAACGCTCGGCCTGCTTCGAGTGCAGGTCGTGCTGGATGCGCTTCATGTGCTCCGCGCCGAGTTTCTCTGAAGCACCAAGCAGCTCGGCGATCCGGTCCGCGCGGTAGGAAGCCATCGGCGCGTTGATGGGGGAGACCACGCCGAAATGGTTGAGGTCGTTGTTCGCGGTGACGATGAAGCCGCACTCCGGATTCTGCGCCCGAGGCAGCTCCGAAGCCGGGTGGAAGCCCTGCCAGTCGTTGTCGGAATCCCAACCGGGCAAGGGGATCAAGCCGCTCCGCCCGGGACCGCGCACAGGAATCCGGCCGGACATCTGGTAGCCGATGTCGCCCGACGAATCCGCGAGGACGAAGTTGAACGACACCTCCAGCTCGCCGAGGTGCCGCATGCCCTCGGTGACGGTCTTCGCGTTCCACAGAGCCAACATCGCCTCGATGGACCTGGCGCCGCCGTGCGCGCCCGCCCACCGCGTGGCCAGCTGGTACTCGCCGTCTTCCGGAGACCCGTCGAGCACGCCGTGGTTCTCGGTGTCCCAGAACGTGACCTCGACGGGCTCTTTCCCCTTGCGCCGCACCACTTCCACGCGCTGACGCAGCGGAGACCACTCCTCGCCGCGAAGCACGCGGCCGTCCTGCACGCGTTCTACCCACGAGTCCGTGGCATCGGCGAAGCTGTACGTCGCGCCCCACGCCAGGTCATCGGTGCGAGCCAGCAAAAGCCCGCACAGTCCGGGAATCGTCGCGCTGACGGCGTAGCGGTCGGGGCACTCGACGACCACCTCGTACCAGACGGCGGGCAGCCGGTTGATCTCCAGATGCGGGTCGTTGGCCAGCAACGGCCGCCCGGACCGCGTGCGGTGACCGGCCACCACCCAGTTGTTCGAAGCCATCAGCCGCGAGTGCGACGCCAGCTCCCGCACCGCGTCCGGCACGAGCTGGTCGGTGAGCCGCACCTTCTTCACCAGTGACGGATCGAGCCCGGACAGCTGCCCGGGGAACAGCGCCTCCAAGTGCTCGACACCGACTCCGGCGCGGACGCACTCCACGATCCAGCGCTCCAGCTCGCCCTGCGACTGCGCCAGCGACACGTAGCCGACCATCCGCGAAACGAGCACGATGTCCTCGATCGTCCACGGCTCCGGTCGATGCCCGAGCACGCGCAGCTCCCACGGGACCGACCGCGACAGCACGTGGTTCACGCCGACCACGTAGGCGTCGAGCCGGTCTCGCGCGTCCGTGCTGAGCGCGGCGGTCTCCTGCGCGAGATCGCTCTGCCAGTTCATCTTGCGGAAGAACAGGTCCACGTCGACCAGGTCGGGGTCCAGCACCTCCGCGCCGCGCCCCCTCGCGATGATGCGTGTCATGAGCATCTGGAGCGCGCGGTCGGTCGCGTGCGCGATACCGAGCCCCCGGTAGACGCCCAGTTCCGAGTCCGCGCGCACGCGCATGACACCGCGCTCGCCCCGGTGCAACGAGACCAGGTTGTCCACGTGGATCTTTCGGCGCATCGAGCCAGTAGACGGACTCCCGTCGCGACCCGTCAACCCCGTCCTTCGAGAGGCTCCAGTGCGCCCCACAGTGCGCCGAGGCACACCGCGCGCAGCTCTTCGCGCGAGTACGCCTGGTTGGCGAGCCAGTCCACGCACATCGTGCGCACGAACACCAGCCAGCTCGTCAACGCCGCTGACACGAGATCCCGCGCGCGCTCGTCGAAACACGCGTTGTCGAGGAGCCGGTGCCGCAACGTGGCCAGTTCGCCCTCGATGATCGCCTGGATGACCTGGTCTCCCGCGAGCTCACGGTTGGCCGCGAGCACTGTGTGGCTGTTGGCCTCGAAGTACGCCAAGTGCGCGTCGAGCGCCGCGGCGACCTGGCCGGCCACGGGCGCATCGGGGTCGAACTCCGACTTGGCGAGCAACTGCTCGGACGCCTGCTCGTAGATCGCCGCGAACAGGTCGCGCTTGTTCGGGAAGTACCGGTACAGCAGCGCGCGTGAAATGCCCGCGCGGTCGGCGACGTCCTCCATCCGCACGTCCTCGTACGGCTTCGCCGCGAACAGCGTCGCCGCGACGTCGAGGAGTTCGGCGCGGCGCTCGGCCGGGTCGAGCCTGCGGCGTGGGGTCACCGCACCATCTTACTTGACACGCGTCTACTAGCTAAGTAGACACGCATCTACTAACGGGAGAGGTGGGGCGAATGGTCAAGCTCTTGAGAGTGCTGCTGCTGGTCACCGGCGTCGCGTGCGTGGCGATCGGCGTGTACCACATCGTGCTCGGAATCGACTCCGTGCCTGGTGAGGAGGGCACGGGCGCCACCGTGGACAGCCGGGAGCGCTTCTACAACGCGATCTTCCTCGGCTACGGGCTCGCGTGGGTCTGGGCCGCGCGGCAGGTGCCGATCTCCGCGTCAGCCGTGCGCTGGCTCGCCGGGATCATGCTGCTCGGCGGCGTCGGCCGGGTCCTGTCGATGCTCGTCCACGGCCAGCCGCACTGGTTCCAGGTCCCGCTGACCGTGATCGAGTTCGTGCTCCCGGCGGTGTTCTTCTGGCTGGCCACCGCCGACGAGCGCCGTGTCGCGCTCAGCGGACCTGGCTGAGCGCGGCGGTCCACGGCAGCCACCGGGGGTCCGCGCCCGACATCGGGTCCCACGCCATGTTCGAGCACGTGTAGCCCACGGCGTGCCCGCTGGCCGGATCGGCGAACGCCAGCCGCCCGCCCGCGCCCGCGTGACCGAAGGACGTGGGGCCCAACATCGGTTCGCCGGGTCGCGACAGCTCGTAGCCCAATCCGAACCGCTGCGGGAACGGGATGCGCATCAGGTTCAGCGGTGAGGGCGCGGACAACGAGTCCGTCTGCGGGGTCCGCGCCTGGCGCGCCGACTCCTCGCTGAGCAGGCGCACACCGTCGACCTCGCCGATCGTGGCCGCGTACATCCGCGCGAGCGAGTGCGCGTCGCCGACCGCGTTCATCGCGGGGATCTCGGCTGCGCGGCCCTCGCGGGTGTTCAGCAGTGGCAAGCACTCCGCGGCGAACATGTAGCCCCTCATAAGCGCGCGCAGCGTCTTCATGCCGAACTTCAGCGCGGCGGGCAGTTTCAGTTCCGGCGCCGTGGAGAACTGCGGCACCACGCGGTGCTCCTGCTCCTCGGGCAGGCCGATCCACAGGTCCAGTTCGAGCGGGTCGGCGATCTCAGTGCGGAAGAACTCGCCGACAGAGCGTCCTGCGATGCGGCGCACGACCTCGCCGACGAGATAGCCGTAGGTCAACGCGTGGTAGGCGTAGGCGGTGCCGGGCTCCCACATCGGAGTCGCCGCGCCCAATGCCTTGGCGCACGTGTCCCAGTCCAACGCGTCGATCGGGATGAGCCCGGCCTCCTTGGGGAACGACGGTATGCCCGCGCTGTGCGTGAGCAGGTGCCGCACCGTGGCCGACGTGGCCGTGAACTCCGGCCAGTACCGCGTCACGGGCTCGTCCACGTCGAGGAGTCCGCGCTCCACGAGCATCTGCGCGCACGTCGCCACGATGCCCTTGGTGCACGACATGACGATGCCGATCCTGTTCTCCTCGCCCGTCCACAGGTCCACGACGAGCTCACCGTGCCGGTAGACCGACAGCTGCGCCTGGCCCTCGTCGTGGGCCTGCGCGGCCGCGAACGCCTCACGCACGTTCTCGTAGCCACGGGCCACTGATCCGCTGACTCGCATCGTCATGCCTCCACCGCCGTCCGGGAACACCGCGAGACGTTATCGGACCACTGGTCTGTTATCAAGAGACCGCTGGTCTGATAAGCTGGTCCGGTGACCGACTTCCAGCGCGCGCGGCGCCCTGAGCAGGTGAGACAGCGCCGGGAAGCGATCCTCGACACGGCAGGGGAGATGCTCGCCGAGCGCCCGCTCGCCGAGATCAGCCTGCGTGAGCTGAGCGATCGGGTGGGCCTGGCGAAGTCCAACGTGCTGCGCTACTTCGACAGCCGGGAAGCCGTCTTCCTGGAGTTGCTCGACCGGCAGTGGACTGCGTGGCTGGACGAACTGGAGCCGGTGCTGACGCGGCAGGTACCCAGCGAGGCGGAGGCGGTGGCCACGGCGGTCGCGCTCTCGCTTTCCGGGCACGCGCAGCTGTGCGAGCTGATCAGCTCGATGGCGGGCGTGCTCGAACGCAACATCACCGTGGAGTACGCGCGGGTGTTCAAGGGCAACTCCTCGCGCAACGCCGACCGGCTCGCGGCCATGGTGCGCGGGCACTTCCCGGGCATCGGTGAGCACGGGGCCGGCCACTTCGCGGGCTCGGTGTTCGTCATCGTCGCCGGGCTGTGGCCCTACGCGCGGCCCACCGAGGCTGTCGCGCAGGTGATGGCCGAAATGGGCTCGCCGACCTCACCGGAGCTGTTCGTGATCGGCCTGCGCGAAGGGCTGTGCAACCAGCTCGTCGGCCTTATCGCGCGATCTGGCGGGCGTTGACCAGCGACTGGAGCGCGGGCGCGTAGAGGTCCGCGATCTGCTCGACGTCGGCGGTCGCCGCAGGGCCTTCGCGGTCGACCGCGAGCGCCGCGCCGAGCCCGATCAGCTGTGCCACGAACAGTTCCGCGCGCAGTGGCACGTCCTCGCCGGTGAGCCGTGCCGCGACCTGCTGCACGACTTGGCGGCGGAAACGCTCGCGCAGCATGGCCCGCTCCGCGCCCACGCCGAGTGCGAACACCACGCGCAGCAACAGGTCCGCGTTGTTGTCGCGGCGGAACTGGACGATCGCGCGCACCGCACAGCGCCCTAGCTCTTCGTTCGGCGCGTCCAGCAACGCGGTCGCCGCGTCCTCGAAGTCGGCGACCTTGTCGAACAGGGACTCCTTGCCGCCGAAGTGCTTCACGATCAACGAAGCGCTCACGCCCGCATCGGCTGCGATTCCACGCAACGTGACGTCCGCGTAGGGATTGCGCGCGAACGCACGACGCGCGGCGAGCAGGATCGCGTGGCGACTGTTGTCGGTCATGCCGCCGTACCCGCGAGCACGCGCGCCTCGACCTGTGCCGGACGCGGAGCGGGGATAAGCAGGGTGAGCCCGAGCGCCGCCAACGCGCACGCGCCCGCGATGACGAACACCACGAGGTAGGCGCCGAGCGTCGGCCCGTGCACCGTGACCAGCGACGAGAGCACGGTGGCCACGACCGCGCTGCACACGGCTTGGCCGATGGAGCGCATCAGTGTGTTGAGCCCGTTAGCGGCGGCGGTTTCCGTCACCGGCACAGCATGCATGATCAGCGCGGGCAGGGCGGAGTACGCCACGGCCGTTCCCGCGGCGACCACCGTCGCACCGATGACGATCGCGACCAGGCTCTCACTGGTGAACAGTCGCACCGCGTAGCCCACGGCCATCACACCTGTTGCCACAGCGAGGGTGAAACGCGGACCGCGCGCAGCTGACAACCGTGCGGACACCGGCGACAACAGCACCATCGCGATGCCGCCGGGCAACAGACACAGTCCGCTCACCACGATGGACGCGCCGAGGCCGTAGCCGGTCGCGACGGGCTCTTGCACGAGCTGCGCCGTGGCCAACGAGTTGGCGTAGAAGGAAAATCCGACTAGTAGTGCCGCGAGGTTGGTGAACAGCACGGCGGGGCGCGCGGAGACTCTGAGGTCAACCATGGGCGCGTGCACGCGCAGCTGGTGGAAGCCCCACAGCGGCACGATGAGCACGGCCGCCGCGAAGAAGCCGAGCGTCGCTGGCGAACTCCATCCCCACGCGCTGCCCTTGGACACCGGTACCAACAAGCACACCAGGAACGCGCTCAGCCCCAGCGCTCCCACGACGTCGAAACGGCCGCGTGTGCGCAACGGCGACTCGGGCACGATGAGCACGACAGCGGTCAGCGCGAGCACACCGAGCACCGCGCACAGCCAGAACAGCGTGTGCCAGTCCGCGTGCTCTACGACCAACGTGGCCAACGGAATCCCCAGCGCGGCCCCCACGCCCAGCGTGGCGCTCATCATGGCGATCGCCGGAACCACGCGCTCCCGCGGCAGCTCATCGCGCAGGATGCTGATGCCCAGCGGCACGACCGCGAGCGCGGCGCCTTGCAAGCCCCGGCCGACCATCAGCACGCCGAGACTGGAACTGACCGCGCACAGCACCGAGCCGGCGATCATCGACGAGAGCGCGAGCAGCAGCACGCGGCGCTTGCCGTACATGTCCCCGGCGCGGCCGAGCAGCGGCGTGAAGACCGCGCCCGTCAGCAGCGTGATCGTGAGCAGCCAGCTCACGTCGGTCGCCGTGCCGCCGGTGAGCGCGGGCAGCCGGGGGAGCAGCGGGACCACGATCGTCTGCATCACCGCCATGAGCACCCCGCAGGAGGCGAGCGCGGCGAGGATCAGGCGCGGACGACGTGCGCTGGGCATGGAACTCCTCCGAAAGGGGTGAACGTGTGTTCACCTAGTAAACGCCTGTTCACCTCAGAACTCAAGTCCGGCCCTGACCTGGCCGAACCTGGATTGTCAGGGGTCCGTGCTTCAGTCGGGGCATGGCAGAGAGGAACGAGAAACCAACCGTTGTGCTCGGCGCGACCGGCTCCACCGGGCGGAGGGTGGCGGCCCTGCTGCGCGAGGCCGGGCGACCGGTGCGGGCGGCCTCCCGCTCCGGCGGCGTCCGGTTCGACTGGGCCGACCGCGCCACCTGGGAGCCGACCGTGGCGGGCGCGGGCGCGATGTACCTGATGGCCCCGCACGAACTGCCCGTCGATCCCGAGTTCGTCCGCTGCGCTGTGGAGAACGGAGTGCGGCGGCTGGTGTTGTTGTCCAGCATGGCGATCGAGCTGATGGGCGACGAGCGGCTGATGGCGGCCGAGCGCACCGTGCGCGAGTCCGGCGCGGAGTGGACGATCGTGCGGCCCAACTGGTTCAACCAGAACTTCGACGAGGGCGTGTTCGCCGCCGCGATCACCGCGGGCGAGCTGGCCGTCCCGGTCGGCGAGCTCCGGCAGGCGTTCGTCGACGCCGACGACATCGCGGCCGTCGCCGCCACGGCGCTGGTCGAGGACGGCCACGCCGGGCGCAGCTACGAGGTGACCGGGCCGGAGGCGCTGTCCTTCCCCGACGCGCTGGCCCTGATCGGCGCGAAGGTCGGCCGAGAGATCCGCTTCCACGGCGAGAGCGCCGACTACGTCGCCGCGATGACCGGCTTCGGCGTGCCGCGCGAGCAGGTGTTGTCGGAGCTGCCCGGCTTCGAGGCTCTGCGTGCCGGCGGAGACGGCGCTCCAACCGACGTCGTCCGCGCCGTCACCGGTCGAGCCCCCAAGCCGTTCACCGCTTACGTGTCGCAGGCGCACTTCCCAACCACGAGCTGACCAGTGCGGTCTACGAGAGCAGGGCCTCGCTGAGGGCGCGCCACTGCGGGAGGGCGGTCTGGCCGGGCTCGACGCCGATCACCTGGACGGCGACGTGGTCGGCTCCGGCGTCGAGGTGGTTGTGCAGCTTCCTGGTGATGGAGCCCAGATCGCCCCAGTGCACGAAGTCGTCGATGAGCCGATCGCTGCCGCCGTCGCCGATCTCCTCCTTGGAGTAACCGAGGCGGCGGAACTTCGCGATGTTGTACGGGCTCGTGAGGTAGGTGTGCATGTGCGCGCGGGCGATCTCGTGAGCCTTGACGGGGTCTGTCTCCAGCAGCACCGCGTGCTCGACGCCGAGAAACGCTTGCGGCCCAAGGATGTCACGGGACTGCGCGGTGTGCTCGACGTTGACGTGGTAGCTCTGCGAACCGGCGGCGCGGTCGTGGGCCAGCTCCAGCATCTTGGGCCTGTAGGCGGCGAGGACACGCCGGACCGGGTGCTGTGGAGCGGGGTTGGGCGAGTCCGTGTCGTCCAGCTCGTCGAGGTGGGCGGCCATCACGTCGAGCGGCTTGACGCCCGCAGGGGGAGACGCGGGCGATGCCGTTGACGACGTTCAGCCGCTCGGAGGAGGAGAGCAGCACGGCCGCGTGCGTGAGGGCGTCCCGCCCCAGCAGTTCGGGCACCCACACCGTGCGCCAGCCCAACTCCTCGATCTCGCGGACGGACTCGTGCACCAGCGCCACCGGCTGGAACTCGAAGTCGAAGGTGGAGAGCCCGAACCGCTTCAGCTCCAGTCCGTCCACGCTGCCCATCGCGCCACCCCGTCATCCGCGCCCACCCCGTCAAATCGAAGTATCGCGTCTTTTCGATTTGAAAGGCAGGTTCGATCAGCCGGAGACCGGCCAGAGCTGAGTGCCCGAAGCCAGCAACGACGCTTGGTGCGGCGGCAGTTCCTCGCCTTCGACCACCACGTCGACGAGTGCTCCGCGCTGGGAGATCCCTGGGGCGAACTCGACCGCGTACACGACGTGCTCAGGGCAGGGCGCGTTCTTCGTGACGGGCACGCACACAGCCTTGACGACCCGTCGCGCCCCGGAAGTCAGCTCAATGAACTGTCCTCTGTGGACGCTTCGGCGGTCTCGAAGCGGTAGACGGGGAGGTGGACGTTCGTGGGCGTTCGCCTGGCGAGGACGGCGAACTCGGCTTCGCGCAGCAGCCACACGTCGGCCGTGCCGATCTGGACGCCGCGGTGAAATGGCTCCACAGCGCGGCTATGTCGTCGTCGGTCACCCGACCCGTGAAGTGGCGGATGAGGTCGACAACGGGATCGCACGGCTCGCGCCGACGGTACAACCGCTGGGGGTGGGGCATTCCCCACCTCCAGCGGGCGGCCAGCACCAGAGATCATCGGCGACCGGGTTCCTACCGTTGCCGACAACGACTTCTGGTGGGAGAGAACGATGTTCCGACGGCCCTGGATGGCTCCGCTCGCGTTGGTGGTGCTGGCGTTCCTCGCGCTCTCGCTGCCCGGCTACCTCAGCCTCGACCCGTCGCGGTCCCGACTGCCGTCGCCGCCCGGTTTCCCCGCGTACTACTGGATTCTCGTCTCGCACATCATCTTCGGCTCCATCGCCATGATCACGTGCTGCCTGCAGATCTGGCCGTGGCTGCGCCAGCGCAACCTCGCCCTGCACCGAAGGCTGGGCCGCGTCTACGTCTTCGCCGGAGTCCTGCCCGCCGGGCTGCTCGGCTTCGTCGTGGGCGTGAACACGCCCTTCGGGCCGGTCGCCATGGCCAGCCACGTGATTCTCTCCGCGCTCTGGCTCGGCACCACCGCGATGGGCGTCATCACCGCGCGCGGGCGCCGCATGGTCGAGCACCGCCGCTGGATGGTCCGCAGCTTCGCGCTGACCATGTCGATCATCACCAACCGCCTGTGGTCGGCGCTGGCCGTCACCGTGCTGGAGCCGCGGATCGCCACCACCTTCGGCGGCAGCGAGATCGCGTTCATGCACGCCATCGGATCGCTGTCCTCCTGGCTGGGCTGGACCGTCCCGCTGCTGATCGCGCAGTGGTGGCTCGACCGCGACCGCCGACCCGCCCGCCGCCGCGCCCCGAAGATCGCCCAACCTGCCTGAGGGGCCGAGCTAGAGGGTCTCGACGAGCTGCGCGATGCGGGTCTCGTCGCGCTTGTAGTGGGTCCACTTGCCCACGCGCGTGGACTTCACCAGTCCGGCCCGCTCCAGTTCGGCCATGTAGGCGGACACGGTGGACTGCGCCAGGTTCGCCTTCTCGCGGATGTGCGTGACGCAGATCCCCACCTCGACGGGATCGGCGATGGCGCGCTCGGCGGAGAAGTGGAGCGTGGGCTCGCGCAGCCACAGCAGCAGTTGCAACCGCATCGGGTTCGACAGCGCCCGTAGCGCGAGGAGCACGTCGGGATCGGGTGAGCTCGCGTTCTCCGCCACACCGCGAGTCTAGGTCCGCCGTCACGGGCAGGCGACCACCTGACCGGCCCACGAAAGCCCGCCGCCGAAGGAGAACAGCAGGACCGGGGCGCCGGGCTCGACCTCGCCGAGTTCCACGAGCTTCGACAGGGCCAGCGGGACCGAGGCGGCCGAGGTGTTGCCGGAGTCCACGACATCGCGCGCGATCACCGCCTTGGTGGCGCCGAGCTTGTCCACGAGCGCGTCGATGATGCGCAGGTTCGCCTGGTGGGTGACCACGGCGCCCAGGTCGGCGGGCGTGACCCCGGCGCGCTCGCAGGTCAGCTTCGCGAAGTCGACGAGCTCGGTCGTCGCCCAGCGGTACACCTCGCGGCCCTCCTGGCGGAAGAGCGGGTGCCAGTCGTCGAGGAGCCGCACAGCGTGCCCGCGCGTCGGGTCCGAGCCCCAGACGACCGGGCCGATTCCGTCGGCGCCGCCGGAGCCGGTGACCACGGCCGCGCCCGCGCCGTCGCCGAGCAGCACGCAGGTCGACCTGTCGGTCCAGTCGGCGAGGTCGGACATCTTCTCCGCGCCGATCACCAGCGCCGCGCCGGTGGCTCCGGCTCGCACCGCGTGGTCGGCGGTGGCCAACGCCGTGGTGAATCCGGCGCAGCCGTTGTTGAGGTCGAAGGCGACAGCGGCCGGGATGGTCAGCCGCCCGGCCACCTGCGCCGCGATCGACGGGCAGCGGTCGATCGCAGAGCACGTCGCCACGACGACCATGCCGACGTCCTCGGGGGCGAGCCCGGAGGAGGCCAGCGCCTTCGCCGCGGCCTGCGCCGCGAGGTCGGTGACGGACTCGGCGTGCGCGATGTGCCGGGTGGCGATCCCGGTCCGCTGGCGAATCCACTCGTCGGTCGTGTCGACCAGAACGCTCAGGTCATCGTTGGTCATGACGTGTTTCGGCTGGTGGTGACCCAGCGCGGCGATCCTCGGCAACGGCATGCCCGGCATTTTAGCGTCCGATCGGTCGGACGCTAAATGTGGAGCGTCCCGGTAGGCTGGCTCCGTGAGTCCGCGCAGATCGGCGACCGAGGCCCGCAACACCCGCTCGGTGATCCTCGACAGGGGCGTGCGCGTCGCCTCCGTGGAAGGACTGGAGGGCCTGACCATCGGCAGGCTCGCCACCGACCTGGGTATGAGCAAGTCCGGCCTGCTCGGCCACTTCGGTTCCAAGGAGGTCCTGCAGCTCGCGGTCGTCGACACCGCCGCCGGGGTCTTCGTCCACGAGGTGTCGGACCGGGCCACCGGGGTCGAGCCCGGCCTGCCCCGGCTGCGCGCGCTCTGCGAGGCGTGGATCTCCTACCTGGAGCGCGGTGTCTTCCCCGGCGGCTGCTTCTTCACGGCCGCCGTCGCCGAGTTCGACGACCGCGAAGGCCCCGTGCGCGAGGCCGTCGCCGGGATGATCGGCGTGTGGCGTCGCGACCTCACGTTCCAGATCAGGCTCGCCGCGAACGCGGGGCAGCTGCCCGAGGACACCGACGCCGACCAGCTGATGTTCGAGCTGTACGGCGTGATGCTCAGCCTCAACCACTCGCTGCGCCTCGACCGCGACCGCGTGGCCGCCGACCGCGCCCGCCGGGCCGTCACCCGTCTTCTCGGTGTGTGATCACCCCTCCGGGAGCGGGAGCAGCGCGGGCTGCTCCGGGTCGTGCTCGCGCGGATCGTCCGGCAACGCGAGCTGTTCCGGCGCCGGTGCCGTGCGGCGCAGTTCCTCCAGCGGCGGCAGCTCGACGGCCTCCCCGCGCCTGGTGATCTCCGCGGCCGCGCGGGCGACCTGCGTCGCGGTGAGCCCTTCGCCGAGCCCACCCCGCTCCGCGCTGCGCAGCACCAGCCGCATCAGATCGATCGCGGAGATCCGCCGCAGCCCCGAGCGCTCGTAGAACACATGCGCCCCAACGACATCCGGTCGCTCCGCGCGCCACGCCGCGAGGTAGTCGAGCACCGGCGCCGGTAAGGGCAGCCACATCTCGCCGTCGTGCACTCCGCGCCGTGAGAGATCGGCGAGCGTGCGCGTGGTGACGCGTTCCGGCCGCCACTGGGTGACCACGAGCAGGCCGACCATGGCGGCGCCGAGGCTGCCGCCGAGCCACGGGTCGCGGTGCGCCTCGGTGACCAGCGCGCGCAACGCCTCCGCGTCCGCGCTGCGCGCCGGGCTCCTCGGATGGGGTGGGTAGGCCGACGCCGGATCGAGCGCGCGGGCCTGCTGCACGGGGTTCGCCTCGATCAGCCCCGCGCGCACGCAGTAGGTGAAGAAGGAGCTCCACGCCGTCGCCTTGGTGGCGATGGTGTTGTGCCGCCGCAACGGGTGCGCGTGGAGGTCGAGGTCGTGTCGGTTGCCGGTCAATGTGTGCGAGTACGCGATCACGTCCTCGGCGCGGGTGGAGAGCAGGCCCCGGCCGCGGTGGCCCAGCAGCCAGCCCGCGAGGCGGCCGAGGTCGCGGCGGTAGCGGGCCCGCGTGTGCTCCGAGGGAATGGTCGCCAGCCAGGCGGTCACCAGCCGCGACACAGCCGCGCTGGTCATGATCGGTGTCGTCCTTGCCTTGTCCATGTCGCGATGGTGACACCACCCCCTGACCGTCAGTCACACCTCGAAGTGGACGCCCAGTCCCACCAGGGCGCCGACGACCGCCAGCCACGCCAGCGCGCGCCCGCTCGGCCGAGGCCCTGACAGCAGCTCTCGCACTCCGAGCGGGATCAGTGCGACGCAGAGACCGCCCACCGCGATCAGCGACTGCGGCAGCTCGGTGCCCTTCAGGATTCCGATGGCCTGCGAGCAGGCCAGACCGAGCGCCACTGACGCGACGAGGCCCAGCGTTCGTGAGCGGTACGCGCCGACCGCGAGCACGATCCAGCCGAAGACGATGGCAGGGGCGAGGACGCGGACGGGGTGCCAGGACAGCTCGCCCCACGCGGGGTAGAAGCGCGCGACGGCGTTCACCGCGCTGTTCTGGTCGAGCGAGTCGACGAGCAGCAGTGCGTACAGATCGGCGCCGGCGTGGAAGGTCCGCGCGAACAATCCGAAGATCACCAGGCAGCCGCCCCACGCCGCCAGCAGCGGGTGCTTGAGGCCGATCGAGCGCGCCAGCGCCAGGATTCCGGGCCACAGAAGAAGATTCCCGGCGGCGAAGCAGGTGTAGGCCGCGACCACCAGCCCGGGGTGCTCGGCGTAGGCGGCCAGCTGCTGGGGGAAGAAGAAGTGGAAGCCACTGCGCAGCAGGGTTCCCGCGAGCAGCAGGAGCGGCCCCAGCACGAGCGAGGTCCCGGTGACCCAGCGCCCTGGGAAGTCGTTGTCTCTCATGCCTCTCAGCCTGCTCGGGCGGGACGAGGAGCACATCTGACCGGAGTCAGATTGGCGATCGGGGAATATCTGACCGTGGTTAGACGCGCAGTGTCGGACCGCCGGTCTACGTTGATCCCGTGAAGAAAGTCGTCGACGCCGCAGCGGCCGTGTTCCTGGCACTGCTGGGCAGCTACGCGGCGGTGGAGCCACCCGGCCCGCCGTCCACGCTGCCCGGCTGGCTGACGAGCCTGGCCGCCTGCGTCGTCGCCCTGCCCGTCGCCGTGCGCCGCCGATGGCCGCTGGCGGTCCTCGCGGTGGTGCTCGGTGCCGGACTGCTGAGCACGGCCATCGGTGCGGTCGGTGTCGGCGTGGTCTGGGTTGTTTATGCGCCAACGGTTCTGGCCCTCTACACCGTGGCATCCACTGTGGACGCGCGCTGGGCGGCGGGTGCGTTCGCGGTGAGCCTGGCAGGGGCCGGGGCGACGATCTACGCCTGCTACCCGCGAGGGACGGCCTTCGAGTGGTCGACCGAGGCGGTCGTCGTGGGCGCGGGCATGGGCGTGGCCTGGGCAGCGGGGACCGTGGTGCGCTGGCGCAGGGAGACCGCGGCGACGTTCGCTCATCAGTTCGCGAGGGAGGCCGTCGTCGAAGAGCGGTTGCGGATCGCCAGGGAACTGCACGACGTGGTGGGGCACAGCATGAGCCTCATCGCGGTGAAGGCGACCGTGGCCAACCACCTCGCGGACCCGGCGGAGTCCCGCTCGGCGCTCGCGATCATCGAGACCACGAGCCGCGATGCTCTGGTGGAGATCCGCCGCGTGCTGGGCGTCCTGCGCGAGGACGCGGAGCTGCGCCCGCTGTCCGGTCCCGCCGACATCGCGGAGCTGGCCGAGGCAGCGCGGGCGGCCGGGGTGCGGGTGGACACGTTCGTCAGCGGAACCGAGGAACTGCCGGACGCGGTGGGTCTGTCGGTGTACCGCATCGTCCAGGAGTCGCTGACGAACGTGGTCAAGCACGCCGCGCCGGCCTCGTGCCGGGTGATCGTCACGGAGAGCTTCGGCACGGTGAGCATTGAGGTGACCGACGACGGGCTCGGTCACGCCACAGCAGGGGAGGGACACGGGTTGATCGGAATGCGGGAGCGGGTGTCGCTCTACGGCGGCACCTTCACGGCCGGACCACGGGAGGGAGGTGGTTTCGCGGTGGTGGCACACCTGCCGTGGAAGGCACGGTGAGCGGCATGGACGTGAGGGTCCTGCTCGCCGACGACCACTCGTTGCTGCGGCAGAGCTTCCGCGCGTTGCTCGACGGCACGCCCGGGTTCACCGCCGTCGGCGAGGCGGGCACCGGGGCGGACGCGGTGCGGCTGGCCGCGAAGTACCGGCCCGACATCGTGCTGATGGACGTGCGGATGCCGGTGTTCGACGGGATCGAGGCGACCCGGCGGATCTGCGCCGACCCCTCGACCGCCGGGTCGAAGGTGATCATCCTGACCACCTTCGACCTCGACGAGTACGTCTACGCGGCGCTGCGCGCGGGCGCGAGCGGGTTCCTGGTCAAGGACACCACCGCCGCCGACCTGCTCGCCGCGATCCGGGTGGTCGCGCAGGGAGAGGCGCTGCTCGCCCCGGCCGTGACCCGGCGGCTGATCGCCGAGTTCGCCAGGAGACCCGAGCCCGGTCCCGCGTCCCGGCCCAGCCCCGAGCCCCAACACGGTCACCGGTCCCCGCCCGGCCAAGAGTCGCGGCACGACCGAGAGTCTCCGCCTGGCCAAGAGGCCCCGACCGGCCAGGAGGCCCTGCCTGGTCAAGAGCCTCAGCCCGGCCAAGAGCCCGAGCCCGGCCATGAAGGCGTGGGTGGCCAGGAGCCCGAGTCCCGTCGGCTGAGCGCGGAGCTGGACGGCGTGACTCCGAGAGAACGGGAGGTGTTGACCCTGATCGCCCACGGGCTGTCCAACGGCGAGATCGCGCAGAAGTTGTTCGTGGGCATGGGCACGGTGAAGACGCACGTCGGGCGGCTGCTGGACAAGTTGCGCGCGCGGGACCGGGCGCAACTGGTCATCGCGGCGTACCGGACGGGACTGGTGAGCGTGCCGGACGGCTGAGACGGCGGCGTGTTCGGTGCGCGGAGGCGCCTGGCTGGCTAGCGTGTGCGGCAACGGACACGAGGAGGACCAGTGGCGGCGAGCAAGCAGCTGAAGCGCGTGCTGATCATGTTGCTGGGCGGGGCGCTGGTGCTGGTCGGCGTGGTCCTGCTGGTGCTGCCGGGACCCGGATTGCTGCTGGTGCTGGCCGGTCTGGTCACCCTCGCCGCCGAGTTCCCCTCCCTGGAGAAGTACGTGGACCCGGTGCGGGACCGCGCGATGAAGGGGATGGAGGCGGCGGTGTCCTCGCCGCTGAACGTGGCGGGGTCGGTGCTGGCCGGGCTCGGGCTGATCGGCCTGGGCGTGGTCTGGGGCCTGCGGCTGTTCCCCTGGCTGCCGCTTCCCGGCTGGGCCACCGGGTCGAGCCTGATCATCTCCGGGGCCATCCTGTTCGGCCTGTTGGGTTACAGCTACCACCGGGTGAGCCAGCGCCGACGCTCCGCGGCGGCCCAGGAGTCGTAGGCTGGACCATCGCGCTCCGCGTTCGCAGGGAGGCCCAGTGTCACAGTTGCCACTGAGAGTCAGCACGCAGACCGCTGCTGTCCTGCACGAGGCCCACAACACGATCACAGCGCGCTTCGCCTACGACCGGTACGGCCTCTACGAGTACGTGCGCGTCGTCGCGGGGCGGATCGCGCGGGTGGACGCCTTCCACGTCGGCCTGCTGCACGGTTCCAACCGCGTCCGCTTCGTCTACGGCCACGACGACCCGGTCTCCCGCGCGTACTCGCCGAACGGCCAGGTGGCGTGGGTCGTCCGGCACAAGCAGACCTACCGCGTGTCCTACGACAACGGTGCCGCATTGCGCGCGGACAGCGCCGCCGCCGACGTGGTCACCGTGCCGTTGTTCCGCCGCGACCGCACCGGTGGGCGCCGGATCTTCGGGATGCTGTCGATGTACTGCTCGGTGCCCGAGATCTACGACGACAACTCCGTGCACGCCTTCGAGTGGCTGGCCGGGCTCGTCGCCCGAGTGCTCGCGCGGCACCAGGAGGATCTTGACGCGCTGCGATTACTCCCGGCCGACCTGCCGGGCCTCGCCACGTCCTCGACCCGTGATCCCGTCGTGGAGTACCTGGCCTCGCGCGTCGCCTCGCTGCGCCGCACCGCGGAGGACGTGCTCGTCGGCGGAGAGCTGACCCTCGCGGCCGCGCACCTCCAGCAGGTCGTCACCTCGTGCGTGGAGATCCAGTCGGAGCTCGCCGAGATGTCCCTCCGCGCCGACGACGGCCCCGAGCAGCGGTTCCTCGCGCTCACCCCGGCCGAACAGCGCGTCGCCCTGCTCGTCGCCGACGGCCTCACCAACCAGCGCCTGGCCCAGGAGCTGGGCATCAGCGCCAACACGGTGAAGACGCACCTCAAGAACATCCTGCGCAAGTACGCCATGGACCGCGCCCAGGTCGCCGAGGACGTCCAACGCCACCTGGTCCGCTGACGCGCTGCGCGGCTAGAGAGCGGCGGGGTGGCGGAGGAGGGCCTGGACGCGCTGCACCTCGCGTTCGCGGTGCTGGGCGGCGAAGGACTCGACGGCGCGCTCCCACGCCTCCCTGGCCCGCACGTGCAGGCCGAGCCCGGTGTAGGCCTCGCCGATGTGCTCCAGCAGCTCCGCCTCGATGTACAGGTTCCCCAGGCGCACCGACAGCGTCCGCGCCTGCTCGTAGTACGCGAGCGCCTCCTCGAACCGGCCGGCTTCGTGGGCGAGCAGACCGAGCCCTTCGAGCGCGCCGGCCTCGCCGCTGCGGTCGTTGTGCGCCCGGTACAGCGCGAGCGCCTGCTCGCAGTGCCGTCGCGCGTCGGCGTGCCTGCCGCCGATCTTGAGCAGGCACCAGCCGACGGCCATGTGCCCCTGCGCGTGCAGGGCGGGCTTGCCGAGCCCCTGGTAGATGCGCAGCGTGGCCTCGGCGTGCACCAAGCCGCGCCGGTGGTCCCCGCGCCGGTCGCACGCGGCCACCAGGCTGTAGTTGATGTGCGCCACCACTTCCGGCGTCTCGGCCAGCTCAAGGGCGCGCTCCACGAACAGCAGCGCCTTGTCGTGCTGGTCCATCCGCGCGTGCGCGTCGGAGAGCGAGCGCAGGCACAGCACGCGCGCGTCCACGTCGCCGAGCGCTTCGGCGGAGCGCAGGCCGGCGGCCCACAGCGCGACGCGTTCGGAGAGCAGGCCGCGGCGCCAGTAGTAGGTGTCCATGGCGCGCGCGATCTGCCAGACCCTGTTGTGCCACAACGACTCTGCGGCGAGGACCTGGGCGGCGGCGACGTTGCCCTGCTCGGCGTCCATCCACTCCATCGCCGACTCCATGTCGTCGAAGGTGGCGGGGACGCAGCCGGGCGCGGGCGGCTCCAGCTCGATCTGGGCCCGGCGGGGGAACAGCGCGCGCTCGACGGCGTAGGCGGAGTGCGTGTGGAAGTCGACCCACCGGCGCAGCGCCTCCGTCGCTGAAGCACCCGCGGTTTCCTTGGCGTACAAGCGGACCAGATCATGCATCCGGTATCTGTCCGAAGTGGACAGTGTGATCAGGTTGGCGCTCTCCAGCTCCGCCAGCGCCGAGGCGTCGGTCCCGGTGAGCGCGGCGACGGCGGTCCTGTCGATCTCCACTCCGGGCACCACGCCGAGCAGGCCGAACAGCTCGGCGGCCTCGGGGGACAGCGCCCGCAGCGACCAGGAGAACACCGCGCGCAGGTCCACCCTGCCGTCGCCGATCCCGAGCCCGTCCAGCCGCGAGCGGTCATCGCGCAGGCTCCTGGCCAGCTCGGCGAGCCCGAGCCACGGCGAGGTGGCCACCCGCGCGGCGACCACGCCCAGCGCCAGCGGAAGACCCGCGCACAGCGCCTGCAACTCCTGCGCCGCCTCGGGTTCCTCGGCCAGGCGGTCCTCGCCGAGCCGCGCGGCGAGCAGGTCCCTGGCGTCCTCGGGAGCCAGCGGGTCGAGGGTGAGCAGGCGAGCGCCGTCCAGTCCCGCCATGCGGTCGCGGCTGGTCACCACCACCGTGCACTCGCCGTCGCCGGGCAGCAGCGGCGCGATCTGCTCGACGTCGTGCGCGTTGTCCAGCACCACCAGCGCGTTGCGGTCGGCGAGCAGTTCGCGGTAGAGCGCGACGCGCTCGTCCAGGCCCTCGGGCAGGGTCTCCGGTGGCGAGCCGAGCGCGTCGAGGAAGGCGCGCAGCGCGATCTCGGGCTGGACGGGCTCCCATTCGGGGTCGAAGCCGCGCAGGTCGGCGTAGAGCTGGCCGTCGGGGAACCGGTTCGGGTCGAGGTGCGCCCAGTGCAGCGCCAGCGAGGTCTTGCCGGATCCACCGATCCCGCTGATCACCGTGAGCGCGCCGCGGTCCAGCGAGGCCAGCTCGGCGCGGCGCCCGGCGAACACCCCCGGCGCGGACGGGAGCTGGCGGGGGATCGCGGCCCGGATCTTGGGCGCGGCGGTGCCTCGGGCGTGCACGGCCAGATCGGGCGCGGAGGCCAGGACCCGCCCGTGCAGCTCGCGCAGCCGCGCACCCGGATCGGTGCCCAGCTGTTCGGCGAGGCCGCGGTGCACGCGCTCGTACTCCTGGAGCGCGTCCGCGCGGCGGTCGTTGCGGTAGTAGGCGAGCATCAGCTGCTCGCACAGGCGCTCGTCGAGCGGGTGCTCGATCACGAGCTCGGTCAGCTCGGCGATCAGCTCGGCGTGCCGTCCGCAGGTCAGCAGCGCGTCGATCCGCTCGACCTGCGCGGCCAGCCGCTCCTTGTGCAGCGTCACCCGCACCGCGGCGGCCCACTCGGTGTCGAACCCGGCCAACGCCTCGCCCCGCCACAGCTCCAGCGCGTGCCGGAGCAGGACGGCGCGGCCGGCTGGATCGGACTTCCTGCGCGCCTTGGCCGCGCGGGCCCGGAAGGCGTGCAGGTCGATGTTGGCCAGGTCGGTGCTCAGCGTGTAGCCGCCGGGCTGGCGGGTCAGCGTCGCCTCGCCGGTCGGCGTGAGCACCCCGCGCAGCCGGGACACGTAAGTGTGCAGCGTGGAGCGCACCCCCGACGGGGGGTTGGCCCCCCACACGCGGGTGACCAGCTGTTCCTGCGGGATGAGCCGGTTGGCGTCGACCAGGAGCGCGGCGAGCACGCGCCGCTGCCGGGGGGAGCCGGTGTTGACCGGCTCCCCTCCGACGCGCACGTCGAGATCCCCGAGTATCCCCAGCTCCAGGGTCACATCACTCCCAATGGCCTAGTCCTGGTTCTGGATAACTCCTTTACGGGATCATTTCAAGGCGGTTATCAGGAACCCGGGCCGCCCGTGTAAGCGCGCAGGTGCGTCGCGGTCAGCGTGCCACCAGCGGCGACCAGCTCGGCGGGCGTCCCGGTGAACACCACCTGACCCCCGTCCTGACCTGCGCCCGGACCCATGTCGATGATCCAGTCCGCGTGCGCCATCACCGCCTGGTGGTGCTCGATGACCACCACTGTGTTGCCGTCGTCGACGAGCTGGTCGAGCAGCCCGAGCAGCTGGTCCACGTCGGCCAGGTGCAGGCCGGTGGTCGGCTCGTCCAGGACGTAGGTCGCGGCCTTCTCCGCCATCCGGATCGCCAGCTTCAGCCGCTGCCGCTCACCGCCGGAGAGCGTGGTCAGCGGCTGGCCGAGCCCCAGGTAGCCCAGCCCGACGTCGGAGAGCCGGTCCAGGATCGCCCTCGGCGCCTTGGTGGTGAAGAAGTCCCTGGCCTCCGAGACGCGCATGGCCAGGACCTCGCTGATGTCCTTGCCGTGCAGCTTGTGCGTGAGCACGTCGGGGGTGAACCGCTTGCCCTCGCACTTCTCGCACACCGTGGCCACCCCGGCCATCATCGCCAGGTCGGTGTAGACCAGCCCGATGCCCTTGCAGTTCTGGCACGCCCCTTCGGAGTTCGCGCTGAACAGGGCGGCCTTCACCCCGTTGGCCTTGGCGAAGGCGGCGCGGATCGGGTCGAGCAGCCCGGTGTAGGTGGCGGGGTTGCTGCGCCGCGAGCCCCTGATCGCCGACTGGTCGACCACCACCACGTCGTCCCTGCCGGAGAGCGAGCCGTGGATGAGCGAGCTCTTCCCGGAGCCCGCGACGCCCGTGACCACGGTCAGCACACCGAGCGGGACGTCGACGCTGACGTCCTTGAGGTTGTGCAGCGAGGCTCCGGTGATCGACAGGTGACCGCTCGGCGTGCGCACGGGCTCGCGCAGCCGCGCGCGGTGGTCGAGGTGCCGCCCGGTGAGCGTGCCCGAGGCGCGCAGCCCCGCCACGTCGCCGGTGTAGCAGATCTGCCCGCCACCCGAGCCCGCGCCGGGGCCGAGGTCCACCACGTGGTCGGCGATCTCGACGACCTCGGGCTTGTGCTCCACCACGAGCACCGTGTTTCCCTTGTCCCGCAACAACAGCAGCAGGTTGTTCATCCGCTGGATGTCGTGCGGGTGCAGGCCGACGGTCGGTTCGTCGAAGACGTAGGTGACGTCGGAGAGGCTGGACCCCAGGTGCCGCACCATCTTCACGCGCTGGGCCTCGCCGCCGGAGAGCGTGCCGGACTCGCGGTCCAGGCTGAGGTAGCCGAGCCCGATCTCCACCAGGGAGTCCAGGGTGTGCCTGAGGTTCTCCGTCAGCGGCCCGATGCCGTCGAACTTGCTCACGACCTCGGCCAGATCGCTGATCTGCATCGACGCGCACTCGGCGATGTTCCGGCCGTCGATCCGCGAGGACAGGGCGGCGGGGTTGAGCCGGGTCCCGTCGCACGCGCCGCACGTGGTGAAGGTGACCGCGCGGTCGACGAAGGCCCGGATGTGCGGCTGCATCGCCTCGCGGTCCTTGGACAGCAGCAGCCGCTGCACCTTCACCACCAGGCCCTCGTAGGTGACGTTGGTGCTGCCGACCTTGACCTTGAGCGAGGTCTTGTGCAGGAAGTCCGCCCACTCGGCGGGGGAGTAGTCGCGCAGCTTCTTGTCCGGGTCGAGCAGGCCGGACTGGACGTAGGTCTGCACGTACCAGTTGTCCACGGTGAAGCCGGGCACGGTGATCGCGCCCTCGTTGAGCGACAGCTCGCGGTCGACGAGCTGGTCGACGTCGATCGCGGAGACCCGGCCGATGCCCTCGCACTCCGGGCACATGCCTTCGGGGTTGTTGAAGCTGAACGCGTGCGCGCTGCCGGCGTGCGGGGTGCCGAGGCGGCTGAAAGCGATGCGCAGCAACGTGTACGCGTCGGTGGCGGTGCCCACGGTCGAGCGCGAGTTGGCGCCCATCCGCTCCTGGTCGACCACGATCGCCGCGCTGAGGTTGTGCAGCGCGTCCACGTCCGGGCGGCCGTTGCTGGGCATGAAGGACTGGATGAACGCCGTGTAGGTCTCGTTGATCAGGCGCCGGGACTCGGCCGCGATCGTGCCGAAGACCAGTGAGGACTTGCCAGAGCCGGACACGCCGGTGAAGACGGTGAGGCGACGCTTGGGGATGTCGAGCGAGACATCGGCCAGGTTGTTCTCCCTGGCCCCGCGAACCTGGATGACGTCGTGGCTGTCGGCTGCCGTGCGCAGGACGGGCTCCTCTCGAGAGCTGATTCCTTAGGGTGTAAACTGAGGATACTTTACGATGTAAGGAGTGGCAAATGGTGGTCTACGCGGCCCAGGGTGACGCCCGTCGTTCGATGGGCCTGCTCTGGCGCGCTGGTTCCACCGACACCGCGCGTCCAGGCCCGCGACCAGCGCTTTCGATAGAGATGATCATCGAGGCCGCGATCGAGATCGCCGACGCCGACGGCATGCCCGGCCTGTCGATGCGCGCGGTCGGCGAGCGACTGGGCCGCACCGCCATGGCGCTCTACACCTACGTCGCGAACAAGAACGAGCTGCTCGACCTCATGTACGACCACGCGCTCGCGGAGCTGCCGAGCGACTACTCCGGCCACGCGGAGTGGCGCGACGCGCTGACGGCGTGGGCGCGCGACAACTGGGACTTCTTCCTCCGGCACCCGTGGCTGCTCCAGGTGTCGGAGGCGCGGTCGGTGCTCGGGCCGAACGAGTTCCAGACCGTGGAGACGCTGATCGTCGTCCTCGACCGGCTGGAACTGCCCGCGAAGGACGTGCGGCGCCTGGTCGGCACGCTGACCACCTACGTGCGCGGCGCGGTGCGGCGGGCGGTCGAGGCGCGTGCTGCGCAGGCCGAGACCGGGATGTCCGACGACGAGTGGTGGCTGACGCGCTCAGCGCTGCTGGTGGAGGTCGCGCCGGACTTCAGCGAGCGCTACCCGGCGCTGACCAGGCTGGAGTCGGGGCGGGCCTTCCAGATGGACGACGAGTCCGTGCCGTACCTGGAGCAGGAGGCGCGGGAGACGTTCCGGGCGGGCCTGGCGACCGTGCTCGACGGCATCGAGGTGGCGCTGCGCCGAGCCCGGATCGCCTGACCCGCCCGAACCGTTCGGACCCGTTCAGACCTGCTCAGACCCGGCCGAAGACCAGGTTGCCGCGGGCCTCGGCGTCATCGCCAGCCCAGAACTCGAACCACAGCGCGGAGAACTCCTCACGGGAGAGCCGTCCGTCGCCGTTGGCGTCGAGCTGGGTGAAGATCTCCGAGACGTCCTCGGTTGAGCCGGTCCAGCCCTCGATCATCTCGCCGTACTCCGCGACCGAGACCTCACCGTCGCCGTCGCGGTCCACGGCGTCGAACATCGCGTGCGCCGTGCCCACGACCGCCTCGCTCATCCCGGACAGCCGCTCGGCGACGGCCAGCACGTCCTGGAGCAGCACGGTCTCGCCGTCCGGGTCGGCCGCCGCGAGCAGCGTCGCCCACCAGCCCATCATCACGGCGGTGAGCAGCGCGTGCGCGTCGCTGCCCGGCTCGGCGCCGCGCAGCGCGGTCCAGCGGTCGGTGAGCGCGCGGAAGTCGGACTCGGTGAGCTCCCCGTCGGAGTCGGCGTCCATCGCGGAGAACACCCTGGCGATCTTGCGGCGTTGCAGCTCGCTGGCCATGCTGCGTCCCTTCGGCTTGGCGGGGTTCGAGCGTGCGGCGCAGCGCGGGAGCGGGCAATTGGCCGGACGGGTGGCACTCGCCGGTCACTCTCGGTGCCCGCCCGCGACCCGGGGTTGTGGTGCGGGCGAGGCCGCGGCGAGACCGAACTGGAACACCGACGATCACCTCGCGCCCGCTCCGTCTAGGCTGGCCGTCATGACGGCGCCGCTGGCCGTGGCGGGCATCGAACCCGCCGACGTGGCCTCCCAGGAACAGCTGACCGACGGCTTCTACAACACGCTCTACCTGCTGGAGATGGTCGACGGCGCGCGCCAGGTGCTGAAGGTCGAGCCGTCGCGGGGCGAGCCCCGGTTGAACTACGAGATCGCCCTGCTCGCGGCCGAGGAGATGTTCCTGCGCGTCGCGGAGTCCGGCGGTGTCCCGGTGCCGCACGTGGTCCGCGGCGGCGAGGGCTACCTGCTCATGGAGGAGGTGCCGGGGGTCAACTGGCACCGCCTCGGCGGCTCGCTCGACGCGGCCGAGCACGAGCGGCTGCGCGCCGAACTCGGCCGGATCGTCGCCGACCTGCACCGGCTGACCGGCAAGCGCTTCGGCTACGCGCAGCGCGGGCTGGCGACCACCTGGCGCGAGGCCTTCCTCGGCATGGTGGACGCGCTGATCGCCGACGCCGCGCGCTTCGGCGTGGAGCTGCCCGAGCTGCGCAAGCGCTTCGCGGGCGTCGCCGACGTGCTCGACGACGTGGCGACGCCGGTGCTGGTCCACTTCGACCTGTGGGCGGGCAACATCCTCATCGACGAGCCCCGGGGCACCCGGCACATCAGCGCGCTGGTCGACGGCGAGCGCTCGTTCTGGGGCGACCCGCTCGCCGACATGGCCTCGCTGGCGCTGTTCGGCGACATCGAACAGGACGAGGCCTTCCTGAGCGGCTACCGCCAGGCCGGGGGAGTGCTGCTCTTCGACGACTCCGCGCGCAAGCGCATCGCGCTCTACCAGGCCTACCTCTACGCGATCATGCTCGTGGAGGCCGCGCCGAGGAAGCGCCCCGCCGCCCCGCAGACCGCCGAAGCGCTGGAGCGGGCGCTGGCCGTCCTCGGCTGAGCGGTGTGACGAGATGACCTGCCGGGGCTGGGCGGACCCCGCGATACCCGCCCAGCCCCAACGGGTTCAGGGCTTGCCGCCGGGCTTGGGGCCCTGGTAGTCCTCCATCGAGGACTTGTCGATGCCGACCTCGTAGCGGATGCCGGGGCTGACCTCGTTGCCGCTCACCGTCGCGTGCGTGGACTTGATCGCCAGGCCGATGGCCTTGGTCGGCGAAGCCGCGAACTCGTTGTTCTCGATGGTGGCGTGCCGCACGTCCTCGAACATCAACGCCTGCGAGGCCTTGAGCGTCTCGCAGAAGTTGCCGCGGATGGTGAAGTGCGAGCTGTGGCCCTTGCCGCTGCCCTCGCCCTCGTTGGGGCCCTCCGCCATGAGGCACATGTTGTCGATCTTCTGACAGCGGTTGCCCTCGATGAGCACGTTGTTGCTGCCGGGGGTGTTCGTGGCGTAGGTCTGCATGCAGTCGGCGTGACCGTACTTGTTGCTCGTCCCGCTGATCGTGTTGCGCAGGATCTTGATGTTGTCGCCGAAGAACCGGATGCCGTCCCCGTCCCCGCCGACCGGGTTGGTGATCACGTTGTCCGCCAACGTGATGTTGTTGCCCTGCGCGCGGATTCCCGGCGCTGACGGCCTGGTCATCCTGAAGTTGAGGATGACGACGTTGCCGGTCTTCACGTCGATGCCGTCGACGGTCCTGCCGGTGCCGTCGTAGACGCGGGGGTTCTCCGGCGTGCCGCCCTGGTTGATCACCAGGCGGGAGGCCGCCGTCGCCGGAACGGCTCCGGCGAGTGCGACGAGGGCGGCGGTGACGCCGACGATGGACTTGCCTCGCATGCGGTGTTCTCCTCAAACAGCGGTGGTGATGCCGGAGAAGCTAGAGAGGAGCCCCGGGAGGGCTCCCGAGATGCAGTACGGTGCCTCGCACACGGCGCGTGATGGGGGAGACACGGGGTGCGCTCGGGGACGCTGATCGCCGGTCGGTACCGGCTCGAGGAGCCGATCGGCGCTGGTGGCATGGGCATGGTCTGGCTCGCCACCGACGAGCTGGACGACCGCCACGTCGCGCTGAAGCAGGCCACCGGCGACGACCGCTCCCGCGCCCTGCTGCGGCGTGAGGCGACGGTGGTCGCGCGGCTGCGCCACCCCAACATCGTGGAGTTCTTCGGCGAGGTCCAGGACGGCGACGAGTGGTGGCTCGTCATGGAGTACGTGCCGTCGAGCAGCCTCGCCGCCCGCGTCCACGCCGACGGCGCCATGCCCCCGCAGCGGGTCGCGCGGATCGGCGCGCAGCTCGCGGACGCGCTGGCCGCCGTGCACGCCGACAAGGTGCTGCACCGCGACGTCAAGCCGAGCAACGTGCTGGTCGACGCCACCGACGCGGCCAAGCTGACCGACTTCGGCATCGCCAGGGTGCTCGGCACGGAGGCCACCCGCACGCACACCGGACTGGTCGGCGGCACGCCCGCCTTCCTCTCGCCGGAGGTCGCCAACGGCGAGGAGCCCACGACCGCCTCCGACGTCTTCTCGCTGGGCGCGACGTTGTTCGCCGCCGTGGAGGGGACCGCGCCCTTCGGCGAGACGGAGAACCCGCTCGCGCTGCTGCGCCGGGTGGCGAACGCGCCGATCCCCGTCGCCACGAAGGCCGGACCGCTCGCGCCCGTGCTCACCGAGCTGATGCGGCGCGCGCCGCAGGACCGGCCCAGTGCCGCGACCGCTCGCCGACTGCTGCTGGAGGTCGCCGAAGGCGGTGATTCCCGGCCGAGGGCGTTCAAGCGCGGGGCGGCGGTCACGGGCGCGGTGCTCGCGCTGGTGGCAGCGACGATCATCTGGTGGCCGGAGAAGCCGGCGCTGGGCGTGGGTGATCCGCGCACCGCCGACCCGTGCGCGCTGTTCGACCTCGACGCGATCGGCGCCTTCGGCACGACCGAGCTGGACGCGGCCTACTCCGGGCTGGCGCGCTGCGACGTGATCGTCCAAGGGGCTGGCGACAGCGTGGTGGACCTCCAGGCGGAGTTCAGGACGTACTCGTCGGCACCGGAGGGACCGACGGAGAAGCTGGGGCCGGTCAGCGTGATCCGGGGCAGCAGCAGGAGCGATCTCTGCCAGCGGATCGTGCTGCTGCCGGACGGGAACGGCGTGCGGGTGACCGCCGATCACGCCGCGGGCGCGCAGGTGCCGAGGCTGTGCGAGCTGGCGGACTCGGTCACCCTGCGCGTGGCGGCCATGGCCGCCGAGGCTCAGCTGCCCCGCAGGAACGCCCAGTTCCCAGCCGAATCGCTGGCCCGGCGCGACGCCTGCGAGCTGGTCCCGGCCGAGGCGCTGGCCAGCGTGCCCGGCGTGGCCAAGTCCTCCGGCAGGCCCGGCTTCGGCAACTGGTCGTGCAACTGGCCGAATCCCGGGACCGGGCAGGGCGTCGACCTGTACTTCGATCGCGGCAACGCCTCGTTCAACGAGCGGCGCGACGGGCGGCGCGGCTCGGTCGGCGGCCGCGAGACCTACACCAAGCCCACGGGTGCGGGCGACGAAGCGGTGTGCTCCGTCTCGATCGTCCACCGCACCTACCCCGACGCCGGCGGCGGGACCAAGTCCGAGCTGGTGGTGGTGAAGCTCGGCGGCCAGAGCGCGACCGCCGAGGGCCACTGCGCCGTGGCGACCGCGCTGATCACGGCGCTGGCGCCCCGCCTGTAGCGAGATGACCATGGAGGGATCTGTGCACGACGAGCAGGAGAAGGACGCTGACCTGCGCAAGCTGTCGTCCGGCCACGACAGCCTCGCCTTCGGCGTGAACTCCGCGGCGCCCCGGGACACCCTCTACGCGCTGGCGACGCTGGGCGGGGTGTCCGTCCGGCCGAGCTCCGGCCGCACGATCCTCTTCGGCCGCAACCGCGACGACGTGCACGTGTGCGTCGGCGGGGACGACACCAAGGTCAGCCGCGTGCACGGCGAGCTGGTGTACCGGGAGCGGCGGTGGGAGGTCGCGACCACCGGCAAGCTGCCGCTGCGGCTGCCCGGCTCGCGGATGCTGTTCCACGGCGAGGAGCCGATCCCGCTCGGTGAGGGCTACACGCCGCTGTTCGTGCGCGGTTCCAGCGGCCGCGAGCACCTGCTGGAGGTCTACGTGGTCGGCCCGGACGGGCAGCGCCCGGTCTCCCGCCACCGCGATGTCACCCAGCCGCCGAAGACCTGGCGGCTCAGCCCGGCGGAGCGGCTGGCGCTGGTCGTGCTCGGTCAGCGCTACCTGCTGCACGAGGCGCGCCCGCAGCCGCTGGCCTGGCGCCAGGCCGCCGACCAGCTCGCCGAGCTGGCGCCGAACGACGGCTGGACCGCCAAGCGCGTCGAGCACCTGGTCGTCGCCGTGCGCACCCGCCTGTCCAGGGGCGGCGTCCCCGGCCTCACCCGCGAGGAGGTCGGCGAGCCGGTCGGCAACTCGCTCAACGACAACCTGCTGCGCGAGCTGATGCTCTCCACCACCCTCGTGCCCCCGGACCTCGCGCTGCTGGAGGACTTCTAGCCGAAGTCCACCGGCAGCTCGGCTCCTGTTTCGTTGACGCCCTGGATGTCGACCAGCACCGGAGCGCCCTTCGGCAGTTGTGTTCCCGCCAGCTCCAGCTCGGCGGTTGTGAAGCGCCACAACGAGAACGGCGCGGGCGGGTGTTGTCGCAGGCTGTCGCGCACCGGGTCCTCGCCCGCGCCGCCGAGCTGGACGAGCCTGCCGATGCCCTCGCTCTGCCTCGCCCTGCCTCGCTCTGCCTCGCCGGATCGAGCACCGCCTTGCACGCGTCGGCGGCGTCGTCCAAGTGCTCCAACGGAATGTCGAGCAGGTCCATCACCGCGGTCAGCGGGTAGCGGACCGTGAAGTCCGCCATCAGATCCACCACGCCCGTGAACCCGCCGCGCAGTTCGCGGGCGAGTTCGTGCAGGTGGTCCTCGCGTTCGCGGACGCGCCGCGCGTTGATCACCGGAGCGTGCGCGCGCCGCAGCGCTGCGTGCTCCGGGCCGTCGAGCGTGGTCAGCGCCGGGTGCTTGGCGATGTCGACGATCGGTCCGGCCGCGCGCGGGGCTGAGCGCGCGGGATCGGGTTCGGTGATGCCTCTCGTGGTGCGGGCGAACGGGTCCGGCCCGGCCACGGAGCAGACTGAGGCGATCCTCCACGGGCTCAGGACCTTCGGCGCGTTCTACACCGAGTTCACCGGCCGGTTCGCCGTGTCGCTCGGACTGCACTCGACCGTGCGGACGCGCGAGGAGGCCGATCGGCGCAAGGTGACTCTGCGGAGTTCCGCGGCTATTGGGGGGCCTGCCCGGGAGTTCTTCGGGCGGTTCGCTGATGGTTTCTCCGCAGGGGAGTTGCTGCTGGACGACTAGCGACTGCCCAATCCTGACGTCGATGCCGAGAATCACGGGCTCCTCCTGCACATATGTGACGGTGTGGTTCAAGGCATTGCCGCGGCCGAGGCGTTGGTGCGTGAATTTCCCGACACCGCAACGCATTCGCTCGGAGGCAGGCAGATGAGCACAACGGGCCAGATCCACGCCAACGGCATCGACTTCGACTACCTGGAGGACGGGCCGTCCGACGGGCCACTGGCGCTGTGCCTGCACGGATTCCCCGACCACGCGCCGACCTTCGACCGGTTGCTGCCCGCGCTGGCCAACGCCGGGTACCACGCCGTCGCGCCGTGGATGCGCGGCTACCACCCGACCGGCCTCGCCGCGGACGGTCGCTACCAGTCAGCCACGATCGCGCTCGACGCCGTCGCCCTCGTCGAAGCGCTCGGCCGCCCCGGCGCCGACTCCGTCGTGATCGGCCACGACTGGGGTGCCGTCGCCGCTTCTGGAGCCGCAGTGCTTGCGCCGCAACGACTCCGGGGCATTGTGAGCATGGCGCTGCCGCATCCGGCCGTCGCGCTGGGCAAGCTCGGCGGCGGGGACTTCAAGCAGATGAAGCGCGCGTGGTACATGTGGCTCTTCCAGATGGACGACGCGCCGGAAGCCCTGCTCAGCGCGCCCGGTGGCGACCTCGTGGACTTCCTGTGGAAGCAGTGGTCGCCCGGTTTCCGCCCGCCCGCCGAGGACATGGCGCCGATCAAGGACCTGTTCACCCGGCCCGAGGTCGTGCGCGCGACGCTGGCCTACTACCGGCACACCCTCAACCCCAAGCTCCAGGCGCCCGACCTCGCCGAGGTCCAGCAACAGGTGATGGGCGGCACGAACCCGTTGCGCGCGTTGTACATCGGCGGCGCCGACGACGGCTGCTTCTCCTCCGACTACCTCGCCGAGAGCGCCGCGTTCTGCACCGTCGCGCCGCGGATCAAGGTCGTCGACGACTGCGGGCACTTCCTGCACCGCGAGCGCCCCAACGCCGTCAACCGGGCGATCCTGAACTTCCTCGACGATCTGCGCTAGGCAGTGTTCACGACGGCTTGATGTTCATGACGGCACGGGCCAGCTGCCGGTCGCACACCAATGTGGTGACCATGCGACCGCGCAGCGCCCCCGCGACCGCTTCGGCCTTGTGCGCCCCGGCCGCGATGATCACCGTGTTCGCGATCGAGCCCGTGCGCGCTCCGATGATCCTTTCGTCCACCGGTAACTCCACGAGCTGCCCTGCCCTGTCGTAGAAGTGGCCGCCCATCACTCCTCGGGCTCGCTCTCTTCGGCTCATTTCCGTGCAGTCCAGCAACATCCGGTTCGAGCCCCGGTCGACGGCTCCCACCCCGATGATCGCCACATCCGCGCAGACCTCTTGTGCCTCCTCCGCCGAGCCCACGATTGCCGGGACGTTCGCGTACGAGTACGCCCCGCCGAGCTTCGCCGCGAGTTCGCGCACCACGTCGTGGTTGCTGCGCGTCAGCGCTACGTCGATGTCCCCGCCCAGCTGGCTCACGTCCACCCCGCACCCGCGCCGCGCGCACACCTTCTCCACCGCCGCGCGCACCGAGGTCCCCCAGGCGATCGACACCCGCTGCCCGTCGTCCAGGTGCTCCAGCAACCACTCCGCCGCCGCTTCGCTGACCACGTCCAGCGCGTCGATCTTCGCGTGCGGCGGCGGTTCTGCTACCACCACTGCGGCCTTGAGGCTCTTGTGCGCCCGCAGCAACCTCCGCTCCCACAACGCATCCCGCTCCGCCGGGTAGCTCAACTGGAACCTGATCACGCCCTGCTCGCGCGCGTCCCTGAGCATCCGCGAGACGTTGGACCGGCTCACGTGCAGCCTGTCCGCGATCTCGCTCTGCCGCGCTCCTTCCACGTAGTACAACCGCGCCGCTTCAAACAGATCCGCCCCGCTGCGCCGAGCCGTCATGCTGCGATTGACCCACCGCCGGTTGTGCCCTCACAAGGCATGCCCGCCGCTTCGTTTTGATCTTGTTGTCTTGTTTGGCGGCAAGGCAAATTCCGCTCGCGTCAGCGACCCCCGCTGGCGCGGGGAAGACCGGGAGGACGTCGTTGATCACTAAGGTCATGTGGCCGATGGAGCGTTAGCCCGTTGTCTGTCGGTCAGATCAGCCGTGCAGGTTGCCAGTTCACGCACAGGGGGAGCTTGCCTGTGGAGGCGAATTCGGTGACTGCTTTGCGGACGAGCTCGAGTGGGATGGTGGCGCTGCGGTCGAACTCGGTGCCGTGGCCTGGGTCGAAGTATGAGGGTGGTGCCTCGGCGGGCACATCGGGGTTGAAGGTCTCCCAGGCGGCTTCCTCGTCGGCGAAGTTGATGGCTCCCCAGCCGTCCTTCGGCGACGTGTAGACGCGCATCTGGTGGCGAGGGAACTCGTTCCCCTCAACGTCGTGCGCGCGCATGCTCCGGCAAGGGCGGTCCCAGAGGTAGAGCAGGCTCGTCCACTGCGGGTGTTCGACGTCGATTACCCGCGCGACGACTTCGGCCTTCTCGTCCTCGGTGCGCGCGTAGACGAAGCGGTTGTCGATGATCGCGGTGAGGATCAGTTCGGTGCTGCTGGTCATGGCTGGGCCTTCTCGGAAAGCTACAGAATGCAAGCGAGAACTCCGATGCGGCCGAAGAAGCTCGCCAACGCGTGGATTGCTTGCGTGGACGCACCGGCTCACGTCCATGGCAGTGGGCTCCCACGCCTTGAAACGCGTACGTCTGCGGGGTCTGGGCCGTACGTCTTGCTGACGCAAGAGCTGCTTGCAAGGTGCCATCTGGCTCAAGGCCACCCTCGACTCCAACGACCTCGTCAACATCGACAGTCCACCCCCGCTCGCGCGTGGAAGACGGCAAGGGACTGGGGTTCTGCACGCCGCGTCACGGACCATCTCCGCTCGCGCGGAGAAGTCCCCTCGTTGCGTAGTCGCCGGTACTCGTCGGGGGGACCATCCCCGCTCGCGCGGGGAAGACACTTTTTGACCTGGGGCTTTCCAGCGTGGATCGGTGATTCAGCATGGGTTTGTGTTGGTGCTGGCCGGGCTCGGGCTGTGTGCACCAGCGTAGCGGCGGCGGTGGTGAACCGGGCGGCTTGGTGGGACGTATGCCCTTGCATGGCGATGAGGCGGTTGGGGGCGCAGCGAGGACTGAGTGTCGGGAACCGCCGGGCGCTGGCGTGAGCGGGTGCCTGCGTAGGGTTGTCCATAGTGGACGGACACCTCGCCGAAAGGTCGACCAACCCGTCCACGGGTGGGTGGCTGAACTTGACTCATTCCAGAAAAGGCGTGAGACTGCGGCGGTGACCGCGACGGCCCCGGACTACGAGCGCATGCTGCGCGGGGTGGACCTGCGCGTGACGCGGCCCAGGCTGGCGGTGCTCGCGGCGGTGCACGAGCACCCGCACGCGGACACGGACACGATCATCGGCGCGGTGCGCGAAGACCTGGGCGCGGTGTCGCACCAGGCGGTGTACGACGTGCTGCGGGCGCTGACGACGGCGCGGCTGCTGCGCAGGATCGAGCCGCCGGGCTCGGTGGCGCGCTACGAAGCGAGGGTGGGCGACAACCACCACCACGTGGTCTGCCGGGCCTGCGGAGTGATCGCGGACGTGGACTGCGCGGTGGGCGCGGCGCCGTGCCTGGACGCCTCGAACGACCACGGGTTCGTCATCGACGAGGCCGAGGTCATCTACTGGGGCCTGTGCCCCGACTGCTCCACAACGAGCACTACCAGCACGACTACCACCACAACCAGTTCTCGGAAGGATTCGCGTGGCTGACAGCCCAGACGCCGTTGTTGGCGAGATGAACGTGGAAGGCGCGGGCGGATGCCCGGTCTCGGCGGGTCGCTTCAGTCACCCGACCGAGGGGGGCGGCAACCGCGACTGGTGGCCGAACCAGCTCAACCTCAAGATCCTCCGCAAGCACCCCGCCGTCGCCAACCCGATGGGCGAGGACTTCGACTACGCCGAAGCCTTCCTCGGGGTCGACCTGGACGCGCTCGCTGCGGACGTGGACGCGGTGCTGACGACGTCGAAGGAGTGGTGGCCGGCGGACTTCGGCCACTACGGGCCGTTCATGATCCGGATGGCGTGGCACAGCGCGGGCACCTACCGGGTGCAGGACGGGCGCGGCGGCGCGGGCGCGGGCATGCAGCGCTTCGCCCCGCTGAACAGCTGGCCGGACAACGGGAACCTGGACAAGGCCCGCCGCCTGCTGTGGCCGGTCAAGAAGAAGTACGGTCGCTCGGTGTCCTGGGCGGACCTGATGATCTTCACGGGCAACCGCGCGCTGGAGACGATGGGCCTCAAGACCTTCGGCTTCGCCGGTGGCCGCGCGGACGTGTGGGAGCCGGACGAGGACGTCTACTGGGGCCCGGAGCGCACCTGGCTGGGCGATGAGCGCTACACCGGCCAGCGCGACCTGGAGAACCCGCTGGCCGCGGTGCAGATGGGCCTCATCTACGTCAACCCGGAGGGCCCCAACGGCAACCCGGACCCGCTGGCCTCGGCGCGCGACATCCGCGACACCTTCGGCCGGATGGCGATGAACGACGAGGAGACCGTCGCGCTGATCGCGGGCGGGCACACCTTCGGCAAGGCCCACGGTGCCGCCGACCCCGACAAGCACGTCGGCGCGGAGCCCGAGGGCGCGCCGCTGGAGGAGCAGGGCCTTGGCTGGCGCAACAGCTTCGGCTCCGGCAAGGGCCGCGACACCATCACCAGCGGCCTGGAGACCACCTGGACCTCCACGCCGACCCAGTGGGGCAACGGGTTCTTCGACAACCTCTTCGGCTACGAGTGGGAGCTGACCAAGAGCCCCGCCGGTGCCCACCAGTGGCAGCCGAAGGACGGCGGCGGCGCCAACACCGTGCCGGACCCGGAGACCGGTGAGCTCAACCGCCCGCCGACCATGCTCACCACGGACCTGGCGCTGCGCTTCGACCCGATCTACGAGCCGATCTCGCGGCGCTTCCACCAGAACCCGGCTGAGTTCGCGGACGCCTTCGCCCGCGCCTGGTACAAGCTGACCCACCGCGACATGGGCCCGATCCAGCGCTACCTCGGCCCGCTGGTGCCGCAGGAGAAGCTGCTGTGGCAGGACATCATCCCCGAGGTCACCCACGAGCTGGTCGACGACGCTGACGTGACCGCGCTCAAGGCCAAGGTGCTGGACTCCGAGCTCTCCACCGCCGAGCTGGTCTCGGTGGCGTGGGCCTCGGCGTCGACCTTCCGCGCCAGTGACAAGCGCGGTGGCGCCAACGGTGCCCGCATCCGCCTGGAGCCGCAGCGCTCCTGGGAGGTCAACGAGCCCGACTCGCTGGCGCGCGTCCTCCGTGTCCTGGAAGGCATTCAGGTCGAGTTCAACGCCTCCTCGGGCAAGCAGATCTCGCTGGCCGACCTGATCGTGCTGGCCGGTTCCGCCGCCGTCGAGCAGGCCGCCAAGCGCGGTGGCGTCGACGTCACGGTGCCGTTCACCCCGGGCCGCGCGGACGCCACCCAGGAGCAGACGGACATCGAGTCCTTCGCCGCGCTGGAGCCGACCGCTGACGGTTTCCGCAACTACAAGGGCAAGGGACACCGCCTGCCGGCGGAGTTCCTGCTGGTGGACCGCGCGAACCTGCTGTCGCTCAGCGCGCCGGAGCTGACCGTGCTCATCGGCGGTCTGCGCGTGCTCGGCGCCAACTTCCAGCAGTCCGAGCTGGGCGTGTTCACCGCGAACAAGGAGTCGCTGACCAACGACTTCTTCGTGAACCTGCTCGACCTGGAGACCGAGTGGAAGCCGGTCGACGGCAGCGGCTCGGAGGCGGAGACCTTCGAGGGCCGCGACCGCTCCACCGGCGAGGTGAAGTGGACCGGCAGCCGCGTCGACCTGGTGTTCGGCTCGAACTCCGAGCTGCGCGCCCTGGCCGAGGTCTACGCCAGCGACGACGCGAAGGAGAAGTTCGTCCGCGACTTCGCCGCCGCGTGGACGAAGGTCATGGATCTGGACCGCTACGACGTCTCCTGATCTGACACGCACATGAGAACGGCCCCCGGGTTCACGCCCGGGGGCCGTTGTCACGCAAGGGGTTCCAGTCGCGAGGTGAAGTGCCGCAGCATCGCGGGCTGCTCGACGATCCGCATGCCTGGGATGGACGCGGCGCGCGCGACGACGGCCGCCGCGGTCTCGGCGACGTACTCCAAGTGGTTGCGGGTGTAGACGCGGCGCGGCAGGGCGAAGCGCAGCAACTCGCGTGGCGCGGGCACGTCCGGTCCACCGGCCGGGTCGACGCGGCCGAAGCACAGCGTGCCCAGGTCGCTCGTGCGCACCCCGCCCTCGGCGTAGAGCGCGCACGCGAGCGCGTTCGCGGGCAGCTCCTGCAAAGTCAAGTGCGGCAACAGCTCCGCCGCGTCCACGTACACCGCGTGGCAGCCGGTCGGGCGCAGCACGGGCAGCCCGGCCTTGGCCAGCTCGTCGGCGAACCACCGCGCGGACTCCGCCCGGTACCGCAGGTAGTCCACGTCGGTGACCTCCAGCAGCCCCTGCGCGAGCGCGTCGAGATCGCGCCCGGCGAGGCCGCCGTAGGTGCTGTAGCCCTCGGAGATGATCAGCTGGTCCCGGCAGCGCGCCGCGAGTTCCTTGTCGTGCAAGGCGATCATCCCGCCGATGTTGGCGATGCCGTCCTTCTTCAAGCTCGCGCAGCACCCGTCGGCCAGCTCGAACATCTCCCGAGCCACCTCGCGCGGACTCACCCCGTGATAGGCCGGATCGCGCTCGACGATCAGGTACGCGTTCTCCGCGAACCGCGCGGCGTCCAGCAGGAGCGGGACACCGTGGGCGTCGCAGACCTCCCGCACGGCACGCGCGTTGGCGATCGACACCGGCTGCCCGCCACCGGCGTTGTTGGTCACCGTCAGCACGACGCACCCGACCGCGGCGCCGCCCGCCAACAACTCGCTCAGCGCGGCCACGTCGAGGTCCCCGCCGAACTCCGAGGTCAGATCGGGCAGATCGACCACGCGTGCGCCCAGCGCTTCGACGTTGGCGCGCGTGGTGTCGAAGTGGGTGTTGCTGACGCTGATCAGGTCCGGGCCGAGCAGGCAGGAGAACAGGATGCGCTCGGCGGCCCGCCCCTGGTGCACCGGGATCACCTCGGGGTAGCCGGTCAGCTCGGTGACGACCCGTTCGAAGCGGCGGAAGGACCGCGCGCCCGCGTAGGACTCGTCGCCGCCCAGCAGCGCCGACCACTGCGCCGCCGACATCGCCCCGGTCCCGGAGTCGGTCAGCAGGTCCACCGTGACCTGGTCGGCGTCGATCCGGAACAGGTTGTGGCCCGACGCGCGCAGCGCCTGCTCCCGCTCAGCCCGGCTGAGGAACGGGATCGGTTCGACCGATTTGATCCGGAACGGCTCGATGAAACTAGGCATGTGCGCAGCATTTGCCGCATCGCAGGCGCAGGGCAAGCTCGCTTCGGAGGCAGGCGAAAGGCTTGAAAGTCGTTGTCGCACATGAGAAGCGCTTCCAGTTACTTGAAGCGCTTTCAAGTGAGCGTGCTCAGTCGAACCAGCGGGCTCCGACGAACGCCTCAGCCCCCTCCGGCAACCGGACGTCGGCGCCCTCTGCCAGGCGTCGGCACAGCTCCGTCATGGCGGCGAGGTTCACGCTGCCCCCGGCGCTGCTGCCGTCCGGGTGCCACTGCGCGTGCCAGTCCGGTCCGCGCAGCGCCGCGAACGGGCCGCCGACGATCATCGCGATCTTGTCGTCCACCGCGGTGAGGAGGTCCTCGGAGCCCCAGTCGCACGCGTCGCAGCCGCAGTCCGGCAGCACCGCGACCTCCAGCTCCGGCCGGGCGAACGCGACGCGCAGCACCGCGTGCTCGGTGTCCTGTTCCAGTAGCAGCAACGGCAACGTGCCCGCGCGCGCTGACGCGATCTTGGTGCCGCGGTCGAAGTTCTCGCCCGGCGCGATCGGCTCGACGCGCACCCCCGGCTGCTGTCCGAGGTGCTCCGCCCAGGCGCGGGCGCGCGCGTGGACGATGGCGTAGCGGGCAGGCTCGGTGACCCGCGAGTACTCCTCGTCGAGCGGTTGCGCGCCGTCGGGATGCGGGTTCGCCCACGACGGCATGTCCAGCTCGTCGAAGCTTTTCGCCACCAGCGTCCGCAACTCGGTCGAAGTCACCATGTCTCCACGATAACTGCATGACCGAACTCCGTGTTTTTGTTGATGGATAAGCAGATTCGATCGTGGGGAAGGCGTGGCTGCCGCGCGAGCTAGTCTTTGTGAACAAATCTCGCGATGGGTGGGGAACTCGTGCGCACTGCGATGGCGGCGGCATCAAGGAATCGGCGGGTCATGGGGCTCGTCCTCGCGTGCGCGCTCGCGTTGGTGGCGCAGGTGACGCCCGCGACGGCGCAGCAGTCCGGGGCTTCGCGGGTTGCCGAGCTGGTCCGGCGGATGACCTTGGCCGAGAAGGTCTCCATGCTGCACTGGACGTTCAACCCGCAGACGCCCGCGAGCAACATCTACCTGCCCGGCGTCGCGCGGCTGGGAATCCCGGAGCTGCGGGCGAGCGACGGCCCGAACGGGATCACCGCTGTGCGGCCCGCGATCGCCCTGCCCGCGCCGATCGCGCTGGGCTCCTCCTTCGACGACGAGCTGGCCGGGCGCTACGGGGCGGTGCTGGGGCGGGAGGCCCGCGCGCACGGCATCGACGTGGCGCTGGCGCCGATGATGAACAACATCAGGGTGCCAACGGCGGGCCGCAACTACGAGACCTTCGCCGAGGACCCCGTTGTGACCTCGCGGATCGCGGCCGCGGAGATCCGGGGAATCCAGTCGCAGGGCGTGATCGCCAACGCGAAGCACTTCGCGGCCAACAACCAGGAGACCGACCGGATGTCGATCGACGTCCAGGTCGACGAGCGGACGCTGCGGGAGACCGAGCTGCCGCCGTTCGAGAGCGCCGTGCGGGCGGGCGTCGGGTCGTTCATGTGCTCCTACAACAAGGTCAACGGCACGCCCGCGTGCGGCGACCGGCGACTGCTGACCGAGATCCTGCGCGCGCAGTGGGACTTCCGGGGCTGGGTCATGTCGGACTGGCTCGCCGCCCCGTCCACCTCGGCCATCGAAGCCGGGCTCGACCAGGAGCTGGGCATCCGGTTCGAGGGCATCCCGGACCCGGTCAACAAGCCGGAGGCCACGCACTTCGCCACGGCGCTGCGCAAGGCCGTCGAGTCGGGCGCCATCGCTCAGTCCACTGTGGACACCGCAGTGCGGCGCATCCTGACCCAGCTGGAGATCTTCGGCATGCTCAACGGGGCTCGCCCGCGTCCGCCGAGGGACGTCGCCGGTGGCACGAAGGTCGCGCGCGATGTGGCCGAGGGTGGCGCGGTGTTGTTGCGCAACAACGACTCCGTGCTCCCACTGGCACCGGGGACGGCAGGCGAGGTCGCGGTGATCGGACCGACCGCGCGCGAGCCGAAGGTCAGCGGGTTCGGCAGCGCCTACGTGCGCCCGGACTCCGCGTCAGCGCCGGTGGACACCATCCGCGATCGCATGGGCGGCAAGGGAAAGGTGAACTACCGGGTCGGCGAGGAGCTGCGCGGCGAGCCGATGGGCGCGGCGCTGTCGCCCGCCTTCTCCAGCAAGGAGTACCCGAGCGGCTTCAGCGGGCCGATGTACTCCGGGACGCTGACCGTCAGCGAAGCGGGGCTCTACCGGATCGCGGGGGGCCTGACCCCGGACGCGGTCGCCACGATCACCCTGGACGGGACGAAGACGATCGAGGTGAGCGAGGTCTACGGCGAGGTCAGCAGCGCGCCGGTGCACCTGAGCGCCGGAACCCACCGCATCGAGGTCACCGGCACCACCTACAAGGGGTCGATGACCTTCTCGCTGAGCTGGGTCACCCCGGGCAAGGCGCGGCAGGCCATCGACGAGGCCGTCGCGGCCGCGAAGGGCGCGAAGACCGCCGTGGTGTTCGTGCACGACGACTCCTCGGAGAACTGGGACCGGCCCTCGCTCGCGCTGCCCGGCAGGCAGGACGAGCTGGTCGCGAAGATCGCCGAGGCCAATCCGCGCACGGTCGTGGTGCTCAACGTCGGTGGCGCGATCACCATGCCGTGGCTGTCCTCGGTCGAGGCCGTGCTGAACACCTGGTACCCCGGGCAGGCCGGGGCCGAGGCCACGACCAGGCTGCTCTTCGGCGACGCCAACCCCGGCGGCAAGCTCAGCCAGACCTTCCCCGCCGACGACCGCACGCACGCGGTGGCCGGTCATCCGGAGCGCTTCCCCGGGGTCGGCGGCAAGCAGGTGTACAGCGAGGGGATCTTCACCGGGTACCGCTGGTTCGACAGGGAGAAGGCCACGCCGCTGTTCCCGTTCGGGCACGGGCTGTCCTACACCTCCTTCGAGTACGGCGCGCCCGTTGCCAAACGCGTCCGCGCGGGGGTCGAGGTCTCCTTCACCCTGCGCAACACCGGCGCGCGGGCGGGCTCGGAGATCGCGCAGGTCTACCTCGGCGCGAGCCCGGACGTGCGGGTGCCGCAGGCGGAGAAGGCGCTCGCGGGCTACGAGAAGGTCAGCCTGCGGCAGGGGGAGCGGCGCCGGGTCACCGTGCTGGTGCCGGATCGCGCGCTGCGGCACTGGGACACCCGTGCCGGCGCGTGGTCGCTGGGCACCGGAACACGCTCGGTGTGGGTCGGCGGCTCCTCCTCCGCGCTGCCGTCGCGCACCGCGATCAGGGTTGACTGAGCCGTTACCTTACGGCCTCCGCCGAAGTCAAGAAAGCACGCACATCTGTGCCGCGATATTTGAACTTCTTTTCGGGGTCACGTGGACGGCGGAGCGTGGGCCATCATGGTCTGGGATGAAGAAATGCTGATGAGAACTGTAGATATCGTTGTTGGTCTCATCGGGTGTCGATGGCCGTGACGCACATCTCATCACGCCGCCGAGCTCTGCCGGAAACGGCTATTGTCCAGGACTGGGGAACGGGACTCTATGCATGGGGAGCATGGGGATCTGTTGGTCGGCAGGGTGGAACCGTGCCGACTGATCGATCTTCCGGAACACAAGGACCCGAGGGGAAGTCTCGCGGTCGTCGAGTCCAACCGGGACGTCAAGTTCGACATCAACCGCGTGTACTACCTGTATGACCTCCCGTCCTCCACCGTGCGCGGCGCTCATGGCCACCGCTCGCTGGAACAGCTGGTCATCGCCGTGCACGGGCGCTTCGAGATCACCGTCGACGACGGCTACCGCAGCGAGAGCTTCCGGCTGGACTCGCCGGCGAAGGGCCTCTACATCGGTCCGATGATCTGGCGGGACCTCATCAATTTCTCTCCAGGGGCCGTCGGGCTCGTCATCGCGTCGATGCATTATGACGAGTCGGACTACTTCCGGGAGTACGAGGATTTCCTCGACGCTGCCCGGAGGTCGGTGTGAGAATTCCGTTTCTTGACCTCAAAGCTCCTCATGTGGAATTGCGTGATGAGCTCGATGTGGCGTATCGGCGCGTTGTGGGTTCGGGGTGGTTTCTGCTCGGCCCCGAACTGGAGTCCTTTGAGGACGAATTCGCGCGCTATTGCGGAGCGCGGCACTGCGTCGCCGTCGGCAGCGGGTGCGACGCGCTCGAACTGAGCCTGCGCGCGCTCGGCATCGGCGAGGGCGACGAGGTCCTGGTGCCCTCGCACACCTTCATCGCGAGCTGGCTCGCCGTCACCAGGGCCGGGGCGCGGCCGGTGCCGGTCGAGCCCGACGAGCGCACGGCCACCCTGGACCCCGCGCTCGTCCGCGCCGCGATCACGCCGCGGACGAAGGCGATCATGCCGGTGCACCTGTACGGCCACCCCGCCGATCTCGACCCGATCACCGAGATCGCCCGGGAGCACGGCCTCGCGGTGCTGGAGGACGCGGCGCAGGCGCACGGCGCGGCCTACCGGGGCAGGCGCATCGGTGCCGGGACCGCGACCGCGACGGCGTTCAGCTTCTACCCCGGCAAGAACCTCGGCGCGCTCGGCGACGGCGGCGCGGTCGTCACCGATGACGCCGATCTCGCCGCGAAACTCCGGCTGCTGCGCAACTACGGCTCGCGGGAGAAGTACCGGCACGAGGTGCCCGCGACCAACTCCCGCCTGGACGAGCTCCAGGCGGCTTTCCTGCGCGTCAAGCTCGCTCGGCTGGACGAGTGGAACGACCGCCGCCGCGCCGTTGCCGCGCGCTACCTGACCGAACTGGCCGGGGTTCCCGGACTGCGGCTGCCCGAGGTCGCCGACTGGGCCGATCCGGTGTGGCACCTGTTCGTCGTGCGCACGGACGAGCGGGAGCAGGTGCAGAAGGAACTCGGCGCGCGGGGGATCGGCACCCTGGTGCACTACCCGATCGCCGTGCACCGCTCCGAGGCCTACGCCGGGCTCGGCGACGGCTGGGACCTGCCGATCGCGGAGCGGCTCGCCGGCGAGGTGCTGAGCCTGCCGATCGGGCCGCACATGAGCACCGTGGACGTGGACGAGGTGATCGCCGCCGTGCGATCGGTGTTCGCCGGGGACAGGACGGGGGCGCTGCGATGAGCCGCGTCGTGCACGACTACCCCTTCGGCCCCGCAGAGGGCATGGAGCTGCACCCGAAGTACGCGCGGCTGCGGGAGAGCGAACCGGTCGCGCGGGTGCGGATGCCCTACGGCGGCGAGGGTTGGCTGATCACCCGCTACGCCGACGCCAAGGTGGTGCTGACCGATCCGCGGTTCAGCATGGCCGAGGGCGCTGGCAACGACATCCCGAGGCCGACCGAGGTGCCGCCGGAGCCGGGCGGGCTGCTGGCGCTGGACCCGCCGGAGCACAGCAGGCTGCGCAAGCTGCTGGCGAAGGCGTTCACCGCGCGGCGCATCGAGGCCGCGCGGCCCGCGGTGACCGCGCTGGTGAACCAGCTCCTCGACGACATGCTGGACAAGGGCGCGCCCGCGGACCTGCGCTCGCACCTGGCGCTGCCGCTGCCGATGACGGTCATCTCCGACATGCTCGGCGTCCCGCACGAGGACCAGGCGCTGTTCGGGGTCTTCGCGGACACGCTCATGTCGGCGGGGCGCTACACGCCGGAGGAGATCGAGAAGGCCACCGACGACTTCATGGCCTACCTGAGCGATCTGGTGGCGCAGCGCAGGAAGAACCCGACCGACGACGTGCTCGGCGCGCTGGTGCAGGCGCGCGATGACACCGATCGGCTCTCCGAGCACGAGCTGCTGGTGCTCGCCGGTGGCTTGCTGGTCGGCGGGCACGAGACCACCGCCAACCACATCGGCAACTTCGTGTACCTGCTGCTGGAGGAGCGGTCCCGGTACGAGGAGATCGTCGCCGCCCCGGACCTGGTCCCCGCCGTGGTGGACGAACTGCTCCGGTTCGCGCCGCTGACCACCATGTCCGGCTTCACCCGGATCGCCAAGGAGGACGTGCAGCTCGGCGAGGTCACCGTCCGCGCGGGCGAGGGCGTCGTGCTGTCCTTCGCCGTGCCCAACCGGGACGCGGAGGTCTTCCCCGATCCCGAGCGCGTGGACTTCCACCGCGAGCGCAACCCGCACCTGGGGCTCGGGCACGGGGTGCACCACTGCCTCGGCGCGCAGCTGGCGCGGATGGAGCTCCAGGTGACGCTGCGGGTGCTCGCGCAGCGGCTGCCGGGCCTGCGGCTGGCCGTGGCGCCGGAGGAACTGCGGTGGAAGACCGGGATGTTGGTGCGCGGTCTGGAGGAACTGCCCGTGCGCTGGTGAGCGCGCGATCGAGGACAACCGCTGGTCGCGGGGTGGGGGCTCCGCGACGACTGGAGGTAACGGGCCGTCATGGCTGAACGCAGGGTGTCTGGGCCGGACGACATCGCGATCATCGGGCTTTCCTGCCGGTTTCCCGGCGCGCCCGACAAGAGCGCCTTCTTCGCACTGCTGGACGGCGGGGGGAACGCCGTGCGCCGCGCTCCGGAGCGCGGACTGCCGGGAGAGGGCGGGTTCCTGGCCGAGGTCGACGGGTTCGACCCCGCGTTCTTCGGGATCTCCCCGGACGCGGCGGCGGCCATGGACCCGCAGCAGCGGCTCATGCTGGAACTCGCGTGGGAGGCGCTGGAGGACGCGCGGATCGTGCCCGAGGCGATCGCCGGGACTGACGCCGCCGTGTTCGTCGGCGCCATCGCCGACGACTACGCGCGCTTGGCGGCCGACGCGGAGCTGACCCAGCACACGATCACCGGCTTGAACCGGGGCATGATCGCCAACCGCGTCTCCTACTTCCTCGGACTGCGCGGGCAGAGCCTGACCGTGGACTCCGGCCAGTCCTCCGCGCTCGTCGCGGTGCACCTGGCCTGCGAGAGCATTCGCGGTGGCGCCTCGACGACCGCGTTGGCGGGTGGGGTCAACCTCATCCTCTCGCCGGACTCGTCCTCGGCCGCGCAGCACTTGGGCGCACTGTCACCGGACGGGCGCTGCTACACCTTCGACGCGCGCGCCAACGGGTACGTGCGCGGTGAGGGCGGCGGCGTCGTGGTGCTCAAGCGCCTCGCTGACGCCCTCGCTGACGGCGACCCCATCTACTGCGTGATCCGGGGCAGCGCGGCCAACAACGACGGTGGCGGAGACACTCTGACCACGCCGGATCAGGCGGCGCAGGAGCGCGTGCTGCGCGCCGCCTGCCGCCGGGCGGACGTGGACCCGGGTGAGATCGAGTACGTGGAGCTGCACGGCACCGGCACGAAGCTCGGCGACCCGGTGGAGGCCGCCGCGCTCGGCGCCGTGCTGGGCGCCGCGCAGTCCCGTCGCTCGCCGCTGCTGGTCGGCTCGGTGAAGACCAACATCGGCCATCTGGAAGGCGCCGCGGGCATCGCCGGGCTGATCAAGACCGCGCTGGCGATCCGGCACCGCAGGCTCCCGGCGAGCCTCAACTTCAGCACTCCCAACCCACGCATTCCTTTGGAGCAACTGAACATCCGGGTGGTGACCGAGTCCGGGGACGGGCCGTTGCTCGCCGGTGTGTCCTCGTTCGGGATGGGCGGGACCAACTGCCACGTGGTACTCGGTTCCCCGCCCGAGGCCCCCCGGCCCGCCCCGCGTCCCGAGGTCGCCGAGGTGCCGTGGGTGATCTCCGGGCGTACTCCGGCTGCTCTGCGAGCGCAGGCCGTTCAGCTCGCCTCCGTTTCTGAGTCCACTGTGGACATCGGAATTTCCCTTGCTGCGACAAGGACTTCGTTCGAGCACCGTGCGGTGGTGTTCGACGCCGCCGAGCTGTCCGCGCTCGCGGAGGGGCGCCCGGGGCCGGTGGTGGGCAGCGTCGCCGCGCGGGGTCGTACGGCGTTCGTGTTCCCTGGTCAGGGGTCGCAGTGGGTCGGGATGGGCTTGGAGTTGTTGTCCGAGCCGGTGTTTGCGGCGCAGATGCAGGAGTGCGCATCGGCCTTCCGGTCCTTTGTGGACTGGGATCTGTTCGAGGAGCTGCGTGGGCCGCTTGATCGGGTTGATGTTGTTCAGCCGGTGACGTTTGCGGTGATGGTGTCGTTGGCGGCGTTGTGGCGGTCTTACGGGGTTGCGCCTGATGCTGTGGTTGGTCATTCGCAGGGTGAGATTGCTGCTGCTTATGTGGCTGGTGCGTTGTCGTTGGATGATGCGGCGCGCGTGGTGTGCCTGCGCAGTAAGGCGATTACGGCGATATCCGGTCGTGGTGGGATGGGCTCGATCGCGCTTCCGGTTTCCTCCGTCGAGCCGCGGCTGACGGAGGGGCTGTCGATCGCGGCGGTCAACGGGCCGTCGTCGGTGGTGGTGTCCGGTGATGTTGAGCCGCTGAAGGCTCTGCTGGACGACTTGGCGGCTGAGGGTGTTCGGGTTCGGTTGATCCCGGTGGACTACGCCTCGCACTCCGCGCACGTGGAGGAGCTGCGCGATGAGCTGCTGGAGCTGCTCGCGCCGGTGAACCCCGTGGCCGCCCAGGTTCAGATGCACTCGACGGTGAGCGACACTGCGGTGTTGGACGCCGAGTACTGGTACCAGAATCTGCGCCAGACCGTCCGCTTTGAGCAGTCGGTTCGCGCGCTCGCCGCCGACGACGTCACCACGTTCATCGAGTGCAGTCCGCATCCCGGGCTCGCGGTGGCGATCCAGGAGACCGCCCAGGACGTGCTCGTGGTCGGCTCGCTGCGCCGCGAAGACGGTGGCAGGCGGCGGTTCCTGACCTCTGTCGCGCAGGCGCACGTACGCGGCGTCGCGGTGGACTGGAGCCCGGCGTTCCCCGGCAGCGTTGCCGTTGACCTGCCGACCTACGCTTTCCAGCGCCGTCGCTACTGGTTCGACTCGGTGGCCGATGACGTGGACGAGCCGGAGCACGACCTGCTCGGCCTCGTCCGCGCGCACGCCTCGTTCGTGCTGGGCAAGGACGGCCTCGCCGCGGACACGACGTTTCGCGACCTCGGGTTCGACTCGCTGACCTCGGTCGATCTCCGCAATCGCCTGTCCGCCGCGACCGGGCTGAGCCTGCCCTCCGGCGTGCTGTTCAACCACCCGACCCCGGCCGCGCTCGCCGACCACCTCGCGCAGCGGCTCGGCGAAGGCACGGCGCCGCGCCCGGCGAAGCGGGCGAACGCGGCGGTGCGCTCGGGCGAGCCGATCGCGATCGTGGCGATGAGCTGCCGTCTGCCCGGCGGCGCCGACAGCCCGGAACGGCTGTGGGAGCTGGTTCGGGACGGTGCGGACGCGATCACCTCGTTCCCGGACGATCGCGGTTGGGACGTCGAGAGCCTGTTCGACCCGGAGCCGGGACTGCCCGGACGTACCTACACGCGCTCGGGTGGCTTCATCGGGGCGACCGAGTTCGACGCGGCGTTCTTCGGGATCTCCCCGCGCGAGGCGTCGGCGATGGACCCGCAGCAGCGGCTGCTGTTGGAGACTTCGTGGGAGGCGTTGGAGCGGGCCGGGGTCGCGCCGACCTCCTTGCGCGGCACCGCGACCGGCGTGTTCGTCGGCGCGATGTCCCAGGAGTACGGCCCGCGCTTGCAGAACGCCTCCGAAGAAGCCGCGGGCCACGTCCTGACGGGCACCACCTCCAGCGTCGCGTCCGGGCGGGTGTCCTACACGCTCGGCCTCGAAGGGCCTGCGGTCACCGTGGACACCGCGTGCTCGTCGTCGTTGGTGGCACTGCACTTGGCGGCTCAGTCGCTGCGTTCCGGCGAGTGCTCGATGGCGTTGGCGGGCGGCGCGACCGTCATGGCCAACCCCGGCATGTTCGTGGAGTTCGCGCAGCAGCGTGGTTTGTCGGCCGATGGGCGCTGCAAAGCCTTCTCCGACAACGCTGACGGCACCGGCTGGGCCGAGGGCGTCGGGATGATCGTGCTGGAGCGCCTGTCCGACGCGCACCGCAACGGCCACCCGGTGCTCGCGGTGCTGCGAGGGAGCGCGATCAACCAGGACGGCGCGTCCAACGGGCTGACCGCGCCCAGCGGAGCGGCCCAAGAGCGCGTGATCCGGCAGGCGCTGGCAGCCGCCGGACTCGAACCGTCCGATGTGGACGCCGTGGAAGCGCACGGCACCGGGACGAGGCTCGGCGATCCGATCGAGGCCGACGCGGTGCTGGCGACCTACGGCCAGGACCGGGACCGGCCGGTGTGGCTGGGCTCGCTGAAGTCGAACATCGGGCACGCCCAGGCGGCGGCCGGTGTCGCGGGCGTGATCAAGATGGTCATGGCGATGCGGTACGGAGTTCTACCGCGAACTCTGCACGTGGACGCGCCCACCGCGCACGTGGACTGGTCGGGCGGCGCGGTGCGGCTGCTCACCGAGGCGCAGCCCTGGGCAGCGGGGGACCGCCCGCGTCGGGCGTCGGTGTCCTCCTTCGGCATCTCCGGTACCAACGCCCACGTGGTACTCGAATCCGTGGAGCCCGTCGCGGAGCGCGAGGTCGTGTCGCGGGAAGACGCTCCCTTTGTCCTCAGTGGACACAAGCCTGAAGTTCTCGCGGAGCAGGCGAAGCGACTTCTGTCCCTTGTGGACAGTGCTGTGGACGTCGGTTACTCGTTGGCCACGGGGCGCGCGAACCTTTCACACCGTGCCGTTGTGCTCGACGCCGAAGGACTGCGTGCGCTCGCAGAGGGACGACCCTCCGGGGCTGTCGTGCGTGGCGTGGCTGGCGATGTCACGCGTCCCGTCTTCGTATTCCCCGGTCAGGGTTCGCAGTGGAGCGGTATGGCCGTTTCGCTGTTGGATGAGCCGGTTTTCGCTTCTCGGATGGCTGAGTGTGCTGCGGCTTTGCGTCCGCATGTTGAGTGGGATTTGTTCGAGGAGCTGCGCGGTCCGCTGGAGCGGGTGGATGTTGTGCAGCCGGTGTTGTTCGCGGTGTTGGTGTCTTTGGCGGAGTTGTGGCGTTCGTACGGGGTGAAGCCCGCTGCTGTGATCGGTCATTCTCAGGGTGAGATCGCGGCTGCATGTGTTGCGGGTGCTTTGTCTCTTGAGGACGCGGCGAAGGTTGTTGCTTTGCGCAGCTTGGCCATTGCGCAGGATTTGGCTGGGCGTGGCGGGATGATGTCCGTCGCGTTGCCGGTGGCTGAGGTGGAGAAGCTTCTGTCGCAGGGTGTTTCGGTTGCGGCGGTGAATGGGCCTGCTTCGACTGTGGTGTCGGGTGATCCTGCGGGGTTGGATGCGCTGGCGGCGTTGTGTGATGGCGTTCGGGTTCGGCGGATTCCGGTGGACTACGCCTCGCACTCCGTCCACGTCGAAGGTATCCGCAAACGTGTGCTGACGGACCTGTCCGGAATCACTCCGGTGGCGTCGCGGATTCCGTTCTACTCGACGGTGACTGGCTCGCGGATCGACACGGCTGAGTTGGACGCGGAGTACTGGTACCGCAACCTGCGGCAGCGAGTGTTGTTCGAGGACACCGTCCGGGTGTTGATCTCGCAAGGGTGCTCGGCCTTCGTGGAGGCGAGCCCGCATCCTGTTCTGGTTCCGGCGATTCAGGAGACCGATGGCTTCGCGGTGGGGTCGCTGCGTCGGGACGATGGTGGTCGTCGGCGTTTCCTGACCTCGTTGGGCGAAGCCCATGTGCACGGGATCTCCGTGGACTGGACCCCGGCTTTCCCGGGCGCACACCGAGTCGATCTGCCGACCTACCCGTTCCAGCGGGAGCGGTTCTGGGCGGAGCCGATCGAGCGTCGAGGCCCGTCATCCACTGTGGACAAGTGGCGGTACCGCGTCGACTGGCAGCGGATCTCGCTTCCCACTGGCGCTCCGACGGGGCGGTGGCTGCTGGTCTCCGACCAGGACGTCACGCTGGGGACCGAGGTCGTGCGGATCTCGCCGAGCGAGGATCGGGCCGAGCTCGCCTCGCGTCTGCGTGAGGTCGGCGAGGTGGCCGGAGTGCTGTCCGCCCACAACGGCTTCCTCGCCACGCTCGCGTTGATCCAGGCGCTCGGCGACGTCGCACTGGATGCTCCACTGTGGACGGTTGGTGGCGACCCGCAGGTGCTGGGGCTCGGCCGGGTCGCCGCACTGGAGCACCCGGAGCGCTGGGGTGGTCAGGTCGAGCTGGACGGCGCCGAGCTCGATCCGGCCGTGCTCACCGGTACCGAGGACCAGGTGGTGCTGCGTGCGGACGGCGCGTTCGCCCGCAGGCTGCGCCGGGCCGACGCCGTCCCGGCGGGCTCGTGGCGCGGTCGCGGAACGGCGCTGATCACCGGCGGCACCGGCGCGATCGGCGGGCACGTGGCCCGTTGGCTGGCCGGGACCGGCGTCGAGCACATCGTGCTGACCAGCCGCCGGGGACTCGACGCGCCCGGAGCCGCCGAACTCCGCGACGACCTGACGGCGCGTGGTGTGCGGGTCACCGTGGCTGCTTGCGACACGGCGGACCGTGCTCAGCTGACTGAGTTGCTGGCGACGATCCCTGACCTGAAGTCGGTGTTCCACACGGCGGGCGTGCTCGACGACGGCGTGCTGGACACCTTGAGCGCCGAGCGCGCGCACGCGGTGCTCGACCCCAAGGTGCGCGGCGCCGAGCTGCTGCACGAGCTGACCGGCGATCTTGACGCCTTCGTGGTGTTCTCCTCGATCACCGGGGTGTGGGGCAACGCCGGACAGGGCGCCTACGCCGCCGCCAACGCCCACCTGGACGCTCTCGCCGAGCGCCGCCGCCGCGCGGGCCTGCCCGCGACCTCGGTGGCCTGGGGTGTCTGGGCCGGTGGCGGCATGGCAGTCGGCGCAGGGGAGCGCAACCTCAGCAAGCGCGGTGTCCGGCCGATGAACGCTGATTCGGCCGTGATCGCGCTGGAGCGGGCTCTGCTCGGACGGCAGACGGTGACCGTGGTCGCCGACGTCGACTGGGACGCCTTCGTGCCCGCCTTCACCTCGGCCCGCACCAGCGCTCTGCTCAGCGAGTTCGCGCCGGCCGCCGACTCCGGTAGCGATCTCGGACTGGCGGCGCTGTCCGAGGCTGAGCAGATTCGGAAGCTGCTGGAGGTTGTGCGCGCCGAAGCCGCAGCGGTGCTCGGGCACGCGGGTCCGGAGGCGGTCGAGCCGGGGCGGTCGTTCAAGGACACCGGTTTCGACTCGCTCACCTCGTTGGAGCTGCGCAACCGGATCAACGCCGCGACCGGGCTGAAGCTGCCCAGCACGCTGCTCTTCGACCACCCAACACCGGAGGCCGTCGCCCGCTTCGCGCTCGCCGAGCTGGTGGGCACCGCCCCGGAGGTCGAGGAGGAGGCGCCGGAGGCTCGCGACGGGGACGAGATCGTCATCGTCGGCATGGCCTGCCGCCTGCCGGGCGGAGTGGCGACGCCGGAAGCGTTGTGGGACCTGCTGCTCGCGGGCGGGGACGCCATCGGTGAGCTGCCGACCGATCGCGGCTGGGACCTCGACGCCCTCTACGACCCCGACCCGAACGCGCACGGCAAGTCCTACTGCCGCGAGGGCGGATTCCTCTACGACGCGGCCGAGTTCGACGCGGCGTTCTTCGGCATTTCCCCGCGCGAGGCCTCGGCGATGGACCCGCAGCAGCGGTTGTTGCTGGAGACCTCGTGGGAGGCGTTGGAGCGCGCCGGGATCGACCCGAAGTCCTTGCACGGCAGCAGCACCGGCGTCTTCGCGGGGATGACCCACCAGGACTACGGCGCGCGGCTGCACGAGGCACCCGAGGACTTCCAGGGCTACCTGCTCACCGGCAAGTCCTCCAGTGTCGTGTCCGGGCGGGTGTCCTACACGCTCGGGCTCGAAGGCCCGGCTATCACCGTGGACACCGCCTGCTCGTCCTCGTTGGTCGCGCTGCACCTCGCGGCGCAGGCGCTGCGCAACGGCGAGTGCTCGCTGGCCCTGGCCGGTGGCGTCACGATCATGCCCTCGCCCGGGCTGTTCGTGGAGTTCTCCCGGCAGCGCGGGCTCGCCGTCGACGGGCGCTGCAAGGCCTTCGGTGACGGCGCGGACGGCACGGGCTGGGCCGAGGGCGCGGTGATGCTGCTGGTGGAGCGCATGTCCGACGCACGGCGCAACGGGCACCCGGTGCTCGCGGTGATCAAGGGTTCCGCGGTCAACCAGGACGGCGCCTCCAACGGCCTCGCGGCTCCGAACGGCCCGTCGCAGCAGCGGGTCATCCGCGCGGCGCTGCGCTCGGCCGGGTTGCGTCCGTCCGAAGTGGACGCTGTGGAGGCACACGGCACCGGTACGACCCTGGGCGATCCGATCGAGGCGCAAGCCCTGATCGCGGCGTACGGCGGGGAGCGCGCGCAGCCGTTGTGGCTGGGCTCCCTGAAGTCCAACACGGGTCACACGCAGGCGGCGGCGGGCGCTGCCGGAGTGCTGAAGATGGTGCTAGCGCTGCGAAACGGCCTGCTGCCGAGGACCTTGCACGCCGACGAGCCGTCCAGTCACGTGGATTGGTCCTCGGGCGTGGTGTCGTTGCTGAACGAGGCCCAGCGGTGGCCACGGGTGGACCGCCCGCGCCGCGCCGGGATCTCCGCGTTCGGGGTCAGCGGCACCAACGCGCACATGATCCTCGAAGAGGCGCCGCGCGAGCCGTCCGTGGTACCGGAGCCCATCCCGGACTTGGTGCCATGGGTCGTCTCCGGCCGCACCGCCGAGGCACTGAACGCGCGCATTGCCGCTCTTGAGTCCTTTGTGGACACTCTGGACGTCGGTTACTCGTTGGCGGCCAGGTCGTCCTTCGAGCACCGTGCCGTCCTGCTCGACGGTGCCGAAGTCCGTGGTGTTGCCACGGTCGGCGGTCGCACGGTGTTCGTGTTCCCCGGTCAGGGGTCGCAGTGGGTCGGTATGGGCTTGGAGTTGTTGTCTGAGCGGGTGTTCGCCGAGTCGATGCAGGAGTGCGCTTCGGCCTTTGAGGCCTATGTGGACTGGGATCTGTTCGAAGAGCTTCGCGGACCGCTTGACCGCGTCGATGTGGTGCAGCCGGTGACGTTTGCGGTGATGGTGTCGTTGGCGGCGTTGTGGCGCTCGTACGGCGTTGCGCCTGATGCTGTGGTGGGTCATTCGCAGGGTGAGATTGCTGCTGCTTATGTGGCTGGCGCGTTGTCGTTGGAGGACGCCGCGCGCGTGGTGTGCCTGCGCAGCAAGGCGATCACGGCGCTCTCCGGCCGTGGTGGGATGGGCTCGATTGCGCTCCCGGTTGACGCCGTGGAGCCGCGCCTGCCCGACGGGGTGTCGATCGCGGCGAGCAACGGGCCGTCTTCGGTGGTCGTCTCCGGTGATGTTGAGCCGTTGAAGGCGTTGCTCGACGACTTGGTGGCTGAGGGTGTTCGGGTTCGGTTGATCCCGGTGGACTACGCCTCGCACTCCGCGCACGTGGAGGCCATCCAGGACGAGGTTCTGCGCGCGCTCGCCCCGATCCGTCCTCGTACTGGCACGGTCGCTTTCAAGTCCACGGTGACCGGCGAGTGGATCGACACGGCGGTCGTGGATGCTGATTACTGGTACCGGAATCTGCGGCAGACTGTCCACTTCGAACAGGCCGTGCGCGACCTCGCCGACGAGGGCTATGACGCGTTCATCGAGTGCAGTCCGCATCCCGGTGTCGCGGTGGCGATCCAGGAAACTGCTCAGGACGTGCTCGTGGTCGGCTCGCTGCGCCGTGAAGACGGTGGGCGGCGGCGATTCCTGACCTCGCTGGCCGAAGCCTACGTGCGCGGTGTCGACGTGGACTGGTCGCCAGCCGTGCGTGGTGGTCGGCGCATCGACCTGCCGACCTACCCTTTCCAGCGCCGCCGTTACTGGCTGAACACCTCGCCCGCGAGCGTTGGCCCGGCCGCCGCCGACCGCTTCGGTGTTGACGACGCCGAGCACCCGCTCCTGGGCGCTGCCGTCACGCTCGAAGACGGTGGTCTGGTGCTGACCGGCCGCTTGTCGTTGAGCACGCACGCGTGGCTGGCCGAGCACGCCGTGTCGGGGACTGTGCTGCTGCCGGGGACCGCGCTCGTCGAGCTGGCGGTGCGCGCTGGGGACGAGGTCGGATTCGGCAGGCTGGAAGAACTCGCGCTCCAGACGCCGCTTGTCCTGCCTGAACGTGGTGCCCTGCGCTTGCAGGTGTTGGTCTCCGCCGAGGAGAACGGCCGTCGGACCGTCACGATCGCTTCGCGCGGCGGTGACGACGAGGAGTGGACTCGGCACGCGACTGGAGTCCTGGCCGAGGCCGTTGATGTCGAGCACGTGCCGGTCGAGTGGCCGCCTGTGAACGCGGAACCTGTTGCCGCGACTGAGTTCTACGCGCGTCTTGCCGAGCGTGGCTACTTCTACGGTCCTGTGTTCCAGGGTGTTCGCGCGGCGTGGGTGCGGGACGGTGAGGTCTTCGCGGAGGTCGTGCTCTCCGACGAGGCCGACGCCGGCGGCTTCGGGGCGCACCCCGCGCTGCTCGACGCCGCCTTGCAGCCGTGGTCTCTCGGTGGCTTCGTCAACGCGAGCGAGGTGATGCTGCCGTTTGCGTGGCAGGGGTTCCAGCTCCATGCGACGGGAGCGCGGACGCTGCGGGTTCGGTTGACCGGGGCGGGGGAGGACGCGTTCTCCGTGACCGCGACCGATCCGTCCGGCTCGCTGGTGTTCTCGCTGGAGTCGTTGGCGATGCGCCGCTTCGACGCGGACCTTCGCGCGGTCGGAGCTGACTCGCTGCACCGGGTCGACTGGGCTCGCGTGGCACTTCCGTCCACTGTGGATGATGCGGCGCGGAACTGGGCCGTGCTGGGGACCGACGACTTCAAGCTGGGCGAGATCGAGCCGGAGCTGCTGCGGTCCGCGACCTCCGCTGGGCTCGCGGACCCGGTGCCCGCCGTGGTCCTGGCGTCCTTGCGGTGCGGTTCGCCCGCCACACCCGAGCGCGTGCGGCGGCTGACCGGGCAGGCGCTCGCGCTGCTGCGGGAGTGGCTGGCCGACGAGCGTTTCGCCGCCTCCACGCTGGTCCTGCTCACCGATGGCGCGATCGCCGCCCGGCCCGGCGAGGACGTGCCTGACCTGCCGGCCGCCGCGATCTGGGGTCTGGTGCGGTCCGCGCAGTCCGAGCACCCCGGCCGGTTCGTGCTGGCCGACATGGACGACGAGGACTCCTCACGGCAAGCCCTGGCCGCCGCGCTCGCCACAGGAGAGCCGCAGTTCGCGTTGCGCGACGGCACCCTCCACGTGCCGAGGCTGGCTCGCGCGACCGCCGCGCAGCGCACGCCGTTCGGCCCCGACACGCGAGTGTTGATCACTGGCGGAACCGGGACCCTCGGCACCCTCCTCGCGCGGCATCTTGTCGCACGGCACGGAGTTCGGCACATCGTGCTGGCGAGCCGCAGCGGAGGATCGGTCCCGGACGAACTGGCTGGCCTGGACGTGCGGGTTGAGGCGTGCGATGCGGCTGACCGCGAGGCATTGGCCCGGCTGCTGGAGGCGAACCCGGTCGACGCGGTCGTGCACGCGGCCGGGGTGCTGGACGACGCGGCGATTGAGTCGCTGACCCCGGAGCGGCTGGACGCGGTGCTGCGGCCGAAGGTCGATGCCGCGCTCAACCTGCACGAACTCCTTGAAGACGACACCGAACTGGTCCTCTTCTCGGGTGCCGCCGGGCTGTTGGGGCGCCCCGGGCAGGGCAACTACGCCGCCGCCAACACGTTCGTCGACGCGCTCGCGTCGTTCCGCCGAGCGCGGGGCCTGCCAGGTGTGTCGCTGGCGTGGGGGCTGTGGGAGCAGGCGACCGGGATGACCGGGCACCTCGACCAGGCTGACCTGGCCAGGATGCATCGGTCCGGGCTCGCGCCGATGAGCGCTGAACAGGGCTTGGCGCTGTTCGACTTGGCCCTGAGCGTCGATGAGGCGCTGGTGGTGCCAATGCGGTTGGACCGCACGGCGTTGCGGCAGAGCTCCGAGTCGGTTCCGTTGCTGTTGCGCGGTCTTGTGCCCGCGCGGGTCAGCAGGACCGTGGCCGCGGCGGTGACTGAGGAGCAGGACTCCAACGCGTTGCTGCGCGAGTTGAGCGCGGCCAACGACGACGGCCGCCGCCGCATCCTGCTCGACCTCGTGCGCGGTGGCGCGGCGCGGGTGCTCGGGCACGGTGACACCGACGTGATCGGTGCGGGGCAAGCGTTCCACGAGCTCGGGTTCGACTCGCTGACCGCGATCGAGTTGCGGAACCTGCTCACTGCGGCGACCGGGCTGCGGCTGCCCGCGACGCTGGTCTTCCAGCACCCCACGCCTCGTGCGCTGGCCGATCACCTGCTTGCCGGGCTCGGTGCGGACCGGCCAGACCCGGTGCTGGAGCGGCTGGAGGAGCTGGCCGGGTTGCTCGACGGCGTCGATCCCGACGACGCGCGACTGCCCGACGTGCGGGCCAGGCTGCGGGAGCTGACCGAGCGGATCGGCGGGCCGCCGTCCGTCGCGGAGACGTTGGCCGATGCCAGCGATGACGACCTGTTCGCGTTCATCGACGAGAAGCTGTGAGGGGGCGAGCCCGGTGTCAAACGAAGAAAAGCTGCGGCAGTACCTGAAGCGGGTCACCGCCGACCTGCACGAGGCCCGGCAGAAGCTGGCCGAGGCCGCTCTGTCCAATGTGACGGAGCCGGTGGCCATCGTCGCGATGAGCTGCCGTCTGCCCGGCGGCGTGCGCACGCCCGAGGACCTGTGGCGACTGCTCACGGCCGGAGGCGACGCGATCGGCGCGTTCCCGGCCGACCGCGGCTGGGAGACCGAGCGGCTGGACGGCTACTCCCGCGAGGGCGGATTCCTCTACGAAGCCGCCGAGTTCGACGCGGAGTTCTTCGGCATCAGCCCGCGCGAGGCGCTGACCATCGACCCGCAGCAGCGGCTGCTGTTGGAGACCTCGTGGGAGGCGGTCGAGCGCGCGGGCATTGACCCGAAGTCCTTGCACGGCACGAGAACCGGCCTGTTCGCCGGGGTGATGTACAACGACTACGGGACGCGGGTGGCCGCGCCTCCGGAGGATGTCGAGGGGTACCTGGTCAACGGCAGCGCGGGCAGCGTCGCCTCTGGCCGCGTCGCCTACACCCTCGGGCTGCACGGGCCGACGTTGACCGTGGACACCGCGTGCTCCTCCTCGCTGGTGGCGCTGCACCTGGCCGCGCAGTCGCTGCGCCGGGGCGAGTGCTCGCTGGCGCTCGCCGGCGGTGTGACCGTGCTGAACACGCCGACGATGTTCCTGGAGTTCGCGCGCCAGGGCGGGCTCGCGCGCGACGGCCGCTGCAAGTCCTTCTCCGAGGACGCGGACGGGACCGGTTTCGGCGAGGGCGTCGGGATGGTGTTGCTGGAGCGGCTTTCCGACGCTCAGCGCAACGGGCACCCGATCCTGGCGGTGCTGCGCGGGAGCGCGGTCAACCAGGACGGCGCCTCCAACGGCCTCACCGCGCCGAACGGCCTGGCGCAGCAGGAAGTCATCCGGCAGGCGCTGGCCGACGCGGGGCTCACACCGTCCGATGTGGACGCAGTTGAGGCGCACGGCACCGGCACGACGCTCGGCGATCCGATCGAGGCGGACGCGCTGCTGGCCACCTACGGCAAGGACCGCGCGCAGCCGTTGTGGCTGGGGTCGCTGAAGTCCAACGTCGGTCACACGCAGGCGGCGGCCGGTGTCGCCGGTCTGATCAAGATGGTGCTGGCTCTCCAGCACGGTGAGCTGCCGAAGACGCTGCACGCGGAAGCGCCGTCCACAAAGGTCGAGTGGACGTCGGGCTCGGTGTCGCTGCTCACCGAGGCGCAACCGTGGGTGCGCGGTGAGCGAATGCGACGGTTCGGCATCTCGTCCTTCGGGGCCAGCGGAACGAACTCGCACGCCATCATCGAGGAGGCACCCTCCACAGAGGACAGTCCGCGCGCGGCACTTTGTGCAGACTTGCCGTTGGTGCTGTCCGGCCGGAGCGAGGCGGCGTTGCGTGCGCAGGCCATCGCTGTGCGGCCGTTGACGGACAACCTCGGCGACCTCGGCTTCTCGCTGTTGTCGCGGTCGGCCTTCGAGCACAGCGCCGTCGCCTTCGGGGTTGATGCGCTTGACGCACTCGCCCAGGGACGCGCGGATCAAGGCTTGGTGACCGGGGTTGCCGACCCGGACGAGCGCCTGGCGTTCTTGTTCACCGGGCAGGGCAGCCAGCGCGCGCGGATGGGGCTCGACCTGGCCGCCCACCACCCGGTGTTCGCCGCAGCCTATGACGAGGTGATCACGGAGCTGGACCGGCACCTCGACCGGCCGCTGCGCGAGGTGCTGGAGAGCAGCGCCCTCGATGAGACCGGCTACGCGCAGCCCGCGCTGTTCGCCCTGGAAGTGGCCCTGTTCAAGCTGATCACCTCGTTCGGCGTGCGCCCGGAGGTGGTGCTCGGGCACTCCGTCGGCGAGCTGGCCGCCGCGCACGTCGC
>NZ_MUMH01000250.1 GCF_002155965.1 Allokutzneria sp. NRRL B-24872
GTCGACGCCGTCGCGCTCGGCGCGCAGCACCTGGCTGGTGACCACGCGGCGCTCGGTCCGGTCGGCACCGATCCAGTACTGGTCCCTGATGGTCAGCCCGGTGACGTGCTCGTTCAGCCGGTCGCTCGCCGCCTCTTCCAGGACGCTCTCCAGCGCCCAGTGGTCGGTCCACAGCCGGTCGAAGGTCAGCGGGCGCNNGCTGCCAGTAGCTCAGCGTGGCGAGGCTGACCCGGACGCCGCGGGTCAGCAGGCGGGACTGCACGCGTTCCAGCGCGAGGCCGCTGCGGCGGATCGCCACGCGCAACGCCTCGGAGAACGGGCCGGTGCGCAGCGCTGCCAGGAGTTCGGGGTCGTCGATCTCGGCGATGGAGCGCGTGTCCGCACGCCCGACGACCGGGGTGACCGAGTCGAGGGTCATGGCTCCTCCCACCTCAGCCGCGCCTGCGCGGCCGTCCTAGGTGGGGAACTAGTTAACCTTGCCAACAGGCCGGAAACCAGTCCCGAAC
>NZ_MUMH01000251.1 GCF_002155965.1 Allokutzneria sp. NRRL B-24872
CGCTGAGCTACTACGGACTGTCCGTGCAGACGGCGAGCTAAAGCCCGGCTGCTCGTACTGAACGGCCCGCGCGCCCTTTATCGGGACGCGCGGGTCGTTACCATTCCCAGCTGATTCCGTGCACTCCGGGAACGCATTCGCTGTGCAGCGAGTGCACCATTCCGGAACGCCCGAGCAACAATTCGTTGCGCATGTGGTCGGGGTTTTGCGCGTTGTGCCTGCTGAACTCGAAGACCCGGCGCGGAACCGCAGCGGCGTCGAAGTGCACCTGGAGCAGGTACTCGCGGACCGGGTAGCGGGCCCGGCGGTCGGAGGACAGCGCGACGGCCCCGCCCTCGGGGAAGACGATCTCGTACTCCACGACCGTGGTCTCACCCCGGTCGAGCATGCGGTCGAAGAGGATCTCGAAGACCAGGAAGCCGGAGTCGTCGTCGGACCACACCCGGCCCAGCTCGCCGTACTGGACGGTGATCACCGAGGGGATCTGCTGGTCCGGGTCGTCGCCGCGGAAGATCGCCACCACGCGGTCGACGCCGTCGCGCTCGNNNCGGTCGAAGGTCAGCGGGCGCGGGGCCCCGGCCTGCCAGCGACCGCGCGGACGGCGCGGGCCGAGCAGGTTGAGCAGCGAGTTCGGCGGCAGCCGCAGCACTTCTTCGAGCAGCTCGACGGCCTTCAGCGACTCGATGCGCTCGGGGCGGCTGCGCCCGC
>NZ_MUMH01000252.1 GCF_002155965.1 Allokutzneria sp. NRRL B-24872
TGAAGGGGTCGTTCAGGGCTTGAGCCTGTGCGTCACCACTGCCAGTTGATGCCGTGGAAGCCCTTCTGGCAGTCGAGCGCGTGCAGGTAGGCCATGCGCGTGAGGTCCACGCTCACGGCGCGGCGGTCGTCCCGCGCGCCGAGGCCGAGGCGGGTGGAGCGGTGGCAGTGCGCGGGCAGTTCGCCCTCGAAGCGCACCTGGAGCAGGTACTGCGGCACGTTGGTGCGCAGGCAGCGCTCGTAACAGGAGCTCGGCTTGGTGCCCGGATCGGCGAACTCGACCTCGTACTCGACGAGCACGCTCTCGCCCTTGGCCAGCCGGCGCGCGAAGAACAGCTCGTTGACCATGACCATCCGCTCGCGGTCGTAGCGCGTCACGCACCGCTGCCCGGACAGCGAGCGCAGGCCGGTCGGCAGCGGCTGGTCGGCGTCGCCCCGGAAGATCACCACGAGCCGGTCGGCGCCGTCGGCGTTGGCCCGCTGGACCTGGCAGGAGCGCACGCGGCGCAGCGCGCGGTCGGTGCCGACGGTGACCTCGTCGTGCAGCGACAGCGCGTCGAGCTTGGCGTTGATGTGCTCGTAGGAGGTGCCCAGCGCCTTGCTCACGTCGGAGTCGGCGCCGTAGAGGTCGGTCAGGCTCAGCCGCTCCTGGGCGCGCACGCCCCGCCCGCGCGGCCGGGGCGGCCCGATGAGGCTGCTCAGCGAGCGCCTCGGCAGCCGGAGGATGTCCTCCAGCAGCGCGATCGCGCGCAGCGAGTCGGCTCGCTCCGGGCGCCGCCGCCCGCGCTGCCAGTAGCTCAGCGTGGACAGGCTCACCGTCACGCCCTGCGCGGCGAGGCGGTCCTGGATGCGGTCCAGCGGCAGGCCGCGCCGGTCGAGCGCGGTCCGCAGCGCCAGGTCGAACGGGCCGGTCCGAAGCACCTCGCTGAGCTCCTGGTCGATCGTGCGCTGCTGGGACAGAAGCTGCTGGGACGGAAGTTGCCGGGCCTGGAGCTGCTGCTGGGGCTGGAGCTGGTGGGCCGGGATCTGGTGGGCCAGGGTCACTGCCGAAACACCCCCCGAAGGTGTCGTCGGGTCAACTGGTCAGGGTCAGGCCGGTGCGTCTGGAACGAGAAAGCGCCGTTGTCGGTTCCTCCGGCAGGGGAGGAAGAACCGAGCAGGGTGATGGAAAAACTGTGACGCGAGCTTCACGTAACGACAAGACCTGACGTCCAGATCGATTTTAACAGAATTCCAGGGAAATTGTTTACGTACTCTTCGTGGTCGTTCTAAGGAATTATTCGGGCCATTTTAAGGTGCTATTAAGGTGAGGTGTTGGCTTGCGGTGCGCACCGGTGGGGTGTACCAGTGGTACACATGCCGTTGCCACGCTTCACCCGCCTGCCAGGAGACCGTAGGGCCGAGATACTCCGCGTGGCTAGGGCCTGTCCTCAAAG
>NZ_MUMH01000253.1 GCF_002155965.1 Allokutzneria sp. NRRL B-24872
GTCCTGCACGATGTCGTCCCCGTCCGGGCCCGGCCCCAGCAGGCTGACCGCCACCGCGCGCATCGCGGGCCGGTGCCGGTCCAACAAGCAGGGCCGGAGCGGACACGTCGCCCGCCTGGGCGGCCGGGGTCGATGCCGAGTCCTCCGCTGTCCAGGCAGCCACCGGCTCCGTGCTCGTACGCCCCCTCCCGCCCGGTCCGTCAGGGGGACCCAGTGATCGACAGACGAGTTCTCCTGCGCACCCGCCGCGTCGCGGCGCTCGGCGCCCTCGGTCGCCGAGCCGTCGGCGGGCATCCTGCCCCCGGTGATCACTCGGGCTGTGCCTTGGGGCTCCGAAGCAGGTCCTCGGAGGTGGCGGCCCAGTCGATCGTGGCGAGCTCGCGACCGGCCGGAACGAGCTCATAGGTGTACTCCAGCCACTCCGCAAGCGGGCGTGCGGGTATCTCGAACAGGGCCGCCGTGTCCCTGGCGGTCAGCTGCAGCCATGCGGTGACCGGCTCCCTGGACTGCGACGGCCACATCCGCACGTCACCGAAGCCGCTCGCAGAGCGCAGTCCCTGCCGAAGGAGGTCGCGGCCGATCCGCCACAGCACACGCGTGCCGCCCTGGACGAGGAACTCCACGCACACGACCAGGGGGGCCTCCGGCGAGAACCGGAACTCGGCCCTGATGGGCTGTCGGGCAGAGAGGCTCAACACGCGCTCGATGTCCAAGCTCAACTCGAAGCAGCCCTCCGGCACCGCTCGACGTACCTGTACACCTGGTCGGTCACCGCTCATGATGTGGGGATCTCTCTCTGCGACGGGAGACTGG
>NZ_MUMH01000254.1 GCF_002155965.1 Allokutzneria sp. NRRL B-24872
GCGCAGCGCAGCCACACGGCGACGCGTGAAGACCTTGGTGACCAACGAACGCAGCCGCGTGTGGTCGGGCGGATCGCGGTCGAGCATGGACAGGTCGAGCGCCCCGCGCCCCGCCTCCGGCACGACTTGATCCCGGAAGTCGCCGGGTGCGAGGTTGCGCACCTCGACCGACAGCCCGGCCCGGAGCAGCGTCGAGACGTCGGAGTGGCGGGAGACGAACCAGAACCCGAGCGGGTGCTGGTGCACCGGGTCCTCGTCGCGCAACACCTTGTACTGCGCGTACGGATCGTCGAAATACCCCTCAGCGAAGGGGTTGTACAGGAGCTCATCGGGCACGGTCATCGGGCTCTCCTCCACGGGTGGCCGCGACGTACACAGCGTCGGTGACATACACAATGTATGTCGTAGGCTGTGCGCATGTCGACCACCAGGAGCCGGCGCGAGCAGTACGCCCAGGCCACCAGGGCCGCGGTGCTGGCGGCGGCCGGCAGGCGGTTCGCCGAGCGGGGCTTCGCGGGGACGGCGCTGGAGGACGTGGCCACCGACGTGCAGGCCACCCGCGGCGCGATCTACCACCACTTCGCCAACAAGACCGCGTTGTTCGCCGCCGCCTTCGAGGAGCTGGACTCGGAGGCGACGCGGGCCTCAGCGGCCGCGGCGGCGCGGGCGGCGACCCCGTGGGAGGCCGCGCTCGCAGCGCTGGAGGTCTTCCTGGAGCACTGCTGCGACCCGGTGTTCGGCAGGGTCGTGTGGCTGGAGGCGCCGATCGCGCTCGGCTCGGCGTACTGGCAGGCGGCCGAGCAGGACGCCTCCTACCGGCTGGTCGAACAGCTCGTCACGGCGATGATCGACAGCGGCGACATCGACCCGCAGCCCCTACGAACCACCACCCGGCTGCTCTTCAGCATGCTCGGCGCGGCCGGGATCGCCCTGGCCCAGGCCGCACCGGAGGACAAGTCCCTGGTGAAGGCCGAGTACACCGCCGTCTTCACCAGGATGGTCGCCGGGCTGCGCCCTCGGGCATGAGGGTCAGCCGGGCCTGTTCTCGTGCGGTTCTTCCAGCAGCGAACTCCACCGGCCTCCCCCGGTCGGCCCGATGTGGAAGACGCTCAGGTCGTTCTCGCGCATCTCGCCGATGAGGTAACCCTGCGACCGCCCTCGGTAAGGGGGAAGCACGATCATGAACTGCACCGAGTCCGGGCCGCGGCCCCGACCGAACTCGACCAGGTGAAGGTCGACTGAGCGGATGACGGCTACCGGGTCGAGGCCAGGGTCGAGTTCGGACTCGTGGTTCGACGCGGCTCGCTCAAAGACGATGCGCCCCTCGCGCAGGCTGGCGAAACTGCGGCGGTACGGCCTGTACACCCCCTCGCGCCACTCCTGTGTGGCACGCCGGCGCTCCTGCGCCCGTCGTTCCAGGTCGCTGAGCGGCTGCTCTTCGCGCTCTCTCCGACGGGCGTCCCGTTGTTCCCGGCTTCGCAGGCCCGGGGGAACGTACTCCGTCTCCTTTTCCTTCTCCTCTCCCCCGTCGTCGCTGGCCTCAGCCGCCTGAACGCCCGTGACGGTGAAGCCGAGCGCTCGCAACGCTTCGATCCGTTCGGTGAGCGGCGACGCGCCGAGCGGTTCCAGGCGCTGGTAGGCCTCGGCGTACATCCTCGGGTCCTGCTCGTTGGCCCCGATGTAGACCCAGTCGCGGAACTGGCCCCAGCCCTCCTCCGAGCCGTCCCACCACGCCC
>NZ_MUMH01000255.1 GCF_002155965.1 Allokutzneria sp. NRRL B-24872
GGACCGCGCACGCCGTCGCCGACCACCTCGCGCGGTGGGGGCGCGGCGCCGCCGAAGCGCTCGGCCGGAGCGCGCTGGAGCGGCCGGACGCCGGGGCCTTCGGCGCGGTGGGCGGGCTGATCCACTACCTGACGCACACCTCGGTCCTGCTCGACCGGCAGGACCTGCTCGGCCTCGCCCAGTCGCTGCTGCGCCCGCTCGCCGCGCACGTCCAGCACGACCAGCGCTTCGACCTGGTCAGCGGCAGCGTCGGCGCGATACTCGTGGCGCTCGGGCTGCACGAGGTGCTGCCGGGCTCGCAGGCGTTGGAGGTGGCGCACGCGGCGNNGCCGAGACCGTGCACGCCGCGCTGCGCCACGAGCGCGACCACCTGCACCCCGACCGGCACGACTGGGCCGCGCCGAGGACGGAGGGCTGCACGGCGGCCAACGGCGACGCCCCGCTGCTGGGCTGGTGCCACGGGATTCCCGGGGTCGGCCTGGCCAGGGCGGGCATCGCCGCGCTCGGCTCGCACTGGGACGTCGAGGACGACCTGGACGCCGCCGAGCGCACCACCGCGCTGGCACTGTTCGGCGAGACCGGCGAGCTGCTGGCCTCCGTCGGCGACCACGGCCTGTGCCACGGCGACCTCGGCGCGCTCGANNGCGCGGTGCGCGACCGCGGCCGAGAAGCGGGCTGGCGCACCGGTCCCGCGCGGCCGGAGTCGGTGCCGGGGCTGATGCACGGCAGGGCCGGGATCGGCTACAACCTGCTGCGCCTGGTCGCACCGGAACTCGTGCCGTCAGTGCTCCTGCTGGAGCCGCCGCAGCTGCCCTAGCCACCGAGGAGTTCGTGGACCCTGGCGGCCTGGTAGCTGCCGATCTCCTGGTAGATCGACAGGGCCTCCCGCCAGGCGCGGTCAGCCTCGCCGGGCTTGCCCAGCGCCATGAACGCCCTTCCGAGCTCCACTGTGGACAGTGCGTGCTCGTAGCGGTCGGCAATGTCGTGGAACATCCGCGAACTGCGCAGCGCGCAGACCATCGCCTCGTGCGCGCTGCCCTCCGCCCGGTGCACCAGGCCGCGCACGCGCAGCGCCAGCGCCTCGCCCCACTCGTTGCCGAGTTCGCGCATCTGGGCCAGCGCGAGTTCGCTGTTGGCCCGCGCGGGCGCCGGTGTGCCGACGCGCGCC
>NZ_MUMH01000256.1 GCF_002155965.1 Allokutzneria sp. NRRL B-24872
GGCGACGCGGACCTCGACGCGCTTGGTGGCCTCGGGCAGCTCGGCGGGGGCGGTGGTCCACTCGCTCCACTCGCCACCGGCCAGCTCGCCGCGCACGTCGACGGAGACCTGGGCGTCGCCGGGGACGGTGGCGTCGAGGGTGGCGCCGATGCGGTTGGCGGGCGCGGCCAGCTCGTGCGCGGCGAGCACGAGGCTGCCCTCGTCCCGGTCGTGCATGGCGCTGGCCGAGCGGACGGGCTCACCGGCGAGGCGCAGCGCCCCGCCGGTGAAGCGGACGTTGGCGTCGTCGTCGGTGATCTGGCTGAGGTCGGGGTTCCACGCGGTCTCCGCGGGAGCGGCCAGGGAGACCGGGCCGATCGACAGGAAGGTCGTGCCCAAAGCGGCGCACAGGGCGGCGGACGCCACAGCTCGCCGCAGTCTGGTCGAAGCCACGACTGCTCTCCGTTCCCGGGACGCGTGTAGCGAGCGAACTCGCAGCAGGAGGGCACGCATCCCGCACGGCGCAAGGGAAACTTCGCGGTTGGTGGATTGTCAACAACCTGCGAAGCAATTGAGGCAGCGAGTAACCATTCTGCCTAACGTGAAATAATGCCGCTATCCTTCATGTTGATCATCATTGCGGCGAGGGCGCGGCGGTCGACCTTGCCCGGCCCGCGCAGCGGCAGTTCGGGGACCAGTTCGATGCGCTTGGGGGCGAAAGCTCCGCCGAGCTGGGCGCTGACGAGTGCGCGCAGACGCGAAGGGCTGGGTGGAACTGCCTGGTCAGCGGGCACGACGGCGGCGGCGACGAGCTGACCCCACTCGGGATGGGGCAGTCCGAGCACGCACGCCTCCAGCACGTCCGGCTCAGCGCACAGGACCCGTTCCACGAGCGCGGGAGCCACGTTCACGCCGCCGGAGATGATCATGTCGTCGGCCCGGCCGAGCACGGTGAGCCGGCCATCGGGCTCGAACTGGCCGAGGTCGTTGGTGTGGAACCACCCTTCGGCGAAGGCCGAAGCGGATGCGCCGCGATAGCCGCTGGCCAACACCGGGCCGGACAACGAGATCCGGCCGTCCTGGTCGAGCCGCACCCGCACTCCGTCCAGCGGAACCCCGTCGTAGACGCAGCCGCCGCAGGTCTCGCTCATGCCGTAGGTGGTGACCGCCGCGACGCCCGCCGCGCGAGCCTGGGAGAGCAGCTCAGCCGGAGTCGCGGCCCCGCCGAGCAGCACGCCGTCGAAGGCCGCCAGGGCTTCCAGGCCAGCTCCACCGTCAGCAAGCAGCCGCACCAGCTGCGTCGGCACCAGAGACGTGTAGTGCCGCCCAGGACGGTCCAGCACGGCGCGCGCGGCGTCGGCGAAGGCGGACGGCCGAAACCCTTGGCCGGTAAGCACTCCGGGCTCCGACCCGGCCAGCAGCGACCGGATCAGCACCTGCACTCCGGCGATGTGGTGCGGGCTGAGCGCGAGCAGCCAGGTGCCCGGCCCACCGAGCCGCGCGTGCGTGGCCTCGGCCGAAGCACGCAGGGCCGCAGCCGACAGCAGCACGCCCTTGGGCTCACCGGTCGAGCCCGAAGTGGCCACGGCCAGCGCGATCTCCTCCTTGACGGGACCCGTCAAGGAGGCAGGCGCGGTCTCGCCCGGCGCGATCGGCAGCAGGGCCGGGCCCGTGCCGTCGAGCGCCGCACCCAACGCCCCGAGGACGTCGGGGGACGAGACCGCGACCAGCTCGCGCATCAGTAGTAGTAGGGGAAGCGGGACCAGTCGGGCGCGCGCTTCTCCAGGAAGGAGTCGCGGCCCTCGACGGCCTCGTCGGTCATGTAGGCCAGGCGCGTGGTCTCGCCCGCGAACAGCTGCTGGCCGACCAGGCCGTCGTCGATCATGTTGAACGCGTACTTGAGCATGCGCTGCGCGGTCGGCGACTTGCCGTTGATCTCCTTCGCCCACTCCAACGCCGTGGACTCCAGCTCCGCGTGCGGCACGACCTCGTTGACCGCGCCCATCCGGTGCATCTTCTCGGCGTCGTAGGTGCGGCCGAGGAAGAAGATCTCGCGCGCGAACTTCTGGCCGGTCTGCCGCGCCAGGTAGGCCGAGCCGTAGCCCGCGTCGAAGCTGCCCACGTCGGCGTCGGTCTGCTTGAACTTCGCGTGCTCGGCGCTGGCGATCGTGAGGTCGCACACCACGTGCAGGCTGTGCCCGCCACCGGCCGCCCAGCCCGGGACCACGGCGATGACGACCTTCGGCATGAAGCGGATCAGCCGCTGGCACTCCAGGATGTGCAGCCGCCCCGCGCGCGCCGGGTCGATGGTTTCGGAAGTCTCGCCCTCGGCGTAGCGGTAGCCGTCGCGGCCACGAATGCGCTGGTCACCGCCGGAGCAGAAGGCCCAGCCGCCGTCCTTCGCGGACGGTCCGTTGCCGGTCAGCAGCACACAGCCGATGTCGGAGCTCATCCGCGCGTGGTCGAGCGCGCGGTACAGCTCGTCGACGGTGTGCGGGCGGAAGGCGTTGCGCACCTCCGGGCGGTTGAAGGCGATCCGCACCGTGCCCTGGTCCACGGCGCGGTGGTAGGTGATGTCGGTGAAGTCGAAGCCCTCTACGACCCGCCACGCGGCCGGATCGAACAGCTCTGAGACCTGGTTGGACGGCACGCCTGCGAGAATAGGCGGGTCCAGGAAAGGGTGTTGAACCGGTGAACCCGTCTACAGCGCAGGCGCGCGTCGTGGTCGACGAACTCGTCCGCAGCGGCGTCCGGCATGTCGTGCTCTGCCCCGGCTCGCGCAACGCCCCGCTGTCCTTCGCGCTGCACGACGCGGCGAAGGCCGGGCGGCTCACCCTGCACGTGCGGATCGACGAGCGCAGCGCTGGCTTCCTCGCGCTGGGCCTCTCCAAGGGGCTGGGCCTGCCCGGGCAGCGCAGGGGGCTCGTGGCGCTCGCCTGCACCTCGGGCACGGCCGTGGCGAACCTGCACCCCGCCGTGCTGGAGGCCTTCCACTCGGCGGAGCCGCTGATCCTGCTGACGGCCGACCGGCCACCGGAGTTGATGGGCACCGGGGCCAACCAGACCACGTGGCAGCACGGGATCTTCACGCCGCATGTGTCCACAGTGGACTTCCCCGTCGCTGAGACCCGGCAGGGTCAGAACGCCGTGTGGCGCAGCATGATCTGCCGCGTGGTCGCCCGCGCCGAGCACGACGGCCCGGTGCACGTGAACATTCCGTTCCGCGAGCCGCTGGTGCCGGACACCGCAGACGAAACCTGGCCGGAATCGTTGGCGGGCAGGGAAAACGACGCCCCTTGGACGACGAGGAGAACCAGCGGCGAGATCGTCGCTGTCGAGTCGGTCGACCTCCCCGCGCGCACGCTCGTCGTCGTTGGCGCGGCGAAGTGGAGCGCTGGCAACGAGATCGGTGAGATCGCGGCGGAGCGCGGCTGGCCGGTGCTCGCCGAGCCGGGCGGTGCGGGTGGTGTCAGCTCGACCAAGGCGACGCTGCTGCGACACGGGACCTTGTTGCTGGGCGTGGAAGAACTCCGCCCCGAAGCGCTCGTCGTCGTCGGCCGCCCGACCCTGACGCGCGCGGTGCAGCGGCTGCTGCGCACGACCCCGCTGGTGCACGTCGTCGACCACGGCGCGGACTGGACCGACCCGCAGCACCAGGCGACCTCGGTCGGCCCGCTCTCGCTGGTCGACCGCGAGGCCGAGCCGGAATGGCTGAACAGCTGGCAGAAGGCGGATGAAGCTGCCGCGCGCGCCGTCGAGGACTTCCTCGCGGCGGAGCCGTGGCCGACCGGACTGCACGTCGCCCGGGACCTCCTCGCCGCGATGCCGCGCGACGCGGTGCTGTTCCTCGGCTCCTCCAACCCCGTGCGCGACGTCGACCTGGTCGCGGCGACCGCGCGGCCGGACGTGCTGGCCAACCGGGGCCTCGCCGGGATCGACGGCAGCGTTTCCTCCGCTGTCGGAGCCGTTCTGGGCGCGCACGACGCCGATGAGCGGATCGGGTCGTGGGGCGCGGCGCTGCTCGGCGACCTGACGTTCCTGCACGACGCCAACGGCCTGCTGATCGGTCCGGCGGAGCAACGGCCGGACCTGACGATCGTGGTGCTCAACGACGACGGCGGCGGGATCTTCTCGCTGTTGGAGCAGGGATCGGCCGAGCACGCTGATTCCTTCGAGCGAGTTTTCGCTACGCCGCACGGCGCGGATCTCGCCCCTTTGTGCGCCGCGTACCGGGTTCCGCATGTTGAGGTGGACACCCGTGAAGAATTTCTTCACGCACTGCGGCCGGGTTCGGGACTGCGCGTGGTGGAGGTGCGAACACAGCGCTCTGGCCTGCGTGACCTGCACGAACGCCTGCGCGCGGCGGTGCGGCGCACGGGCTGAGGATGTCAGTCCCACCAGGTGGATGTGAAGAAAACGTCCTGGTGTCCCGCGATTTCCCGGGTCTAGGTTGCAAGCCGAGTCGGCTGCACGTGGGGAAGTCGGCCATGACGGAGAGGTACTAATTCCGTGCTGCGTAAACACAGCCTCCGCGTGGGGGCGGCGGCCGCGGCCGC
>NZ_MUMH01000257.1 GCF_002155965.1 Allokutzneria sp. NRRL B-24872
CAACCTCGACGACGGCATGGCTGAACTTCGCCTGGCGTTCACCGCCCACGACACCGCCATGGCTTATGACCACATCGACCGCATCGCGCGCAGTCTCCCCAAAGACGACCGAACGCTGGACCAGAAACGCGCCGACGTCGCCCGCGACCTGTTGCTGGGACTCGACACCCCCGCCCCGCAGGGCCAGACGATGGTCTACCTGACGATGCCGGTGACCGCCCTGCTCGGCTTGACCGATGATCCCGGGATGCTCGCCGGATACGGACCGATCCCGACGAGCGTGGCCCAGGACATTGCAGCGGGCGGTATCTGGAAACGCATCCTGACCGACCCCGCCACCGGCATGGCGGAGGAAGTCAGCGACGCCTACCGTCCCACGGCGAAACAGCGAGAACTCATCAACGCCCGCTACCCGAGGTGCACGGCGATCGGATGCCAGCAACCGGCACACCGCTGCGATTTGGATCACTGCTGCCCATTCGACGGAACGAACACCACGATCAAGAACCTGCGGCCGAAATGCCGACACCACCACAACATGAAAACGCACTCCAACTGGCGGTGCGAGAACCGCGAGGACGGCAGCCACGTGTGGATCACGCCGAGCGGCAGGGCGCACGAAACGGAACTGGAGCCNNCGTGCACACCGGCGCGGACTCCCCGATGCGCAGGCACGCGCGGAACCGGCCCCAGAAACCGCCGGGGGTGGACGAGGACGCGGTGGTCACGGCGTAGCGGAGGCCATCGGTGCTGACGTACACCTGATCGCCGGGCCGGAAGCCAAGCGCGCGGCCGTGGAAACCATTGGAGCACAACAACAGTGACACGACGCGGCCCTGAGATGACGCAGAACCCTGCTCGGTGCACGCGGTGGGGCGGGGTGGGCGTGGGGACGGGACGAGGGCGCCGGTGACCACGGCGGCGTTGAGGGCGTCCTGGGCGGAGGACTGGCGCGCGGCGTCGGCGGTGTCGTGGGGGCCGGACCAGGAG
>NZ_MUMH01000258.1 GCF_002155965.1 Allokutzneria sp. NRRL B-24872
CGGCGTGGTGCTGCTCGACCCCACACCGATCAACGATCCCGACATCTGCGCCCGCCTGGAACGCACGATGCGCGTGGTCAGCCGGTTCGCCGCACTTCCGTTCGGCAGCCGACTCATCGCCGCCCTCCTGCGCGTCGCGAACGAACGGACGACCCGGCGGCTGCGACTCCGACCGGACTGCGCCGCCGCGTTGGCGAGGACGAAGTTCGACGTTCCCCAACTGGTGGCGGCGGTGCACGGCATCACCGACATCTCCCGGGCGATGCGTGAGCAGGACCTGCCCCGCCTGCCCTCGGCAGTGGTCACGGCCGACCGCAAGCCCGACGCGGCGACCCGCCTCGCCCACCAGCGACTGGCCAGCGCGTTCGGTGCGCCGCTGCTGCTCTGGCCGGGCGCGACCCACAGCGTCCACCTCGACCACCCAGATGACACTCTGGCCGCCGTGCGCGAGGTGGTGGCAGCAACAGCTCGCGGGTAACAGGAACAGCGCGCCTGAGATTGACAGTACGTCGAGGAACAATTCGCAGGAGCATGGTCAACGCCATCGAGCGTGAATGCCATCAGCGATTGAAATCTGCCAGACAGCTCTTGAGGAGGTCAGCAGAGTCGACCGGCGTACCAGGCGTTGCTGATCTCGTTCGCGGGGCCGAGGATGTGGGCCCCGGTGGACAGGCACACCGTGCGATCCAGGCCGTTGGTCAGCCGGTAGGTCACGTGGACCCGGGTGTTGTCCTTGGAGACGTGGTTGTACCAGGCGTTGCCGCCCTTCTTGTAGAAGCCGGGAATCCCGTCGGTCGCGNNCATGAGATTGCCACCGATTTCTGAATTGTTTTCATTGGCTGACACTTCGCCCCAAAATTAAGTAGCCGCGAATACGCCGTCAACGGGTTTCATCGTGATCTCAACCAACCCAGACCCCGCTCGGACCGTTGGCAGAGTCACACCTCCGTCGCGGGTACTTCGCCAGCGTTTTTTCCGCCTTGACGCGTGCGGTGTTCGACCCACCGATGTTGGGCGGGGACGGCACGCGGCGCGGGTTGATCAGGACCAGGGTGCTGAGCACCGCGAGTGCCGACAACGCCGCCGAGACGGTGAGCACGGCTCCCGCCCCGTCGGCCACGGCCGTCGCGCCGGAACCGCCGTGACCGGTGAAGACCGCGCCGAGCCGGCGATCCTGCG
>NZ_MUMH01000259.1 GCF_002155965.1 Allokutzneria sp. NRRL B-24872
ACAAGTAGCCAAAACGCGAGAAGTGACGGCTGCGGCGGAGTGCGGGGGGCTATAGGGTGGACCAGTAGGCGAGGGCGAAGAGGAGCAGCGCTAGCCACCAGAGGCTAGAAGTGCGCGAAGTACGACCGCACACCGGAGACTCCTCCTCCGCCCAACGCCACCATGAGCGCGCTGCGGGCCTGGCCGACGCCGAGTCCGCGTGAGCCGATGGCGCCGACCTTGCTGACGATCCCGATGTCCGCCAACGGGTGCTGCTGCGCGCGCGAAGCGACCACGACCGGGATGTCCCAGTCCACCACTTCACCCACGGCCGCGAACATCTCCACGGGGACGTTGCCGATGCCGGTGCCGTCGAGCACGATCCCGCGCGCCCCCGCGTCCACGACGGCCGTCAACTGCTCCGCCCGAGCACCGGGGTAGGCGGCGATCACCGCAACGTCGGTCTCGGGCTCCCCAACGGGCGTCGGCACGGGCGGCACACCACCGCCGATCAGCACCACGCGGCCGTCAATCACCTTGCCCACCAAGGGTTTCACCCCCGACGACAGACCGCAGACCGACGTGGCGTCGACCTGGCGGACCCACCGCGCGGCGTGCAGCTCATCGCCCGCGCACACCACCACACCGGCTCCGCGCAACACCGAACTGCCAGCGGCCACAATGGACGAAGCCAGGTTCCCGGGCGCATCGCTCAACGGCTCATCACGCGGCCGCACAGCACCGGTGAACACCACCGAGCCCAACCGGCCCGCGTCGCCCACCATCAGCTCGGTGAAGAACGGCGTGTGCTCAACGGTGTCAAACCCGTGCGCCACAACGACTCCACCGAAGCCGTCGACCACGAGCGCGTCACGGACCCGCCGCGCGATCGCCAGCATCGTCGACGGCGTGACATCCCAGCTGGGCTCGGCGAGAACGTCCTCGACCACCACTCCTGTCGGCACCAGATCGGCCCCGCGCGCGACCGAGTTGCGGGACTGCGCGATCGTGTCCGCGGTCGCGAGGACCAGGGTCGGCTTCACAGGCCCACGTGCTTCTCGATGCGCTCCAGCCGCTGCATGATCGCTTGGAGCACCGCCGCCGCATCGGGCTGAGAAGCAGCCTGAGGACCCGCCTGCGCACGCAGGTGCACGTATCCCGCGAGCGCCGCCGTCACCGCCCGCCGCGTCAACCGCAGCTCAGCGCCGTGCGTCCGCAGGAGCTGACCACCCGCTCCGTCAGGCTCGGAAACCAGGCCCAGCAACAGGTGCTCGCAGCCCACGTAGTTGTGGCCGAGCGCGATCGCCTCGGACACCGCCAGCTCCAGCACGTTCGCCGCGTCGCTGCCGAAGCGCTGCCCGCTCCCCTCCCCCGTGGCCGCCGCGCCGTCCAGCTCGCGCAGCACCTGCGCCGGGTCGATCTCCAGCACGCCGAGCACCTGCAACGCCAGGTTGCCGCCCTCGGCCAGCATCCCGCCGAGCAGGTGTTCGGAGCCGACGTTCTCCGCGCCGCCGCGCCGAGCCCGCTCGATACCGAGCTTCACCGCCGTGCGGGCGCGCTGGGTGTAGTTCGACAGCCGCGCGGTCGGATCGTCGACGTCGAGGTCGCCGAGCGCGGTCTCCCTGATCGCGGTCACGCGGCGCACGGACTGCTCCAGCGCGCGCTGGCAGATCGCGGACACCGGCACGCCCGTCTCCTTCACGGCCTCGGCCAGCTCGTCCGGCAGGTACACGTTGATTTTCGGCACGGGATACCCCCCTTCGCTTAGGTACCCCCTTTGTACCCCCACTGGGGTTACATGTCCAGCACCGCCGGGTTCAGCCGGGGCCGGAACGGGCCGTAGGCGTTCGCCCGCGCCGCAGCCTTCCGGAACGGCGCCAGCCCGCAGAGCAGCCGGAACACCAGCGGGAACCGGTACGGCAGCCCGGTCGCGAGCGCCTTCGCGGTGCGCTGCTCCACCCGCACCTGCTGCGCCTGCACCTTCTCGATCGCGGGCTCGCGCAGCCGCTGCACCTCCGCCAGCACGTCCTCGCCGACCTCCCCCGCCTTGAGCGCGGGAATCAGCACGTTGGCCGCGACCACCGCGTCCTGGACCGCCATCAAGATCCCGTTGCCGCCCACCGGCGAGATCACGTGCGCGGCGTCGCCGATCATCAGCAAACCGGGCCGGTGCCACCGCTTCGCCCGTGCGATGTCCACCGACAGCAACGTGATCTGCTCGAAGCCGGTCAGCAGGTCCGCGCGATCGGCGAGCCACCGCACGTTCTCCCGCACGAACTCGCGGATCGGCTCCACACCCGCGCGCCGCGCCTGCTGGAATCCGCCCTTCTGGATCGTGTAGCCGACCTGCCACGAGTCCGGCCCGCCCAGCAGCCCGATGTAGTGCCCAGCGCCGAAGTAGATGTCCACGTCAGCCTCGGGCGGATCGTCGGAGCGCCGGGGCAGCCGGAACCACAGGATGTCCCCGCCCCCGCCGAGCGAGGTCACCGGCAGATCGGCCAGCCGACGCATGCGCGAGAACCGCCCGTCCGCCGCGACCACCAGGTCCGCGCGCACCACCTCGCCGCCGCACCGCACGCCCACCACGCGCCCGTCCTCCTCGACGAGGCCGGTGACCTTCGCGTTGGTCCGCAGCTCGAAGTTCGGGTAGACGGCGGCTTCACGCGCGAGGAAGTCCAGGAACCGCGCCTGCGGCATCAGCGCCACATAAGGGAACTTGCCACCGATGCGGTCGTAGTCGGCGGTCCTGACCGTCCACCCGGGACTGTGCAGGGAGAACGTGGTGGCGCGGAAGTGCTCCAGCTCCAGCAGCCGATCAGCGAGGCCGAGCTGGTCCATCAGCTCCAACGTCGCCGGGTGCAACGAGTCGCCGCGGAAGTCGCGGTCGAAGTCCGGCTGCGACTCCAGCAACGTGACCTCGACCCCCGCCCGCGCCATCAAGTACGCGAGCACCAGGCCGCCCGGCCCACCCCCGACAACACAGCACCTCGACATGCAACCCCACTCCGTCAGCATCAACTTCGTCGAACCCTAAATCGACGAGTGCCCAGAACGCCGTCCCGAATAGCCTGCGCAACATGACTGCAACCGTTGACCCGTCCAACTCCGCCCAACTCGACGCCTGGAACGGCGACCAGGGCTCGTTCTGGACGAGACGCGCGCAACGGTTCAACGACGGCGTGGCCGCCTACCGAGACCACTTCTTCGCCGCGGCCGCGATCCAGCCGCACGAAGCCGTGCTCGACATCGGGTGCGGCAGCGGGCAAACCACGCTCGACGCGGCGCGGCAGGCCAAGAACGGATCGGCGCTCGGCGTCGACCTCTCCGAGCAGATGCTCGAACTCGCACGCCAGGACGCGGCGCCGAACGCGACCTTCCTGCACGCGGACGCCCAGATCCACCCCTTCCCCGAAGGCAGCTTCGACATCGCGATCAGCCGCCATGGCGCGATGTTCTTCGGCGACGCCCTCGCCGCGTTCAGCAACATCGCCCGCGCGCTGCGCCCCGGCGGACGGCTCGCGCTCCTGACGTGGCAGCCCGCCGTGCGCAACGAGTGGATGACGGCCTTCCGCACCGCCTTCTCCGCCGGGCGGGAACAGCCGGTGGTCCAGCCCCGCGCAGGCGCGCTCAACGACCCCGACCTCACGCGGGAGCTGTTGACGTCAGCGGGATTCACCGATGTCGAGCTGCGCCCGGTCAGCGAGCCCATGTACTTCGGCCGTGACGCCGAGGACGCCCTCGCGTTCATCGTCGAGCAGTTCGGCTGGATGACCCGCGAGCTCGACGACGAGACACGGGACCGTGTCATCGAGGAGGTGCGCGCCAGCATGAGCGAACACCAGACCGAGCAGGGCGTCTTCTACGGCTCAGCTGCCTGGATCGTCCTGGCGCGGTGTGCTCTTCGGTCCGACAGAGATTAATTTCACTCGACACTGAAGTCATCGAGGTAAGTGATGCCTTAGGATGCCCTGGTGCGAACCGGTGATCAGGTCGTCCAGGAGCTGCCCTGGCGGTGGAACACCCAGGGAACGATCTTCCTGGTGGGCGGGCTCGGCTTCATGTTCGACGCGTGGGACGTGGCCCTCAACGGCTTCCTGATCCCGCTCGTCGGCGCGGAGTGGGGCCTCACCACCGGGGAGCGCGGCTGGGTCGGCACGGCCAACCTGATCGGGATGGCGGTCGGCGCGTTCGCCTGGGGCGGGATCGCCGACATCGTCGGACGGCAGCGCGCGTTCCGCTGGACGCTGCTGATGTTCTCGCTGTTCACCGTGGCCGGAGCCGCGGCACCGGACTACGTCACCTTCTGCGTGTTCCGGTTCCTCGCCGGAGTCGGGCTCGGCGGCTGCATCCCGGTCGACTACGCGCTCGTCGGCGAGTTCACCCCGGCCCGGGTGCGCGGGCGCGTCCTCACCGCGATGGACATCTGGTGGCCGATCGGCGCGACCCTGTGCGGCCTGACCTCCACGCTGCTCGCCGGCCTCGGCGGCTGGCGCGCGCTGATGCTCGTCATGGTGCTGCCCGCGCTGCTGGTCTTCTGGGTGCGCCGCTCGGTGCCGGAGTCCCCGATGTACCTGGTGCGGCGCGGGCGCGGCGAAGAGGCCCGCGCGGTGATCGACCGGCTCGTCGCCCGCACCGGCGCCGAGGTCGGGCCGTGGCGGCTGCCCGAGGCACAGCCCGCTCCCCGGCTCACCCCGCGCGCGGTCACCGCCCAGGTCGCCGCGCTCTGGCGGTTCAGCCCCAAGATCACCTCAACGGCCTGGGCGGTGTTCCTGACCGTCTTCGTCCTCTACTACGGCGCGCTGACCTGGCTGCCGAGCATCCTCAAGGCCGAGGGCTACGGCGACTACGCGGCCTTCATGGTGGCCACGCTGATGACCGCCGTCGGGATCGTCGGCGTGCTCGTGTCCGCGTGGCTGGTGGACGTGGTCGGCCGCAAGTGGGTGATCGGCGTCAGCGCCCCGCTGTCCGCGCTCGCGCTGGTGCTCTTCGCCGCGCAGCTGGAGATCGCCTCCGCCGCCAAGCTCTGGATCGCGGTCTACGGCTTCCTCGTCCAGGTCACCATTCCCGCGCTCTACGCCTACGTCTCCGAGCTGTACCCGACCGAGCTGCGCGCGAGCGGCTTCGGCTGGGCCTCCACCGTGAGCCGGGTCGGCGCGGGCTTCGTGCCCCTGCTCTTCGGCACCGTGCTGTGGCCGCACCTCGGGCTCGCGCTCACCTTCGCGGTGATCGGCGCGGCCGTGCTGCTGGCCATGTTGTGGATGGCCCACGCCGCGCCCGAAACGCGCAAGCACGAACTCGACGCGGTCAGCGAAGAGCAGGGCTCATGAGGTCGAGCTCCAGCCGGTTCCCCCAGTCGTTGGTGAACACGGCGCTCATGCCGTCGTAGCACACCCCGACGAACGGGTTGGAGTGGAACATCGTCGCCACCCACCGCAACGAGCCGTCGGCGTTGAGCCGGGCGAGGTAGCCGATGTTGCCCATCCCGCCGCCCCCACCGGACATCCGGCCAGAGCCGTTCGGCAGCGGGCTCTCGAAGTTGGTGTCCACCTCGTCGAAGCCGTCCTCCGCGACGGCTTCGGCGACGTCGAACGGTCCTCCGACGCGGAAGGGGATCGGCTGCCCGGCGTCCGGGTGGTAAGCCCCCGGTCCTTCGACGTGCACCTCCAAGCCGGTGTCGTCTGGCCGGTACAGCCCATCACGCCCCGGCATCCGCCCGAGCTCCCAGAGACCCTCGACCACTCCCGACATGGACGGCGCCTAGGACGCGACGTTCACATCAGGACGCGGGTAGTGCCCGACCGAGACCGCGAAGCGCGTGGCGCCCTCGGTCGGGCACAGCCACACCGCTCCCCCGTCGAGCCGCGTGCTCACCGCCTGGTGCCCGTGACCGGGGCACTCCGGCCACCCCGGCAGGTGGTCCACGACCACGCTCTGAAGGCGCTCGGCGACCTCCGTGCACACGTCCTCGTCATCGCCCCGCGCGGAGACCGATCCCTCGACCTCGCCGCCGCCGAAGCGCAGCCTGATCCGCACGCCGGAATCGCCGTGGTCAGCGACGATCGCGGTCACCGGCAGCGAGCCGTGGGTGGCGCAGACGTCGATCAGGAAGCGGCGCGCGGCCTCGGCGACAGAGCGCGCCGCGGGAGTCCAGGAGCGGACATCGACCAAACTCATCGGCGCAGTGTAAGGACCCGGTTCCACACGGTGAGCCCGACCCCGAGCTGATCTTGCGACGCGCCGGGCATGCCCTTGCACCGGGCCGCGTCACCACCCGTTAGTGTCGGCGCCCGTGACACAGACCGGACACACCCCTGCCGTGGACGCGACGCACGCCCTCTCGCCGGTGCCCTCCGCCGCCGCGCGCCGCGACCAACCCGTCCCGGGGCGCATCCGGTACTACTTCGGCCCGATGGCCTGCGGGAAGTCCACCCTCGCGCTGCAGATCGACCACAACCACGCCCGTCAGGGGCGACGCGGCCTGCTGCTGGTGCGGCACGACCGCTCGGGAACGCCGACGATCTCCAGCAGGATCGGCATCACCAGGGACGCCATCGAGGTGCACGAGGAGATGAACATCCAGGACCTGGTGCGCGCGCAGTGGGCGGGCAACCAGCGGGTGGACTACCTCATCGTGGACGAGGCGCAGTTCCTCTCCCCCTGCCAGGTCGAGCAGCTCGCGGAGCTGGCCGACCACGCGCAGGTCGACGTCTACTGCTTCGGCCTGGCCATCGACTTCCGCAGCCACCTCTTCCCCGGGACGCAGCGGCTGGTGGAGCTGGCCGACGAACTGCACCCCGTCCAGGTCGAAGTCCTGTGCTGGTGCGGCTTGCCGGGCAAGTTCAACGCGCGCACGCAGGACAACCGGATACTGCGCGAGGGCGACACCGTGCTCGTGGCCGACACCGCCGACAGCGACCCCGGAGCCGAGAGCACGGTGCGCTACCAGGTGCTCTGCCGCAGGCACTACCGCAGCGGCGAGCTCGGTCCGCAGGCCGTCCCGGCGGGTCAGCTCAGCCTGGCGTGAGCGCGGCGGGCGGGGCGCACTTCGCGTAGAGCCGCACCATCTCCTCGGTGACGCGGTCCCACGAGTAGCGGCACTCGACGCGGTCCCGCCCAGCGACGCCCAACGTGCACCGCCGCACCGGATCGCCGACCACGCCGCGCAGCACCTGAGCGAGCGCGCGCGGCTCCCGGGTCGGCACGTGCACTCCGGTGATGCCGTCGACCACGACGTCGGCGAAGGCTCGAACCGCTTGCGCCACAACGGGAACTCCGCACGCCATCGCTTCGAGCGCGAGGCGCCCCGCGGAGTCCCGCCGCGACATGCAGACCACCGCGTCGGCTGAGCGCAGCAGCTCCGGCGTGACGCGATCCCCGGCGACCACCAGCTCCGTCTCGGGGACCGAGCCCAAGGCCGCGCGCACGACGTCGATGCCGTCCTCGTCGGGTGCGATCACGCGATAGGTCTCGGCGCGCTCGGCCACCGGCCCGTTGGGACTGAACACCGTCGTGTTCACCCCCGCGGGCACGACCGAGATGCGGCTCCTCGGCACGCCCGCCACCACGAGATCGGCCGCATCGTCTTGGCACGAGACAACAATCCGAGACGCCGTACCGCCGACGACCCGCTTGGCGAGGCGGTGCTCCGTGGCGTCGAGACCGTCGCAGGTCAACAGGACGGGGATGGTCGTGTGCTGGACGGCCGCCAGCGCCGCCAGGCCGGACAACCACGAGTGCGCGTGCACGACGTCCGGCGGATCGGCGGTGAGATCCCGGCCCAAGCCCATGTGGCCGTGCCGGGTGACCGTGTGCCCGAGTGCGGACAACCGTTGCGGCAACTCATCGGTGTGCGGATGCCGAGCGGGCTCGGCCGACACCAGCGCGATTCTCACACCCCTGATAGTTGCCGTAGTGCAAAGAACTCAAACCGCGTTCACGCGGCCAGGGCCTCCCGCACGCTCGGGTAGAGGCTGAACTCCGAGGTCAGGCCGGAGACCGCCAGCGCGCGCGTCACCGGCTTGGTCGACACCGCCAGCCGCAGCTGCACCCCCTGGGCCGCCACCCGCAGCGCGGCCTCGTGCAGCACGGCCAGGCCGACCGAGCCCATGAAGGACACGCCGTCGAGGTCGGCGACCACGACCGCCGTGTCCGAGTCGGTCGCCGTCAACGCCTCCTCCAGCTCGCGGGCGGAGTACATGTCGAGTTCGCCGACGACCGTGACCACGTTCGCCGCGCCGGTCCTGGTGACCCGCACGTGCAACAGCGGCTCGGACTGCCCCGGATCGAGTTCGTCGCTGGCCATCACGGCACATTCCCCGGACGTGTGAGCGGATGGGATCTGAATCCTGCCAGCCTACTGATTCCCCGGCCCGGCACCAGAGCTCAACGGCAGGCGGGGACCGCGTCCCGCTGCCGGGAGAACTCACCTTCCGGGGTGGACTTCTCCGGCACACGCCAACACAGGGCGAAGATCACCATCATCGCCGCGAGCCCCACGTGCAGCCAGGAGCCCGCCGGGTCCAGCGGCAGCACGTTCGCCGAACTGCCCTGCGGCACGAGGAACCCGTACAGCCCGAGCGCAAGCGAGACCACCGCGCCGACCGCCAGGAAGCGCCGGGCACCGCGCGCGGAGTTGCCGAGGGTGAGCCCGGCCGCGCCGAAGAGCAGGTGCACCACGTTGTGCAGCACGGAGACGTCGACGAGCCCGAACAGCTCGGCGCCCGAACGCGGTCCGGCCATCTTGAGCAGCGCGTAGTCCGTGGTGAGCCCGGGAACCAGCCCGCAGATGCCCAGCAGCAGGAAGGTCGCGGCCACCAGGCCCGCCGCCCACTGCACGGCCGCGCGCTGACCCGCGAGGAGGAGCTGTGGCACCGCAGCCGCCCTTACCGAGTGATCACCGTCGGCGGCCCGTCCACCAACTCCCGCGTCGATCATTCTCCCGTCCCGGGGCAGCGGAACGCCAGCCACCCCCGCGAACTCGGCCGACCTTTCGTCGCTAGCCTGAGCTTTCCCCGCGCCGACAACGGTTTCCGGCGCGTTCCCCTGGTGTCTGGAGTGCTTCGCCGTGTCTGTCCCTAGGTCCTTCTCCACCCGAGCCGCCGGTATCGCCGTCGCCGTCGCGGGCGTCTTCGCCGCCGCCTCCCCCGCCCAGGCGGCGGTCGTGCTCAACGACCAGCCGCTGGGCCTGCGCGCGTTGAACAACGTCAGCATCCTTCCGATCCAGCTCTGCGGTACGGCCAGTTCGTGCGAGAACGCCCCCGTGGGCGATCACATCTCGGAGATCGTCACCAACAGCGTCGTGCGCGGTGTGAAGGGCAAGCCCTGACCCGCTAGGGCCTGTCCT
>NZ_MUMH01000026.1 GCF_002155965.1 Allokutzneria sp. NRRL B-24872
ACCTGAAGGGGTCGTTCAGGGCCTAAGGGGTGGGGCGGGGAGTGTCAGGGGCGCTCGTAGGATCGGGGTCATGGCTTCCTCCGAGACCCGCCCCGAAGTGGACGTCCTCAACCGCGTGTTCGGGTACGACTCCTTCCGCGGGGACCAGCAGGCCATCGTGGAGCACGTGATCTCCGGCGGTGACGCGCTGGTGCTGATGCCGACCGGTGGCGGGAAGTCGTTGTGCTACCAGGTTCCCGCGCTGGTCAGGAAGGGCGTCGGGGTCGTCATCTCGCCGCTGATCGCGTTGATGCAGGACCAGGTCGACGCGCTCACCGCGCTCGGGGTGAAGGCGGGGTTCCTCAACTCCACGCAGGACCCGGGGCAGCGCCGCGCGGTGGAGACGGCCTTCCTCTCCGGCGAGCTGGACCTGCTCTACCTGGCGCCGGAGCGGCTGCGCGTGGAGTCGACGGTGCGCCTGCTGGAGCGCGGCACGATCTCGTTGTTCGCGATCGACGAAGCGCACTGCGTCTCCCAGTGGGGCCACGACTTCCGGCCGGACTACCTGGCGCTCTCTGAGCTGCACGAGCGCTGGCCGGACGTGCCGCGCATCGCGCTCACGGCGACGGCGACGAAGGCGACGCACGCGGAGATCGCGACGCGGCTGAACCTGACCGAGGCCAAGCACTTCGTCTCCAGCTTCGACCGGCCGAACATCCAGTACCGCATGGTGCTCAAGGACGGCGGCGACCGGCAGCTGCTGAACTTCATCCGCACCGAGCACCCCGGTGACGCGGGCATCGTCTACCGGCTCTCCCGCGCGTCGGTGGAGAAGACGGCGGAGTTCCTGAGCCAGAACGGGATTCCGGCCGTGCCGTACCACGCGGGGCTGGACGCGGCCACGCGCGCGCGGCACCAGTCGCGGTTCCTGCGCGAGGACGGCCTGGTGGTGGTCGCGACGATCGCCTTCGGCATGGGCATCGACAAGCCGGACGTGCGCTTCGTGGCCCACCTGGACCTGCCGAAGTCGATCGAGGGCTACTACCAGGAGACGGGCCGCGCTGGCCGCGACGGACTGCCCTCGACGGCGTGGATGGCCTACGGGCTGGCCGACGTGGTGCAGCAGCGCAAGATGATCGAGACCTCGGAGGGCGACCGCGCGCACCGCAGGAAGCTGACCATCCACCTGGACGCGATGCTGGCGCTGTGCGAGACGGTGGCCTGCCGCCGCGTGCAGCTGCTCAACTACTTCGGCCAGACCGGCCAGGCGTGCGACAACTGCGACACCTGCCTGACCCCGCCGGAGTCCTGGGACGGCACGATCGCGGCGCAGAAGGTGCTCTCCACGGTGTTCCGCCTGGACAAGGAGCGCGACCAGCGCTTCGGCGCGGTGCAGATCGCGGACATCCTGCTCGGCAAGCGCACGGCCAAGGTCGAGCAGTACCGGCACGACCAGCTCAGCGTCTTCGGCATCGGCACGGAGCTGGACGGGCCGGAGTGGCAGGGCGTGATGCGCCAGCTCATCGCGCAGGGCCTGCTCGGCGTGACCGGCGAGTACGGGGTGTACGTGCTCACCGAGGCCAGCGACGACGTGCTGGGCCGCAAGCGCGAGGTCATGCTGCGCCGCGAGCCCAAGCGCGCGCCGAAGGCGGCGAAGACCGCGCGCGGCAAGGCGGCCGTGGTGGACCTGCCCGCCGAGGCGGCGCCGGTGTTCGAGCAGTTGCGCGCATGGCGGGCGGCGGCGGCGAAGGAGCAGGGCGTGCCCGCCTACGTGATCTTCCACGACGCGACGCTGCGGCAGATCGCCACCGACGCGCCGAAGACGCTCGCCGAGCTGGGCGGGGTCAGCGGGGTCGGCGAGAACAAGCTGGCCAAGTACGGGCAGCAGATCCTGGACACCCTGCACGCTTGATTCGGCGCGCTCGGTTCGACCGAGTCCGCGCTGGCGTTGTGGCTGCGCGGACTCGGTTAGACCCTGCGCGTGCCGTCCTTGGCTGGGCGGGCACGGAGGTATCCCGGCCCACGCGAGCTGGCGTATGGCACGCGCACCCCAGGTAAAGCCTCGGTTGTGTTGCGCCCCTTGCGTTCCAGCTCACCCGGCTCGCGACGTACTCGGTGCCGCGCACGCCAGGTTGCGCGCATGCCGAATACACCTCCGTTCCTGTTGTCGCGCGTGCTTCTATCCCCTGAGTCGTGGGTCGACTCTGATGTTGCGCAGGGGTTTCTGTTCCGGGTCCACCCACGGTGGTGGGATGAAGTCCGGCCGCCCGTCCTCGGCGAAGACGATCTTCCAGTCTTCTTCGTGGATCACGTGATGGTGGTGCGAGCACAGCAAGACCATGTTCCCGAGGTCGGTCGGCCCTCGGTGCTGTGTCCAGTGCAAGACGTGGTGGGCTTCCGTCCACGCCGGTGGCCGATCACATCCGGGGAAGGCGCATCCCTTGTCCCGCACCGCCAGCGCCCGCCGAAGAGGCGGCGGCGCGGTCCGAACAGAGCGCCCGTAGTCGAGGGGGATGCTTTCGCCGTTGAGGACGACGGGGATGAGTTCGGCGTCGCAGGAGAGCTGCCGCAACAGCGACGCGGTCGCTTCACCGTCCCAGTCGGTGTAGCCGGTGCGGACCTTCTCTTCCAGCCAGTCCAGGCGCATGGTGACGACCATCTGCGGGCGAACCCCGCCGCTCATCGGCAGGTCCTTGGTCGACATGGCGATGGTGATCAGCTCACACAGTCCGTCGGCGTAGCGCTGCTCGGGCGTGCGCGGATCTTTCTCCCCACCCACCGGCCGGGGTTTCGAGACGGCGTGCAGGGCTTCTTCGACCATCGCGCCTTCCAGGGGAGGGAGGCAGCCGTTGAAGACGAGCCAGCCGTGCTGGTTCTTGGTCATCTTCCACGACCGAGCCTTCACACCCTCCTGCTCATCCTTGAAGGCACCGTCCTGATCAAAATGCGACCGCAACCGCTTCCCCGCATACGTCAACTCCTGCGGAGTGAGAGCGGGGGCGTAGGTCAACAGCGTCTTCTCGGCCAACTCCGCTTCGGCGGCGGGGATGTTCTGGATGACATCGGAGATGATCAACGCATGCTCACCACTCAAAAGGCCGGAGTACACGGCATCCCGGGTCTGTGGCACGCCAGGCAACTCGGCCACCAGGCGAGAGCGTCGCTTCGCTTCCGCCGGAGAAATCCTCAACCGCGACCGCAACAAGGTCGCGATGTTCCGACACCCCAGCGAGGTGTGCAAGCCACGCTCCTCCGCGTGCGTTGCCGCGTCAGTCTTCACAGCGGTCACCAAGTTGGAGAGGGTTTCCAGGCCGTCCAGGAACGCGAGGTGTTCTTCCTCGGAAAGCGTGTAGACGTCTTGTACTTGGAGATGATCTAGCAATGTTGACTGGAGTTCTGCGATATCCAACATGATCACACCTCCCTTCCTGTTGGATACCCTAATTTTAGCAAGTCCTGTGAGAGCGTCAAATCCGTTGCAGCGCAACAACAACGAGAACTTTCAGCCGCGAGCGAAACCGGGTCGGCTTTACCTGGGGTGCGCGTGCCATACGCTCGTCCGCGTGGGCCGGGATACCTCCCGTGCCCGCCCGGCCAATGAGGGCACGCGCAAGGGGCCCCAGGTCAAGCCGACCCCCACGCTGGTACCGGTGCGATCGGAAAGCTCAGCCGAACTCACCGCTGGTACCGGTGCGATCGGAAAGCTCAGCCGAACTCACCGCTGGAACCGGTGCGATCGGGAAGCCCAGCCGCACCCGCCGCTGATACCGGTGCGATCGGGAAGCCCACGCCCACCGCTGGAACCAGCGCGAGCTGGAAATCCTGCGACAAGAACCAGTCCAGCAAGCCACAATGCGAACATGGCCACTGCTCTCCCCGCCGCCTTCGTCCACCAGCACAGCGCCCGCGACCAAGTCTGGCTCGACAACCTCCCCGGCTTCGTCGAGGACTACCTCGACCGCTGGGACCTGCGGCCGGACGGACCGGCGGGGCACGGCATGGGTTCGCTGGTGCTACCGGTGCGGCGCGCGGACGGAACGCCCGCCGCGCTCAAGATCGGCCGGGTCATCGAGGAGAACGAGGGCGAGGCGGCCGTTCTGCGCGCGTGGAACGGCGACGGTGCGGTGCGGCTGCTTGCCGAGGACCACGACCGCAGGGTGTTGCTGCTGGAGCGACTGGACCACACGCGTCCACTGTCCACAATGGAGGACGAGTGGGCGGCGCTTGACGTGCTGGTGGAGCTGCTCGGCCGGATCTCGGCGGTGCCGCCGCCCGCAGGGCTGCGTCGGCTGGGCGATGTCGCGGCGGCGATGTTGGAGGACGTGCCGCGACTGCCGGACCCGGCCGAGCGCGCGCTGCTGGACACCTGCGCCGGGGTCGTGCGCGAGATCGTGGACGAGCCGGGAGAGCAGCTGCTGCACTGGGATCTGCACCAGGGCAACGTGTTGGCGTCCCTGCCGGACTCCGGCCGTGAACCGTGGCTGGTGATCGACCCGGAGCCACTGGTCGGTGACCTGGGCTTCGACCTGATGTCCGCGTTGGCGGACCGGTGGGACGAGGTCGTGGCCTCGGGTGACGTCGCGGGAGTGGTGCGCAGGCGCTTCGACGTGATGACCGACGGGCTGGGGCTGGACAGGCAGCGCGCGTACGGGTGGACGCTCGCGCGGGTGTTGCAGAACTGCCTGTGGGACGTGGAGGACGGCGAACCCGAGCTGAACGCGGCCCAGGTCGCCATCGGACAGACGCTGATCGCGGCCTACGACAGGTAGGAGTCCGCTCGCGAAGGTCTTGTGCGCGGCCGGGTCGCCGCGCCGCTCGGCGTGGTCACCGACAGCGGCCAGCCCGTCGGAGCGCAGTTGCATCACAACGGAAAGTTGGCTTGTGCGGCTGCTCACACAACCTGGACACCGCGAACCGCGTCATCTTCAACGTCACCATCACCACAGGGGAGAAGCACATGGCGCGACGCATCTCGATCGCGGTCGGACTGGCCGTCGTGGCCGCACTGGGGCTCAGCGCGTGCACCACCGGCTCGCCCGCCCAGCAGGCCGCGAACGCCGCCGCGCCACGGCAGGAGACCAAGCTCGTCGTCGAACCCGCCGACAAGGCCACCGGTGTCGCTCCGGCGGCGCCGCTGAAGGTGAGCGTGACGGGCGGCAAGCTCGGCGACATCAAGCTCACCGGCGCCGGGGGCAAGCTGCTCGCGGGCGCGCTCTCCGAGGACAAGACCACGTGGACCGCGACCGAGAAGCCCGAGTTCGACGCCGAGTACACCTTCTCCGGCTCGGCAACCGGTGCTGACGGCAAGCAGTTGCCGGTGAACAGCGGATTCCGCACCGCGAAGCCGCGCGTGCCGGTCACCGTCAGCCCGCGGGTGAACGACGGCGGCACCTACGGCGTCGCGCAGCCGGTGTGGCTGGTCTTTCCCAGCCCGGGCGTCAAGGCCGCCGACCGCGCCGCCGTCGAGAAGGCCGTGACCGTCGAGAGCACGCCGAAGGCCGAGGGCTCGTGGGGCTGGATCGACGGCGAGAACCTGGTGTGGCGCCCGAAGGAGTACTGGCAGCCCGGCACCAAGGTGACCGTCCGAAGTGGACTGCGCGGCGCGCACCTCGGCAACGGCGCCTACGGCAAGAACGACTTCACCGTGACCTTCACCATCGGCCGCAACCAGGTGGTGCGCGCGGACACCGACCAGCACCGGCTGATCGTCGAGCGCGACGGCAAGGAGTTCCGCAACTACCCGGCCAGCTACGGCCGCGAGTCGGACCCGAAGCTGGTCACCCGCAACGGCCGCTACTTCATCATGGCCAAGCACGAGCAGTACTTCATGCAGCGCTTCGAGTTCAACGCGCACTGGGCGCTGCGGCTGTCCAACAACGGCGAGTTCATCCACGCCAACCCGGACTCCGTCGCCAGCCAGGGCCGCAACAACGTCTCGCACGGCTGCGCGAACCTGTCCATGAAGGACGCCAAGGACTACTACGCCACCGCCCTCGAAGGCGATCCCGTCGTGGTCACCGGCTCGTCGATCGACCTGCCCGCCAAGGGAGCCGACTTCTGGGCCTACCCGTGGGACAAGTGGACCGCCCTCTCCTCCCTCAAGGGCTGACCCCGCGTCGCCGTCAAACGCACCGAACGCGTCGTTCAGGGCTCCCGAACGCACTGAACGGGTCGTTCGGGGCGGAGGCGGAGTGCGGGGGACGGCCGGATATCCTGGTGCATTGGGGAAGGCGGTGCGGATGCCAGCGCGCAAACCTGCGAGCGGACCTGAGCTGGAGCGGCTCGCCGCGATGGCCGGTGCCGCGTCGGCGGAGGCCGCGGTCGTGTCGGGGCCCGAGGACGGGGACGGGCCCGCGCGCGACCTGACGGCCGGGGCGTTCTTCGACGTGGACAACACGATGATGATGGGCGCCTCGATCTTCCACTTCGCGCGCGGACTGGTGGCGCGCAAGTTCGTCTCCGCCTCGCAGCTGGCCGGGTTCGCCTGGAAGCAGCTGAAGTTCCGCGTCGGCGGGCGCGAGGACCAGGGCAGCATCGACTCCAGCAGGGACCAGCTGCTGGCCTTCGTGGCCGGGCGGACCGTGCGGGAGCTGTCGGAGGTCAGCGAGGAGATCTACGACGAGCTGATGGCCGACAAGATCTGGCCGGGCACCAGGGCGCTCGCCCAGAAGCACCTCGACGCCGGGCAGCGGGTCTGGCTGGTCACCGCGACCCCGGTCGAGCTGGCCTCGATCATCGCGCGGCGGTTGGGCCTGACCGGGGCGCTGGGCACGGTCGCGGAGAGCGTGGACGGCGTCTACACGGGACGGTTGGTCGGCGGCCTGATGCACGGCCCGGCGAAGGTGCACGCGGTGCGCGCGCTGGCCGCTCGCGAGGGGCTGGACCTGCGGCGCTGCACGGCCTACTCGGACTCGCAGAACGACGTCCCGATGCTGACCGCGGTCGGCACGCCGGTCGCGGTGAACCCGGACTCCGGGCTGCGCCGCATCGCGCGGGCCAAGGGCTGGGAGGTCGAGGACTTCCGCACCGGCCGCAAGCTCGCCCGCGTCGGCGTGCCCTCCGTGCTCGGCGCCGGGGCCGTGATCAGCGCCGTCGCCGCAGGGCTCGCCCGGTCCCGGAAATAGCCTGTAACAACACTGTGCGTGCACGACGAAGTACCCGTCGTGAGAATGACTGGACTCGTGCCACCGGTGGTCCTCGCGGTGCTGGCCGGGGTCGTCCCGGCCACCGCGGTGCCCGCCACCCCTGACCCCGCCGGGGCCGTCACCCTGGTGACCGGCGACCAGGTCCGGCTGCTGCGCCAACCCGGCGGAGCCCCCGGCGTGGTGATCACCCCCGGGCCGGGGCGGGAGCACGTGGGCTTCGTCCGCGAGGCCGGTCCCGGCGCCGCGGACGTCTCGGTCATCCCCTCCGACGCGACCGCGCTGGTCGAGCAGGGGCGCCTGGACCGCCGCCTGTTCAACGTCTCCGAGCTGAGCCGCCGCAAGGACGAGGTGCCGCTGATCGTCACCTCGGCCGGCCCGCCGCCCGGCGCCACCAAGGTCCGCGACCTGCCCAGTGTGGACGGCGTCGCGGTGAAGCAGAACCGCAAGCGCGCCAAGGACTTCTGGGACTGGATGACGCGCTCCGCCCCGGCGACCAAGGTGTGGCTGGACGGCATCGGCAAGCCCGCCGTGGACACCAGCGCGCCGCGCGTGGGCGCTCCGCGCGCGTGGGAGTCCGGGTTCACCGGCAAGGGCGTGACCGTCGGCGTGCTCGACTCCGGCATCAAGGCCGACCACCCCGACCTGGCCGGGAAGGTGGTGGAGGCCAAGGACTTCACCGGTACTCGCCCCGACGCGCGCGACGACCTCGGTCACGGGACGCACGTCGCGGGGATCATCGCCAGCGGCTCCTCCACCTACCAGGGCGTCGCCCCGGAGGCGAAGCTGATCAGCGGCAAGGTCTGCGTCGACTACGGCTGCCCGGACTCGGCGGTGATCGCCGGGATGGAGTGGATCGCGCCGAAGGCCAAGGTCGTCAACCTCAGCCTCGGCGGCGGGGCGACCGACGGCACGGACCCGGTCTCCCAGGCGCTGAACCGGCTTTCCGCCCAGCACGGCACGCTGTTCGTCGTGTCGGCGGGCAACGACCGCAACCTCGACGGAGCCGACCCGCTCGCGTCCGTGACCGCGCCCGCCTCCGCCGACGCCGCGCTCGCGGTCGGCAGTGTGTCCAAAGAGGACACCACGAGCGCGTTCTCGCCGCGCGGACCGCGCATGGGCGATCTCGCGGTGAAGCCGGACATCGCCGCGCCCGGCTCGGAGATCGTTTCCGCGCGTGCGCCCGGCACCCGTGACGGCGACCTCGCGCCGGTGGACGGCCTGCACACCACGCTGTCTGGAACCTCGATGGCCGCACCGCACGCCGCCGGAGCCGCCGCGCTCCTCGTGCAGCAGCACCCGGACTGGAAGGCCGACCGGCTCAAGGCCGCGCTGACCGGCTCGGCGCTGCCGACGGCCGACGCGTTGGAGCAGGGCGCGGGCAGGCTCGACATCGGCCGCGCGGTGACGCAGGCGGTGAGCGCGGTCTCCGGCGGGGTGAGCTTCGGCTTCCTTTCCTGGCCCTACAAGCGTTCCGAGCCCAAGACCGTGGCCTACCGCAACGACGGAACGGCCCCGGTGACGCTCGACCTGGCCACCACCGGCCCGTTCGCGGCGGCTGCTCCGAAGCTCACCGTGCCCGCCGGTGGCACCGCCAGCGTCGGCGTGCTGGCCGACCCGGCCAACAAACCCGTTGGCAGGCACGGCGGTCGCTTGACGGCCACCGCGCAGGGAGTCGTCGTGCAGACGGCACTCGCGGTGGTGCTGGAGGGCGAGAGCTACGACGTGAAGGTCGAGCTGATCAGCCGGACCGGGCGCCCCAACAGCGGCGTCGTCAAGGCGGTGAACACCGAAACCGGTGCGGCGTACGGACTCCGGCCCAACGGCAGCACGCGGCTGCCGAAGGGGCGCTACGACATCAACGCCTTCGAGGCTTCTGACGACCCCGGCAACAAGGCGCAGCCGCTCGCGGTGACCGCGCTGTCCAAGCCGGGCTTCGTGGTCGGCAAGAACGCGGTGATCACGTTGGACGCCAGGCAGGGCAAGCCGATCCGCGCGGCCGTGGACCGCCCGGGCGCGAAGTTCACCTTCGGCCAGGTCGCGCTGCTCTCCGGCAAGGGGGAGCGGATCAGCTCGCTCGGCTGGACGGCCGGGCCGACGCACCAGCTGTACGCGGTGGGCACGGACGCCAAGGTGACCGACCACACCTACGCGTTCACCTTCCGAGCGGGCCTCGCCGACCCGTCCACGTCCGCGATCTACCAGCTGGCGTTCCTGGAGCGCGGCCGAGTCCCGGCGAACGCGGTCTACCGGGTGCGCGACCACGAGCTGGCCAAGGTGGAGTCGCGCTACTACGCGCAGGGCGCCGCGGGGAAGGCACTGCGGGCCGACTACGCGCGGCTCGCCGTGCAGGAGCCCGGGATCGGCGTCTACGAGACCACCGACCACGTGATGCCCAGCAAGCGCACGGAGTTCTTCACCGCCAACCCCGACGTAACGTGGCGGCACGTGCTCGCGTCCTTTGTGGACGGTGAGGACTCGGAGAACACGTGGTCCTACCGGACGTACGAGCCCGGCGCCTACCTGGTGGGGTGGAACAAGGGCGCCATGGGACCGGCCTTCGGCAACGCCGGGGACGGCTGGGGCGTGCAGCGCGCGGGCGACCAGCTCACCGTCGGCGTCCCGCTGGTCTCCGGCAGCGACCCCGACCAGTACACCTCCCCGGCCGAGGCGGTCACCGGCACGACCACGCTGACCCGCGTCGGCGGAGCGCCGGAAAGCGTTCCTGGCGCGGGAACCGCGAGCTTCACGATCCCGGACGGGCCCGCGCGCTACACGCTCCGCGCCGAGGCCACGCGCTCGGTGCCGTGGTCGGTGATCGGGACGAAGGTCGACACCACGTGGACCTTCGCCGAGCCCGGCGCCCGCGCGGGCTCCCCGGCACCGCTGCCGCTGATGGTGGTGCGGGCCAGCGGCGCGGTCGACGACCAGAACCGCGCGCTCGGCCGGATTCACCCGCTTTCCCTTGTGGTGCAACGGCAACCGGGCTCGACGCGGTCGGAGGTCGCGAAGCTGTCGCTGGAGGTCTCCTTCGACGACGGCGCGAACTGGCGCTCGGTGCCCGTGCTCCGGATCAACGATCGCGGGTTGGCCGTCGTCGACCATCCCGCCGGTTCGGGATTCGTCGGCCTGCGCATCGGGGCGACCGACGCGGCAGGCGGATCGGTGACGCAGACAGTTCTTCGGGCTTATCGGTTCTAGTTCCGGACGGCGTATATAGGGTCCGCGAGCGCTGTCGGTGTTGCGTCGATTCCAAATTTCCTCTGGAGGCGCTGACCTGCGAAAAGTCAAGTGGATCACCGTACTGGGTGGATGCAGTTGGTGTGGTTTGCCCGAATTGTGACCCCGTGTTAGAACCACCGAGAAACCGAGAGTTCTCGGTGGTTCGACTTTTCGCCAGAGCACTGGGGGAATGAATGCGAGTGGTTTTCAGTGCTGTTCGGGCACTGGTTGTCGGGGGAGTGGTGTCGCTGGTGTGCGCGAGCACTCCGGCGTGGTCCGATCCGCAGCCCCGGCAGGGCAATCCGCCGGGGACCCTGTCACAGGACTACGTGGACCGGGTCAACGACGCCCTGCGGAGCAACCGGGACGAGTGGGGCGACGCGCTGCTGGCGCGGCCCAACGGCCCGACGTTGGAGGCGATGCGGCCGCTGCTGCAACCCGCCAACAACATCGGCAGCCTCACCGAGAGCGGCTTCCACTACCTCCCGCTGACCTACCCGCGCCCGGTCGCGGGCACCTGGCAGGCCAAGCGCGCGTTCTCCCTGCACGTGGCCGATGGCAGCACGCTGCTGACGAACTGGGCGCGGGACCGCAGCCCGCAGAGCGTGTCCTTCCTCGTCGGCCAGGACGGCACCGAGGTCTACGGCAGCAACCAGGCGCGGTTGAACACCCCCGCGCTCGCGGACGGTTTCCTGCCCGTGCTGGAGAACACCTACACCGACGGCACTGGCGCGAAGGTCGAGCGGACCTCGTTCGTGCACCGGGTCGGCGGTGACGACGGGCCGCTGGTGAGCCACGTGAAGCTCACCGTGACGCCGCAGAAGGGCAAAGCCACCAAGGTCGCGCTCGGCTTGGACACCGCTGGCGTGAACGACGTCGAGGCCGAGGACGGCCGCCTGACCCGCGACGGCAAGACCTACGCGGCGTTCAGTCCCGGCGGCGGTTGGGACTCGCCGCGCCTCACCTACCGCGTCGCCGCTGGCAAGCAGCAGAGCTTCTACTTCGTGGTGGCCAACCAGCCCAGCGATCTCGGCGGGGTCAAGGCCGACGCCGCGGGCTTCGACGCCGCGCTGGCGAAGGTCAGTGCCTACTGGAAGAAGACGCTCACCGAGGGCGCTGAGGTGAAGGTCCCGGAGACCTACGCCAACGACGCGCTGAAGAACATGGTTCTGCAGAACCTGGTGATGAGCTACCAGCAGAGCATCGGCAACGGCTACGAGTCCACCGACTCGGTCTTCGCGTTCGTGCCCGAGGTGGCGCTGTCGATCCGCGCGCTCGGCCTCACCGGCCAGTTCACCGCCTACCGCGAGAGCCTTCAGGAGCTGTTGCGCCGGGGCCAGGGGCCGGAGTACTTCCCCAACTGGGAGATGGGGATCAAGCTCCAGGAGGCCGCGAACTACCAGCTGTTGACCGGCGACCGGAGCTTCCTGGACGCGAACCTGCCGCTGTTCACCGGCTACTTGGACGACTTCACCGCGCAGCGCGCGAAGGACCCCAACGGCCTGCTCGCCAAGCAGCGCTACGGCACCGACGTGGACGGCCTGATCTACGGGCTGCACCACCAGGCGCAGGGCTGGCGCGGCATGCGGGACTTCGGCATAGCGCTGCGCCAGATCGGCCAGACCGAGCTCGCCGACCGCGTCGCGGCGGAGTCGGCGAGCTTCCACGCGGCGCTGACCAAGGCGATCCGGGCTTCGCAGCACAAGCTCTCCGACGGCACGCTGTTCGTGCCGATGTCGTTGCTGGACCCCAACGCGGAGAAGCCCTACGACTCGCTCACCAGGAGCTGGGACGGCAGCTACTGGAACATCACCATCCCGTTCATCCTGTCCACCGGGATCTTCGCGCCGGGCAGTCCCGAGGCCAAGGGCATCCGTGACTACGTGCTCAAGCACGGCGGGCGCTTCCTCGGGCTGACCAGGTTCAACCTCAGCACGATCGACCCCGGCACCTGCTACTCCGGCAGCGTCGGCGCTTTCCCGTTGAACGCGCCCGGCTACAAGAGCAGCGGCTTCGACGAGCAGTACGGCTTCGGCTGGTCGAAGTTCCTCTCCGACAACCACGACCGCGACCTGCTGGCGCTGCAGTTCTACGGCAAGCTCGCGCACGACCTCACGCCCGGCACGTTCATCGGCGGCGAGGGCGCCACGATCGCGCCGTGCCCGGAGATGGGCGAGTACTACCGCAGCCAGTTCTTCCCGCCGCTGTCGGCGAACAACGCCACCTACGTGCAGACGATGCGTTCGCTGCTGGTGACCGAGGACAACGGCCCCGACGGCACGCCCAAGCGGCTCAACGTCATGCCGAGCGCTCCGCGTGAGTGGCTGCTCAACGGCAAGACCACCTCGGTCGAGCGCCTGCCCAGCATGTTCGGTCCGGTGTCGTTCTCCGTCACCTCGAACCTGGCGCAGGGCAACGTCACCGCGACCGTGACCCCGCCGCCTGCTCAGTCCGGTCGTCCCGCCGCCACCGACGTCGTGCTGGCGCTGCGCCCGCCCGCCGGGCACAAGCTGGTGTCCGCGACGGTGAACGGCGCCTCCGCCAAGGTCGACGCGGCGAAGTCCACGGTGAATCTGGGCGCCCTCCGCTCGACCGCCACCGTGCGCGCCGAGTACCAGGCCGTCCCCGTCGAGGACCCCGACCAGGCCCGGCCAACCGCGCTTTCGGTTGACCGCAAGCTCTTCCGACCCGGCGAGACGGTCAGCCTGTCCGGCAGCGTCGAGGCGCTCGGCTCCGCGACCGTGCGCGGCAAGGTTTCCGTGACCGCGCCGAACGGCTGGACCGTCGAGAAGGCCCTCACCGATTTCGCCGTTCCCAGCGACGGTGTGATCCGCGGCCAGGCGTTCACCACTGCGCTGACCGTTCCGGCCTCGACCTCGCCGGGTGACTACGACATCACCGTGACCACGACTCCGAGTTCCGGCAAGCCGCGCTCGCACAAGCTGCCGATCCGCGTCGCCGTTCCGTCCACAAAGGACTACGCGACCCTGGTCAAGGACGCCAAGCCGATCACGTACTGGCGCATGGACGACACCGGTGTCAATGTCTCCGACGTGTCGCCGAACAACGTCAACGGCCTCTACCAAGGTGGCGCGCTGCGCGGCGAACCCGGTGCCATCGCGGGCGATCAGAACACCTCGGCTCGCTTGATCGGCGGCTTCGTCGAAGTGCCGAACGCCCGCCCGTTCAGCTCCGTGGCCGCCTACACCCACGAGGCGTGGATCAAGGTGACCGCCGCCGTGCCGCAGAGCTTGATCGAGAAGTACGACGCCCCGGGCCACCGCGGTTTCGTGCTCCGCCTCGGCGCGGGCAACAAGCTCTACGCCGAGATCCTGGGCGCCCCCGGCCAGCCGATCACCGAGGTCACCGGCACCACCACCGTGACCCCCGGCGAGTGGCACCACGTCGCCGTGACCTTCAACGGCTCCAAGCTCGCCGTCCACCTCGACGGCCGGGTCGACGCCGAGGTCAAGGCCACCGCGCCCCCGGTCGCCGGCGACTCCAGCCTCAAGATCGGTGCTCGGGGCGACGACCTCAACCAGCGCCTGTCCGGCTGGGTGGACGAGGTCGCGCTCTACGACCGCGAACTGTCGCAACGAGAGATCGACTCGCACTACGTGAAGGGCAAGCTCGGCAATCCGTGAGGATCGTGGCCCCGGGTCGGCTGATTCCCTGCGTGGGGTCGGCTTGACCTGGGGCCCCTTGCGCGTGCCCTTGGGCCTTTCAGGGGCACGGGAATGATCCCGGCCCTCGCGGGGAAGCGTATGGCACGCGCACCCCAGGTAAAGCCTCGGTTGTGTTGCCGCCCTTACGTTCCAGCCCGGTTGCGTGCGCATGTCAATACACCTCCTTATCCCGTCAGTCGTGGGTCGACTCTGATGTTGCGCATCGGTTTCTGTTCGGGGTCCACCCAGGTCGGCGGGATGAAGTCCGGCCTACCGTCTTCGCCGAAGGCGATCTTCCAGTCCTCTTGGTGGATAACGTGATGGTGGTGCGAGCACAGCAAGGTCATGTTGTTCAGGTCGGTCGGCCCTCGGTGCTGTGTCCAGTGCAAGACGTGGTGAGCTTCCGTCCATGCCGGGGGCCGATCACATCCGGGGAACGCGCATCCTTTGTCCCGCACGGCGAGTGCTCGTCGTAGGGGTGGTGGTGCGGTTCGGACTGAGCGCCCGTAGTCGAGGGGGATGCTTTCGCCGTTCAACACGACGGGGATGAGTTCGGCGTCGCAGGCGACCTGTCGCAGGAGTGAGGCGGTGGCTTCGCCGTCCCAGTCGGTGTAGCCGGAGCGGACCTTCTCTTCCAGCCAGTCCAACCGCATCGTGACAACCATCTGCGGGCGCACCCCGCCACTCATCGGGAGATCTTTGGTGGCCATCGCGATGGTGATGAGTTCGCACAAGCCGTCGGCGTAGCGCTGCTCGGGCGTGCGTGGATCTTCCTGACCACCGACCGGTCGCGGTTTCGACACGGCGTGCAGGGCTTCTTCGACCATCGCGCCTTCCAGCGGCGGCAGGCATCCGTTGAAGACGAGCCATCCGTGCTGGTTCTTGGTCATCCTGAACGAGCGCGCTTCGACCGCTTTCTGCTCGTCTGTGAACGCGCCCTCTTGATCGACGTGGGAGCGGACTCGTTTGCCGAGCTGCATCAGCTCGCGTGGGGTGAGCTCGGGTGCGTGCTTGAGCAGGGATTGCTCAGCTTCGTCGGCGACCTCGGCCGGGACGTTCTTGATGACATCGGCGATGATCGCGGCGTGGTCGCTGCTGATCACGCCTGCGTACAAGGCGTCTCGCGTGTCGGGCACACCGGGCAGGTCTTCTACGAGTTGCGAGCGTCGCTTCGCTTCCGCCGGAGAAATCCTCAGGTGTGACCGCAACAGGGTCGCGATGTTCCGACACCCCAGCATGGTGTGCAGGCCACGATCCTCAGCATGCGTAGCGGCGTCGATCTTCACTGCCGTCAACAAATTCGTGATGGTCTCCAGCTTCACCAGGAACGCCAGATGCTCATCCTCAGACAACTGACAGACATCGCTTAGTGCGAGATGATCTAGCAAAAGTGACTCGATAGCGTTGGTATCCAACATGATCACACCTCCCTTCTTGTTGGATACCTCAATTTTAGCAAGCCCTAAGAAGACGTCAAATCCGTTGCAGGCTAAAGAGAAACGCGACTTTCAGCTGACAGAGAAACTGGGTCGGCTTTACCTGGGGTGCGCGTGCCATACGCTTGTCCGCGTGGGCCGGGATTCATCCCGTGCCCGCCCGGCTAATGAGGGCACGCGCAAGGGGCCCCAGGTCAAGCCGACCCCCGCGCTGGAACCAGCCGTTCCCCCGCTGGAAGCCCAGCTCGGCAGACCTGGAAACCCAGCTGGAACGAGCTAAA
>NZ_MUMH01000260.1:0-309 GCF_002155965.1 Allokutzneria sp. NRRL B-24872
CGCTCGTCCGCGTCGCGCTCGCCGGACTCCATCGCCTCGGTCAGCGCGTCCAGCCCGGCCAGGAACTCCTCGTCGGCCAGCGGGACGACCTTGCCGATCAGGTCGACCTCCAGGATGCGCCGGATCTCCACCAGGTCGGCCAGCACCGAAGCGTCCTTGCCGAGGGACTGCCGGGCCTGGAAGAGCAGCCCCGGGGTGAACGCGGTCATCGGCGCGGCACCGACGAAGGTGCCGTACCCGTGCCGGATGTCCACGATTCCCAAGGTGTGCAAGGCACGCAGCGCCTCGCGGACGGAGTTCCGGCTGGCA
>NZ_MUMH01000260.1:318-520 GCF_002155965.1 Allokutzneria sp. NRRL B-24872
CCGCCGCGTAGCTTCCCTGGACATCCTACGTCCTACGTTGGATGTTGACCAGGAGGCTTTCGATGGCCCGTTGGTACACACAGCTCACTCGCAAGGACTGGAAGGCGTTCGCGGCCGCGTGGCTCGGCTACGCGCTGGACGGCTTCGACTTCGTGCTGATGGGCCTCGTGCTGACCGAGGTCGCGGCGGAGTTCGACCTGAG
>NZ_MUMH01000260.1:552-961 GCF_002155965.1 Allokutzneria sp. NRRL B-24872
TCGTCGGCATCGGCATGGCCGGTGAGTACAGCGCCAGCGCCACCTACGTGATCGAGAGCTGGCCGCGCGCGCTGCGCAACCGGGCGAGCGGCTTCCTGATCTCGGGTTTCTCGGTCGGCGGAGTCCTTGCCGCGCAGGCGTACCGCTTCATCGTGCCGGAGTTCGGTTGGCGCGCACTGTTCCTGGTGGGGCTGCTGCCGATCCTGCTCGCGCTGTGGCTGCGGCGGAGCCTGCCCGAGGCCGCGGACTGGGAGCACTCCGCCAAGGAGCGGTCCTTTGTGGACGTTCTGTACACGGGGAAACGCGCACTCGGGAACATCGCGCTGACCATCGTCGTGAGCCTGGCCCTGTTCGCGCTGTTCACCTCCGTGCCAGCCGGGTTCTTCTGGCCGCTGGTGGTGGTCGCGGC
>NZ_MUMH01000261.1:0-339 GCF_002155965.1 Allokutzneria sp. NRRL B-24872
CGCGACGAGGCCGCCGAGGAGCGACTGGACATCCTCAACGACGTCGACGGCGTGTGGCGCTGCCGCACGACCTTCAACTGCACGGACGCCTGCCCTCGCGGTATCGAGGTCACCAAGGCGATCCAGGAGGTCAAGCGCGCGCTGCTGTTCCGCCGCTGACCCACGCGAAACAGGAACGGGCCGTGACCGCATTTCCGCGGTGACGGCCCGTTTTCTCTTGTGCGGATACCGAATTCCTTTCGCGGCGGTTGACCGCGGATTGGCTCGGCGCTATCGGTTGAGCATGGTCAACACAGGGGGACTCGTCGTTCGCGCCGCGACCAGAGCGGACCTGCCGAG
>NZ_MUMH01000261.1:366-1106 GCF_002155965.1 Allokutzneria sp. NRRL B-24872
CCGGCAGGCGCACGTCAGAGGTGCTGAAGGGCTTGGAGCGCTTGGAAGAGGCCCGGCCGGAGGACGCGCACTGGTACGGCGGGTTCCTCGGCGCCGACCCCGATCGCGCGGGGAAGGGGGTCGGCGCCCGGCTGCTCCGTTCGGTGGTCAACCGTTGNNTGTTGAGCACCACCAGCGCGGCCAGCGTCGGCACCAGCCAGCCGGCGACCTTCTCCTTGCGCACGTTGGTGGCGACCAGGCCGACGATCACCAGCAGGACCACCAGCTTCACGCCCACCTTGGCGTGGTTGACCGGCGGCTCGCCCATCTCGGCGATGCCGACCAGCGCGAGGCCGGTGACCAGCTGGAGCAGGCTTCCGTGCAGCCAGCCCTTGTTCAGCGGGCCGTCCGGGGCCGTCCTGCGCTGCAGCAGCAGCATCGCGACGAGCACGGCCATGCCGAGCAGGTGCAGGAAGACGAGGGCGAGCCGGAGGAACTCCACGGTGGGTCTCCTGGGGTGTGGTGGTGGGGAGTCAGTCGGTCGTGCGCGCCGCCCGGTCAGCGCGGAAGCCCCGCCAGCCGATGACGCCGATCACAGTTCCCAGCGTCAAAGACGTGAGAACGAGCACCAAGTGCACGGTGAAGAACGTGGTGGGAGCGCCACTGTCCGTGAACGCCCTGTCGTCCTTGGCGATGTTCAGCATGAAGTTCGGCCAGATCAGCCAGGTCCACACCCCGAAAGCGAGCAGGAACAGCGAGGC
>NZ_MUMH01000262.1 GCF_002155965.1 Allokutzneria sp. NRRL B-24872
TGCTGCGACTGCTGCGCACCGGCGACGGGCGGTTGTGGCTGGCGATCGGCGCGGTGATCGGAGTCGGACTCGCGAACAAGTGGTTGGTGCTGCTGTTGGTCTCAGCGCTGGGCGCGGCGGTGCTGTTCGTCGGCCCTCGATCGGTGTTGCGCACGTGGTGGCTGGCCGCCGGGGTCGGCGTGACCGCGGTCCTGGCGGCTCCGCTGGTGATCTGGCAGATCGCGCACGGGTTCCCGCAGCTGACCGTGGCGGCGGGGATCAGCTCGCAGGACGGTGGCGAGAACCGGCTGATGTTCATCCCGCTGCAACTGGTGTACCTGCTGCCGGTGCTCGTCCCGGTGTGGTTCGCGGGCATTCGGCGACTGTGGCGCGAACCTGAGCTTCGCTGGGCCCGCGCGCTGCCGGTCAGCTACCTCGTGATCTGCGTGGAACTGTTGGTACTGGGCGGAAAACCGTACTACTCGATGCCGTTGCTGTTGCTGTTGGTCGCGGCGGGCGCGGGCTCCGCCTCCGAGTGGTTCTCGCGGAGCACGCCCATGTCGGCGCGGCTGCTCAACGGCGCCGGGGCCCTCGTCTCGGTCGTGGCGTCCGTGCTCGTGGCGCTGCCGCTCCTGCCCGCGTCAGCGCTCGGCGGCAGCTTCGTGCTGGCCGTGAACAAGGAGCAGGCC
>NZ_MUMH01000263.1 GCF_002155965.1 Allokutzneria sp. NRRL B-24872
CTCCCGCCCACACCAGGTCCCCGACGCCCTCGACGCCCCCGCCCTGGCCGCCTAGGTCGTCACTCTGACGATTCGCGAAACGTGGCGAAATGCGGTGGCTGTGCGCGATGCCTTGGGTAATAGTTCCGGGCGTGAGCAGGGTTGGCATCTTCGCGGACGTCATCGAGACGGGCACGGTTCTCGGAGTCGACGCGAACCTGGGTCCGGACGTCGCCGCCGACGTTTTCGGGGCGAACACCGGTGAGAACCGGTTCTCCGAGAACTTCTGGCACGTCTACGGATTCCTGGAGATCTTCTGGCTGAAGCGCCCCAGCGCCCCCGGCTACCAAGGACACCACTTCACCGTCCAGGCGGACCGCTTCGGCGGGCTTGATGCACGGTTCATCAGCAAGGCCGTTCGCTCGCGCTACGGGCTGTCCCCGTTCAAGCGACCGCTGCACTTCGCCGAACTCAAGCCGGAACTCGACCGCAGGGGCGTCTCCCTCGTTCCGACCACGCGCGATGACGACTACCAGACCTATCTGCAGCCGGAATCCGGCGTGACGGTCATGGTCCTCATCGACAACGGCTACTACGAGTACGAACTCGGCCACATCTCGAAGATCACCTCGCCGACGGGGTACGCGCACGCCGAGACGCGGCAGCGCCAAGCGAACGCGATCGACAAGGCCGCTGAGGTTGCCAATCTCCAGGACTGGCAACCTCAGCGCTACGCCGAGCTGCGTGAAGAACTGCCGTCCGCCGACGAATTGGTGCGCGACTGCCTCGACGCACTGCCGACCAGCCGGAGCGCGGCGCTGACGCGCACGAACAAGCTCCTCATCGACGTGGCGTCAGCCCATCGGCACAACATTTCCGACCCGGGCCTTCGCCGGGAGCTCGACGACTTCGTCGAATGGCGTCGCCGCAGAGCGCGCCTGATGTTGCCGTTCTGACCAGAGAGTTCTTGGTCCCGCTAGCTCACCATGCGCTGGGACCGCAGGGGACACCGGTCGAGTGCGCCTTCGTGACGTTCCTGCCGAGGTTCCGCTCCTCGTTCGGGGCGACGCAGGTGCTCGGCTGAACCGCGTGGTTGACGGTGATGTCCACCCAGACGTGGCCCGCGCCGCAGTGCTTGTAGTAGTGCGTGGTCCAGGGGCCGAAACCTTCGCTCGTGTGGCCGCAGGAGCGGGCGGAGGCGACTCCGCTGGTGACGACCATGGTGCCGCCGAGCGTGCCCGCGATGGTCAGCGCAGCGGCGGCCAGGCCCAGAATTCGCTTCTTCACGACAATTTCCTCGTCTTGGGAGTGCAGGGGGACAGGCGGTCATCCTTCCCAGTGCGACGATTCGCGACAAAATCGCTTCAAGTAAGTGTGAATCACGCGATCTTGGCGAGGACCACCGATGTGGCTTCGGCGAGGAGGGCCTGGTTGTACTCGGCGTCCTTGGTCGGCTTGCTCGACATGAGCGCGAGGACGATCGGGGCGGAGTTCGGCGGCCACAGAATGCCGATGTCATTGGCGGTGCCGTAGTCGCCGGTCCCGGTCTTGTCGGCGATGGTCCACCCGCGCGGAACACCGGCGCGAATGCGCTGCGCTCCGGTGGTGTTGCGCTCCATCAGATCCCGCAGGAACGCGCGCTTTTCCTGCGGAAGCGCGTCGCCGATCACGAGTTTCTGGTATGTCGTGCCGATCGCGCGCGGAGACGTGGTGTCACGTGGATCTCCGGGAGTGGCTTCGGTGATGGCGGGTTCGATCCGGTCCATCCGCGTCACGGTGTCACCGAGTCCGCGCAGGTATTCGGTCAGCTTCGCGGGCCCGCCGAGGTCGCGGAGCAGGAGATTTCCCGCAGTGCCGTCGCTGTAGCGCACAGCGGCGTCGCAGAGGTCGCGGATAGTCATTCCCGTCGCGATGTGCTTCGGCGTGATCGTGGCGTTCTTCAGCACGTCGTCCCTGGTGTACTTGACGACCGTGTCCAGGTGTGAAATCGGGTTGTGGTGCAGAACTGCCGCCGAGGCCAGGCCTTTGAAGGTCGAGCAGAAGGCGAACCGCTCATCGGCCCGGTGCGCGAGGGTCTTGCCAGTTCCGGTCGCCATTGCGTAGACGCCCAGACGCGCGCCGAACTTCTGCTCCAGTTCGAGCAGCGCGTCATTCACCGGGGGCGCGGCAGACGTGGTGGTGGCGGCGGGTGGCGCTGGAGGAGCGGGCTTCTCTGCCTGGGAGCACGCGGCCAACGGCAGGAGCGCCGCCGCGGTGAGGAACGCGCGACGCGTGGTGATCGCCATGACTCCCGAATGTAGCTACCAGTGCTTGGCGGCTGCGGTGAGGGTTTCGGTCACCGCGCGGATGTGCGGCAGGCGGGCCTGGTCCGAGCGGGTGGCCAGGTAGAGGGTGTTGATGGGCGGCTCATCGGGATCATGCAGCAGGACCAGCTCGCCCGACTCCAGCTCAGCCGCGCACAGGTACTTCGGCAGCACGGTGATCCCAGCTCCGGCGAGCACCGCGGCGAGCAGTCCACGCAGATCGGGCACGACCACGGCGGCGTTGTGCGGTGGCGGGCCGCCGAAGACCGTGCGCCAGTAGCGCCGGACCATCGGCAGCTCCTCCGCGTAAGCCAACATCGGCGCCGCCGCCAGGTCCGGGAACTCCGCGCCCGCGGCGGCGACGAGCACGAACTCCTCGTCGGCCAACGGGGTCACCACCAAGCCCTTGCGGCGCGGCCGGACCGAGGACAGCACCAGGTCGAGCCGCCCCTCCGCGAGGTCGACCAGCAGGTCGTCGGCCAGGCCGAGACCGACGCGCAGCCGCAGCCCGCGCCGGACCAGGCCGCTCAGCGCGGGCAGGACGAGCACCGACATCGCCTCGGCCGGGCCGCCGAGCCGGACGGTCCTGGCGAACTCCTCGCGGGTCAGCTCCAACTCCACCCCGGCCAGGGCGTCGAGGTGCGGGCCCACCCGCCGTGCCAGCTCGTCGGCGAACGCGGTCGGTGCGACGCCCCGGGGCAGCCTGCGGAACAGCGGCCGCCCCAACCGCTCCTCCAGCGCCTTCACCTGCACGCTCACCGCGGGCTGGGTGATGCCGAGCACCGTGGCCGCCGCGGTGAGCGACCCCGCGCGGTACACGGCGCCGAACGTGCGCAGCTGTCCCAGATCCATAAAACAGATTATGCCTGGAGCGCATCCAGACTATTGGTGGCTAATGGGTATCCCGACCTAGCCTGGCCGCACAACCAGCTCAGGAGGCAATCCCATGGCTCGCACCAACAGGGTGCTGATCGCTCTGACCAGCCACGACAAGCTCGGCGATACCGGCAACCCGACCGGCTACTACGTACCGGAGGCCGCGCACCCGTGGCAGGTGTTCCGGCTCGCCGGCTACGAGGTCGACTACGTCTCCGTCAAGGGCGGGAACCCGCCGACCTCCGGCTACGACGCCGACGACGAGGTGCAGCGGCTGTTCCTGGAGAGCGAGGGCGCGCGGCTCGCGGCCACCCCGAAGGCCGCCGAGCTGAACGCGGCCGACTACGACGCGATCTTCTACGCCGGTGGCCACGGCACCATGTGGGACTTCCCCACCGACGCCGACCTGGCTGAGCTCGGCAGGGACATCTACGAGAACGGTGGCGTGGTCGCCGCGGTCTGCCACGGTCCGGCCGGGCTGGTGCCGCTGGTCCTCTCCGACGGCACGCCCCTGGTGGCGGGCAAGGACATCACCGGCTTCACCAACTCCGAGGAGGAGGCGGCCGGGGCCACCCACATCGTGCCGTTCCTGCTCCAGACCAAGCTGGAGGAGCTGGGCGCGCGCTACCACGTCGCCCCGGACTTCGCCTCGAACGTGGTCCGCGACGGGCGGCTGGTGACCGGGCAGAACCCGGCGTCGGCGACCGGGACCGCGCAGGGCGTGCTCTCCGCGCTGAAAGGCTGAAAAGCCAAGGGGCGCAACGAGAAACCGTTGCGCCCCGGATCGGCTCGGTGCCCCGGAAGGCTCAGCGCTCGATCTCACCCCGGATGAACTGCTCGACCCGCTCGCGGGCCACCGAGTCCGAGTACTGCTCCGGCGGGGACTTCATGAAGTACGAGGACGCCGACAGGATCGGGCCGCCGACCCCGCGGTCCATGGCGATCTTCGCGGCGCGGATCGCGTCGATGATCACGCCTGCGGAGTTGGGCGAGTCCCAGACCTCCAGCTTGTACTCCAGGTTCAGCGGCACGTCGCCGAACGCCCTGCCCTCCAGCCGCACGTAGGCCCACTTGCGGTCGTCCAGCCACGCGACGTAGTCCGACGGTCCGATGTGGACGTTCTGGGCGCCGAGGTCGTGCTCCAGCTGCGAGGTGACCGCCTGCGTCTTGGAGATCTTCTTGGACTCCAGGCGGTCGCGCTCCAGCATGTTCTTGAAGTCCATGTTGCCGCCGACGTTGAGCTGCATCGTGCGGTCCACGACGACGCCGCGGTCCTCGAAGAGCTTGGCCAGCACGCGGTGCGTGATCGTGGCACCGACCTGGGACTTGATGTCGTCGCCGACGATCGGCACGCCCGCGGCGCGGAACTTCTCCGCCCACTCCGGGTCGGAGGCGATGAACACCGGCAGCGCGTTGACGTAGGCGACCCCGGCGTCGATGGCGCACTGCGCGTAGAAGCGGCTCGCCGCCTCCGAACCCACCGGCAGGTAGGAGACCAGCACGTCCACCTCGGCCGCGCGCAGCGCCGCGGCGATGTCCACCGGCTCCTCGTCGGACTCGGTGATCGTCTCCCGGTAGTAGCGGCCGAGGCCGTCCAGCGTGTGCCCGCGCTGCACCGCGATGCCCAGCGGCGGCACGTCGCAGATCTTCACCGTGTTGTTCTCGCTGGCCACGATCGCCTCGGAGAGGTCGCGCCCGACCTTCTTGGCGTCGACGTCGAAGGCGGCGACGAACTCCACGTCCCGCACGTGGTAGTCGCCGAAGCGCACGTGCATCAGCCCGGGAACGCGGGCGTCGGGCTCGGCGTCCCGGTAGTAGTGCACTCCCTGCACCAACGACGCCGCGCAGTTCCCGACGCCGACGATGGCCACCCGCACCGTGTTGCGGTCTCCGCCCATGACCGGGTTCCTCCTAGTTGTCAGTCCTGGTTCGCGCACTCGCGCGCGATGAGTCCGTCGAGCCACAGCACTTCCCGTTCGGTGCTGTCCAGGCTCAGTTCGTGCAGTTCACGGGCGTAGTGGTCGTCGTGACCGGAAGTACGGGCAAGCGCCGCCCGCAGCCCGTCCGCCCGGTCGGCCAGCCACTGCCTGCGTCCGCGCAGCACGCGCAGCCGCACGGACGCCGGTGTCCGCGTGAAGAACGCCAGCCGCACGACGAAGCACTCGTCCTCCCACGCCTGCCTGCCGTCATCGGCGAGCAGACCGGCGAAGTGCTCCCGCCCGAGCGGCGTGAGGTCGTACACCTTCCTGTTCCGGGAATTCCCGTCCCCGTCCCCGGCGTTGCCCTCGACGACGAGCCCTGCCCGGTGCAGCCTGCGCAGTGCCGGGTAGAGCGAGCCGAAGGAGAACGAGCGCTGCCCGCACAGCAACCCGCACAGCTGTCTGCGCAGCTCGTAGCCGTGCATCGGGTGTCGGTGCAGCAGGCCGAGCACAGCGAGCTCCAGCATCTCCGACCTCCTCGGGGGCGCCGGATCGACTATATCGAGCCGATATAGTGCTCGCGGACGTGATTCAGCCGACACGTCCGTTCTGACCAGCCGCACCTTCGCGCTGCCCTGAACGGATCAGGTGCGTTCACAGGGTCGGCACGTACGCTGATGGGGTGCAAACCCAGCGGCAGATCGTGGACTACGCGTTGCAGCGCCGAGCGCTGCTCGCTGAGGTCTACGCGGGCCGCACGGGGGTCGCGGAGGTGTGCGACGCCAGCCCTTACCTGGTGAGGGCGGCGAAGTTCCACGGGCAGCCGAGCACCACCACCTGCCCGGTGTGCCGCAAGGAGCAGCTGACGCACGTCGCCTGGGTCTACGGCGACGAGCTCAAGCACGCCGCCGGTTCCGCCCGCACGGCGGAGGAACTGGCGAAGCTGGCAACCCTGTACGAGGAGTTCACCGTCTACGTGGTTGAAGTGTGCCGCACCTGCTGTTGGAACCACCTGGTGCAGTCATACGTCCTGGGGACGCGTGGTCTGCCCAGCCCGTCGCGTCGCAGGACAGCGGCGGAGTGAGCCGACTCGCGGTGCAGGAGTCCCACGGGGGAACGGAGAACCACGACCGAGCGGTGCCCACGACGGGTGGCGCCGGTCTTCTGGAGGCTGAGTCGTGAACGACGAGCGCAACCGACCCGACGGCGGAGGGCGCGGGTCCAACCCTGGTCCGGAACAGCCGAACGAGAGCACCGGCTTCTGGAG
>NZ_MUMH01000264.1 GCF_002155965.1 Allokutzneria sp. NRRL B-24872
GGTTAAGGGAGTTTACGTGAGTGCGGGGTCCAGGGGTCGCCCCACGTGGCGTCGCGGGCGGAGCGGTAGAGCTCGCCGTGGCGCTTGGTGACGGTGGTTTCGGTGAGGACGCCTTCGCTGGAGCACAGTTGGAGGGAGACCAATCCCTTGCGCTTCAACGGGTGCCGGAGGATGCGGTTCTGGGCGTGGGAGGCCGGGGCCGTGGAGGCGGCGATGTAGGCGAACTTCTCGTCCTCGAAGTTGAGGGTGCCGTCCTTGATCAGGCGGTGCGCGCCGACGCGGGGCAGACGGGCGGAGAAGTGGCACCAGTCCTTGCCCTGCGGGATGGGGCACGTGTGCGAGTGCGGGCACGGCGCCACCAACGAGCGCCCGAGTTCGAGCAGTTGAGCGCGGGCATCGGCGATGCGCTGATACCCCGCCGGAGTACCGGGCTCGATGAGCACCACCATCGACGCGGACGCGGCGAGCCAGGTGACGGTCCGCGCGCGCATGGCTTCGGGGAGTTCGCCGAGCACGTAGGACAGGGTGACGAGGTCAGCGGCAGGCAGCGGGGTCTTGGTGTCGATCACGCCGCGCCGCCACGTCGCGGACCGCAACGCGGCGGAGGACGCGGAGGCGGCGAGCGTGCGGCCCAGGTTGAGCGCCTTCTCGACCTGCTCGACGACGGTCAGTTCGCTGAGCGTGGACCAGGTGCCGGCCGCCGCCCACAGCGCGGTTCCGGTGCCGCCGCCCACGTCGATGTGGGACTTCGGCGTGAACTCGGGCGCGAAGGTGGCGACCTCGCCGAGCACCGCGCGCACCGCCGCGTAGGTGGCGGGCATGCGGTAGCCGGCGTAGGCCGCCACGTCGCTGTCGGAGTTCATGATCGGCGCGGTCGCGGCGCGCCCCTCCCGGTACCGGGTGCTCAGGCGGTCCACCGCGCGGGCCAGCTGCTGGTTGGGGAAGCGGCTGAGCGCGGTGTCCAAAGCGGACTGGAGGTCGGTCGGGAGGGCCACGGGGGAAGATTCTGGCTCATGCCGCGACCGGCTGGGCGAACTGGGCCGCGTACAGCCGCGCGTAGTGGCCGTTGGCGGCGAGCAGGTCCGCGTGCGAACCCTGTTCGACGATGCGGCCGGAGTCCATCACCAGGATCACGTCGGCGTCGCGGATGGTGGACAGCCGGTGCGCGATCACGAAGCTCGTGCGGCCCTGGCGCAGCGACGACATCGCTTGCTGGAGCAGCACTTCGGTGCGCGTGTCCACCGAGCTGGTCGCCTCGTCGAGCACGAGCATCGCCGGATCGGCCAGGAACGCCCGCGCGATGGTGATCAGCTGCTTCTCGCCCGCGCTGACGTTGGAGCCCTCCTCGTCGATCACGGTCTCGTAGCCGTCGGGCAGTGTGCGGACGAAGCGGTCGACGTGCGTGGCGCGCGCGGCCTCGACGACGCGCTCGCGGGAGACGTCGTCGACGCCGTAGGCGATGTTCTCCGCGATCGTGCCGCCGAAGAGCCACGTGTCCTGAAGGACCATGCCGATGTTGCCGCGCACCTGCGAGCGGTGCGCCTCGGCGATGTCCACGCCGTCGAGTGTGATCCGCCCGCCGGAGACCTCGTAGAAGCGCATGAGCAGGTTGACCAGCGTGGACTTGCCCGCGCCGGTCGGACCGACGATGGCGACGGTCTGCCCCGGCGCCACTGACAGCGACAGGTCCTCGATCAGCGGCTTCTCGGGGGAGTAGCGGAAGGAGACGTTCTCGAAGGCCACGCGCCCGCGCACCGTGCCGAGCGGGACCGGGCTCAGCGGCTCCGGGCGCTGCTCCTCGGCGTCGAGCAGCCCGAAGACGCGTTCGGCCGAGGCGAGGCCCGACTGGACGATGCTGGTCATCGCGGCGAGCTGGGTGATCGGGTGGTTGAACTCGTGCACGTACTGGATGAAGGCCTGCACGTCGCCGAGCGACATCGTCCCGCTGGCCACGCGGAGCCCGCCGACGACGGCCACCATCACGTAGGTCAGGTTGCCCACGAAGGACATCGCGGGCTGCGTCGTGCCGGAGACGAACTGCGCGCGGAAGGCCGCCGCGTACAGCTTCTCGTTGTGCTGGGCGAAGGTCGCGACCGCCTCGCGCTGCCTGCCGAAGAGCTTCACCAGCGCGTGCCCGGTGTACATCTCCTCGATGTGGCCGTTGAGCTCGCCGGTGGTGGCCCACTGCTTCGTGAAGTGCGGCTGCGCCCGCTTCGCGATGGCCCGGGTGATCAGGATCGCGACCGGGATGGTGACGAGCGCGAGCAGCGCCATGGTCGGCGCCAGCCAGAACATCATCACGACCACGCCGAGCAGGGTGAGCAGCGAGATCGTGATGCGGCTCAGAACCTGTTGCAGCGCTTCGGAAACGTTGTCGATGTCGTTGGTGACCCTGGACAGCACCTCACCGCGCGGGCTGCGGTCGAAGTAGGCCAGCGGCAGCCGGTTCAGCTTGTCGGCGGAGCGCTCGCGCAGTCGAAATGCCAGCCGCTGGGCCACGACCGCGGTGAGCCTGCCTTGCAGCCACGCGAAGCCCGATGAGCCGACGATCGCGGCGAGCGCCCACGCCAGCGCGGTCCCGACGGCGCCGAAGTCGATGCCGGCGCCGCGCACTCCGGTGAAGATCAGGTCGGTGACACGCCCGAAGATCAACGGCACGGTCACCCACATCGCCACGTAGCCGAGCCCGGCGCCGAGCACCCCGGCCAGCAGCGCGCGCTCGGGCTCCATCATGCGCAGCAGCCGGGTGAGCGTTCCGGTGAAGTCAGTGGGCTTCTCGGTCTTCATGCCATCTCCACGGTGTGCTGGGAGAGCACGATCTCCCGGTAGGTGTCGTTGGTGTCCATCAGTTCCGCGTGCGTGCCGGTGCCGACGACCCGCCCCGCGTCGAGCACGACGATCCGGTCCGCCTCGCGGATCGTGGAGATCCGCTGCGCGACGATGATCACCGTCGCGCCGCCGAGCTCCTTCGCCAGCGCGGCACGCAGCGCCGCGTCGGTGCTGTTGTCCAGCGCGGAGAACGAGTCGTCGAAGAGGTAGATGTCCGGCTTCGCCACGAGCGCCCTGGCGATGGCCAGCCGCTGCCGCTGCCCGCCGGAGACGTTGCTCCCGCCTTGCCCGATCGGGGCGTCCAGCCGCTCCGGCAGCGCTTCGACGAAGTCCCGCGCCTGGGCGATCTCCAAGGCGCGCCACAGCTCTTCCTCGGTCGCGTCCGGGTTGCCGTAGCGCAGGTTCGACGCGATCGTCCCGGAGAACAGGTACGGCTTCTGCGGGATGAAACCGATCGCGCTCGACAGCGTCGCCGGAGCCAGCTCGCGCACGTCGACCCCACCGACCAGCACCTCCCCGCCCGTGGCGTCGAAGAGCCGGGGGAGCAGGTTGAGCAGCGTGGTCTTGCCGCTTCCCGTCGAACCCACCACGGCCGTGGTCTGCCCCGGGCGGGCGATGAGGTCCACGTCGTGCAGCACCGGCCGCTCCGCGCCCGGGTAGCGGAACCCCGCTCCGCGCACGTCGACGTACCCCGGGCGAGGTAGCTCGGTGACCGGGTTCTCCGCCACCACAACGCTCGTGGTGGTGTTCAGGACCTGCTCGACGCGGCCCGCCGACACTCGCGCGCGGGGCAGCTGGAGGATCATGAAGGTCGCCATCAGCGTCGACATCAGGATCTGCATCAGGTAGTGCAGGAACGCGAACAGCGCGCCGATCTGCATCGCGCCCGCATCCACCCGCATGCCGCCGAACCACATCACCGCGGCGTTGGACAGCTCCATCACCAGCAGGATCACGGGCAGCATCAACGCCATCAGCTTGCCGACCCCGAGCGCCACGCCCATCAGCTCGCCGTTGGCGTCGGCGAAGCGCTCGCGCTCGTGGTCCTCGCGGACGAAGGCCCGCACCACGCGGATTCCCGTGATCTGCTCGCGCAGCATGCGGTTGACCCGGTCGATGCGCTGCTGCACGAAGGCCGCCAGCGGCCCCATCCCGCGCAGGATCAACCGCATCGCGACCGCGAGCGCGGGCACCACCACGATCAGCAGCGCCGAGAGCGGGACGTCCTGGCCCAGCGCCATGATCACACCGCCCACGCCCATGATCGGCGCCGTCACCATCGACGCGAGCGCCAGCATGGTGATCATCTGCACCTGCTGGACGTCGTTGGTGGTGCGCGTGATCAGCGACGGCGCCCCGAACTCGCCCAGCTCGCGCACGGAGAAGGTCTGCACCCGCTCGAACACCGCCGCGCGCACGTCGCGGCCCACCGCCATCGCCGTGCGCGCCGCGAAGTAGACCGCGGCCGCCGCCGTCACGACCTGCGCGAGCGTGATCGCGAGCATCACCGCGCTGGTGCCGAAGATCCGGTCGGTGTCCCCCTCGAGCACGCCGTTGTTGATGATGTCGGCGTTCAGCGCGGGCAGCAGCAGCGAGGCGAAGGTCTGCGCCAGTTGCAGCAGCACCACGATCGCGATGGCGCCGCGGTACGGCCGGAGATGGGTGCGGAGCAGGCGGAGGAGCGCTCCCCGGCGCTCTGGTTCGTCGGTCACGTGATCACGCTAGAAACTCAACCAACGTTGAGGTCAAGTCCGGCGCGTGCAACCTCCGAGGCCCTTCGCGGCATGTAGTGGGTGAAGCTCACCGATCCGAGGAGATCGCACATGCGCACACGACTGATCATCGCCGCCGGGGCGCTCGTGCTGGGCGGCGATGATCAGTCGTGT
>NZ_MUMH01000265.1 GCF_002155965.1 Allokutzneria sp. NRRL B-24872
GGGCGGCGGGGGCCGAGGAGGCGCCGCCCGCGGTGTCACCGGAGCCGCAGGCCGCGGTGAACAGAGCGATCGAGGCGACTCCGGCGGCGAGGACGGAGCGGGTGACGGTGCGGTTCATGGCTGGAGTTCTCCTTGTGCGTCGGCATGACTGATCCACGATGCGTTGCCAGATAAGGAATTAGCCCGATCGTGCCAATCAGGCGAGTCCGATGTGGACGCTTTCTCGTGGAACACCCCGCATTCGCCGCTCGACGGGAAGCGGTTTGCCGAATCCGCGGCTCGTGACCTTTTCGTGACCTGCGCGGTGGCACCGATCCGCCACGACGCGAGCGGCGAATGCCGGTAATGACCCTCGCACTGATCGGCCTGATCGGCGGACTGGTCACCGGCATCTCCCCGTGCATCCTGCCGTGCTGCCAGTGATCTTCTTCTCCGGCGGCGCGCAGAGCGCCCGCACCGAGTCCTCCGCTCCCTCGCGCGCACGGCCCTACCTGGTGATCGCGGGCCTGGTGCTCAGCTTCACGCTGGTGACCCTGTTCGGCTCGCTGCTGCTGTCGGTGCTCGACCTGCCCCAGGACGTGCTGCGCTGGGCGGGCATCGTCGTGCTCGGCCGGATCGGCGTCGACACCGTCGTGCTCACCGTCGCCTTCGCACTCGGCGCCGCGACTCCGCTGCTCGTGTTCGCCCTGGCGGGACGCCGGATCACCGAGCGCGTGCAGGCCTTCCGCAAGCGCCAGCGCGGTGTCCGGATCACCGCGGGCGTGCTGATGCTGGCGTTGTCGCTCGGCCTGGTGTTCAACCTGCCGCAACTGCTGCAACGCCTCGTTCCTGACTACACCGGCGGTTTGCAGGCGCAGGTCGACAACTCCGAGGAGGTCCGCAAGGCGCTCAACCTCGGCGGCCTGGTCAATAACCAGAACAAGGACTTCGACAAGTGCTCCGACGGCGCGCCGGTCCTGGAGAGCTGCGGCACCGCCCCGGACCTCACCGGCATCACGCAGTGGCTCAACTCCCCCGCCGTGGATCTGAAGCAGCAGCGCGGCAAGGTCGTGCTGCTCGACTTCTGGGCTTACTCCTGCATCAACTGCCAGCGCTCGCTGCCGCACGTCACCGCGTGGGACACGCTCTACCGCGAGGCGGGTCTGCGCGTCGTCGGCGTGCACTCACCCGAGTACGCCTTCGAGAAGGAGTCCGGCAACGTCGCCTCCGCCGCGAAGAACTTCGGGATCACCTATCCCGTCGCGCTGGACAACTCGCTGGCCACGTGGACCAACTACCGCAACAGGTACTGGCCCGCGCACTACCTGATCGACGCTCAGGGCACCGTGCGGCACATCAAGTTCGGCGAGGGTGACTACGCCACGACGGAAAAGCTCATCCGGCAGCTGCTCGCCGACGCCGCGCCGGGCCGCGCACTGCCGCCTGCGACCGGGATCGCCGATCAGACCCCCGACATCAACCGCATCACGCAGGAGACCTACCTCGGGTCCACCAAGCGCGTCAACTTCGCCGGAACCGAGAACTACACCAGCGGCGAGAAGTCCTTCCGCCTGCCGGAGAACCAGGCCCGCGACAGCTTCACCCTGGACGGAGACTGGACGCTCGGCAGCCAGAACATCACCCCCACCGGCGCTGAAGCCCGCATTCGCCTGAACTACCGCGCCCAGGATGTCCGGATCGTGCTCTCCGGCAGCGGAACGCTCACCTACACGCGTGGCGGCCAGACCGCGACCGTCAGCCCCGGAGTGCAGGCCTACTCGTTCACCTTCGGCTGATCTCGCCAGTGGACGCGCGCCGGTCGGGCACCGTTGGTCATGACGAACTCGTGCCCGGCGGCGCGAACATCGTGCAGCGGGATCTCCGCGTTGCCCGGGACTTCGCGGACGTGTCCCATGTAGTCGTAGGTGATCGTCGACGTGTCCGCGTCGGTGCCGTTGACGGTGACGTAGGAACCCTCGCTGCCCGTGTGCGTCAGCACGCCCCGGTCGCCGTTGACGCCGATGTGCAGGACCGCCCACCCGTCGGGGTCTCGGCGGGAGAGCTGCATCAACGGCGGTACTTCGACCGAGGCCCCGTCAGCGACGAGCCGATCGAGAAGCGCGTCCAGGTCGCGCGTGGAACCGACGATGATCGGCTCGTTGTCGTCGTCCGGGTCGTACCAGGCTCTCAACGCCACCACGGCTTCGCTCCTCCGGTGAATCGCTTGCGGTAGTTCGGGGCGTGCACAGTCATCGAGTACCCCTCGGGCAGGATGATCGGTATCAGCTCGTCGCAGCTGAGGTCACCCTTGCACGGTCAATTGTTGATCACGAGGGTGATGTGTCGCATCGCCGGGTCCGTCGGGCCTCGGTCCCGCATCAGCGCGGCCAGCTTCAGCTCGACGTCGGCCGCGGCGCGCGCGGGCAGCATGGCGCATCCCAGAGCTGTGAGCACGTCGTTCACGCGGGCGGTGAGCTCTTCCACTCCGCTGACCGTCGACTGCGCTGAGCCGTCCGGTGCCACCCAGCGGCCGTGGGTCTTCTGTCCGCTGTTGCGCACCACGGGCGGCGGCAGCTGCTGTCGCAACTGTTCGACGTGTTCTGACCGGACCACGGGCGGTGTGCGTTCGGGGGCGCGTGCTGGCGGCTCGCATTGGGGGAAGCCAGTGACTCCGCGAGCGATCGGCTCGAAACTGCTGGTGCAGATCTGAATGCGTCTTCCCAGCGCGACCATCGCACGGCAGATGTCGTTCAGTTCGGCAACGCCGTGAGCCAACAGCCTGAGCACTTCGTTGCCCTCCGCGTCGCGGGTGCCAGCGATGGCGCGATCGCACTCGGTATTGGCCTCTTCCAACAGGCCATAGCCTTGGTCGAGTGCTTCACCGGCCTGGGCACACCGCTCCCGCACCGCGTGCAGCCGAGCGATGACCTCCCTCAACACGCCCACGCTTCCCCCCTCGATGTCCCTGAGAGCCAATGTAGAACCAGGCACCGACGGGCAACCCGTCCGCGTGAAGGCGGATGCCTGTCGGCCGGGGGTTCGGGGTGGTTAACGATGATCGACAAGGGGGCTGGGGGGTCTTGAAGACGCCCCAGCCCGGGTTCGTGACTGCTAGGAGTCGCAGAGGGCTGCCTGGCGGGTGAGGTGGGTGCGCCAGGTCGCCAGCTGCTCCGTCATCGCCTCGTAGTGGGTGATCTCGTCGGGGAAGGCGCTGCCGTTCTCCTTGAACCACTCGCGGATCTCGGTGGTGCTGGCGGCGAACGCTTCGAGGTGGGACTGCGCGTCCTGGTAGGCGGTCAGCGTGTGCTGCCGTTCGGTCTCATCGAGTTCGGCGAGCGCGAGGACGGCGTTGTCGGCCTCGTGGATCGTGGCGCGGAGGTCCTCGAAGCTCTCGGCGTGGTAGCGCATGGTCGCTTCGACGTACTTGAGGACTTCGACGTGGGCGTTGAGCGCCTCGGGCCGGCCGAAGGCGGGGGCGGTGCTGTCCATGGCTTTTCCTTTCCGCTGCTTCGGTTTCAGTGCTTCGTCGAGTTCCCGTCGCCGCCCGCCATCCGGTCCAGGTCCCGATCGGCGTCGGTGATCACCCGGTCCGCGTCGGCGATCTCCCTGTCGAGTTCGGCGATCTGCCTGTCGATCTCGGCCTCTTCGTCGTCGTCATCGTCGCCGTCGTCGCCAGAATCGGTGTCGTCGTCGGAGTCGGTGTCGTCGTCGGAGTCGGTGTCGTCGTCGGAGTCGGTGTCGTCCTCGTGGTCCTTGAGCTGCCAGTCGGACAGCAGCAGCGTCAGCGCGGCGATCCGGCGCTCGCAGTGCGCGAGAATCCGTTGACACATCTGGAGGTCCTGGTCCAGACCGGGGTTCATGGTGAACCAGGTGACAAGTGTCTGGAAGGTGTCTCGCAGCGCTTCCAGCTGGTCGATCGCGTAGCGGAGGATGCCGCGAACGCTCACCCAGTACTCGTAGGAGACGCCGTTCAGCGTGGACCCGTGGTCGTAGGTGAGCACCGCCCTCGCGTCGTGGGTCAGCGCGTGGTCGACGAGGTCGGCGTAGCGGTCCCACGTCGTCTGCAGCGACAGCGACTGCTCCAGCCTGGTGACGAGATCAGCGGGGAGCTGGAAGGCCTGCGCGGGCGCTGCGAGGTTGTTCGTGGCGTTGCGCTGGAGTTCTTCGAGGTGCACGGTGCCCATGGCGTCCTCTCTCGGCTATTTCTTCTGGGTGAACAGCTCCAGCTCGGTCAGCGCGACGTCGTGGCCGCTGATCGAGCGGAAGACCTCGGTCACGTGCACCTGCACGGAGGTCGCGTCCTTGCCGAGCTTCAGCGGGCTCTGCTGCGGCTCGGGGGTGTCCTTGAGGTCGACGTCCTCGGCCTTGTCGGTGGAGTAGACCAGGTGCAGTCGTTTGGGCCGGTGGTTGCCGAGGAAATCGCCCTTCGCGCCGGAGGTGACGAGGATGCGGTCGAGGTTCGCGGGGTCCTTGAAGGTCAGCACCAATGCGGGCGAGACGGCTCTTTCCGAAGCGGCCCAATAGGTGTTGGTGTAGGCGTCGACCGCGGCGACGGCCTCGTGGCCGGGCAGCTGGGCGGTGGCGGTGGCGGAGGTGGGGCGGATCGGGGCGAACTCGGGCGAGATCCACGCCAGGACACGGCGCTTGGCGGCCTCGACCTGGCCGTTCACCCACTGGCTGGCGGGTGGGTAGAAGGCGTAGGTGAGCGTCATGAGCAGCAGCACGACACCGCTGGCCATGCGCAGCTTCGGCAGCACGGTCTCCCGGAACCGGCCCTGCCTGCGCTCGCCCTTCTTGCCGGGGCGGGCGCCTGCCTTGCGGGTCCTGCGGCGGAACAGGAAGTTCCACAGGCGGCGCCACCACTTCGCGCGCACGACCTCGGCGTCGGCGAGGCTTGTGCCGCACCGGTTGCAGAACTTGCGGGTGGGCGTGTTCGGCTGGCCGCACTCACCGCAGATCAGGTCGCCGGGCCGGGCCTCGCGGGTCGGGCGCTTGGCGACCGGGACCAGTTTGCGGGGCGCCTGCGGGAGCAGGGCTTCGGGCTCGGCCGGGCCGTCGT
>NZ_MUMH01000266.1:0-1586 GCF_002155965.1 Allokutzneria sp. NRRL B-24872
CTTGTGCTCGTCCGGAAGCACGCGCTGCCGCCGTTTCGCTTCGTAGGCAAGCAGAACGCTGTCGAAGGGCGCGAGAAACCGCGCTGGCGCAGCGGTTTCCGCATCCGGCCTCGGCGCGTCCGGCAGGTCGTAGAGCCTGCGCCCCGCCTCGTCGGTGAACCGCAGCAGATCTCCTTGCGCTTCAAGGAGATTGCGCACCGGCGGCACCTTCCAGCCCATCCAGTACGCCGTGTCCTCCGCCGTGACCGGCCCGAAAGNNCGGCGGGCAGGGCGCGGTGCGATGCGCTTCCGGCGCCTTCGTCCCCCACTTACCGCTCGCTGGCCAACGCATGAAGTCGCTCGTCGCACGGAACGGCCGCCACTTGTGATCACGTTGGAACACATGCTCTTCATGCGCGATCCGGCCGGGGTTCGCGCTCACCCACTCCTCGATGAAGGCACACGACTCCTCCACCGTGCGCGTCACGCCGTTGGTGTACTCCCGCAAAGCTTTCCGGAGATCCTCCGCGTTCGACTCCGCCTTGGTGCGCTGCCAGTAGTTCAGCCCGCCGTCCTGCACCACCATCGAGTAGTACGGCTGCTCCCGCGCCGACACCGCGTGCAGCGTCCCGCGCAGGAACTGTCCCGCCACCAACTCCTGCCGCTCGAACGCGCCGTACAGATCGTCCGGCTCGAAGTCGTGCATCCGCGTCCACAGCGCGACCGGCAGCGCGCCCCACTGCTGCGCCTGGAGCGCTCCGATCGACTCGACGACGTCCGTCAACGGCGCGCGCCACCGCTCCAGCAGCCCCTGACGGGCCAGGAGCGCGCGATTTTGTTCGACCAACGAGAGCCGTTCACCCATGCTGGGAAAGCTAGCTCCGCCCACCGACACTCGCTGGAGGAACTTCATGCACGTCGCCGCTGTGAGCCGCAACGCCACGTACTCGTTCAGCAAGCCCAACCACGAGTCGATCATGTTGCTCGCCGGGCTCGGCGTCGACGGCGACGCGCACATGGGCGAGACCGTGCAGCACCGCTCGCGCGTGGCCCGCGACCCCAGCCAGCCGAACCTGCGCCAGGTCCACTTCATCCACGGCGAACTGCACGACGAACTGGCCGAGGCGGGGTACGCGGTCGGCCCCGGTGAGCTCGGCGAGAACANNCACCGGCACCCTGCTGCACGTTGGGGAAAAAGCGGTGGTGCGCGTGACCGGCCTGCGCAACCCTTGCGTCCAGATCGACCGGTTCCAGAAGGGCGTCCTGCCCGCCGTCCTCGGCCGTGATTCCAACGGCGATCTCGTGCGCAAGGCGGGGATCATGGGCGTCGTGGTGACAGGCGGCGAGGTCCGCCCCGGCGATGAGATCCGGGTCGAGCTCCCCGCTCCGCCTCACACACGCTTGGAGCCCGTCTGATGTCGTACTCCGCTGTCTCCTCGCTCGCCGAATCGACCGATTTCTCCGGCGTCATTTCCGTGAGCCGCGGCGACTCCGTCGAGTTCGCCCAGGCGTACGGCTTCGCGCACCGCGGCCACGGCATCCCTAACGAACTCGACACGCGCTTCGCCATTGCCAGTGGCACCAAGGGTTTGACCGCCCTCGCCGTG
>NZ_MUMH01000266.1:1598-2180 GCF_002155965.1 Allokutzneria sp. NRRL B-24872
TCCTCCCCGTGCCCATGCACGCCCTCGCCACCACGTCCGACTACCTCGCCGTGCTCGACGGTTTCCCCGCCAAGTTCGCTCCCGGCTCGGACCTGTCGTACTGCAACGGCGGCTACGTCGTCCTCGCCCTCATCGCCGAGCGCGCGAGCGGTGTTCCCTTCCACGACCTGGTGCGTTCCCGCGTTTGCGAACCAGCGAACATGTCCGACACCGAGTTTTTGCGGTCCGATTCGCTTCCNNCCGCGCTTTCTGGCCCGCGTTCTTCTCCGGCCGCATCGTGCCGCCCGCGTTGGTCGCCGAGATGGTCCGCCCCCACAGCTCCAACTCCTACCTCCGCTGCGGCCTCGGCTTCTGGATGCACCTCACCCAGGACGTCGTCCAACTGGAGGGCTACGACGCCGGTGTTTCTTTCCGCAGCACCCACGACCCCGCCTCGGGCCTCACCCACACCGTCATCTCCAACACCTCCGACGGCGCTTGGCCCATCGCCCGCGCGCTCAACGAACTCCTGCTTGACCCATCTCCCAGTCGATGAAGGCCGCGATCATCGCCCGCCACACCGCTTCCGCCACATCCGGCGCC
>NZ_MUMH01000267.1 GCF_002155965.1 Allokutzneria sp. NRRL B-24872
CCCTGGGGACCGGTGCGCTGCTGCGGTTGCTACTTGGCACGGACGTCGGGCTTGGGTTCCGCGCGGTACTCCTGCTCGGTCCGCTTGTCCACGACCGGGCCACCGGGAGCGGCCTGCGGGGCCCACGCCTCCTCGGTGCTCTCCGCGACCTGCTTGCGGATCTCACGCGCCACCTGGTCGGCGGAGCGCTGTGGGGCGGCGCGCCGGTCGAGGACGGTGGGCTGGGTGCCGAGAAGCGACTGGGGCACCGATGCCTCCTTCTCCCGCTTCGCGTCCACCGGGTCCTTCGCGGCCATGCGGCCCTCGAAGACCGCTTCCGCGATCGGTGGCGGCACCGCACCGAACTCCGAGTTCTGACGCTCCAGCTCGCGACGCCGTTCCTTGCGCTCGCGCAGCGCGCGCTCCCGCGCCCGCATCTCCTCGGCGTGGGTCTTCGGCGCGGTACCGCGGTGCGGATTGGCCAGCACCGGCGGCACGAAGTCCCCGCTCAGGGGCTGGGAACCCGGAGTGCCGGAGGGGGCGCGCCTGGCGGGCGTCGTGGGTTTGCGGTCACCCAGCACCGACGGCGAGGAGTTCGTCGGCGGTGCCTGGAACGCGTCGGCCACGTCGGGATTGCGCTGCGCCGCCTGCTTGGGGGCACCGGGGCGGTTGCGCTCGTTGGCACCCTGCGACGGCGGCGGCGTCATCTGCTGCTGCGCCTGCATCCCGCCGCCGAGCCCCGGGGCGTCCTTGCGCTGCTGCTTCTGCTGCGGCGCTTTGGACTGGTTGGCCTGCGGCGCGGGCGGCGGGGTCATCTGTCCGCCGAGCGCGTTCTGGCCCAGCGTCGATCCGCCGAGCCCGGGCGGTGCGCCCGCGCCACCCTTGAAGGCACCCGGAGTGGGCGCGGCACCGGCGTTGAGGGACGGGTTGTTCCCGAGCACGCCCAAGCTGCGCCCGTTCATCGCGGGGGGCCCGCCCGGGTTGTTGATCACGCCGGGGTTCGGCGCGTTCAGGCCACCGGGGGTCGGCGCGTTCAACCCGCCGGGCGCGGGCGGGGCTCCGGCCGTGCGCAGCCCGCCGGGCAGCGGCGGCGGAGCCACACCGGTCGGGACCGGCGGCGCCTTCGGGGCCACCGGCGGCGGAGCGACGGGCGGCGTCACCGGCGGCGGCGTGGGCGCGTTCCTAGGCGCGACGGGCGGCGGCGGAGCGGCGGGCGCGTTCTTCGGCGCGGGAGGAGCACCAGGTGCCGTGCCGGGCGCGACCGGCCCGCCCCCCAGGGTCGGCGGGAGCGGCGGCGCGGGCATGCCGAGCGCCTGCTGGTTGTAGACGGCGTTGGGCGGGGTAAGGATGGCCGACTGCGCGCTGGCCAACTGGCTGAGGTAGGACGAGTAATCGTCCTCCATCCGCTGCACCAGGTTCCGGGCCTTGACGCTGTACTCGTCCTGGACTTCCTGCCTCGCCTGCTCCTGCTTCTGCTGAAGGGAGCCGGTGCCGAGGAAGATGCCGCTGAGGTGGTCGCCGAG
>NZ_MUMH01000268.1 GCF_002155965.1 Allokutzneria sp. NRRL B-24872
CCGGTCCCCAGGGGCCGGAACCTGGGAGGACCTCGATGAACACCACCCCGGACTGGGTCAAGGGCGGCGACGAGCTCAAGGCCGACCCGGCTGGCCTCCGTGGATTCGCCACCAACGTCTCGACCATCGCGGCCAATCTGCTCTCCGACGCCAACGGTCCGATGATGGACCTGTTCACCAGCACCGGGTCGTTCCCGTTGAGCACCCAGGGGCTGCAGGCCGGGAGTTCCGCGGAGGAGCTGAACTCGGCCAACCAGACGAGCATGCAGGCGTTCTGCGGTGACGCCTACAAGACGTTGCTGGCGGACGGCAGCGCCTTCCACACCCTCGCCGACTGCTACGAGTCCGGGGACGGCGGCAACGGCATCAGCCTCAGCGCCGTCCAGTGGGTCTACCAGGAGCCCGGCGGCAAGCAGCCGCCCAACGCCCCGCCCTACCTCTTCAAGGACGGCAAGCTGGTCACGCTCAACGAGCTCTACGAGCAGAAGCAGGGGAGCTCGACCGGCACCGCCGGGATGGACGTCAAGCTGAGCGAGGAACGCAGGCCCGACGGCTCGGTCGTCACGACCTACCAGACCTCGGCGGGTGGCGTGCGCGTCGTCACCGAGTCCG
>NZ_MUMH01000269.1 GCF_002155965.1 Allokutzneria sp. NRRL B-24872
ACTGTGGCCGGTGCGCGCGGCGAAGCGGCCGGCACCACCCACTCAGCCCAAGAACGCGCGTTCCGGCAGGTCAAGGTAGGTCAACAGTTGGTCACGGACGCGGTGCAGGTGCGTCCGCATCGTCTCCGCGGCCAGCTCGGGGTCGCCCGCCTCGATCGCCTCGACCAGCCGGTCGTGATCATCGAGCGAGGCCGAGGAGTGCGCGGGGTCGACCGGGGTGGTGGTGCGCAACAGGATCACCTGCTGCTGCACGAGGTGGACCTGCGAGGTGATCAACGGGCTCCGCGCGGCCTGCAACAGCCCGCCGTGGAAGTCCAGGTCGAGCCGGTAGGGGAAGCGCCGCCCCGATTCGAAGCCCGCGCGGGCGTTGGCGCTGCGCCTGCGCAACTCCTCGACGTCGGCCTCGGTGCGCCGCAACGCCGCGAACCTGGACGCCTCGCCCTCCAGCGCGACGCGCAGCTCGAACAGCGCGTGCACCTGCTCGGCGTCGGCCTTGGGCACGTAGGCGCCGCGATTGGTCCGCAGCACCAGCAAGCCCTCGCTCGTCAGGTGCCGGATCGCCTCGCGGACGGGGCCGCGGCTGATGCCGAAGCGGGTGGCCAGCTCGACCTCGTTGACCCGGGCGCCCGGCGGGATCTCGCCGGTGAGCACCAGCTCGCGCAGCACCTGGA
>NZ_MUMH01000027.1 GCF_002155965.1 Allokutzneria sp. NRRL B-24872
GGCTTAGGGCGGGCGGAGGACGGTGGGGTGGCCGCGAGGGAGACCTGGCGGCGGTGTCCTAGCGGCAACCCCTGCCGCCGCTGGGCACCAGAAGAGGGGATGCAGCGATGGAAAGCAGTGTTCTCCGACGCCTCGGTCGTGGCTTCGTGATCGTCGGCATGAGCGCGGCGGTGGCCGTCAGCTCGGTGTCCGTGCCCGCATCGGCCGCTCCGGTTGACCCGGCCCCGGCGGTGCTGGAAGTGCTCGACGAGCACGGCGCGCGCCTGACCGGCGCCGAGCTCCGCGAGTTCCTGGAGGAGGAAGCGGCTCGGGCGACGGGCACCGAGCCGGACCCCGCCGAGGACGACACGAGCGCCGACGACCTCAATGCCATGGCGCTCAAGGACAACATCGTCAAGATCGCCAACGCCGAGAAGGGCAACGGGGAGAAGCCCAACGGCAGCAACTGCACGAAGTACTCGAAGAAGTGCGTGGCGTGGTGCGCGCTCTTCGCCACCTGGGTCTGGCGCAAGGCCGGGGTCGGCATTGATAAGTACGCCTTCACCGGCGACGTTTACAAGTGGGGCAAGCGCAAGGGCAAGTCCTACGGCAAGGGCAACCTCAAGAAGGCCACCAAGGGTGATGTGCTGCTGTTCGGCACGGGCCCGTCCAGCACGAAGACCAGCACCCACATCGGAATCGTGAAATCGGTGTCCGGAAGCTCGGTGACGCTGATCGAGGGCAACTCCAAGAACAAGGTCCGCCAGGTCAAGCGCACCCTGAGCAGCCGGACCTTCTACGGCGGCAGCCACCCCTGACGCCCGGTGCGGAGCCGGGTGGGGGCGCGGGTCCCCACCCGGCATTTCGGCAATGGGTATCAAGTTTTCTGGTGTCGGCTGCGACAGTCGGAGGCAGACATACCGGACGGCACCACCAACAATTGGCCATCGACCGTCCGAGCACGGAGGGCCACGGTGGACTTTCGCATTCTCGGCCCGGTTGAGGTCTGGGAGGCGGGAGCCCGCCTGGACCCGCCGCCGCCGAAGTCCCGTCAGATCCTGGCGATGCTGCTGCTGGACGCCGGCCGGATCACCCCGGCCGAGCGGTTGATCGACGCGGTCTGGGGGGACGAGCCGCCGCCGCACGTGCGCAAGGCGCTCCAGGTGCACATCTCCCACTTGCGTCAGCTGCTGCCCTCGGTGTCGTTGCGCTACAGCCCGCCCGGCTACCTGCTCGCCGTCCGCCCCGACCAGGTCGACCTGCACGTGTTCCGGACGCGCGTCGCCGCCGCGATGCAGGAGAGCGATCCCGGTCGCGCGAGCGAACTCCTGCGCGGCGCGCTGGCGCTGTGGCGGGGCCGAGCGCTCGCCGACGTCGGCTCGGACTGGATGCGCGAGCGGTTCTTCCCCGGTCTCGAAGAGGAGCGCTTGGCCGCGGTCGAGGCGCGCATCGACGCCGACCTCACGCTGGGCAGGCACGCGGAGCTGGCCACCGAGCTGCCGACGCTGGTCGCGGACAACCCGCTGCGGGAACGCCTGCGCGGTCAGCTGATGAAGGCGCTCTACCGCTGCGGTCGCCGCGCCGAAGCCCTGCGCGTGTTCCAGGAGGCACGGCGCGCGGTCACCGAAGAACTCGGCATCGAGCCTGGACCCGACCTGCAACGTCTCCACCTGGACATCCTGGAAGGCCGTCCAGGTGCGGCCGGTTTCAGCGGTGAGGCGGCGAGCGCTCGCGATCAGGCCACGCGCAACTACCTCCCGCGCGATGTGCACGACTTCACTGGTAGAGAACGAGAACTGCGCAGGCTCACGGTGTCCACTGTGGACACTGCTTTGCGGGTGTGGTGGCTCGACGGGCCCACCGGAGTCGGCAAGACGGCGCTGGCGATCCGAGCGGCGCACCGCCTCGCCGACCGCTATCCGGACGGGCAGCTCTTCGTTGAGCTGCACGGGCAATCCGCCGACCACAGCCCCGCGGCGCCGGAGGCCGCGCTGGACGCGTTGCTGCGGGCGCTGCGCGTGCCGAGCGAGCGAATCCCGGACGGGCTCAGGGAACGCGCGGCGCTGTGGCGCGCGGAGCTGGCCGGACGGCGCGTGCTGGTGGTGCTCGACGACGCGGCGGGCGAAGCGCAGGTGCGACCGCTGCTGCCGGGCGGAGCCGGGTGCCTGGTGATCGTGACGAGCGGTCAGCGGCTCTCCGGGATCGAAGGCGCGACAAGGGTTCCGCTCGACGTGCTGCCGCCGGAGGACGCACGCGTGCTGTTCGCGCGCGTCCTCGGCGACGACCGCGCGAAGGCCGAACCGGACGCGGTGACGGAGGTCGTCGAGCTGTGCGGCTACCTGCCGTTGGCGATCCGGATCACCGGCGCCAAGCTCGCCGCGCGCCCGCACTGGCCGGTGTCGCGGTTGCTGCGCAGGTTGCGCGACGAACGCCAGCGCCTTGATGAGCTGTCCGTCGGCGACCTCGCGGTGCGCACCGGCCTCGCCGTCACCTACTTCGGGCTGGACGAGCGGAGCAGGCGCGCGTACCGGCTGCTCGGCGCGCTCGGTTACGCGAACCTGCCCGGGTGGTTGGCCGCACCGCTGCTCGACGTGTGCGAGGACGAGGCCGAGGACGTCTTCGAGCAGCTGGTGGACGCGCAGCTCGTCGATGTGATCAGCAAGCCGAGCGAGCCGCCGCGCTACCGCGTGCACGACCTGGTCCGCATCCACGCCCGCGAGCGCGCGGAACTGGAGGACGACAAGGAGGTGCGCCGCGAGGCCGTGCACCGCGCGGTCTCCGCCCTTCTGTCCACTGTGGAGTCTCTGGTCGAGAACCTGCCGCCCGCGGTGCCCCGGTTGTGCCAGACGGAGCTGAACTCCTTGCCCTCCAAGCGAAATCGCACGCCGGAGACGGACAGCTGGTTCGAACAGGAGGAGGCCGCGCTGATCACCGCCGTGGAGCGCGCGGCTGAGCTGGACCTCGCCGAGCCCGCCGCCGGGCTGGCCGAGGCGCTGGTGTTCGCGTGGTTCGCGGTGCGCAACCGCTACGACGGGTGGGAGCGGACGCACAACGCCGCGCTGGCCGCGCTGCGCAGGGCCGGGCTGCGTCACGGTGAGGCCGCGCTCGAATGCAGCCTCGGCCAGATGTTCTACAAGCGCGACAACTTCGAGACCGCGCGCGAGCACTTCCGGACCGCGCTGACCCTGTTCACCGAGGCCGGTGACGCGCGCGGGGAAGCCGTTGCGCTCAACGGGATCGGCATGGTCAACCGCGAGTTCGCCGAGCACTCCGCCGCGTTGCCCGCGCTCAACCGCGCGCGCAGGCTGCTCGCGGACCAGGGTGATGAGGAGGGCGTCGCGCACGCGCTCTACGGGATCGGCTACTCCTACCGCGAGCTGGGCGAGGACAGCGCGGCGCTGCGCACGCTCAACCAGGCGGCCGAGATGTACCGCTTCGTCGGCAACGAGCGCGGCGAAGCGCTGGCGCTGCGCGGGATCGGGCTCGTGCACCGCGCGGCCGACGACCTCGCGGCGGCGGAGGAGTACTGCGCGCGCTCGCACGACATCGTGACGGCCGTCGACGACGCGCTGCTGGTCCAGTACACCGCGCAGGCCCTGGCGAAGGTGCGCATCCGCCGCGGCGGGGCGGCCGAGGTGGAGCCGATGCTGTTGGAGTGCCTGCACGGCTGCCGCGAGCTGCACGACACCTTCGGCGTAGCGCTGGCCAGGCGGACCCTCGGCGAGTGCTACATCGCGATGGGCGAGCCGGAGCGCGCGCTGGACTACCTCGGCCAGGCGCTCGTCGACTGGGGAGAGATCCGGCTGCCCGTGTGGCGCGCCCGAACGTTGCGCGACGTCGGCGCCGCGCACGCGATCTCCGGCGACGTCGCGAGCACCGAACGCGCGTGGGCCGAGGCCGCCGTGGAGTTCCGCCGGCTGGGCACCAGGGAGGCCGGTGAGGTCTCGACCTGGGCCGAACGGTGGCCGCACATCCGCTAGCGCCGCCATTCGAGTTGCTGCTCCCGTTACGACGAACGGGGGTTCTTTTCTGAGCCGTGCCACCTGGAGATGCGCTAGTTCCGTCTCTGGAGGAGTGTGGAACAAGCTATGACCGGTTTCACGCGTGCTGTGGGCTGTTCGTGTCACGGTCGCGGCGACTCCCGGGCGGTTGTTTTCGGTATACGTGCAGGTAACAACGTCTGCACTCCGACGGTCTCCCGGACACAGCTCTCTGAGCTGCGGGTTTGCCTATAGGGCGGTTTGGGCTAACCAAGCCGCCGTTCGGCGTGGGCGGCTCGGGGTAGCGCTGTGGTGCTTGTTGGCGTATCGACTGGTCGTTTGTACTGCGATAAAGTCGCCGAACTTCGTCTGCTTTACATTTCCCGGGAATTGGGCGAGTTTTTACTTCTGGTGCGCTTCGGTCGTTGAAATTCGTGTCTGTACGAACTCGGGGAAGCGTGCCTAACATCGATCTCACGTTCGCGCGGACGTTCAGATCAGTACTCCGTTTCCTTGACCCCACGGGCAGAAACCCCTGCCGTGGGGAGGACGTGCGCTTTTCCTTGCTCGGCTCCCGCTACGACGGGCGTCGGACGTGCATGGAGGAGAGAGGACCGCGATATGACTCGCAAGCACAGGACCAGGGCACGGTTCGCCGCTGCCTCGGTGCTCGGTGCCACCCTGGCGATGAGCCTGGTGGCCCTGGGTTCCACCGCGACCGCCGCACCGGCTGAGGGCGCCGTGCGCAACGCCGGTGGAGCCGATGCCGTAGCCAACAGCTACATCGTGGTGCTCAAGGACAAGGTGCGGACGGCCGCTGCCGTCAGCTCCGAGGCCGGGGCGCTCGCGCAGCAGTACCAGGGCAAGGTCGGACTGGTGTACGCGACCGCGCTCCAGGGCTTCTCCGTGGAGATGACCGAGGCGCAGGCCAAGAAGTTGGCCGCGAACCCCGACGTCGACTACGTCGAGCAGAACAAGACCGTGAAGCTGACCGGCACCCAGCCCAACCCGACGTGGGGCCTGGACCGGATCGACCAGCGCGACCTGCCGCTGGACAAGTCCTACACCTACCCCTCTTCGGAGGGCGTCACCGCGTACATCATCGACACCGGTGTCCGCCAGACGCACCAGGACTTCGGTGGCCGCGCCCGCTCGGGCCGCGACTTCATCGACAACGACGACAACACCGATGACTGCCAGGGCCACGGCACGCACGTCGCGGGCACCGTCGGCGGCTCGGCCTACGGTGTCGCCAAGGACGCCAAGATCGTCGGTGTGCGCGTGCTGAACTGCCAGGGCTCCGGTACCTGGGCGCAGGTCATCGGCGGTGTCGACTGGACCGCCGCCAACGCGGTGAAGCCCGCTGTCGCGAACATGAGCCTCGGTGGTGGCGCGAACGACGCGCTGGACACCGCGATCAAGAACGCGATCGCCAAGGGCATCACCTTCGCCATCGCGGCCGGCAACGGTGACATCTTCGGTCGCCCGCAGGACGCGTGCACGGTCTCCCCGGCGCGCACGCCCGAGGCGATCACCGTGGGAGCGACGCAGAACACCGACGCGTCGGCCTCGTTCTCCAACTTCGGCACCTGCCTGGACATCTGGGCTCCCGGCGTCGGCATCACGTCGGCGTGGAAGGACAGCGACACCGCGACCAACACCATCAGCGGCACCTCGATGGCGACGCCGCACGTCGCCGGTGGCGCGGCACTGGTGCTCGCGGCGAACCCGACCTTCACCCCGGCCCAGGTGCGCGACAAGCTCGTCGCCGACGCCACCAACGGCAAGGTGACCAACCCGGGCGCCGGTTCGCCGAACAAGCTGCTCTTCGTCGGTGGCGGCGGCACCACTCCTCCGCCCACCTGTGACGCGGTGACCAGCGGCGGCGCCGTAGCCATCGGTGACCTGAAGACCGTCGAGAGCCCCGTGGTCGTCGCCCGCTGCGACGGCAACGCCACCTCCGTCAAGGCCGAGGTCAAGATCACCCACACCTACCGCGGTGACCTGGTGATCGACGTCATCGCTCCGGACGGCGCGGCGTTCCGCGTCAAGAACTCCAGCGCCTACGACAGCGCCGACAACGTCAACGAGACCTACACGGTCAACGTCGGCAGCAAGGTGAAGAACGGCACCTGGAAGCTTCGGGTGCAGGACGTGGCCCGTGGTGACTCGGGCACCGTGAACTCCTGGACGCTGCGCTTCTAAGAGCGTCGGTTGTGGTTGGGGTGGCACCGGAAACCGGTGCCACCCCTGCTGCTTTCCAGCGCGGGGTCGGCTTGACCTGGGGTCCCCTTGCGCGTGCCCCTGGGCCTCACAGGGGCACGGGTGGAGAACCCGGCCCTCGCGCGAGCGTACGGCACGCGCACCCCAGGTAAAGCCTCGGTTGTGTTGTGCCCCTTGCGTTATCGGGGCGCGGCGCTTGTTAGTGCGCATGCTGAACACACCCCCTTCCGTTGTCGCGCGGGCGTCTACGCCATGAGGCGTGGGTCGACTCTGATGTTGCGCCGGGGTTTCTGGTCCGGATCGACCCACGTCGGCGGGATGAAGTCCGGTCGGCCGTCGTCGTTGAAGACGATCTTCCAGTCGCCTCGGTGGATCACATGGTGATGGTGCGAGCAGAGCAGGGTCATGTTGTTGAGGTCGGTCGGACCGCGATGCTCTGCCCAGTGCAATACGTGATGGGCTTCCGTCCATGCCGGTGGCCGATCACATCCGGGGAACGCGCATCCCTTGTCCCGCAAGGCCAATGCTCTGCGCAGGGGCGGGGGAGCGGTTCGGACGGAGCGCCCGTAGTCGAGGGGGATGCTCTCGCCGTTGAGGACGACGGGGATGATTTCGGCGTCGCAGGTGAGTTGGCGCAGGAGTGAGGCGGTGGCTTCGCCTTCCCAGTCGGTCTGGCCGCAGCCGGTTTCCTGTTCGAGGTTGTCCCAGCTGACCGTGACCACGACCTGGGGGCGAACTCCGCCGCTCATGGGGAGGTCGTGGGTGGACATCGCGACGGTGACCAGCTCGCAGAGTCCGTCGGCGTAGCGCTGTTCGATCGTGCGCGGGTCCTTCTCCCCACCGACCGGTCGCGGTTTCGACACGGCGTGCAGTGCTTCTTCGACCATCGCGCCTTCGATCGGGGGCAGGCATCCGTTGAAGACGAGCCACCCGTGCTGGTTCTTGGTCATCTTGAACGAGCGCGCTTCCACTGCTGCCTGCTCGTCCTTGAACGCGCCCTCCTGGTCGAAGTGCGACCGGACTCGCTTGCCCACGCACATCAACTCGCGCGGGGTGAGGTCGGGCGCGTGGTCCAGCAGGGTTTCTTCGGCATCGTCAGCCGCCTCGGCCGGGATGTTCTTGATGACATCCGCGATGACGGCGGCGTGATCACTGCTGATCTTGCCTGCGTACAAGGCGTCCCGCGTGTCGGGCACACCGGGCAAGTCTTCTACGAGCTGCGAGCGTCGCTTCGCTTCCGCCGGAGAAATCCTCAAGTGCGACCGCAACAGCGTCGCGATGCTCCGACACCCCAGCAGGGTGTGCAACCCGCGATCCTCAGCATGCGCAGCGGCGTCGATCTTCACTGCCGTCAACAAATTCGTGATGGTCTCCAGCTTCGTCAAGAACGCCAGATGCTCATCCTCAGACAACTGGTAGACATCGCTTAGTTCGAGATGATCTCTCAAAAGAGACCCGATAGCATTGGTATCCAACATGATCACACCTCCCTAACTGCTGGATACCTCAATTTTAGCAAGTCCTCACGGCGCGTCAAATCCGTTGCAGCGCAACAACAGCGCGAACTTTCAGCCGACAGCGAAACTGGGTCGGCTTTACCTGGGGTGCGCGTGCCATACGCTTGCTCGCGTGGGTCGGGATTCATCCCGTGCCCGCCCGGCCAATGAGGGCACGCGCAAGGGGCCCCAGGTCAAGCCGACCCCCACGCTGGAACCAGCAGTTCCCCCGCTGGAAGACCAGTTCCGCAGACCTGGAAACCCAGCTGGAACGAGCTAAAGAACAGCCGTTCCCCTGCTGGAAGCCGAGCCGTCCCCGACGTGGAAGCCCAGTCGTACCCCAGCTGGAAGTCCAGCCGGTGCAAGCCGGAAGCCCAGCCGTACCCCAGCTGGAAGCTCAGCCGACCGGCTTCGCCGAATCCAACCCCGGCCGCGACTCCTGCCACCGACCGCGCGTGAAGTCCGGGAACGCCATGGGCATCGAACCCCGCTTCAACGATTCCCCGCTCAACGCCACCGGAGCGCTCCACGCCGCCGAGTCGTACACGTCGATGTCCGGCACCAAACCCAACCGAATCGTCTGCATGGTCCGGTACAGCATCAGGTAGTCCATGCCGCCGTGCCCGCCGGGGCCTGGGCCGATGTCCTTCCACAGCCAGTGGTCGTAGGACTTGTACTCGTCGAAGGAGCCCCACTTGTGGCCGCTCGACTTGGGCTCCAGGTAGGCCCGCGCGGGGTAGTCCTCGAAGACGCCCTTCGTGCCGGCGAGCTGGTTGAGGCGGCTGTACGGATAGGGGTTGGACACGTTGTGCTGCAAGCGGATGAGCCGACCCCTCTCGGTCTGGATCATGCTCATCGTGGTGTCGCCCTTGACGTAGCGCTCGCGCCACGACGAGTCACCGGGCTCCTCGTGGTCCTTGCGGTAGTCGGCGAGGCCGAGCGGGGCGGTGGCCATGGAGGTGATGCGCACCATCCGGTCGCCGCGGTTGACGCCCATGTACGCGGCGATGGGGCCGAGGCCGTGGGTGGGGTAGTGGTCGGCGTTGAGCTTGGTGTGCCAGGCGCGCCGCCACTCGTTGGCGTAGTAGGTGTCGGAGAACAGGAGCTCGCGCAGGTCGTGGATGTACGCGCCAGCACCGTGCAGCAGCTCGCCGAACAGGCCGGCGTTGGCCATGCGGAGCACGCGCAGCTCGTTCTGGCCGTAGCAGCAGTTCTCCAGCTGGATGCAGTGCCGCCGCGTGCGCTCGGAGGTGTCGACGAGCTCCCACAGCTCGGAGATCGTGACGGCGAGCGGGCACTCGACGCCGACGTGCTTGCCGTTGCGCATGGACGAGACGGCCATGGGAACGTGCCACTCCCACGGCGTGGCGACGTAGACGAAGTCGATGTCCTCGCGCCGCACCAGGTTCTCGTAGTCGCGGTCGGTCTTGCCGTAGCGGGCGGGCTCGGGCTGCCCGGCGGCGCGCACGACCTTGACGGCGCTCTCGACGGCTGCCGGACGGGTGTCGCAGACGGCGGTGATCTTGACGCCGGGCACGGCGAGGAACAACGGGAGCATGCCCGCGCCGCGGTTGCCGAGGCCGATGATGCCGACGCGCACGGTCTGCCTCGGCTCGAACGGAACGCCGATCATGCTGCGCCCCTGGGGTTTCGGCCACGCGTCAGGTGACGCCGCCGCTTCCGCGGTGCCGAGCGCCGCGAGTCCGATCCCGGCGACGGCGGCTCCGCCGAGCATCGATCGCCTGGACACCCCGTGCTGTTCCATCGCAACTCCTGAGTGAAGGTGAGCGGAATAAGCATGTTTCAAGCACATTCGCACACGCGTGACGATGATCGCCAGGGCCTTCACGTCGGAATCGGTTTACCGCAGCGCTTTTCTGGCATCGGGCAGCTTTGCGCGAAGCTGTTCGTAGGCGTCCGGGTCATAGCCGCCTGCCACCGGGTGGAGCACGGCGGCGGCCGAAAGGGCCACAGCTTCTCGGAGGATCGCGGGCCACGTGGCACCCGCGTGCAGCCCGGCCGCGATGCCCGCGACGCACGCATCGCCTGCGCCCGTGGGGTTTCCGGCCAAAGCGCCGGGCGGAGCGAGCTGCCACGACTCGGTCCCCGTCATGGCCAGCAGCCCTTCAGGGCCGAGTGAGGCCACCACTGCTCGCGCGCCGTCGTGCATCAACGCGGCGGCGCCAGCCTGAGGTGACCGGTGCCCGGTCACCTCGCGGAGTTCGTCCGCGTTCGGCTTGACGACATCGGGTCGTGCCGACACCGCGTGCGACAGCGCCACTCCCGACGTGTCCACAACGGTCAAGCAGTCCACAGTGGACACGAGCTGGGTGTAGGCGTCCACGGGAACGCCTGGCGGCAGGCTGCCGGACAGCACGACCACCGTCGCCTCGCGGGCGAGCAGGCGGAAATGGTCGACGAAACGCTGCCACTCCGCTGAGCTGACCGCCGGACCGGGCTCGTTGAGCAGGGTCGCCCCGCCGTCGTCCACCACCGTGACCGTGCGCCGTGACGACGCGGACAACGGAACGAACGAGTGCGGGAGATCGCCGAGCGGCAAACCACCGGCGAAACCTGTTGCCAGCACTGGCAAACTGAGCTGGTGCAACACGCGAGCGACGTTGATCCCCTTGCCGCCCGCGCGCTCGGAGACCTCCTGCACGCGGTGCGTCGTACCGGGAACCAGCGACGGCACGGTGTAGGTGATGTCCAGCGCCGCGTTGAGCGTGACCGTGAGGATCACGGTGCCGCGCCGAGCACGCCCAACAGCTTCTCGGCCTCCGCCGCGACCGCTTCCCGCGCGACACCGAAGTACTTCCGAGTGTCCACAGTGGAGGGATTGGCGGCCAGCGACGACCGGACCGCGGCGGTGAACGCCTTGTTGAGGTGGGTGGCGATGTTGACCTTCGTCATGCCGTGCTCGACGGCCTTGGCCAGGTCGCGCTCGGGCACGCCCGAGGACCCGTGCAGCACGAGCGGAACCGGGACGGCCGAACGCAGCTGCGAGATCAGGTCGAAGTCCAGCGACGCGTCCCTGGTGAGCATCGCGTGCGAGCTGCCGACGGCGACCGCGAGCGCGTCCACGCCGGTCGCCTCGACGAAAGCGCGAGCCTCGGAGGGGTCGGTGCGCGCGCCAGGGGCGTGCACGCCGTCCTTGCCGCCGACCTCGCCCAACTCGGCCTCCACGAACACGCCGTGCTCGTGGCAGAAACGAGCGACCTCAGTCGTCGCGGTGACGTTGTCCGCGTAGTCGAGTGCGGAGGCGTCGAACATGACGCTGGAGAAGCCGAGCGCGACGGCCTCGCGCACGAGCGAGACCTCCTCAGCATGGTCCAGGTGCACCGCGACCGGAACGCTCGCGTGCCGGGCGAGCGCGAGCGTCGCGGTACCGATCGGCTCCAAGGAACCGTGGTAGCGCACGCAGTTCTGGCTGATCTGCAAGATCACCGGAGCGCCCGCGCGCTCGGCGCCGGTGATCAGCGCCTCGGCGTGTTCGAGCTGGATGACGTTGAAGGCGCCGACGCCGCGCCGAGCCTTGGCGGCGGGTGAGACGATGGGGCCGGTCGGGGAGAGCGGCACGTCAGCTCGCCGCCTTCGCGTTGCCGCTGCTCGACCCCGCGAGCGGGTCTTCGGCGAGGATGACCGAGCGCGTCAGGTGGCGCGGGTTGTCCGGGTCGAGCCCCTGCGCCTGGGCGAGCGCGACGGCCAGGCGCTGGACCTTGATCAGCTCCGCCATCGGATCACCCTGCGCCTCAAGGAAGATCCCGCCCGTCGCGGCGACGTCATCGGCCAGTCCGGCGGGCGCCGGGCCGAGCATCCACGCGACGCGTCCGGGGCTGGTGATGCTGATCGGGCCGTGCCGGTACTCCATCGCCGGGTAGGCCTCGGTCCACGCGCACGCGGCCTCGCGCATCTTGAGCCCGGCCTCCTGGGCGAGGCCGCAGGTCCAGCCGCGGCCGAGGAAGGTGAACTGCTCCGCCGCCAGGACCTCTTGGGGTAGCGGGAACTCCAGTGCGCGCTCGGCGTCGGTGATCGCGGCGTCCAACGACTCGCCCAGGCTGGCGCGCAGCAGCGCCAACGCCGTGGTCGCGAAGCGGGTCTGCACGACCGAGCGCTCGTCGGCGAAGTCGAGGACCACGGTGGAGCCGGCCAGCTCCATCACCGGGGTGGTCGGGTCCGCGGTGATCGCGACCGTCGGTGCCGTGACGCGGCCGAGCAGGTCGAGGACCTCGGTCGTGGTGCCGGACCTGGTGATCGCGACGATGCGGTCGTACTCGCGGCCGACCGGGAACTCCGACGCGGCGAACGCGTCGGTGAGCCCGTGCCCGGCCGCCTCGCGCAGCACCGCGTACGCCTGGGCGATGAACCACGACGTCCCGCAGCCGACGACCGCGACCCGCTCGGTGCGCGCGGGCAGGTCGCCGGTGCAGAGCTGGGCGGCGCGGCGCCAGCAGTCGGGCTGACTGGCGATCTCGGACACGACGAAGGGCTGCTCGACCACGTACGACCTCCGGGTGATGCGCATTAGTGCGCGAAACTCGGTCTAATCAAGCACCATAGTGCACGACCGTGCGGTGACCGTCGAGAGCGAGATGGGCGATCATGTCCGGGTGAACCGGTATGAGCGGCTGAACGCCCTGCTAGAACTGCTCGCCGAGCGCGGGCGGATCGAGGTCGACGAGATCGCGGAGGAGCTGTCCGCATCCGCCGCCACCATCCGACGCGACCTCGACCACTTGGCCGGTCAGCAGCTGCTGACCAGGACCAGGGGCGGAGCCGTGGCGCACGCGGTGTCCTACGACCTGCCGCTGCGCTACAAGTCCGTGCGCCACGCCGACGAGAAGCAGCGCATCGGCGAGCGGGCTGCGGCCCTCGCCAGCAGGGGATCGGTGGTCGGGCTCAACGGCGGCACGACCGCGACCGAGGTGGCGCGCGCGCTCGCGACCCGCCCGGACCTGCACGAGACCGGCTCCGAGACGGCGCTGACGGTGGTCACCAACGCGCTCAACATCGCCAACGAGCTCGCCGTGCGGCCACAGGTGAAACTCGTGGTCACGGGCGGTGTCGCGCGTCCGCAGTCCTACGAGCTGATCGGCCCGCTCGGCACGAAGATCCTCGACGAGCTGACCGTGGACGTGACCTTCCTCGGCGTGGACGGCATCGACCCGACGTCCGGCGCCGCCGCGCACCACGAGGGCGAGGCCAGCATCAACCGGCTGCTCGCGGAGCGGGCGCGCAAGGTCGTGGTGGTCGCCGACTCCTCCAAGATCGGAGCGCGCGCCTTCGCCAGGATCTGCGCGCCCTCCGAGGTGAACGTGCTGGTCACCGACGTGGGGGCGAGCATGGACGACGTGCGGCGCTTCGAGGAGCGGGGCATCGAGGTCATCCGCGTCTGAGTGCTCGAAGCTGTTCGAAGCCTGCGTGAAACTGGCGTCTCGGGTGTTGACTAGTGCGCGTTTCGCGGCAAACATGAGCGAAATTGCGCAAGCTTCGCGCAGTCAACCTCCCGGGAGCGACGATGGCCCTGCGTGCTTCGACATCCCCGCGCCGCCTGTTAGCGGCCCTGGTGACCGGCGCGCTCGCGCTGACCGTCGCCGGGTGCGGTGGCGGCTCCTCGGGCGGCAGCGGGGGACTGACCTACTGGTCGATGTGGAAGGAGAGCGAGCCGCAGGCCAAGGTGCTGGCCGAGGCGGTGCGCGCCTTCGAGGCCGAGACCGGGGTCAAGGTCAGCGTGCAGTGGCAGGGCCGCGAGGTGCTGAAGAAGGTCACCCCGGCGCTGCGCGGCGGTGACCTGCCGGACCTGGTCGACCAGGAGGAGAACCCGGTCCGCGCCACGCTCGTGCAGGCCGACGCCTTCCGCGACCTCAGCGCGGTGTTCGCGGCCGAGGTCCCGGGCAGCGGCAAGAAGGTCTCGCAGATCGTCTCCGACAAGTACCTCGGGACGCTGAAGAAGGACGGCAAGCCCTTCCTGGTGCCCTACGAGGTGATCGGTCACGGCCTGTGGTTCGACGGCGCCGCGCACCCGGGGATCGCCGCGAGCCCGCCGAAGACGTGGCAGGACTTCACCGCGCTGCTGGCGAAGAGCAAGTCCGAAGGCCGTAGCCCGATCGCGCTCGACGGCGACATCGCTTACTACAACGCCTATTGGACGGTCGGCGCGTTGCAGAACGCGCTCGGGCCGGGGCGCGTTTCCGAGCTGGCGAAGGACCCGACGGGCAAGGCCTGGGACACCGCCGAGGTGCGCGCGGTGCTCGCGTCGGTGCGCGATCTGTCGAAGCAGGGTTACTTCGCTCCGGGCTTCGACGGCAGCAAATGGCCTGCGGTGCAGGAGAAGTGGGCGCAGGGGCAGGCCGACTTCCTGCTGATGGGCAGCTGGGCGCCGAGCGAGACCGGCGGCAAGGCGAAGGCGGGCTTCAGCTACCGGTTCGCGCCGCTGCCCGGCGCGCGGCAGAGCATCCCGGTCGGCTCGCTCGGGTTCACCATTCCCAAGCGCGCCAAGAACCCCGAGGCCGCCGAGCGGTTCATCGCGTTCTTCATGAAGGACCAGCACCTCGGCCGGATCGCGACCGAGGCGAAGAACCTCACGCCGAACCCCGCCCTGCCCGCGCCGCCGGAGCTGGCCGGTCTGGCCAAGGCCACCGCCGAGCTGCCGGTCTCGCGGCCGCTGGACGGCTTGGAGGCGGACTACCCCGGCTACGTCGACGAGGTGTTCTACCCCGCCAACGACCTGCTGGTGAAGGGGAAGTCCGAAGTGGACGGTTTCCTGACCCAGCTCGCCGAGCGCCAGGTCAACTACTGGAAGAAGCACCGTTAGTGTCTGTCACGGCGATCCCGGTCGCCCGGCCGCGCAAGGCGGTCGCGGGCGGTGGCGCGCTGGCTCGACGGCGCCGCAAGACGTTCTGGCCGTTCCTGCTGCCCGCGCTCGTGCTCTACGTGGTGTTCTTCATCGGCCCGGCGCTGGCCTCGCTGTGGATCAGCTTCCACAAGTGGGACGGCGTCGGCGAGATGGAGCCGCGCGGCCTGCAGAACTACGAGATCCTGTTCAGCGACGACACCTTCCTCGCCGCGTTCGGGAACACGCTGCTGATCCTGGTGGTCGTCGGCGCGGTCACGTTCGCGGTGAGCTTCGGGCTGACGATGGTGCTGCGGGACATGCGCGGCAAGCGTTTCGTGCGCGCGGTGCTGTTCTTCCCGTACATCATCTCGCCGCTGGTGCTGTCGGTGCTGTGGGGCTTCCTGTTCCGCACGCCGGAGGGCCTGGTGAACTCCGCGTGGGCCGCGCTGACCGGGGGCACCGGGGTGAACTGGCTCGGCGACCACCTGCTCGGCGTGATCATGATCGGGCTGATCTGGGTGAACACCGGCTTCTACACGACGGTGATCATGGCCGGTGTCGACCGCATCCCGCCGGACCTCTACGAGGACTGCTCGCTGGCCGGAGCCACTGCGTGGCAAAGGTTCCGGCACGTCACGCTGCCGCTGTCCTGGGACGTGGTGGCCACGGCGGCGGTGATCTGGACGATCTCCTCGCTGAAGATCTTCGAGTTCATCTACGCGTTCGGCGGCAACACCAACGACATGCCGACGGTGACCGTGTGGAACAGCGCGCTGTTCGTGTACGGGGCGACCTTCGGCGGGCGGACACCTCAGTACCAGTTCGGCTACGCCTCAGCCTCGGCCGTGGTGACGCTCGCCGTGATCACCGTGCTCGTGGTGCTGCTGCGCAGGCTCCTCCGTCGAGAGGCGGTGGCTTTCTGATGCGTCGCTTCGGGATCGGCGCGGTGTGGGCGCTCGTGGTGTTCAACCTAGGGGTGCTGCTGTGGATGGGTGTGTCCGCGCTGCGCGAGCACACGGCGATCTTCGATTCACCTTGGGGCGTCGAGACGTTCGGGCAGATCGAGAATTTCGTGCGCGCCTGGTCGGAGAGCAACTTCGGGCAGGCCGCGCTGAACACGGTCGTGCTCGTCGTAGCCGCTTCGGTTGTCGTTGTCGTGGTTTCGGCGCCTGCGGCCTATGCGTTGGCGAAGAGCCGCACTCGTCTGTCCAGTGCTATGGCGGTGTTCTTCGCGTTGGGCATCGGGATTCCGGTGCAGGTCATCGTGATCCCGCTGTTCGTGCTCATGCAGGACGCGGGCTTGGTGAACAGCCTGTCGGGCTTGTTCGTGCTCTACGTCGCTCTGTCGTTGCCGTTCACGGTGTTCCTGCTGACCGGGTTCTTCGGCTCGTTGCCGGAGGAGGTCGAGGAGGCGGCGGAGATCGACGGCTCCGGCCCGGTACGCACGTTCGTGCAGATCGTGCTGCCGTTGGCGCGCAACGGGTTGGTGACCGCGTTGCTGCTCAACCTGATCGGCCTGTGGAACGAGACGTTCATCGCGCTGGTCTTCATCCAGGACAGCGAGAAGCAGACGTTGTCGCTGTCGCTTCTGGGCTTCCTCCAGACGCAGCAGTACTCCGGCTCCGACTACGGCGCTCTGCTGGCGGGCGTCTGCATTCTCGTGCTGCCGATGCTGGCGGTGTACGTGTGGCTGGGCAGGCGGATCATCGAGGGGCTCACTGTTGGCGCGGTGAAGTAGTGCTGCGGCGAGGATGGCTTGAGATCCCAGTGGTGCCGTTGGGCGAGCCCAATCCGCTGCCGCCGCTCGGAGGCCTGCTGGACACCCCGTACGACATGGGGTTTCCGTACGGGCAAGTTCGCACGATGATGCCGTATCTCATGCAGGACGGGTACGGGCGCGATGCCGAACTGACCACTGTGGACACTGTCGTGCTGGAGAACTCCAGGCTGCGCGCGACGTTCCTGCCCGGGTGGGGTGGGCGGCTGTGGTCCTTGCTGGACAAGCGGGACGGCCGCGAGCTGCTGCACGTGCCGGATGTGCTCCAGCTGGCGAACCTGGCACTGCGCAACGCGTGGTTCGCGGGCGGCGTGGAGTGGAACATCGGGACGCGCGGGCACAGCCCCACGACGTGCTCGCCGCTGTTCGCCGCGCGCGTTGGTGAGGATCGTCTGCGCATGTGGGAGTGGGAGCGCCTGCGCGGCGTGGTGTTCTCCATCGACGCCTGGCTCCCGCCGGAGTCCTCCGCGCTGTACATCGGAGTGCGCATCCACAATCCGTCCGCTGAGGACACTCCGATGTACTGGTGGTCGAACGCGGCGGTGCGCGAGACGTCGGACCTGCGCGTGGTCGCTCCGGCGAAGACGGCCTACCGCACGTCATACGAGGGTTCTCTGTCCGAAGTGGACGTTGATGACGCGGTGGAGCACCCCGCGCGCTCGTCCGCTGCGGCGGACTACTTCTACCTGGTCGAAGAGCCGTGGATCGCCGCCGTGGACGCGAGCGGGCGCGGGCTCAAGCAGATGTCCACGCCCGAGCTCAAGGGGCGCAAGCAGTTCTGCTGGGGGACCTCGGTTGGCGGTAAGCGCTGGCAGGACTGGCTCGGCGGTGGGCCGTACTGCGAGATCCAGGCCGGGCTCGCGCACACGCAGTACGAGCACGTGCCGCTGTCCGGGGAGATCCGTTGGGTCGAGGCTTATGGGCCCGCCGACATGGAGGCCGAGTTGGATGACGCGGCTTGGGACTTGGAGCCGACAGAGATCTTCTCGCTGGGCAGCGGATGGGGCGCGCTTGAAGACCTGCGCATCAGGGGCGTGAGCTTCCCGGAGGGCGCCCTCGGGGTCGAGCAGCAACCGTGGCTTGAGCTGCTGAGGGACGGCACCTTTCCCGAAGGGGAGCCGACGTCCTACGTGATCGGCGCGGAGTGGGAGCGGAGGCTGGCCGAGGCGCCGCAGAACTGGGCGACGCACTACCACCGCGCGGTGATCGCGCACGCGGACGGCAGGAACGAGCAGGCGCGCCACCACTACGAGCGGTCTCTTGAACTTCGGCGGAGCGCGTGGGCGCTGCGGGGGCTCGGGCTGCTCACGAACGACGCGGACCTACTGGCCGATGCGCTGGCTGAGGCTCCGCATGTCTGGCAGTTGGCCGTCGAAGCCGTGAGCGCGCGCGAGGGAGCGGACGCGCTCGCGCTGCTGGACAGCCTTCGGCCGGAGGTTGCCGAGCGCCCGCGGCTGCGGCTGGCCCGGGTGCGCGCGGCGCTGGAGGCTGGGCGCCGTGAGGAGGCCGCCGAACTGCTGCGTGCCGGGATCGAGGTCCCTGATCTGCGAGAAGGCGAGGTCAGCCTGGACCGGCTGTGGGCGCGGGCGTGTCCCGGTGAGCCGCTTCCCGCCCGATACGACTTCCGGATGCACGACGGGTAGCGAAAAGGATTCACTTGCTGTTGCCTCTTGACGGGTGACGCTGGCCACTGCATCGTGAGAGCGCTCTCGCAACGGTGTCAGTGGGCGGCGACCGGGTAGGCGGAGCACGTCAAGGAGGACGGGATGCGCAACAGGACGGTCAGGGTGGCGGTGGCCGCGTGCGCGGCGGCGCTGGTGGGCACGGGGCTCGCCGCGTGCGGCGGGGGTTCGGGCTCTGGGCAGACCAGGATCACCATCGCGACCTTCGCCGACTTCGGCTACGAGGACCTCTTCGCCGAGTACGAGAAGGCGCATCCCGGGGTCAAGCTGGAGAACCGCAAGCTGGAGTTCGACGCGCACCACTCGCAGCTGGCGACCCAGCTCGCGGGCGGCAAGGGCGCCGCGGACGTGGTCGCGGTCGAGGAGGGCTGGCTGCCGAAGTTCCGCGGCTCCAAGGACAAGTTCGTCAACCTGGCCGACTTCGGCGCGAAGGACCTCTCCGGCCAGTGGCTGGACTGGAAGTGGAACCAGGGCGTCACCGACAACGGCTCCTACGTGCTCGGCGTCGGCACCGACGTGGGCAGCCTCGCGGTCTGCTACCGCAAGGACCTCTTCCAGCAGGCCGGGCTGCCGACCGAGCGCGCCGAGGTCAGCAAGCTCTGGCCGACCTGGGAGGACTACGCCAGGACCGCCGACCGCTTCGCCGAGCGCAAGCCCGACGTGAAGTTCGTCAGCGCGGCCGAGCAGGTCTTCCTCGCGATGATCAACCAGGCCGGTGAGGGCTTCTTCGCCAAGGCCGACGACTCCTTCATCGCCGACACCAACCCCAAGGTGCGCGCGGCCTTCGACCTCTCCGCGGGGCTTGCCGCCAAGGGCAGGACCTCCGGCGTGAAGCCGTTCAGCCAGCAGTGGACCGTGGGCCTCAAGCAGGGCGGCTTCGCCACCGAGGTGTGCCCGGCGTGGGCGCTCGCGCAGATCGCCGAGGGCGCCGGCGAGGGCGCCAAGGGCAAGTGGGACGTCGCCTCGGTCCCCGGAAACGGCGGCAACTGGGGCGGCTCGTTCCTGATGGTTCCCAAGCAGGGCAAGAACATCCAGGCCGCCGCCGAGGTGGCGAAGTGGCTGACCGCCCCCGAGCGGCAGAAGAAGATCTTCGACAAGACCGGCAACCTGCCCAGCCAGCCGTCGGTGCTACGCGATGCGACCGTGCAGGGCAAGACCAACGAGTACTTCTCCGGCGCGCCCGTCGGCCAGATCTTCGCCTCCTCGGCGGAGAGCCTGAAGCCGAACTACCGCGGCACGCAGGACTCGTTGGTGCGCCCCAAGTTCCAGGAGGCGCTGCTGCGCGTCGAGCAGGGCAAGCAGCAGCCGCCGGAGGCGATGACCCAGGCGCTGAACCAGTCCCGCGCTGAGCTGAAGTGATGTTCTCCCGCTGGGACACGCGATTCACGCCGTACCTGTTGATCGCACCGTTCTTCCTGGTGTTCGGCGTGTTCGGGTTGTTCCCGCTGCTCTACACCGCGTGGGTGTCGCTGCACGACTGGCAGCTCGCGGACGGCAACCAGGGCTTCGTCGGGCTCGACAACTACGCGGCGCTGCTGGCGGACCCGCTGTTCTACAACGCCCTGTTCAACACGGTCAGCCTGTTCCTGATCTCCACGGTCCCGCAGCTGCTCGCGGCGCTCGGCCTCGCGGCCCTGCTGGACCGTGGTCTGAAGGCGAAGACGGTGTGGCGCGCGGGAATCCTGCTGCCGAACGTGGTGTCGGTGGTCGCCGTCGCACTGGTGTTCACGCAGATCTTCGACCGCGACTTCGGCATGGTGAACTGGCTGCTCGAACTCGTCGGCATCGACCGGATCGACTGGCAGGCGGGGGTTTTCTCCTCGCACGTCGCGGTCAGCGCGATGGTGATGTGGCGGTGGACCGGCTACAACGCGCTGCTCTACCTCGCGGCCATGCAGTCCGTGCCGCGCGAGCAGTACGAGGCGGCCGAGCTGGACGGGGCCTCGCGCTGGCGGGCGTTCTGGTCGATCACCGTGCCGAGCATCCGGCCGACGATCCTCTACACCGTCGTGGTGTCCACGATCGCCGGGCTCCAGCTCTTCGTCGAGCCCGCGCTGTTCGACCCCAAGGGCACCGCGGGCGTCGGCGGCAGCGACCGGCAGTACCAGACGTTGACGATGTACTTGTACGAGAAGGGTTTCCGGGTGTTCGACGCCGGATACGCCTCGGCCATCGCGTGGATGCTGTTCGTGGTGGTGCTGGTGTTCGCGCTGGTGAACTTCATGGTCACCCGGCGTTCGGTGCGTGACTCGTGAGGCGCCCCGGGGTGTTCGTCTACGGCGCGCTCGCCGCGGTCATGCTGGCCTCGGTGTTCCCGCTGTACTGGTCCTTCGTCATCGCCAGCAAGGACAACTCGGCGCTCGGCGAGGCCACGCCACCGCTCGTGCCCGGCGGCAACCTGTTCGCCAACATCGCGCGGGTCTTCGACACGGTCGACTTCTGGGCCGCCGTGCAGAACTCGTTGATCGTGGCGGGCTCGGTGACGGTGTCCAACGTGCTGCTGTCCTCGTTGGCGGGCTTCGCCTTCGCGCGGTTGCGTTTCCGGGGCCGCAACACGCTGTTCCTCGTCGTCGTTGGTACGGCGATGGTTCCGACGCAGCTCGGCGTCATCCCGCTGTACCTGATGATGGCCGAGCTCGACTGGTACGGGCAGCTCCAGGCGGTGATCTTCCCCGCGCTGGTGAGCGCGCTCGGCGTGTTCCTGATGCGCCAGGCGTGCGAGGAGTCCGTGCCGCCGGAGCTGGTCGAGGCGGCGCGGATGGACGGTTGCTCGGTGCTGAGCACGTTCTGGCACGTCGGCCTGCCCGCGATCCGCCCGCAGGCCGCGGTGCTGGCGATGCTGACGTTCATGACCGCGTGGAACGACTTCTTCTGGCCGCTGATCGTGCTGGACCCCAACGACAGCCCGACCGTCCAGGTCGCGGTGTCCACGTTGGCCAGCGGTCACTTCACCGACTACTCGCTGATGCTGGCGGGCACCTCGCTCGGGGTGCTGCCGGTGATCGCACTGTTCCTGTTGCTGGCGCGGCAGGTGGTCGGCGGGATCATGCAGGGAGCGGTAAAGGGATGAGGGGATCACGATGACCACGACCGATCCGGTCCGGGTTCAGGAGGAACTGCGCTTTCCCACGGGTTTCCTGTGGGGCAGCGCGACCTCCTCGTACCAGATCGAGGGCGCGTCCACTGTGGACGGACGAGGACCGTCCATCTGGGACACCTTCGCCGCGACCCCCGGCAAGGTGGACGGCGGGGACACCGGTGCCGTCGCGTGCGACCACTACCACCGCTACCCCGAGGACATCGCGCTGATGCGGCGGCTCGGCCTGCCCGCGTACCGCTTCTCCATCGCGTGGCCGCGCGTGCAGCCCACCGGCTCCAGCACGATCAACCGCGCGGGTCTGGCCTTCTACGACCGGCTCGTCGACGCGCTCCTCGAAGCGGGCATCCAGCCGCTGCCAACGCTCTACCACTGGGACCTGCCGCAAGCCTTGCAGGACAACGGTGGTTGGACCGTGCGCGACACCGCCGCGCGCTTCGCCGACTACGCGGCCGTCGTGCACTCGCACCTCGGTGATCGCGTCACGGAGTGGACGACGCTCAACGAGCCGTTCTGCTCCGCCTACCTCGGGTACTTCAGCGGCGTGCACGCGCCCGGAGAAACCGATGCGGCGCAGGCGTTGCGTGCGCTGCACCACCTGCTGCTCGGGCACGGGCTCGCCACCCAGGCGATGCGCGCGCAGGCTCCGGCCAACCACAAGTTCTCGCTCGTGCTCAACTTCTCGCCCGTGCGCATCGACCACGATGATCCGGCTCATCGCGAGGCGCAGCGCAAGGCTGACGGGTTGCAGAACCGGATCTTCCTCGACCCCGTCGTACGTGGCGAGTACCCGGCCGACGTCCTGGCCGACATCGCGCACGTCGGCGCACTGGAAGCCGTGGTGCAGAAGGGAGATCTTGAGATCATCTCCGCGCCGCTGGACTGGCTCGGCGTGAACTACTACAGCCCGACGCGCGTCGCTCCGGCCGCTCCGGACTACGTTCCGCAGAGCCACCTGCCCGGCCTGCGCGGCGTCGACATGCTGCCGCCTCGCGGGCCGCTGACCGGCATCGGGTGGGAGCAGGAGCCCGCCGCGCTGCGCGATCTGCTGGTGTGGCTGAGCGAACAGGCTCCCGGGCTGCCGTTGCTGGTGACCGAGAACGGTTCCGCCTTCGAGGACGTCGTGACGCCCGAGGGCCGCATCCACGACACCGGCCGCCGCAACTACCTCGTCGAGCACCTGCGCGCCGTGCACGACGCGGTCAGCGCGGGCGCCAACGTGCGGGGCTACCTGGCGTGGTCGCTGCTCGACAACTTCGAGTGGGCCTTCGGCTACCGCCAGCGCTTCGGCATCGTGCACGTGGACTTCGAGACGCAGCAGCGCACCCTCAAGGACTCCGCGCGCCTGTTCGCCGACATCGTCCGCGACAACACCGTGCCCCCCACCTGAGGCCCCCACGTCCACGCGCGCCAATGCCGCGTTTGGTCCGCTCAACCACCTGAATGAGTCATTCAGGTGGTTCAAGTACCTCAATGAGTCATTCAGCGCGTTGGAGTAGCTGAATGAGTCATTGAGGGCTTGAACGTGGAGGCGGGTGGGGTCGCCTGTTCGGGGGTTCGGCGCGACAGGGGCGCTGGGCCGGGGAATGCTGGCGTGGTTGGACGTTGCGCGCGCATCCTCGGACGAAAGGGCGCCTGTGGCTCAGTTCGCACCTCGGCCGAAGCGGGTTCGCGTCGGGCTCTCGCTGGCTGTCACCGCGCTCGTCGTGCCGTCGGCGTTCGTCTCCGTGCGGACCGGTTTCATCCCCTCGGCGGCGCGTGTGGAATCGGAGCACGCGATGACGGCCCTCCTGGGAAATCTCGTCGAGGCGAAGCCGGATGCGGGCGACGAGGTGAGCCAGCGACTGGTGGACGCGCTGCGCACGGGGCCCGATCTGGAGGAGAGCGCGACCGCTGACGCTCCGTGGGAGGACGCGCCGTTCGACCCGCTGCGCGACGTCGGCTACGGCATTCCCGGCCCGGTGCTGGACGCCTACCTCCGCGCGGACCGCGCGCTGGCCAAGGACATCCCCGGCTGCGGTCTGCACTGGTCCTACCTGGCGGGTATCGGCAAGGTCGAGTCCAACCACGCGCGCGGCCAGGTCGACGCGCATGGCACCACGCCGACCCCGATCCTCGGCCCGGTGTTGTCGGGCGGGCCGGGCATGGCGGCGATCGCGGACACCGACGGCGGCAAGCTCGACGGGGACCCGGTGTGGGACCGCGCGGTCGGGCCGATGCAGTTCATCCCCGGCACTTGGTCCCGCTACGGGGTCGACGGCAACAGCGACGGGAAAGCCGATCCGCACAACATCTACGACGCGGCGCTCTCGGCGGGCCGCTACCTCTGCTCCGGCGACCTCGACCTGCGCGAGCCCGAGCAGCTGGCGACGGCGGTGTTCCGCTACAACCACTCCAACGCCTACGTGGCCAAGGTGCTCGGCCTCGCCATCGGGTACTCGCTGGGCCTCGCACCGCTGCCCGAGCTCCCGCCGCTGGTGCAGCGCGCCCGGCCCATCTCCCCACCTGAGCCCGAGCCCACGCCCGCGCCGCCGATGACGACGAGCGAGCCCCCGCCGCCAGCACCGCTCCCGCCGTGCCCCACGCCGACGAGCACGACCGGCCCCAGGCGGATCAAGACCACCACACCGACGACCACCACGGAGCCGACGCCGACCACGACGACTGCCCCGTGCACCGAGGTTTCCAGCACTTCAGTTCAGACCTCGACAAGCGGTCCGAGCATCCGACGCCCCGTGCTCCCGAGGCGCACCACGACGCCCGCGACCACGACGCCCGCAGCCAGGACGACTGTGACCACGACGCCCGCGCAACCCACCACGACAACGACCACGCCGGCGCCGACCACCACGACGCGGAGTCGCTAGCTCAGACCGAAGCGCGCTCGGTCAGCGTGGCGGGGAGGATGCGGCAGGACGGGGCCAGGTCCTCGCCGTCGAGCAGGGCGTGCAGGCTGGCGACCATCTCCGCGACCATGCCGATCGGGTCCTGCCGGACCGCCGTCAGCGCGGGCCGCGCGGAGGCCGCGATCGACGGGTGATCGTCGAAGCTGACCACGGACACGTCGCGGGGCACGGCTCGTCCGGCTTGCTGGAGCACGTGCAGCGCCCCGACTGCCATGTGGTCGCTCGCGGCGAACACGCCGTCGAGGTCGGGCACGCGGGCGAGCAGTTCGGCCATGGCGCGCTCCCCGCCCGTCCTGGTGAAGTCGCCCTCGGCGCTGCGCAGCCGGACCGCGGCCTGGTCGGCGCCGGTCACCTGCCGCCAGCCTTCGAGGCGGTCCACGGCGGCGCGGTGGTCCAACGGCCCGGTGATCGTGACGGTGTTGCTCCGCCCGCGCTCCACGAGGTGCCGCGTGGCCATCTCGGCGCCGCCCAGGTTGTCGGCGTCGACGATGTGCAGCCCGTCCTCCGCCAGCCACGGGCGCCCGCCGAAGACCACGGGCACGGGCAGGCGGCGGACCTGGTCGGGCAGGGGGTCGTCGCGGTGCGGGCTGAACATGAGCACTCCGTCGACGTGCCCGGCGCGCAGGAACCGCTCGACGCGCTCGGCCTGTTCCGGGCGGTGCGCCAGCAGGAGCGCCATCTGCTGCTGGTGGCGGGCCAGCTCGTTGCAGGCGGTGCGCACCACTGCGGCGAAGAACGGGTCGTCGAAGATCATGCTCTCGGGCTCGGAGAGCACCACGGCGACCGCTCCGGTGCGCCGGGTGACCAGCGAGCGGGCCGCCGCGTTCGGCGTGTAGCCCAGCTCGGCGGCCGCGGAGAGCACCGTCGCGGCGGTCTCCGGGCTGACCCTGGGCTGGTTGTTGATCACGCGCGAGACGGTCGCCCTGGACACCCCGGCGCGCACCGCGACGTCCTCCAGGGTGGGTGGTGCTGCCGGTCGCCGCACGCCGCTCCGCCTTCCGTCTCGTGTCTGAACGAAAGTAGCTTAGCGCTTCTACCTGCTTGGAAACGCTCTCATTTCCGGACCGGCCGCGTCGTTCAGCGGCGCTTCAGCCCGAGCCGCGAGAATGGGCCGGTGAGTGAGCCAGCCAGGGTCCTGGTCATCGAGGACGCGGAGACGATCCGCATCGCCGTGCTCGCCGCGCTCGCGGACGCGGGTTACGCGGTGGCCGGGCATCCCGACGGCTCGGCGCTGGAGGAGGAACTCCAGGCGTTCCGCCCCGACCTCGTCGTGCTGGACGTGATGCTGCCGGGGCGCGACGGCTTCGCCCTGCTGGAGGTCGTGCGGCGGCGCAGCGAAGCTGGTGTCGTGCTGCTGACCGCGCGGGACGCGGTGAGCGACCGGCTGCGCGGGCTGGACGGCGGCGCCGACGACTACGTGGTCAAGCCGTTCGAGCTGGAGGAGCTGGTCGCGCGGATCGGCGCGGTGCTGCGCAGGCTGCGCCGGGTGCCGTCGGTGGTGCAGGTCGCGGACCTGGTGATCGACGCGGACTCGGGCGTGGTGATGCGCGGCGGCGAGCAGATCGAGGTGACCGCGACCGAGCTGCGGCTGCTGAGCTACCTGGCGGCGCAGCGCGGGCGGGTGGTCAGCAAGACCCAGATCCTCACCGGTGTGTGGGGCTACGACGACTACGACCCGAACCTGGTCGAGGTGCACGTGAGCGCGCTGCGCCGGAAGCTCGAAGCGTGTGGTCCGCGCCTGCTGCGCACCGTGCGCGGACTCGGCTACGTGCTGCGGGCAGACGAGTCGTGAGCACCCGCAACGTCGGGCTGCGCACCTTCTCGCTGCGCAGGCGGGTCACCCTGATGGTGATCCTTGTCGTCGGAATCGCCTTGCTGGCCATGGCTTTCACGGTGCAGACCGCGTTCCAGTTGCAGTCCGAGCGCGAGCTGGACGTCAAGGTCGAGGCCAAGCTCTCGCAGGTCGAGCGCGCCGCCAGGGGCCGCATCATCTACCCGACCGACTTCTCCGCGAAGTACAGCTTCGGCGGCGTGACCGTTCTCGTGCGCAGACCCGACCGCAAGCTGTTCAACTTCAACGGCGAGGTCGAGTCGATCGCCGAGCTGGGCGGGACCGTCCAGCTGGAGAAGCCCGTCGGCGGCGGCTACAGCGTCATCCTGCTCACCGACTCGCCGGAGCCCGCGCAGAACCGGCTGCGCAACGTGCTCCTGCTGGTGGGACTGGGAACGCTCGGCCTCACGGTGATCGTGCTGATCGTGACCGTGCGCCTGGCGCTGCGCCCGCTGGAGGTGATGGCGGGGCTGTCCCGGTCGATCGCGCTCGGCGACCGCGGCCGCCGCCTCGCCCCGATCCGGACGAACACCGAGCTCGGCCGCACCGCCGTCGCCTTCGACCAGATGCTCGACGCGCTGGAGGGCGCCGAGGCGCACGCGCGCACCTCGGAGCAGCAGACCCGCCGTTTCGTCGCCGACGCCGCGCACGAGCTGCGCACCCCGCT
>NZ_MUMH01000270.1 GCF_002155965.1 Allokutzneria sp. NRRL B-24872
GTACCCGATGTGGCATTTGTTTCGCAAGACGGAACAAATGCCACATCGGGTACGAAAATCACTTCTTGCGGATGCGGCGGAAGAGGTGCTGGAGCGGGTCGTAGCGGCGGTCCGCCACGCGCTCCTTCAAGGGAATCAGCGCGTTGTCGGTGATCTGGATGTGCTCAGGGCAGACGTCGGTGCAGCACTTGGTGATGTTGCAGAAACCGAGCCCGTGGTCGGCCTGAGCGGTCTCCACGCGGTCCTCGGTGTCCAGCGGGTGCATCTCCAGCTCCGAGATGCGCATGAGGAACCTGGGGCCGGAGAAGGACTGCTTGTTCTCCTCGTGGTCGCGGACGACGTGGCAGGTGTTCTGGCACAGGAAGCACTCGATGCACTTGCGGAACTCCTGCGAGCGCTCCACGTCGACCTGCTGCATGCGGTACTCGCCCGGTTTCAGCCCCTCCGGCGGCTTGAACGAGGGGACCTCGCGCGCCTTCGTGTAGTTGTAGGACACGTCGGTCACCAGGTCGCGGATCACCGGGAACGTCCGCAGCGGCGTGACGGTGATCGTCTCGTCCTCGGTGAAGGTGGACATCCGGGTCATGCACAGCAGGCGCGGGCGGCCGTTGATCTCCGCCGAGCACGAGCCGCACTTGCCCGCCTTGCAGTTCCACCGCACCGCGAGATCGGGTGCCTGCGTGGCCTGGAGCCGGTGGATGATGTCGAGGACGACCTCGCCCTCGTTGACCTCCACCACGAAGTCGGTCAGCTCGCCGCCCTCGTCGTCCCCGCGCCAGACGCGGAAGTTCGCCTTGTAGCTCATGGAAGCTCCCGGTGTCCGGCCAGTTCGGGGTCGGTGTAGTACTTCTGCAGCTCCTCGCGCTCGAAGAGGTCGAGCAGGTCCGAGCGCATGTCCAGCTGCGGCAGGCTGGTCACCGACACCCCGTCGCCGTCGACCTCGCAGCGCAACAACTGCTTGCGCCACAACGGGTCCATGCCCGGGAAGTCGTCGCGGGTGTGCCCGCCCCTGCTCTCCGTGCGCAGCAGCGCGGCCCTGGCGACGCACTCGCTGACCAGGATCATGTTGCGCAGGTCGATCGCCAGGTGCCAGCCGGGGTTGAACTGCCGGTGCCCCTCGACCGCGGCGTTGCGCGCGCGGACCTTGAACTCCTCCAGCTTCTCCAGCGCCTTCTCGATCTCGCCGCCCTTGCGGATGATGCCGACGAGGTCGTTCATCGACTGCTGGAGCTCGGTGTGCACCGTGTACGGGTTCTCCACCTCGCCGCCCTCGGCCGCGTTGAACGGGGCCTGCGCCCACTGCGCCGCACTGTCCACATCGGACTGCTGGATCGACGGCCTGGCCTTCAGACCATCCACATAGGACGAAGCGCCGAGTCCGGCCCTGCGCCCGAACACCAGCAGGTCCGACAGCGAGTTGCCGCCGAGCCGGTTCGAGCCGTGCATGCCACCCGCGACCTCACCGGCGGCGAACAGCCCCGGCACGGTGGACTGCGCGGTGTCCGGCTCGACCTCGACGCCGCCCATGACGTAGTGGCAGGTCGGGCCGACCTCCATCGCCTCGGCGGTGATGTCGACGTCGGCCAGCTCCTTGAACTGGTGGTGCATCGACGGCAGCCTGCGCCGGATCTCCTCGGCGGGCAGACGCGTTGACACGTCGAGGAAAACGCCGCCGTGCGGGGTGCCGCGCCCCGCCTTGACCTCGGAGTTGATCGCGCGGGCGACCTCGTCGCGGGGCAGCAGCTCCGGCGGCCTGCGGTTGTTGTCCGGGTCGGTGTACCAGCGGTCGCCCTCGGCCTCGTTGTCGGCGTACTTGTCCTTGAACACCTCGGGGATGTAGTCGAACATGAACCGGCGACCCTCGGAGTTGCGGAGCACGCCGCCGTCCCCGCGCACCGACTCGGTGACCAGGATGCCCTTCACACTGGGCGGCCAGACCATCCCCGTGGGGTGGAACTGGATGAACTCCATGTTGATCAGGCTGGCCCCGGCGCGCAGCGCGAGCGCGTGGCCGTCGCCGGTGTACTCCCAGGAGTTCGAGGTCACCTTGAAGGACTTGCCGATGCCGCCCGTTGCCAGCACGACCGCTGGAGCCTCGAAGAGCACGAAGCGGCCCGTCTCGCGCCAGTAGCCGAAGCCGCCCGCGATCGCGTCGCCGTCCTTGAGCAGCTCGGTGATCGTGCACTCGGCGAAGACCCTGATGCGCGCCTCGTAATCGCCGGTGGCCCGGAAGTCCTGCTGCTGCAACGACACGATCTGCTGCTGGAGGCTGCGGATCAGCTCCAGGCCGGTGCGGTCGCCGACGTGCGCGAGCCTCGGGTACTCGTGCCCGCCGAAGTTGCGCTGGCTGATCCGGCCGTCCTTGGTGCGATCGAACAGCGCGCCGTAGGTCTCCAGCTCCCACACGCGGTCCGGGGCCTCGCGCGCGTGCAGCTCGGCCATCCGCCAGTTGTTGAGGAACTTCCCGCCGCGCATCGTGTCGCGGTAGTGGACCTGCCAGTTGTCCCGGGAGTTCACGTTGCCCATCGCGGCGGCGATACCGCCCTCGGCCATCACGGTGTGGGCCTTGCCGAACAGCGACTTGCAGACGATCGCGACGCGCTTGCCCTGTTCCCGCGCCTCGATCGCCGCGCGCAGCCCGGCCCCACCGGCACCGATCACCACGACGTCGTAGGCGTGGCGCTCGATCTCAGTCATAGAAGCAAAACCCTCGCTCTTCAGTTGAACAACCGCAGGTCCGTCAGCACGCCGCTGGCCACGAGCGCCACGTAGAGGTCGGTGAGCCCGACGGAGATCAACGAGGCCCAGGCGAGCTGCATGTGCTTGCCGTTGAGCTTGGAGATCGTCGTCCAGAGCCGGTACCGGACCGGGTGGCGGGAGAAGTGGGTCAGCTTGCCGCCGACGATGTGCCTGCACGAGTGGCAGGACAGGGTGTAGGCCCAGATCAGCGCGACGTTGACCACCATGATCAACGTGCCGAGGCCGACACCGACGCCACCGTCGGCGCCCTTGAAGGCGATCACCGCGTCATAGGTGAGCACGCCGGCCACGGGGATCGCGGCGTAGAAGAAGTACCGGTGCAGGTTCTGCATCACCAGCGGGAAGCGCCGCTCACCGGTGTACTTCGCGTGCGGTTCGGCCACCGCGCACGCGGGCGGGGACAGCCAGAACGAGCGGTAGTAGGCCTTGCGGTAGTAGTAGCAGGTGAACCGGAAGCCGAGCACGAAGGGCAGCACGAACAGCGGGGGCGTGATCAGCCAGCCCAGGTCCGGGAACCACCTGCCAAAGTGCGCCGCACCCTCGACGCAGGCGTCGGACAGGCACGGCGAGTAGAACGGCGCGAGGTAGTTGTACTGGGGAACCCAGTAGTTCGCGTTGGAGAAGGTGCGGACGAGACCGTAGACGACGAACGCCGTCAGCCCCGCAGCGGTCAACAACGGCGACAGCCACCACCGGTCGGTGCGAAGCGTGCGCGCCTCGATGCGCGCCCGGCCGGTGGGGCCGGTTGAAGCGGTCATAGTGTCCTCGGTCTGCGCGGTCGGGACACCAGCCCTACGGACGGCAGGACCCGACCGCGGACCGAACGCTCATCTGCGGTGCGGGCGATAACCTCCGACGCCTTCGTCGTCCGCGCCGTCCCACAGCTGCGGGTCGTACGGCGTGTCCGGGACGACGACCATCTCGGCCTGCCTGGGCATGGGGGCCATCCGCCCGCCAGCCAGTTCGGCCGCGTCGATCTCCAGCCGTTCGATGTCGTTCGCGATGCGTCGCACAGCAGGGGTGTCGCCGTACCGCCCGCGGAGAGCGGACATCGTCTGGCGCAGCTCGTCGATGGAGCGTTGCAGGGCAGTCAGTTCCGTGTTCGGCATGCCGAACACCTCCGTCGGCGCATCGTGGTGGTGGCCAGACTCTGCACCCGCCCACCCCCGTGTGACAAGGGACACACGCCGTGAACCCCCATTGATCGCAACGGTGATCGAGATCACCCTCAAGGCGGCACGGCGTCGCCACAAGAGAGTGACCTGCGGCACAGCGTTTCCGCAACCGGGATGTCAACCTTCTGGATCGTTTTTGTGGTTACCTACGTGTAACCCGTAGAGTGTGAGGTCTGTCGCACCCGAGTGGCGCCATCGTCGTCGTCAACCGGCCCGGAACCCCCTTTCGAGTCCGTGACAACGACGAGGAGTCTCAGATGAGCGCGCCCTTGCACCCGGCGATCGCCGCGGTGACCGAGCGCATCGCAGCCCGTAGCGAGCGCACCCGCTCCGCCTACCTGCGCAAGATCGCGGCCGCCGCGTCCCAGGGCCCGGCCCGTGGCGCGCTCGGCTGCAGCAACTTCGCGCACGGCTTCGCGGGCTGTGTCGGCGAGGACAAGCAGTCCCTGCGCGAGCTGCGCGGCGCCAACGTCGCGATCGTCTCCTCCTACAACGACATGCTCTCCGCGCACCAGCCGTTCGCGGAGTACCCGGACTGGCTCAAGGACTCCATCCGAGCCGCGGGCGGTGTCGCGCAGTTCGCCGGTGGCGTGCCCGCGATGTGCGACGGCATCACCCAGGGCCGCGCGGGCATGGAGATGTCGCTGTTCAGCCGCGAGGTCATCGCGATGGCGACCGGTGTCGCGCTGTCGCACGACATGTTCGACGCGGCACTGCTGCTGGGCGTCTGCGACAAGATCGTGCCCGGCCTGATGATCGCGGCACTGTCCTTCGGGCACCTGCCGACGATGCTGATCCCCGCGGGTCCCATGGCCTCCGGCCTGTCCAACCCGGAGAAGAGCCGCGTCCGCCAGCTCTTCGCCGAGGGCCGTGCCGACACCAAGAACCTGCTCGACGCCGAGGCCGCGTCCTACCACTCGCCCGGCACGTGCACCTTCTACGGCACCGCGAACTCCAACCAGCTCGTCATGGAGGTCATGGGCATGCACCTGCCCGGCTCCTCCTTCGTCGCGCCCAACACTCCGCTGCGCCGCGCGCTGACCGAGCACGCCGGACGCCGTGTGCTGGAGATGACCAACGGCGGCGACGAGTTCACACCGGTCGGTGAACTGGTCGACGAGCGCGTTGTCGTCAACGGTGTCGTGTCGCTGCTGGCAACTGGTGGCTCGACCAACCACACGATGCACTTGGTCGCCATCGCCGCGGCTGCGGGCATCAAGCTCACGTGGGACGACTTCTCCGACCTGTCGGCGGTCGTGCCGTTGCTGACCCGCGTGTACCCCAACGGCTCCGCGGACATCAACCACTTCCACGCGGCTGGTGGAGTGCCGTATCTGATCGGTCAGCTGCTCGACGCCGGCCTGGTGCACGGTGACGTGAAGACGGTCGCGGGCTTCGGTCTCGACCGCTACCGCCAGCAGCCCGAGCTGGTCGACGGAGAGCTTCGGTGGGTCGACGCGCCTGCTGTCAGCGGTGACGAGTCAGTGCTTCGCCCGCACACCAAGCCCTTCGCGGCTGACGGTGGCCTGCGCGTGCTGCACGGGAACCTGGGCAACGCGGTCATCAAGGTGTCCGCGGTGAAGCCGGAGCACCGGATCGTGCTCGCTCCCGCACGCGTGTTCACCGACCAGGCGCAGTTCAGCGCCGCGTTCCGGGCTGGCGAGTTCACCGGCGACATGGTCGTGGTGCTGCGCAACCAGGGCCCGAAGGCCAACGGCATGCCGGAGCTGCACGGGCTCACCCCGTCGCTGGGTGTGTTGCAGGACAGGGGTTTCAAGGTCGCGCTGGTGACCGACGGGCGGATGTCGGGTGCCTCGGGCAAGATCCCGGCGGCCATCCAGGTCACCCCGGAGGCCGCGGCGGGCGGACTGCTCGCCAAGGTGCGCGACGGCGACATGATCCGGCTGGACGCCGAGAACGGCGCGCTGGAGGTGCTGGTCGGCGACGCCGAACTGGCCGCGCGCGAGATCGTCGACGGCCCGCCCAGCGACGACGAGTGGATCGGCACCGGGCGCGAGCTGTTCACCGCGCTGCGCCGCGCGGTCGGCCCGGCAGACGGTGGCGCGATCGCCTTCGGCACGATGGACCAGAACCAGACGCACGTGGAGGCTTCCCGGTGACAACGGCACACGACTTGCTCGACCTCTCCCCCGTGGTGCCGGTGGTGGTCATCGAGGACGAGGCGCACGCGGTGCCGCTGGCGCAGGCGTTGCTGCGCGGGGGGATCGGCGTCATCGAGGTCACCCTGCGCACGCCCGCCGCGCTGGCCGCGATCGAGCGGATCGCCGAGGAGGTCCCGGACATCGTGCTCGGCGCGGGCACCGTGACCGCCCCGGAGCACGCCGCCAAGTCCGCTGCGGCGGGCGCGCGGTTCCTGGTCACGCCCGGCACCACGGACACGCTGCTCGCGGCCGTGAAGGACACCGGGCTGCCGTTCCTGCCCGGCGCGGCCACCGTGTCCGAGGCGATGCGCTTGGCCGAGCAGGGCGTGGAGGCGCTGAAGTTCTTCCCCGCCGAGCCCAGCGGTGGCGCGGAGTTCCTCAAGGGCCTCGGCGGCCCGCTCCCGCACCTGAGGTTCTGCCCGACCGGCGGCATCACCCCGCAGAGCGCGCCGAAGTACCTGGCGCTGCCGAACGTCGGCTGCGTCGGCGGCTCCTGGCTCACGCCGAAGTCCGCCGTGGCCGCGCAGGACTGGGGTGCCGTCGAGGCGCTGGCCCGCGCGGCGCTGGCCCTGCGGGACTGATTCTTCGCGAACGGGTGACACGCCTTGCCCCTTCGCGGTGGGCACTGAAGAGTTCAAGACCAGGGCCCGGTATCCGGGCCCTGATCTGTTTTTCTGGTTCACCGTGAGGATTGAAGACTGATGGCTACAGGCGTTGTGAAGTGGTTCAACGGCGAAAAGGGTTTTGGCTTCATCTCCCCGGACGACGGAGGCCCGGACGTCTTCGTGCACTTCTCGGCCATCGACAGCAGCGGCTACCGCTCGCTGGATGAGAACCAGAAGGTGGAGTTCTCCACGACCCAGGGCCCCAAGGGTCCGCAGGCGGAGCAGGTCAGGCCGCTCTCCTAACCTCGCTCGACCTGGATGAGCTGGAGGGCCTCGGGGATCGAGTCGGCCACCGGCACCCCCGTGGCCTCCAGCGCCGTCCGGCTCATCACGCCCGTGGTGACGAGCACGCAGTGCGCGCCGACCTGCTGCGCCGCGAACGCGTCGTCCACCACGTCACCGATGAGCACGGCGTCGGCCGGATCGATCTGCTGCGCCTGGAGGTGGTGCGCGAGGTGCTCGGCCTTGGAGTCGCCACCCACCTCCGTGCGCAGGCCGTCCACCCGCTGGAAGAGGTCGAGCAGCCCCATCTCGGTGATCAGCGGGACGAGGCGGTCGTGGAACCACATCGACAGCAGTGACTGGGTGCGCCCCGCGTCCCGCCACTCGTGCAGCAGCTCGGGAACTCCGCGCGCGAGCCCGCAGGTGTGCAGCAACTGGTGGTAGCGGTCGTGGTAGAGCCCGTCGATCCTGGCCCAGTCCTCAATGCTCAGCGGGCGGTCCAGAACGCGCTCGTAGCACTGGAGCAGCGGACGGCTGAACAGCCCGCGCCACTCGTCCAGGGTGAGCTCCTGGCGGCCGAACCCCGAGCAGACGTCATTCACGGCGGCGAGCACCGCGTCGTTGTCGTCGAGCAGCGTCCCGTTCCAGTCCCACACGATGTGCTTGGCGCTCAGCGCCATCCCAAGACTCGTCACCGCACCGAGCCTAGGCACACCCCACCCCCGCCCCCAACG
>NZ_MUMH01000271.1:0-502 GCF_002155965.1 Allokutzneria sp. NRRL B-24872
GTCGCGGACTACGAGCGCGGCGAGCCCCGCAATCCGCACCGCTTCGCCTCGCTGCGCGACGCGGGCGCTTACCTGGTCGGCATGCTGGCCATGACCCCGTCGAGCCTGCGCGCCGGTGGTCGCGACGTGAACACCACGCGAGCGCTCAACGACTGGCCCGTCCAGCCGCTCCCGGGCGAGCCGCCGCTGACCCTGCTGGCCGGCAAGCGCATCGTGGTTCTCATGCCCGGCAAGGAGATCGAGCGCNNACGGAGTTCAGCGCGATGTCGCTGCGCGCGGAGCGGCTGAGCGAGGGCTCGCGCCGCTTCCGGATCGCCCGCGAACTGCGCGTGATCACCGGCCAGACCGTGCCGTGGCACGAACAGCCCGGTGGCGGAACCGCTTACCTGCTCCCGAGATCCGTTGACGAGCACCTGGCGGACGGGAGCCTGATCGCCCTCAGTTAGCGGTGCTGGTGAAGCTCGGGTCGGCGGGGTGCGGGCCCTTCGGCTCCGCCCAGTCC
>NZ_MUMH01000271.1:530-834 GCF_002155965.1 Allokutzneria sp. NRRL B-24872
ACGAACTCCTCGCCCTCGCGGAAGTTGTAGTTGTTGGGTGTGACCGCCGGGTCGAGCGAGACGTGGAAGTCGTAGTTGAAGTCGGTGCCGTGCGAGGAGAACCAGGGGAAGGTCCAGCCCCTGCTTTCCTTGTAGGCAGCCAACGTCGAGTACGGAGCACGCGAGACCGCGGCGAACGCGGTGTCCCGCGCGGCCAGGTGCGCACGCGCGCCGTCGCTGAGGTCGTCGGCCATCGCGGTGCAGCTGCCGCACCCCGTGTCCCACGCCGGGTCGTACATGAAGTGCTGGAGCACCAACTGCGCCC
>NZ_MUMH01000272.1 GCF_002155965.1 Allokutzneria sp. NRRL B-24872
CTCTCCGTCCGCACCGGAGCCCGCGGCGCCTCGGCGCTGGAGCGCGTCTCCGCCGACCTGGACAACGCCTCGCGGGCGCACCGCCCGGACGGCGTGAACTCGTGGGCCGTCGACCTGGCTTCGGACACCGTCGTGTTGACCGTGCACGAGGGCAGCCGCTCGGCCTCCACCGAGAAGTTCCTGGCAGCGGCCGCCAAGCACGGCAGCGCGGTCAGGGTCGAGACCACCCGCGAGCGGCTCGCGCCGACCGCAGACGTCTACCCCGGCAGCAAGATGACCTTCAGCGCCTCCGGCGGCGGGTGGTGCTCGGTCGGCTTCGGCGCCACGAACTCTTCCGGCCAGCGCTTCCTGGTCACCGCCGGCCACTGCGTGGAGGGCTTGCCCGACCTGTACCTGGGCAGCACGCACTTCGGCAAGGCGACCGGCACGCGCTTCGGCATCGGCAAGGACAGCGTGGACATGGGCATCGCCCGCATCGACGCCGAGGACCGGATCATGACCTCGGTCGGCACCTGGGGCGCGGCCGGGACCGTGGCGGTGCGCGGCGCGAACCGGGCCGCCGTGGGCTCCACGATCTGCAAGTCCGGCGCCACCACCGGCTGGACCTGCGG
>NZ_MUMH01000273.1 GCF_002155965.1 Allokutzneria sp. NRRL B-24872
GATGATCTGTCCACTGTGGACCCCAATGACTTCGATGTGTTGACGGTGCCCGGGATTCTGGCTTCGCGCGGGGACGCGCACGCGGCCGTCGACGACGAGGCGTTCGGCATCGAGACCGCGCTGGAGTGGTACTCGCGCGATGCCAGCGCTGGGCAGGGGGAGATGCCGTACCCGCCCGACTATCCCAAGATGCCTGGCGAGCCCAAGCGCGTGCAGCCGTCCAAGGCCCGCGACTGAGCTGATTGGAACGTTTTATCGGCGTGCTTGACGTGCGGCTCCGCCATGCGCAAACTGCTATTGAAAGGTTTCATTTCGGCGAGGTGTGGAGGGAGTCCGGTGATCTCCGAGCCGGACGTGGTGCTTGCCCACGAGGACCTGGTGCTGCTGCGGCTGCTGGCCTCCGGGCTGTCCATCGACTCCGTGGGGCGGCGGATGGAGCTGTCCGGGCGCACCGTGCGCAGGCGGACCAGGGCCGTGTGCGACCACCTCGGCGTCTCCACCCCGATCGAGGCCGTCGTCTGGGCCGCCCGCCGCCGCCTCGTCTGACCCCTTGTCCTTGGGCTCGCGCCCGCTTCGCCCGCCCGTGGCACCACCACGCGACCCCCAACGACCCGTTCGGTGCGTCCAAGGACCCGAATGACCTGTTCAGTGCGTTGAGGTGCTGAATGACTCG
>NZ_MUMH01000274.1:0-206 GCF_002155965.1 Allokutzneria sp. NRRL B-24872
CAGCGCGTTGAGGGCGAGCGCCCAGCCGGGGCCGACCAGGGTCACCACCGCTCCGGAGAGACCCAGGCCCACCAGCAGCGACATGCTGACCGCGCTCTGCAACGCGGCGTTCGCCCGCTGGAGCTGACCGGGTGGCACCAGGTCGGGGACCAGGCCGGACAACGCGGGCAGGAACAACGGCATGGCCAGCCCGGCGAGCGCCGCGA
>NZ_MUMH01000274.1:243-1513 GCF_002155965.1 Allokutzneria sp. NRRL B-24872
ACCGCGAACGCCATGGCCACGCGGGCGAAGCCGGTGCCGAGGACGGAGATCGCGCGTGCCGCGAAGAGCAGGGTGAACGGTCGGTTGCGCAGGAGAACGGCTTCCACCTAGCTCAACGTAAATCCCTTACGGCCCCTTACGCACGCACCGACCGGTCGTAAGGCCACGGCGGTTGGGCGGGGCGGAGGCGCTCGTAGGTCCGGACGAGGCCGAGGACGCCGACGTCGTTGAAGCGGTGCCCGGCGATCTGCAGGCCGATGGGCAGGCCGTCGGAGGTGAAGCCGCAGTTGACCGACGCGGCGGGCTGGCCGGACATGTTGTACGCCACCGTGAAGCCGATGTGCTCGAACGGCGCGAGCGGATTGTTGTTGGGGGAAGCCAACTCCGCGTCGAAGGCGGGCACTGGTGACACCGGCGAGAGCACGTAGTCGAACGGCTTCAGCGCGCGCTCGGCCGCGACGGCCATCGCGTCCATCTGCGCGTAGCCGCGGTACACCTGCACGCCGGTGAGGTCCGCGCCGCTCTCCACCCACGTGCGGATGAACGGCAGCACGAGCTCCCTGCGCTCCAACGGCATCCGCTCGAACTCCGACCAGAACCGCATGCGCCAGAAGTCGTTCAGCCCCTCCAGCATCTCCTGGGTGATCATCGGCCCGATCGGCTCGACCACCGCGCCCTCGGCCTCGAAGGCCTTGGCCGCCTCGGTCACGGCGGCGGTGACCTCCGGGTGCACGGGCAGGCCGAGCCCGGCGTCGAGCTGGAGGCCGATGCGCAGTCCGCGCGGCTTGACCGGCGGGCACTGCCAGTCGAGTTCCTGGGGCGGCAGGCTGAGGTGGTCCCGACTGTCCGGTTTGGACAGAACGGACATGAGCAGCGCCGCGTCCCTGCCGCTCCGGGTCATCGGCCCGACAACGCGCCCGGGGTAGGGCGGGTCGACGGGCGCCCTGCCGAAGCTGGGCTTGAGGCCGACCAGCGCGCACCAGCCCGCGGGCAGCCGGATCGAGCCGCCGATGTCGGTGCCGACGTGCAGCGGACCGTAGCCCGCCGCGCCCGCCGCTCCGGCTCCCGCGCTCGACCCGCCCGGTCCTTTGCTGGTGTCCCAAGGGTTGCGCGCGGTCGCGTGGAAGCTCGACAGCCCGGAGGAGAGCATGCCGTAGTCGGGCATGGTGGTCTTGGCGATGATCACCGCGCCCTCCTCGCGCAACCGCGCGGCGGCGGGACCGTCGGCCTCGGCCGGGACCAACGTCGTGGCGGCGGTGCCGAGCGGGAC
>NZ_MUMH01000274.1:1612-2011 GCF_002155965.1 Allokutzneria sp. NRRL B-24872
GCTGGCCTTGATCTGGGCGGTCAACGGGGTCTCCACCACTCCGGGGGAGATCGCGTTCACCCGGACGCCGCACGGCCCGAACTCCGCGGCGGCGGTGCGCACGAGCTGCACCAGGCCCGCCTTGGTCGCCGCGTACACGCCCTGACCCGGCTCGACCGTGCTCGCCCGGATCGAGGAGAAGCCGATGATCGACCCGCGCCCGCGCTCGGTCATCGGCCCGCCGAAGGCCCTGATCACGTCGAAGGTCGCGCGCAGGTTCAGCGAGACGACCTTGTCGAAGTCCGCACCCGTGTAGTCCAACAGCCTCTTGCGCACGTTCGTCGCGGCGGTCAGCACCAGGCCGTCCACCTCGCCGAGGTCGTCCGCGGCGGCGTTCACGGCCTCCGCGTCGAGCACGTC
>NZ_MUMH01000274.1:2038-2194 GCF_002155965.1 Allokutzneria sp. NRRL B-24872
CCTGGGCGGCCAGTGCGCGCGCCGACTCCCTGCCGATACCACTACCGGCACCGAGCACGACGACACGCTTGCCGTCCAAGCGAAACAACCTCGAATAGTCCACCTCGAACTCCTCCCGCTGAAAACCTGAATGACTCATTCGCGTGGTTGAACGTG
>NZ_MUMH01000275.1 GCF_002155965.1 Allokutzneria sp. NRRL B-24872
GCCGGGCGTCGACCAGCGTCTGCCGGGCCGACCAGCGCAGCTCCTCAAGGCGCGTGCGCTCGGCGGAGACCGTGGGCCCGTGCGGCACGTCGGCCAGCGCGGTGCCGCGCCACAGCGCCAGCGCCTCGCCCGTGGTGGCCACGGCGCGGTCGTGCTCGCCCCGGTCCAGCTCCGCCCGGCCGCGCCCGCGCCCACGTCCAGCACGTATCCACCGGATCGGGTGAACAGGCAGGGGCCGTCGAGGAGCTGGCGGATCTGGTGCACGTAGACCTGGACGGCGTTGACCGCCGAGCCCGGCGGCTCCTCCGGCCACACCTCGGCGACGAGGCGGTCCACCGAGACGACCTGGTTGGCGTGCAACAACAACAGGGCCAGCACCGAGCGCTGCTTCGCCGCCCTCGCCCCGCGCCAGCCGTCGGGCGCGCGCACCTCCAGCGGCCCGAGCAGGCGGAACCTCGGCGTCTCCACGCGGCGAGCTTAGTGCGGGTCGGGACCAGTCCCGGAGCGCGTTCCCTACGGTGGCTGCCTTCCTTGGCAGGAAAGGACGACAGCCGGTGTCGATCATGCTGGAGCGGGACCAGTGGGTGCTCGTCGCGCACTGGTCCTCCGGGGTCCACGAGGGCGCGACGTGGCTGGTCGAGCGCCCCGAGGACGGGGCGGCGGCGGTGCGCCGGTCGACCCGCTGCCCGGTGTGCGCCAAGCG
>NZ_MUMH01000276.1 GCF_002155965.1 Allokutzneria sp. NRRL B-24872
GGCTGGCCGGGCTCCGGCTGCTCGGGCTCTGCCTGCCGCGCCGCGGCCGGGCTCGCGCCGGTGCGCTGTTCCTCGGCCTGCTTCGGCTCGGCGGCCTCGTCGAGGGTGCGGCGCTGGACGACGCGGTGGATGGCCAGCGACGGATTGCTCAGGTGGACGACGGGCTCCGCCGGGCGCTCGCCCGGGTTCCCCTGGCCGCCGTTGTTGGCTTGGTCACCGTTGTTGGGTTGATCACCATGCGGCTGTTCAGCACGCGGCTGGTCACCGTGCGATCGGTCGCCGTGCGACTGGTCACCGTCGGCCTCGCCGGTGGCTTCGGGGCTGTTGGCCCAGCTGGCGAACTCGGCGGCGAGCGACCGTCGGCGGATCACGCGGGTCGATCTGGTGGCGGGCGTGCCCTCGGGTTCGGGGACCGGGTGCGCGCTGGTCGTCTGCTCGGGGCCGGTCTGGTCCGCGACCACGCGATCCGGAGCGACCTCGCTCGCCGAGACGGGCATGTGTTCCGGAGCCACGGCATCGCCCGAAGCGGCCGCGTTTCCTGGGGTGGCCGCGTCCGGCGCACTCGCAGGACGCGAAGCAGCAGCACGTTCTTCAGGCACAGCAACGTGTTCTGGAGCGGCCGCGTATGACGGCACGTCCGCGTGATCTGGGGCGGGCGCATGATCCTGGACGGTCGCGCACGCTGAGGCAGCGGCGTGTCCCGAAGTGATCGTGTGCTCCAGAGCGGGCGCGTGTTCCTGGACGCCCGCGTGCGCTGCGGTCGTGGCGTGTTCTGGGGCGTGCGCGTAGGAGGCGTGTTCGGGGACGGCACCGCTGGGCCGCGCGTCCACGCTCTCGTCGAAGCCCATCGATCGGTGCTCGTGGTGCGCGACAGGCGTGTGCGCGTGGTGTTCGGCGGTCGCGCTGAAGGTGCTCGGGTCGCCGTGCTCGGTGACGCGCGGCGCGGTTTCGCGGTGGGCGGCCTCGGGCTGCGGAGGTGTCACCGGGCGAGGCGGCGCGGGGATGGCGTCGGGGCCGGGCTCGTCCGGGATGGGCTGCGGCTCCGGCACGTCCGGAATCGGATCGGGTTCGCGGCGCTCGGGGTCCTCGTC
>NZ_MUMH01000277.1 GCF_002155965.1 Allokutzneria sp. NRRL B-24872
GGGGAGAACGGCGCGGGCAAGTCGACCCTGATGAAGATCCTCTACGGGATGCAGAACCCCGACGAGGGCACCATCGAGGTCAACGGTCACGAGGTGCACTTCAAGTCGCCGTCCGACGCCATCCGCGCCGGGATCGGCATGGTGCACCAGCACTTCATGCTCGCCGACAACCTGACGGTGCTGGAGAACGTCGTGCTCGGCGCGGAGTCGCTGCACGGCATCGGCGCCAAGGCGCGCAAGCGGATCGCCGAGCACGACGTTCTCCAGCACCGTCAGGTTGTCGGCGAGCATGAAGTGCTGGTGCACCATGCCGATCCCGGCGCGGATGGCGTCGGACGGCGACTTGAAGTGCACCTCGTGACCGTTGACCTCGATGGTGCCCTCGTCGGGGTTCTGCATCCCGTAGACGACCTTCATCANNGGCGACGCTCAGGTGGACGTCGGAGTTGGCGACGACCCCCGGGAAGCGCTTGGTGATCCCGGAGAGGCGGACGGCGAGGGCGCCGCCTGGCGGCTGGCCGACACCACCCTCGGCGGCGGCGGCGGTCGGAGTTGTCATCGTGTCAGCTCCGTAGCAGTGGTGAAGGCCCGACGTCGTTGTCGGCTGCCGGTTGTTCGGCGGTGGGCGAGCATAGGGCCCGGAGGGCGTGATTCCCCTCCGGGCCCGTAGCTCATATCAGAACTTCTGCCAGATCAGCTGGTCGGCTTGTCCGAAACCTTGATCTGGCCGGAGACGATCTGGGCCTTGTAGCCCTCGAGCACGGCCTGCAGGTCGGCGTCG
>NZ_MUMH01000278.1:0-158 GCF_002155965.1 Allokutzneria sp. NRRL B-24872
CGCTGACCTCTGGTTCTGTGCCCGGCCGAACTCCTTTCGGCCGGGCACTTCCCTGTCTTCACCCGAACTCGCACTCCGCGCGATCCCGTGCTCGCTAGCATCGATGTGCCGTGACCGATCCGGGGGGAGCCGACATGGTCGCAGTGCACGACGGCGGC
>NZ_MUMH01000278.1:175-668 GCF_002155965.1 Allokutzneria sp. NRRL B-24872
GCCGCCGACCGCCCGCGCCCGCACCACCACCTGACGGGGCGCCCGCTCACACGATCGACGTAGAGCCGCACATGATCCCGCAGCTGGCCGCCACCTTCGCTGAACAGGCGGAGCTGTTGGGAATCGAGCTCCAGAAATCGCTCCGGCTGATCCGGATCAGCNNGGTCAGCGTCGAAGCGACGTCGCTGTTCAACAGGTACCTCGCCGACGACGAGCTGTCCTTGGTGAACGTCCTCATGACGCTCCAAAACGAGTACCGCGCGCACTTCCAGGCACTAATGGAAGCTGCTAAGCGATACAACCTGACCGAGGAAACCAACGCCGCGCTGCTGGAACGAGGAATCACTCAGTGAAACGGCCTTTCATCACGGCAACCGCACTTTTCGCCGTTGTCCCACTGATGACCGCGTGCGGTGGTGGCACACCGGCCGCTGAGCAGAGCACGTCACCGTCGACGCCCTCGACAACCACCGCGCCTCGCCTGCTCCCTCCC
>NZ_MUMH01000279.1 GCF_002155965.1 Allokutzneria sp. NRRL B-24872
CGGCCGCTGAGCAGAGCACGTCACCGTCGACGCCCTCGACAACCACCGCGCCTCGCCTGCTCCCTCCCCGCCCCAAGGACCTTCCGATCAAGGGCGTCGATCCGTGCACACTGCTCTCAGCCGAGCAGCTCGCCCAGCTGAGCTACAGGTCCGAGGGACGCCCCGTCGGCGATCAACGCCCTGGTGAAGAGCAGTGCAGTTTCAGTCAACCGCTGGCCGCACCAGCGCGCTCAGGCTCCCTTGTCACCCTGGTCACCAATGAGGACGCCACCGAGCACCTCAAGCCGGAACGACGCAGCGGAACGACGACCACCGACGAAACGAAGGTGGCTGGCTTTCCCTCGGTGAAGATCACCAAGAAACTACCGCTGGAGAACTGCCAGATCGTCGTCGACGTGACGGACGGCCAGTACCTCGATGTCTTGGCAACACCGCTGGTTGGACGCGGCACCGACACCGAGACCTACTGCCGTGAAGCCCAAAGGGTCGCGGAGTTCGCGATCCAGACCCTCCTGGCACGGCGCTGACCGGGAAGAGGAGAGCGCGGTGAACTTCGACGTGCGTTGGAAGGGCGTCGCCCACAAGCAGATCTGGGACTGGGTCCACTCCGGCGCCGGCGCGAAGGCGAGCTTTGAAACCGAGCGGGTTCTGCAAGAGGTCAACCAGAAATTGATCGGTTCCGTGGAAGCGGTGACCAAGGCGCTGGGACAAACCGAATCGGTGTGGAAGGGCGAAGCTGCGACGAAGGCGACGGCGGGGATGCAGTCGTTGCGGCAGTACACGGACGGGCTGCGGCTGACCAGTTTTACCTCGCGCAACAGTGCGATGGGGCAGGCGGGGACATCGGACTGGGCGCGGAAGAACGTGCCGCCGGTGCAGAACGCGGGACCGAAACCGGTGCAGCCGACGGGGAATCCGGTCGGGGACGTGCTGAAGCAGACCCAGGACTGGCAGAAGCGCGAAGCCGACGCGCGGAACGCGGAGCGGCGGGCGCAGGAAATCATGGAGCAGCACACGAGCTACACGCGGCAGCGGGTCGACAGCATGCCCGCGTTGCAGCCCGTGCCGAAGATCGCGCTCAACACCGAGATCGCGCCGCCGCCTGTTCCGCCGGGACCGCCGGGGCCTCCTGGGCCGGCGCCGGTTCCGCCGAGGGTGCGAGGTGGAGGTTCCGGAGGAGGCGGGGGCGGCGGAGAGCTGGGCGCGGGCGGAGGCGGCGAGGCGATGCCCACGCCGCGTCCGGATGATCGTGTCGAGGCCGGGCCCAAGCCGACGCCAACGCCGATGCCGAGCCCGCTCCCGGGGCCGAATCCGATCGTGCCGCCGGATCGGAGCGAGCTGGTCTGGAACCGCGACGGATCGCCGGGCGGAGGTTCCGGGGTGAGCGGCGGAGGCGGTTACGCGGGCG
>NZ_MUMH01000028.1 GCF_002155965.1 Allokutzneria sp. NRRL B-24872
CGTCACCGACCAGCAGCCGGGCTCCTCGTCGGAGCAGTCGCCGGCCTCCACGATCCGGCCCCCGACGCGATCGACCAGCTCACGGCAGGCCGCGCGGGCCTGTCGCTCGTCCTCGGCGCCGACCACCACGGTGATCAGCAGCTCCAGCTCGTCGTCCACCATCGTGGGCCCCATTCTGGACCAGGCTCGGCACGGGCACTCCGACGACCGCCGGTTCCCCGGTCAGCCGCTGGCCAGAGCCTGTTCGGCGTCGAGGGTGACCGCGGCGGCGTGCACGACGGCGGCGATCCGCAGCGCGTCGTTCACCGCCTCCGCCGACACCCCGGCCGCGCGCAACGCCTCGTTGTGCGCCACCACGCAGACCTCGCAGCCGGTGATCGCCGAGACCGCGAGGCACCACAGCTCGAAGTCGATCTTGTCGACGCCCGGGCGGGCCACCACGCGCATGCGCAGCCGCGCGGGCAGCTCGGAGCCGATCATGTGCTTGGCACGGAAGTAGACGTTGTTCATCGCCATGACCGACGCGGCGGCCTTCGCGGCGGTGATCACCTCCTTGTCGACGCCCTCGGCGAGTTCGCGCAGCACAACGGCATTGCGCGCGGCCACCGCGACCGCGACGGCGGTGCCCCACAACTGTCGCGGGGGCAGCGAGGAGCCGTTGATCACGAGGTCCAGGTTCTGCGCGATGTCCTCGGCGTGGCCGGGCATCGCGGCCCTGAGCGCGTCCAGTGACATCAGTTCACCAGGCGGACGAGCTGGACGGGGTGGTCGGCGGCCCAGTGCAGCACGTCGCCGCCGCTGAGCTCGACGCGGACCTGGCCGCCGGGGTGCAGCGAGACGTCGACGAGGCGGGTCACCGGGCCGATCTCCCCGTGCAGCCGCACGTCCTGCCAGGGCGCGAGCCGGTAGGCGGGGCAGGCGCCGAGGTTGCGGGCCTCGGAAGCCGGGCAGACCAGCGTCGTGAAGAGCTTCCAGATGCCGTAGCCCGCCGCGGCCGTGCACAGCGGCAGGAAGCTCACCTCGGACCAGGGCATCGTCGCGAACGGGATGAAGGCGAACGCGATCGCCGTGAGCACTCCCGAGCTGACCGGCCTCCCGGAGATCACCAGCCAGCCCGTGGTGCGCACGGTGCCATCGGGCAGCAGGCCGCGTGGAGATGTCGGAGTCGCCTGCCTCCTGGTGCTCACAGCTGCCTCCACTTCAGCCGCTGATCGCCCGGATCTTTCATGCACAGCAACGCTTTCCCTTGGTCGCTGATCGCGAAGTCGCCCTGCTTCGCGCAGGCGCCACCCGCCTTCGGCAACGCTGGTTTCTCCGTGGTGGTCGGCTTGGGCGGAGGCGTGTGCGTGCGCGGCGGCTGCGTGGGCTTCTTCGTCGGAGCGACGGTGGTGGTTGTCGGCGGCGGAGGGGCCTCGGTCGTGGTCTCCACGGGCGGCGCGACCGAGGTGGTCGTCGCGGTGGCGCTGGTGGTGGGCTGGGTGGACTGGACGACCGTGAGCGCGGCGGGGACCGCTGTCGGGCTGGGCCGAAGCAACGCGCTGGTGCCGCCGAGCGCGCTGAGCCCGAGCGCCGTGCCCGCGACCGCCGCGCTGAGCCGTTGCCAGCCCTGCGCTTCCCACCACCACCGTCGGATCGTCCCTCCGACCATGATCAACACTCCCACTCGACCATCGGGGTTTACCCCAAGAGGGTGACAGCCCGCGCAAGACCCGCGAAGGCCCGGCCTGCTGTGGCCGTGGTCACACCTCCAGAACGCCCGGGTGGGCTCCGGGCAGGAACCTGATGTGCGAACAGAAGCGCCACCGGCGCGGACGAGGGGGACCGGGGTGAGCCGTCCGGACCCGAAGGCGGAGCTGGCCGAGCTCTACGACGGCTCCGCCCGCCAGCTGCACCGCTACCTGGCGAGGCGGGTCGGCACCGAGGTCGCCGACGACCTGGTCGCGGAGACCTTCCTGGTGCTCTGGCAGCAGCGGGACTCCGTCGACTTCGGCGAGGACTCGGCGCGGGCCTGGATGTACGGGATCGCGACGAACCTGGTGCGGCGGCACTCCCGGTCGGAGGACCGACGGCTGCGGGCGTGGACCCGGGACGGGGCGCGGCGTGAGGAGGTCGCCGACGTCGGCGAGCGTGCGGTCGACCTCGCCGACGCGGGGGCGGTCTCCGGACACCTCGCGCCGATGCTGGCCGAGCTGCCGGAGCGGGACCGGGACGTGCTGCTCATGTCGGCGTGGACGGACCTGGCGCCCTCGGAGATCGCGGGAGCGCTGGACATGCACCCGGTCACGGTCAGGACGTGCCTGCACCGCGTCCGAGCGCGACTGCGCAAGCAGCTCGCGAGCCGGTTGGACGCAAGGAGTCTTCGTCGCGCCGTGCGGGCGCACCACACAGAGCGGGGGAACGGACGTGCGTGACGCGGAGCTGAACCAGGCGCTGGACGCGGGTCTCGACGACCTCGCCGACGTGCCGGAGATGACTGAGAGCGCGTTCCGGTCGGGCCGTGCGCGGCTGTTCGCGGCCATGGAGGAAACCACCACACCGGAGGACGAGTTGACCATCACCCAGGACATCCACGAGGCTCCCGCGACCACCGCGCAGCCGCCACGGCGGACCGGGCGCTGGCTGGTCGCTGCCGCCGCGGTCGGGGTGCTCACGGTCGGCGCCCTGTTCTCCCAGACGGTCGTCTTCGACGGTGCCGGTGAGGCCCACGCTCGGGCCGTCGAGGCGCTGAACAAGGCCGCTGACCTGGCCGTGAACACCACCGACCCGAAGCTCGGCCCCGGCCAGTTCCTCTACCGATCGCTGCGCGCCGAGGGCATCACGACCTACTACGAGGGGGGCGCGTCCAGCGGCGGTGTCCTCCAGGAGACGTGGATCCCGGCCGACCAGCGGCAGCTGTGGCTGGACCGCCGCGCGAACCTCGGCAAGGAGAAGTGGCTTCCCGGCCTGGAGGGCAAGGGGGAGCCGAGCAGCAGCACCCCGCCGAAGATGCTCGGTGACTGGCGGGCGCCGTGCGGCGACTTCGCCTACTTCGCCCAGGGCAGCAGGAAGTCCTGCGACAAGGGCGACTGGTACAACCCGACGCCGGAGTTCCTCGCCGCGCTGCCGAAGGACCCGAAGCAGCTCTACGAGAAGCTCGTCGCCTCGTTCCCCGGCGGCGACGCGGCCGTGGTGGGCGGGGCCGGATCGTTGCTGGGCTCCGGCCGCGTTCCGGCCGACGTCCGGGCCGCGATCTACCGCGCGCTGTCGCACGTGCCGAGCCTGTCGATCACCGCTGACGTCGCGAACCTCGACGGCCGCAAGGGAACCGCACTCGGCATCCGCCAGGGCGCGGAGTTCCACGACGTGATCATCGACCCGGCGACCGGCCGGTACATCGGCCTGCGCACGGTGATGGCCGAGGCCGCCGAGGGCCTCAAGGCCGGGACGGTGCGCAGCTCCAGCGCGTTGAGGACGGCCGTGGTGAACGAGATCGGGATCGTTCCCGCGAGCTGATCAGAACGGCGAGGACCGGGGCGCTCGGGGGCGTCCCGGTCCTCGTGCGAGTTCAGCCCAGCCAGGGCTTGCTGATCCGCGCGTAGGTGCCGTCGTTCAACGCGAGGTTCAGCCACTGGTCGACCCAGTGCTTGAAGACCACGTCGCCGAGCGGCACCAGATAGGCCTTCTCCGAGAAGGTGAACGGCTTCTCCGGGTGCACCGCGCACAGCTCCGGCCGCAGCTTCGCCTGCCAGCGCGTCTCCACGGCGTCGGTGATCATCAGATCCACCCGGCCCGCGACGACCTCGTCGAAGATCGTGTTGTTGTCCGGGTGCGCGACGATCGTGGCGCGCTTGAGGTTGGCGCGGGCGAACTGCTCGTTGGTACCGCCGGGGTTCACGATCGCGCGGACGCCCGGCTGGTCGATCTGCTCCAGCGTCTGGAAGCGCGACGCGTTCTCGCAGCGGGTGATCGGCGTCTTCCCGTCCCGCACGTACGCGTTGGTGTAGAAGGCGTTCCGCGCGCGCTCCAACGTGATCGAGACACCGCCGACCGCGATGTCGCAGCGCCGCCGGAAGTCATCGACCAGCGTCTTCCACGTGGTCGGCACGATGGTCATCTTCACACCGAGCCGATTCGCGAGGTCACCGGCCATGTCCAGGTCGATGCCGCTCCACGCCCCGGTAGCGGGGTCGCGATAGGTGAAGGGCCGGTAGTCGCCCGTGCTGCACACGCGCAGCTCACCGCGCTTGCTCACCAGGTCGAGCCGACCGCCGCCACCACCGCCACCGCCCCGTTCATCGGGGCCAGCGCTGGAGACCGAACCGACAGCGAGCACGGACACCACCGCGAGGAGAACCGCCTTGGCACGCATGCGTGCAGGCTAGGCGGACTCACATGCGGAAGTAAGCCGTCCCATCGATCTTGCCGCCGTTGCAGACGTAGCCGCTCGTCCACGGGATCGTGAACTGCTTGGTGTCGTCGGGCGGCGTCACCGCGAGCACGTCGGCCGTTGGCGCGCACGGTCCGTCGACCGGCTCCGCACCGGCCGGGACCGGGCTCCAGTGCAGTTTCTTGCCCGCCTTCTGCCCAGGCGGGAGCATCACGGTCTTCGGCCCGGGATCGGCCTGGCGCTCGGCCTTCGTCGGCACGCGCTCGCCGTCCTTGCGCCGCAGTTCCATGCCGCCGTAGCCGAAGAGCGTGCAGGACTTCCCGCTCTTGTTGGTCACCACCAGCGTCGCGTAGCGCTGACCGGCTCCCGCGTCGGAGTCCTTCAGCTCACCGCTGAGGTCGGCCGCCGTGCACCGCGTGTCCGCGGGCTTGGCGCCGGCCGGGTGCTCCTCCGGTGCGGCCTTCGGCGCCTCAGCCGGATCGGGCTGAGGCGCGGGTGTCGTTGCCGCCAGCGGGTTCGGCGCGGCCGGTGTCTCAGGCGGCGGTGGGGTTCCGCAGGCGGTGATCGCCATGAGGACGGCCGCGCTTGTGACAACAGCTTGTCCGGTTCGACGCATGTCTAGGACCTCCCTGCTCAGGAGTACCCGGGCTGCGTCCGTTGTACACCGGAACGGAGCAATCGGCATGTCTAGATCAACCAACCCGAGGCCAGCTCGGGCATCCCCGCGACCTCCCGCACCCAGACGTAGGTCCACGCGACCAGCCCGTCCGCCAAGGTGATCCGCACGCGGCGGTACTCCTCGCCCTCGTACTCGTCGAGCACGGGGAACGCGGTGGCCGGATCACGCAGAACCACTGCTCTACCAGGCACTCCAGGCCCGTCGCCGAGCCGCAGCGCGGGATAACCGAGCCCGGTGTCGTAGAGCCGTCCCGGCAGGCGGTGCTCGGTTCCCGGCCCCTCCGCGAACGGTTCGAGCAGCCGCCACGCGGAAGCGCCCGGCTGCAACGTGCCGTAGACGAACAGTCGACCGGGCCACTCGTCCGGCTCCGGCTCTTCGTCCACAAAGGACACATCGAGGCCGTGGTGACCGATGCCGCCCTGCAAGGCGAGTGCGGCGGCCTGGTCGAGGTCGGCGCAGCGGACCCTCTCCCCGTTCTGCAGCAACGGCATGCGGACGTCGGTCAGGCCGACGTAGCTCAGCGCTCCGTCAACGACGGACCCGTCGTCGAGCGTGATCAGTCCACTGTGGAGCTTCGCGAGCCCGTAGCGGGTTCCGCGTCCCTCGCACACGTCGAGCACCCTGACCTGCTCCCGCGTCGCCATCCACACCGCGTGCGTCTCCATGGTGCCCGGGGAGTGGGCCAGCGTCGCCGGACGCGCGCCGTCGCGCTTGCGCAGCCCGCTCGCCCACACCGCCGCGAGGTCGGCGCACCGGGCTCGCAGCACGACGGCCGGGCCGGGCAGGCGCAGCGTCTCGCGCAGCCAGGTGATCTTCGACGGGCACTGGTTCGAGCCGTAGACCAGGACCGGGACGCGCTCGGCCAAGGAGGCGGCGCCGCGCTCGGCGAGCCAGTCGTCCAACTCCTGGTCTCCGGCGAACCACGCCCCGTCGCGCGGGCGCAGCAGAACGCCTTGGCCCTGGTCGTGCGCGTAGGAGCCATCGGGCCGCGCGCCCGGGTAGGGCTCGGCCGGGAAATCAGCGTCGTTGAACGAGGAGCCGTTGAACGAAAGATCGCTGAACGAGCTGAACGAGGACGGCATCACCGCGTACCGTACGGAACCCGTGGAGCGGACCACCATCACCTGGGTCGACGGACACGTCGAGACCATTGACCAGACCATGCTGCCGGAACTCCGGCTGCTCAGACTGTCCACAGTGGACGAACTTGTGGACGCGATCAAGCGCCTGGTCATCCGGGGAGCGCCGTTGCTCGGCGCCGCCGGCGCGCTGGGCGTCGCGCTGGCGGCGGCGGTCGCGGAGCGCGAGGGCTACGACCCGGAGCGCGTGCGCGCCGACGCCGAACGCGTCGCTTCGGCCCGGCCGACGGCGGTGAACCTGCGCTGGGGCGTCGAGCAGGTGCTCCCGTTCGTGGACAAGGGCGCGGACGCGGTGCTGGTCGCCGCGCTCGACCTCGCCGCGGCCGACGTCACCGCCAACAAGCAGCTGGGCAGGCGCGGCGCGGACTTCCTGCGCGAACAGCTCGGCGAGCGACCGCTCGCGCTGCACACGCACTGCAACGCCGGAGCGCTCGCGTGCGTCGGCTGGGGCACCGCGCTCGGCGTCGTGCGCTCGCTCCAGGAGGACGGCCTGGTCCGCATGGTCTTCGCGGACGAGACGCGACCGCTGTTCCAGGGTTCGCGGATCACCGCGACCGAGCTGGCTGAACTCGGCCTGCCGCACCGCGTCGTGGTCGACGGCGCCGGAGCCGGGATCATCGCGCGGGGCATGGTCGACGCGGTCGTCGTCGGCGCGGACCGGATCGCGGCCAACGGCGACGTCGCCAACAAGGTCGGCACCTATCCGCTGGCCCTGGCCGCCGCGCGAGCCGGAATCCCGTTCGTGGTCGCCGCTCCTGAGTCGACGATCGACCCGGCGACCCCCGAGGGCGCCGCGATCGAGATCGAGGAGCGCGACGCGGACGAAGTGCTCGTCATCGGCGGGCGCAGGCTGGCCCCGGCTGGCACCGGCGCGGTCAACCCGGCCTTCGACGTCACGCCTTCGGACCTGGTCACCGCCATCGTCACCGAGCGGCGGGTGATCCGCCCGGCGCTGGGCGAGCGGGCGATCTGAAAATTTGTCCGCTTCTGCCGCTTGACTCCGAGCGGTCTCCGAGCCACCCTATGAGAGCGCTCACACAGAGCGCGACAGGACTCGGGGGGATTGGCCCCAAGGCGGCGGAGGCCAATCCCCCCGATTCCATTTCACCAGGTCACAGGCAGTTCTCGGACCCCGTAGAACGGGGCGTCCATGAGGAACTCCAACTCGGCGAAGGCCACGCCGACGCGCAGCCCGGGAGCCCGGCGCACGAGCGTCCGCAACACCACCTCCAGCTCCAACCGGGCCAGGTGCTGGCCGATGCACTTGTGCATTCCCCAGCCGAAGGTCATGTGGTCGCTCGCGGAGCGGCACACGTCGAGCCGATCCGCATCAGCGAAGTGCTCGGCGTCGCGGTTGGCCGAGGACAGCGCCAGGATCACGCCGTCCCCCGCCTTGATCAGCTGACCGCCCACCTCCATGTCGGCGACCGCCGCGCGCACCACGCCGTGCTGGGCGAGCCCCAGGTAGCGCAGCAGCTCGTCGGCGGCGCCCACCGCGCGGTCCGGGTCAGCCACCAGTTCCGCCCACTGGCCGGGCTGCTCGTGCAGCGCCAGCGCCGAGAGCGCGATCGCGTTGGCGGTGGTCTCGAAGCCGCCGACGAGCAGCAGCACCGACATGCCGACGAACTCCTCGCGCGTCAGCTCCCCGGTGCGCAGGTGCCGCACGGCGAGGTGGCTGAGCAGGTCCGTGCCCGGCTCGACCACGCGCTCGGCGATCAGCCGGTCCAGGTAGTCCTCCAGTTCCGCGAGCGCGGTCCCCACCTGGTCCGCGGGCAACGAGCGGTCCAGGTGGCGGCGGCTGCGGTCGATGAAGAACTCCTGGTCGGACTCAGGAACTCCGAGCAGAAGGCTGATCACCTTGGCGGGCACCGGAACCGACACGTGCCGCACGAGATCGGCGCGCTGCCCGTCGGCGAACAGCGCGTCGACGCAGCCGTCAACGATCTCGCTGACGGCGGGGCGCAGCGCCTCCATCCGCGCGGCGCTGAACTCCGCGGCCAGAATCCTGCGGTACTTCGTGTGCAGCGGCGGATCGGTGACCAGGAAGCTGCCCGGCTTGGCCTCCTTGTCCACCACCGGGCGCAGCTGCGGGAACCCCGGCTTGGCGGGGTCGGAGCTGAATCGCGCGGGATCGCTGAGCACGCGGCGCACGTCCGCGTAGCGGGTGATCAACCACGCCGTCTGCCCGTGCCGCAACCGCACCGGGGCGACCGGTAGCTCCGCGCGCAGCCGCTCGTACTCCGCGGGCGGGTCGAACCCCGGGCAGCGGGGCATCGGGAACTTCGGGATCTCGGTGTTCGTCACAACAGCCCTCCTGCAACGATCCTCACACCGCGCACCGACAACGCCGTCATGGGAAATCTCGCATGATGGCGGGGTGGACTACCCGATGCGCCGTGACGATCCGTTCCACCCTCCGCCCGCCTACACCCAGCTGCGCGCGGAGCTGCCGGTCTCCAAGGTCCGGCTGCGCAACGGTCAACAGGTCTGGTTCGTGACGCGCCAAGCGGATGCCAAGGTGGTGCTCAGCGACCCCGCGTTCAGCTCGGTGCCCAACACCCCCGGCTATCCCGCGATCCGCCCGCTGCCGGAGGGGCCACCGCCGCCCGGCGTCTTCCTCGCCATGGACCCACCCGACCACACCCGCCTGCGCCGCATGCTGACCGGCGAGTTCACCGTGAAGCGGATGGCCGCGCTGCGCCCGGTGATCGACAAGGTGATCGCCGACTGCCTCGCCGACTTGACCGCCGTCGACGGCCCGGTCGACCTCGTCGAGGTCTTCGCCCGTCCCGTGCCGTCGCTGGTGATCTGCGAGCTGCTGGGCGTCCCGCACTCCGACCGCGAGTTCTTCAACGAGCGCAGTCAGGTCCAGCTCGACCGCGCCGCGCCCGCCGCTTCCGTCGCCCAGGCCGTGGAGGACCTGCGCGCCTACCTCGACGGCCTGTGCCGCGCGAAGACCTCATCGCCCGGCGACGATCTGCTCAGTCGCCTTGTCGTGCAACGGGTTCGCACCGGCGAGCTGACGCACGAAGAGCTCGTCGGCATCGCCCGCCTGCTCCTCGTCGCGGGGCACGAGACCACCGCGAACATGATCGGCCTCAGCGTGCTGACCCTGCTGACGCAACGCTCGCGCTGGGAGGAGCTGTGCGCCGACCCCGGCCTCGTGCCCGGCGCCGTCGAGGAGCTGCTGCGGTTCTCCAGCGTCGTGCAGCAGGGCGTCGCGCGCGCCGTCGTGGCCGACGTTTCCGTTGGGGGACAAGCGATGCGGCCCGGTGACGGAGTGCTCGTCGCGCTCGCGTCCGCCGACCGCGACGAGGCGGTGTTCGCCGCTCCCGACACCCTCGACCTGCACCGCACCGCCAACCGCCACATCGCTTTCGGCTTCGGCGTGCACCAGTGCCTCGGCCAGATGCTCGCCCGCGCCGAACTGACCGCGTCCCTGACCGCCCTCACCCAGGCCGTCCCCGACCTCCGCCTGGCCATCGACCTCGCCGACGTCGAGTTCCGCCCCGACATGGCCGTCTACGGCATCTCCGCCCTCCCCATCACCACCTGAACGAGTCATTCACTCCGTTCAACGTGCTGAATGAGTCATTGAGGTGGTGGGGCGGCCTGAATGACTCGTTCAGCACGTTGAACCACATGAACGAGTCATTCAGGTGGATGGAGCCCTGAACGGGTCGTTTGGGTACTTGAACGCACTGAACGACCCGTTCAGTGCGTTCAACGCACCAAACGGGTCGTTCAGGGCTTTAAGAGGACGGCGGCGGTGGGGCGGTTGAGGCGCGCACGACGAGGGTCGGTGGCGGGTCAGTGATCATCACGCGGCTGGGCTTCTCGCCGCTGAGCGAGTTGAGCAGCATCTGCGCGGCGCGGCGGCCGAGTTCGCGTTGCGGTGTCTGCACGGTGGTCAGCGGCGGGTTGGTGTGCTCGGCGACGATGTGCTCGTCGATGGCGATCACGGAGAGGTCGCCGGGCACGGTCAGGCCGAGCTCGTGGATCGCGCTGAGCGTGCCGAGCGCGCTGATCAGGTTGGCCACCACGAGAGCTGTCGGGCGCTCGGCCTCGGCGACGTCGAGGATCGCGCGCGCCGCGGCTTGGCCGCCGGTCCAGTGGAAGCCGCCGTCGGCGATCCACTCGGGGCGCACGGGCAGCCCGTGCTCGCGCATGGCGGCGGCGAAGCCCTCCTGGCGGCGCAGTCCGGTGTCGGTGCGCAGCGGCCCGCTGACGTGGCCGATGCGGCGGTGCCCCAGTTCGACGAGGTGGTCCACCATCACGGCGACGTTGCGCTGCTCGTCCATGACCACGGAGGCGGGGTAGCTCGGAGTGCCGCGCTGCACGAGCACCATCGGCAGCCGCTCGCGCTCGGCCCACTCCTGCACGTGCGGGTCGTCCATGCTGGCGAAGGCCACCAGGATGCCGTCGACGCGCCCTTCGAGCCCGAGGCGCTCGTAGCTGATGCCCGCCCCCTCACCCGCGCCCGCACCGGCCTCGACCAGCATCAGCGTGTACTCCTGCTCGGCGGCGACCTCCTGCACGCCGCGCAGGATCTGGGTGAAGCCGAAGTTGTCCAGGTCGGGCACGAGCAGCCCGATCGCCTGCTGGCGCTGCAACCGCAGCGCGCGGGCCTGCTGGTTGGGGCGGTAGCCGAGCTTCTCCGCCGCGTCGAGCACGCGCTGCCGGGTCTCCGCCCGGTACGGCATGTCCTGCCCGCGCAGCAGCCTCGACGCCGTGGAGACGTCCACTCCTGCCGCCGCCGCGACCTCGCGCAGCGTCGGACGTCCCCGCCGCACCGCCGGAGTCGCGACGCGATCGCCTTCCGGACGGTCGGCCGCTGAACTCGTGCCCACTTCTCAACCCCCTAGACGGCGCCGAACCGGTGCCACTCTAGGGGGTAGTTCAAGTCGCTCACCGAATCGAAAACGCGATCACTCGGATGGCTGCCCGACAATCGGTGTTGCATTCCAAAGACAGGCACAACATGGTCACAAGCTGGTCAAACATCCGGACATGCGAACGCGGCAACGGTCACGGACTTTCGGATTCCCCCCGAATCCGACTCACGTCCGTGCCCGTGCCGCGTCTCCCCTTGTACTGCTTCCCCCGGCCCCCGCGGGTGAAGGTGCGACCCCTCGGCGCACCCCGTCCCGCTGAGGAAAATCCTGCCGGAGCCGCGCACCCCCAACATCGGGAGAAACCCCTAAACCTCGGGGGTGAGTTCACGGGCGCGCACCACAGCGGCCCGTCCCACCAGGTACAACACGACCGCGTTGAAGCTGTGCCAGAGGAAGTGGGTGCCCGGGGTGAAGGTGGGGCAGACCGCGATGTCGACCGAGCGCAGCGTCAGCGAGACCGCGAACGCACCCGTGGCCGCGCCGAACCAGAGCCGGTAGCGCACCAGGGCTGGGTCCTTGCTCACCGAGAGCGCGATCGTGAAGACGGCGAGCCCGATGAGCGCCGGGAAGTACGACGCCGAACCCTCTCCGCCGGTCACCCACGCCATCAGCGCGTTGAACAGCGCGAAACCGGGCGCTCCGAGCCAGGCCAGCGACCAGCGCACGCCGTAGAACCAGTGCAGGAAGCACACGACGTAGACGTGGATGAACACCGCGATGAAGAAGACGTCGAGGAACTGCGCCCAGCCGGTCGCGATCGTGTGGAAAGCACCGCTGCCGAGGCCGATCAGCGCGAGCAGGACGGCGAGCCCGTAGAGGCTGCCCGGCCGCGCGGGCGCGGTCTTGCGCACCGCCAGCCACAGCGCGATCGCGGCGACGATGAACGCCAGGTTGCTGAGCGCGTTGAGCGGTTCGGCCAGCAGGCCGGGCTCGGTGCGCTCGCAGTAGTCGTCGATGTAGTCGGTCCAGGCCATCGAGCCCCCAGGTGTGTCAGCCCTGCCCCACAGCGGTCCGCTGGACGCCGACCGCGACGCGGATGGAGCGTAGGTCCACGCCCCGGTGCGTCGCGTGCAGGAGGGCTTGCGGGGAGAAGACCGAGGCGCAGCAGTCGGCGACGCGGTCAGCCAGCTCGTGCCGGGGCACGTACAGGTAGCCGCTGCTGATGCCTTCGAAGGTGGTGCCGTGGCCGCCGAATGCGCTGGCGCGCACCGCCACCAGCCCGCCGGGGCCGACGAGCCGGTCGAACTCGGCGCACAGCGCCGCCGCCAGCTCGTCCTCGACGCCGGTCGCCCTGATCTCCTTGCCAGCCGATTCCGACCAGGTCAGCAGCTCCGGGTAGCTCGTCGGCGGCGGCACTCCGAGCCGGTCGAGCACGGAGGTGAGCACCTCCTCCAGCGCGGTCGCCGGGACGCAGAAGAACGCGGGAACGCCGAAGCCCTGCCTGCGCAGCGCCGCCTGGCGGGCGAAGCGGTGCCCCACCACCGACGGGTCGAGCAGGGCTGGCAGGTCGGCGGTGACCAGCCGGGGCATCAGGCGACCCGCGCGGCGTCGCGCCGCAGGCACCCGCTCGCCGCGAACCAGTCGAAGCGCACCCGGCCGACCTCGGCGCCCGCCTGGTCGGCGATGCGCACCTCACGCCCGACCCGGCCGGACTCCGGCACGCGGGTCAGGGTGAGCGGGCGCCTGCCGGGCAGACCCCTGTGCAGCTCGGCGCGCATCCCGAGCAGCGGCGGGGCTTCCTGCCGGTAGCCGGGATCGCCCAGCGCCACCGCGAAGCGCAGTGCCGCGTCCAGCAGTTCGTCGAGGCCGAGCACCCTGTTCTCCGCCAGCGCCTCGTCATCCCTCGGCGCTCCGGAGAGCTCGACCTCGACCGCGCCCGTGCAGGCGACCAGCCCGTCCTGCACCGCGCGCACGTCCCACACCGGCTCGTCGACCAAGCGTGCGCGCAGCTCCACGGGACGCCGCGGGTTCCACGGGCGGCGCATCCGCAGATCGAGCAGCAGCCGCCGCGTGACCAGCCCGTCGAAGTCGGCGCCGCACACCCCTCGCACCAGGTCCAGCAGCCCCCTGCCGACCGGGGCGAGCCCCGCGCACGGCACCGCGGCGACCCAGTCGGCCCCATCCGGTTCGGGCAGTCCGCCCAGTGGTGTCACGGTCTTCGGTTCGTCGCGAAACCTTTCCAGTACCGACGTCATCCCTGCCCCCAGGTCATGAACGAATTTGTAGGTTATGACCTGGGGTGGACGAGTCAACAGAGCGCTCTCCCAGCGCGTTTGACGGTCTTTATGCTGATTCTGTCCATCCTTCGCTGGACGCACTTGTGCAATTGCTGAACCAGACTGGCGAATGCGGTTGAACGGGCAGTTCGGACCGCGTCGCCCGAGCCGCCCCCACGCGTGCGGGGTGTCCGGTTCAGGGGGTGTCGAATCGTTATTTCCGCTGGCTGGGTGTGCGTTCGCCGAAAACTTCCCACCCGCTGAAATCCCGCGCCGTGGTCTTTTCGGTTCCGCGTCGCCTTCCGCGTCAACCTGGCACGTGCAACTCCGGCTCGACAGACCTTCGAAGCGCCTGGGAGCAACCCGTGCGCCCGAACGCCCTAGCCGCGCGCTCGACGTTGAGGCATCGTCCCGGCCCCGGGGAATGCCAGAACATTTCCGCCTGGCACGGGGCCAGCGAGAGCCGTGCGCCGACGATAACCGCGGGCGTCGGGTCGTCGTCGAGAAGGCCGAGGTCGTTGGTGTCCCAGGGCGAGGTCGGAGACCGGGTTCGCACGACCGCCGAGACCGTGCGGGCGCACGCGCGTGCGTGATGGCGGCACAAGAACTGGCCATTGCCGTTCGGGACGTTCTCGCGGTCGCGATGAGCGGATGTGCGCCGGAGTACCACGCGGGCGCGGTCGGGGCGCTCGCTGACACCGCGTCCAGGATCGGCGCGGCCGCGGAGTTCGCGGAAGCCATCAGCGCGGCCTTGAGCGCATTCGCCGATCGGATGGGACACGGTGGAGGTGGATCAACGATCCATGCCGTGGCTCCCGCCTCTTCCCGACTGCCTGTGGGGACCTGGAAGGGAAAGACGGCGACCGAGCACGTTCTCAGCGGTGGCGTCGGCATCGGTCGAGATCCAGGGGGCAGCAAGCGAATGCCGATCCGGGTCGTGGACACCGCCGAGGAACTGCACGCGATCTTCAAGGCACTGTCGTCGGGCGCGTCGCTGGTGGACAAGCCCCGGTACAAGGGGCTGTTCTACCGGCTCCCGGACGGCACCACGATCGCGTACCGCACCAAGAGCCAGAGCGGCGGGGACAATGATCCGACGCTCGATCTCGGGGTGCCCGGGGATGTGCGGGTCCTGCTGAAAATCCACATCGATCACGACGGGAAGGAAGGCCAGTGAACTACGACGACCTGAGGGACTACGCGCGGGAATCGCTCAAGTTCGACTGGATGTCGTTGGTGGACTTCGTTTCCGTCGTGCAGCAGTCCGGTCCGGATGCCAGGGGTGTCGAGGGCGTCCGACGTGCGGCCGCGGGTGCCGCGCAGCTGGTCCGGGACGAGGTGATCGTCCCCGGCGACATCGGCGACAACGGGTTCGAGCCGTGGCCCAGCACCCCGGAGGAGTCAGCGGCTCGGATCGAGAGCGAAGCCGACGAGGCGGTTGTGAACGGTGACGACTTGGACACCGGCGACATCGCTTGGTTCACCGCTCCGGAGCACGTGCGCCGCTGAGAGATGGGCGACCGGTCGCGGGGCCCAGCTGGGACGCTGAGGGCCTCTCATTTCCACGCTTCCCCTTGCGGGTACTTCCCTCGCGGGCCAAGTGCTCCAAACGGGAGGGTGTGGGGCTTTTTCGCAGTACCCGTGCAATCGGCGTCACCAGCTGAGCGATGCTCACAGTAGGGCTCGGGTGTGCGGGCGTCGCCTGCTTTGAGCGAGACGTGAAGGAGATGACGGGTGGCCTACGGCGAGCTCAAGGAATTCGCGGAAGAAGCCCTGAGCTTCGACTGGGTGCAGATGGTGGACATCGTGGCGACGGTGCACCGGTCGGACGGCGGTGACGTCGACGGAGCCGAGGTGCTGCGCAGGGCGGGTGACGGCGCGGCACAGCTGGTCCGGGACGGGATTCTGGTGCCAGGGTGGATCGGCGACGACGGGTTCGAGCCGTGGGAGTCCACTGTGGACGAATCAGCCGAGCGTATCCGGCGTGAGGTGCGGGAGGTCGCGGAGCGGGGCGGCGAGATCACCCTCGGCGACATCGCGTGGTTCGCGGCGCCGGAGTAGTGGTCAGGGCATGAGCGTGGCCGCGACCGTCGCTCCCAGTTCCCAGCACGCGCGGAGGTCGTCCTTACCGGGCTCGCCAGCGACGAGCACGTGCTCGGCGGCCTTCTCCCAGCCCATGCCCTTGGTGATGCCCTCGACGGAGCGCACCGCACCCGTGGTGTCGTTGTTGCCGTGCACGTAGAGGCCGTACGGGCGGCCCTTGGCGGCGTCCAGGCACGGGTAGAAAACGGAATCGAAGAACGTTTTCAGGGCGCCTGACATGTAGCCGAGGTTCGCGGGGGTGCCGAGCAGGTAGCCGTCCGCGGCGAGCACGTCGGAGGCGGTCGCCTCCAGCGCGGCGCGGCGGAGGAGCTCGACGCCCTCGATGTCGGGGTCGGTGGCGCCGGAGACCACGGCCTCGAACATGGCCTGGAGGTTCGGCGAGGGCGTGTGGTGGACCAGCAGCAACCGGGGCACGACGGCCAACCTAGGGCAGATCGCGGGTCAGCCGCAGGCGCGCGGTCCGCACGCGTTGCGCGTACGCGGGATCGAAGGTGTCGATGACCTGGTCCTCCAGGGTGGCGGCCAGGCTGGACAGGGCGACGCGCTCGGCGTGGTCCTCGGTCAGCGGGTCGAGGCCGCCCTGGTCGTCGGTGCGGGAGAGCCAGTCGAAGAGGACGAGCGCCTCGTCGGGGCTCAGGCTGATGGTGACCTGATGGCTTGTCACTCCAAAGAAGGTATCGAGTACCCACCCGTTCGAGCGACCCCGCGTTGATCACTTCACCGAGGTGTTCTCCTGGGTCGGGCGGGCGTTGGCGGCGATGCCGTCGAGCACCACGGCGAGCTTGCGCGCGGCCCAGGGGCGGAGGTCGAGGCTGAGCGCGCCGCTGACCTCCCGCAACAGCTCGTTCTCGGCCTCGTCGGCGCTGATCCGGCCGAGCACGGCGCGCACCTCGGTGGCGGAGGCGGCGCGCAGCAGGCCGGCGGTGCCCCCGGAGGCCCGCGCGAACTCGACCACGATGTCGGCGGCGAGCACGGCGAACTCGGGGTCGAAGCCGACCTCGCAGAGGCTCCGGACCAGCGCGAGGCCGTGGTGGACGACGACCTCGCGCGCCGCCGGGACCGAGCACAGCACCTGGTCCACGCCGGGGTTCTCGGCGTACATCCGCCACAGCGCCCAGGTCTGCGCCTCAAGCACCTCGCGCCAGCTCGCGCTCTCCGGAGCCTTCGGCAGCCTGCTGACCAGGCGTTGCACGGCGGCGACGACGAGGTCGTCCCGGTCGGTGACGTGGCGGTAGAGCGCGGCGTGGGTCGCACTCAGCCGCTCGGCGACCGAGGCCAGGGTCAGTTCGGTGAAGCCGACCGCGATGGCGGCGTCGGCGATCAGGTCGCGGCTGAGCCTCGGCGCCGGCCCAGGTCTGCGCCGCCGGGGCGGCTCACTGCTCACCGCCCCAACGTAGCCCGCCCACGACCGGAACGGCCTTGGCCGACTGTTACAGCTTGTAATAATCTCGGACTGAGATCGCCCGTTCTGCTCCACCTGGGGGTGTGCAGAACGCGTCGGTCGGCGCGGGCGACACTGTCGGGGAACAGTGCGTGTTGCCCGCGCCGGTCCCTACCGCGTTCGTGGCACCAGGCCGTGCTCGTGCGCGTAGATCACCGCGTGCACCCGGCCGCGCAGCCCGAGCTTGGCCAGCACGCGCACCACGTGCGTCTTGACGGTGCCCTCCTCGATCCACAGCCGCGCGGCGATCTCGGCGTTGCTCAGCCCGCGCGCGATCTCCAGCAGCACCTCGCGCTCCCTCGGCGTCAGCCGGTCCAGCTCCTCGGTGGCCGGGCTCGGGCTCAGGCTGGCGAAGCGGTCGATCAGCCGGTGCGTCACCTGCGGGTCGACCAGGCCGTGCCCCCGGTGCGCCGCGCGGACGGCGTCCAGGAGCAGCCGGGGCTCGGAGTCCTTCAGCAGGAACCCGGTCGCCCCCGCTCGCAGGGCGCCGAAGAGGTAGTCGTCGATGTCAAAGGTGGTCAGCGCGATGATCCTGGTGGTGTTCGCGGAGGCGGCCAGCCTGGTGATCGCGCCGATGCCGTCGAGGCGGGGCATCCGGATGTCGATCACCAGCACGTCGGGGCGCAGTTCCTCGGCCCTGAGCACGGCTTCCGCGCCATCGGCGGCTTCGGCGACCACCTCGATGTCCGGCTCCGCGTCGAGCACCAGCCGCAGCGCCGAGCGGACCTCGGCCTGGTCGTCGGCAATGACCACCCGGATCACCGCGCCTCCCGCACTGGGAGCACGGCGCGGACGCGCCAGCCGTGTGGTCGGGCGGCGCTGATCGTCACGGTGCCGCCGAGTAGCCGCGCGCGTTCGCGCATGCCGCGGATTCCCGACCCCTCATCGGTGACAGACGTGCTGGAACCGTTGTCCTGCACGGTGATCGCGACAGAGTCGGGCTCGCGCGCGACGCTGACCGAGATCGTGTCCGCGCCGGAGTGCCGGATCGCGTTGGTCAGCGCCTCTTGGGCGAGGCGGTAGCCGCCGTGGTCGACCAGCGGTGGTAGGTCGCCCAGCGCGCCGGGCTCGGTGAAAGTGATCTCAACGTCCGATGTGGACAGTCGGGTGACCAGGTCCGCGATCTCGTGGATTCGCGAGCCGGAAGGCTTGTCGCGCAAGGTGTCCAGCATGTCGCGCACCTCGCTCAACGCTCGTGCGGCCAGGTCGTTGATCGTGTTGAGGGTGGTCATCGCGACGGGGGAGGCGTCGGTGAGCACGTGCCGCGCGGCGGTCGCCTGCATGCGGATCGCGGTCAGGTGGTGGCCGACCGCGTCGTGCACCTCGCGCGCGATGCCCGCCCGCTCCTCCGCGACCGTCCGCGCTGCCTCGGCCCGGTGCAGGCGCGCCAGTTGCTCGCCGCGCTCCGCCCGCAGCCGCATCGCGTAGCCCAGCACCGCAGGAGCGATCGCCGTGATGATCATTTCGGTGAGCACGGCGGTGGTACCCAGCGGCCGGGACGCCACCACGGCCGGGACCAGCAGGAATCCGAGTACGGAGACGGTGAGCACCCCGGCCAGCCGGTTCGGGCGGTGGTAGGCGGCGGCCCCGCACGCGGCCATCGCCACCACCTTTCCCGACCAGCCGGGTATCGCGAATCCGAGCAGCGCCACCAAGGACGACAGTGCCGCCGAGGTGATCGGCAGCTGCCTGCGCACCATCAGCGGCGCCGTCACACCGACGCTGAGCACGGCGAGCGCCATCGGCCGGGCGGGTGAGCCCTCCAGCAGCGCGGCGCCGAAGACGAGGGCCGCGGTCGCCGCGCAGCCGAGGGCGTCCCTGGTGGTGGACATGCCACGTTGGTACACCAGTCAGGCGGCGCAGTGGGTTCCGGGCGTGGGCAGCTCGCCGCCGACGAGGTAGCGGTGCACCCGATCGCGCAAGCAGGCGTTGCGCCCGGCCCAGTACTGCGCGTGGCCGCCTTCCGCGCTGAGGTAGCGCGAGCCGGGCAGCTGCGCGGAAACGCGCCTGGCGAACTCGGGCGAGGTGCCGTCGTCGTGGTTGCCGCTGGCGACGAGGACCGGCGGGAGCTTCCCGGCCTTGATCGGCTTCGGCGGGTGGGTGCCGAGCTTCGGCAGGCCCGCGCAGTGGTAGCCCATCAGCCACACCGAGCGCCAGCCCACGCGCGGCGCACGCTCGCGGGCCGTGTTCTCGATCCGCTTCAGGCTGTCGTAGCTCACGTCGTAGGGGAAGTCCGAGCAGAGCGCGATCCTGGACAGGTCGGGGTCCTTCCCGCCCAGTCGCCGGGTCGCGATCAGCGTCGCGTCACCGGTGTCGGCCTGGGCCAGCGCCTTGGCGAAATTCGGCCACTCCTGCTCGAAGCCTGACGGTGCGGCCATGACGATCTCCGTCGCGGCGACGGCGCGCCCGGCGCCCGGAGCGGGGATCGGATTCCGTTGCGCCGCAGCGATGACGCGATCCCAGACGGCGAGGGTGTCCTTGCCGTGCAAAGCAGACGCGGGGTCCTGCCGGGCCCACGTCGCGAACCGGTGGAAGTTGGCCTCGGTCACCGCCGGACCGGACAGCGACCACGACCTCACATCCGGGTTGCTGTGGTCGAACACGCTGTCCAAGTACATGCGGTTGACCCGGTCGCCGAACAGCTCGACGTAGTTCTGCGCGTACACGGTTCCGTAGGAGTTGCCGTAGTAGTTCAGCTTCCGCTGGCCGAGCGCCACCCGGATCGCGTCGAGGTCGTGCGCGCCCTGCCACGAGTTCAGCTTGTCCCGCAACGGTCCCAGGGCCGGAGTGCAGTCCAGGGCGAAGCGCCGGTTGGCCTCCGTGTAGCTGGCGAAGGTCTCCCGGTTCGGCGGCCACGCCTTGAGATCGGGGACCGGGGCGGGCTGCGGACAGGTGACGCCCTGGCTCGCGCCGAAGCCGCGCGGGTCGAAGATGACCACGTCGAACCACTTGGTCAGCTCGGCGAAGCTGCCCTTGAGCTGCGGCACGTACGGGACCGTCGCCCCGGGGCCGCCGAGGTTGGCCACGAGCGGGCCGAGCTTCTTCGCCTGGTCCTGCGCGGGGAGCTTGGCGAGGCCGATGCTGGTCCTCGCCCCGTGCGGCCGCGCCCAGTCCACGGGCACCCGGACGTCGGCGCACTGCACGCCCTCGCCGCAGTCCCGCCAGCGCAACGGTTCCGAGGCTGCCGCTGATGTGGTGAGCCCTGCCAGCAGGCTCACCGCGGCGGTGATCGCGATCGCTGTCCTCATGTGTCGAGCGTGACCGGCGGAGCGCTCGGTGTCGTCTGCCCTGGGATAGATTTTCCTTGAATTGATAATCGTTTTCGTTAAGCTGGTACCCATGCTGACGAGGGAAGAAGCGCTGGCCATCCAGTCGGACTGGGACCGCCAGCAGGAGGTCTACCTGCCGTACCGCGAGGAGGTGGCGGGTGTGCTCGTGGACGTGGTGGGGGCGCCCGCGCGCGTGCTCGACCTCGCGGGTGGGACGGGAACGCTCGCCGGGCGGCTGCTCGACCGGCTGCCCGAGGCCGAGGTGACCGTGCTCGACCTCAGCCCGGCGCTGCTCGCGATCGCGGAGGCGTCACTGCCGGGCGTCGAGCTGGTGCGGGCCGACCTGGGGGCGCCGGGATGGGTCGAAGCGTTGCCGCACAAGGAGTACGACTTCGTGCTGACGATGACCGCCATGCACTGCTTCGCCGAGGAGCGGCTGCGGCAGCTCTACCGCGAGGTGCGCGGGATTCTCGCGCCCGGAGGGGTGTTCGCCAACGCGGACCGGATGCCGGACGCGCCGGCGCGGACAGAACCCTCGGACGCCTGGGCGCGGTGGTGGGCCGGGATCGCCGCTCATCCAGCCCTGGAAGCCCTTGTGGGACAACAGAACGGGACTTCGGCGGACTTCTACCCGCCCGTCGCGTGGCACGGGGAAGCGCTGCGCGCCGCAGGGTTCGCCGAGGTGGGAACCCTGTGGCAGCAGCAGGGGCAGGCGGTGGTGCGGGCGCTCAGCGCTCCCGGTGGACCTGGAACGCCGCGAAGCTCTGCGCCACCGGCATGAGCTCGATGGTGTTGACGTTGAAGTGCGCCGGCTGGGCGGAGACCCAGTGCACGGACTCCGCGATGTCCTCGGCGCTCAGCGGCGTCATGCCCGCGTAGACGCCCTTGGCCTTGTCCGCGTCGCCGTCGAAGCGCACCGTGGAGAACTCGGTCCCGCCGCACATCCCGGGCTCCACGCAGGTGACGCGGACGCCGGTGCCGTGCAGGTCGCTGCGCAGGTTGAGGCTGAACTGGTGCGCGAACGCCTTGGTCGCGCCGTAGACGTTGCCGCCGGGGTAGGGGTAGGTGCCCGCGATGGAGCCGAGGTTGATCACGTGGCCCCGGCCGCGCGCCACCATGCCGGGCAGCAGGGCGCGGGTGCAGTACACCATTCCCTTGCAGTTGGTGTCGATCATCTGTTCCCAGTCGTCCAGGTCGGCCTTGTGCGCGGGCTCCATGCCCTTGGCCAGACCCGCGTTGTTGACCAGGACGTCGACCTCGGCGAACTCGGCGGGCAGGGTGGCGATCGTGGCCTCGACCGCGGTGCGGTCCTGCACGTCCAGCTCGATCGGGAGCACGTCGGGGCCGAGTTCATCCGCGAGTTCGGTGAGCTTGCCGACGCGGCGGGCGGTGGCGACCACGCGCGCGCCCTCCGCGACGAACCTGCGCGCGATGGCGGCGCCGAACCCGGCGCTGGCTCCGGTGACAAACACGGTCTTCTTGCTGGTCACAAAGATCACCGTTCTGCTCGGTCTGCGATCCTGTCGAGGAAAGTGTGCAACGCGCGGTTGAACTCCTCGGTCTTTTCGAGGTTCGGCATGTGCGCGGCGCCTTCCACGACCACCAGTGTGGAGTCCTGGAGCCGCTCGTGCATGAGCCGTGCGTCACTGATCGGCGTGTACTCGTCCTCCGTGCCGACCACCACGAGCGCGGGCACCGCGACCCGGCCGAGCAGGTCGAGGTAGTCCGGGCGCTCGGCCCGCCCCAGCAGCGCCGCCGCCGCGCCCTCCGGAGGTGCCGCGAGCATCATCCGGAGCACGTGCTCGGCAGCGGCCTTGTCGCTGGCGACCATCTTCCAGAGCACGTCCTCGGAGTACCCGCGCATGCCTTCTCGGAGCAATCGCGCTGCCATCTCGGCGCGGTTGAGCCTGCCATCCGGTGTCTCGGCCTCCGCCGTGGTGTCGGCGAGCAGCAGGCCGGAGATCCGCTCGGGGAACTGCCGGAAGCACTCCATGACGATCTGCCCGCCCATGGACAGCCCGCCGAGCGCGAAGCGGTCGACGCCGAGGTGGTCGAGCAGCGCAGCGATGTCCTTCGCGAACGTGCTCAACAGCGTTTTTCCTGGCACCACGGTGGTTTCGCCGTAGCCGCGCAGGTCGGCGGCGATCACCCGGAAGCCGCGCTCCGCGAAGTGCTCGACCTGGGGCCGCCACATCGTGCGGTCGAAGGGGTGGCCGTGCACCAGTACCAGCACTCGGTCGCCGGAGCCGAGGTCGTCGTAGCCGAAGGTGATGCCGCCAAGGGTTACCGTGCTCATGGCAACGACGCTAAGCTCGGGCAACATCGAGTGCAATCAAAGCAATGTTCTCGGAGCAATTTATGGAAGACTACCGGGTGATCGCCGACGCCATCGCGGCCGACATCGCGGCCGGACGGCTGCTGCCCGGTGAGCGGCTCATCCCGCAGCGGCAGTTCGCGCGCAGGCACCGCATCGCCAGCTCGACCGCGGCGCGGGTGTACGGCGAGCTGGTGCGGCGGGGGCTCGCGGTCGGCGAGGTCGGCAGGGGCACGTTCGTCCGCGCGGGCAAGCCGCCGCTGGAGACCGCGCTGGCCGAGCCGGGCGGAGCGCGCGTCGACCTCGAGCTGAACTTCTCCGTGCTGCCCGAACAACCCGGCCTGCTCGCGCGCAGCATGGAGCGGCTGATGCGCCCGGACGTCTTCGGCTCGGCCCTGTTCCCCGTTGTGGTGCAAGGCGATCCGGCCACGCGCGAGCTCGCGTCGAGGCTGCTGGCGCGGACCGGCTGGACACCGTCCCCGGAGAACGTGATCTTCGCGGGCAACGGTCGCCAGGCGATCGCCGCCGCCATCGCCGCGCTCGTGCCGGTCGGCGAACGGCTCGGAGTCGAGGCGTTGACCTACCCCGTGGTGAAGGCGATCGCGGCTCGGCTCGGCATCACGCTCGTGCCGCTGCCGATGGACTCGCACGGCATCGACCCGGAAGCGCTGCGCCAGGCCAACGTCCGCGCGGTGTACCTGCAACCCACGCTGCACAACCCGCTGGGCACCTCGATGCCGCGCGAGCGTCGCGAGGACATCGCGGAAGTGTTGCGGCACTTGGACATCCATGCGATCGAGGACACGATCTACACGTTCCTCCGCGATTCGGTCCCGCCATTGGCGGCTTTCGCGCCGTCGCACACGGTGTTGGTGGACAGCCTGTCCAAGCGCATCTCGCCCGGCCTCACCGTCGGATTCCTCGTGACACCAACGGCTCTCGTCGAACGCGTCGCCGGTGCCGTGCGGTCAGGGACGTGGGCGGCGCCCGGCTTCGCGCTCGCCGCCGCTTCGTGCTGGATCGCCGACGGCACGGCCGACGTGATCGCTTCAGCCAAGCGCGTGGACGCTGCGGCGCGACAAGCCTTGGTGCGCAAGGAGTTGACGGACTTCGCGATCACTGCCGACCCGCAGGCGTACCACTGCTGGTGGGAGCTGCCCGAGGCTTGGCGTGCCGAGACGTTCGTGGCCGCGGCGGCTCGTCGGGGGATCGCGGTCAGCCCCGCCGCCGCGTTCGCCGTGGGGTCCGGGCGGGCTCCGAACGCCGTGCGCCTGGCCACCTCGGCACCCGCCCCCGACGTCCTCTCCGCCGCACTCCGCGCCTTGACCGCGATCGCCCGCTCCTCTCCGGAGTCCTCCGATCCGATCCACTAGGGCTTCCGTCACTGGGTGAAGAGGTGGACGGGGGTGGTTTCGCGGACGTGGAAGACGGCGTCGAACCACTCGCGGAGCGAGCCGTTGGCGAGGTGGTGCTCGGGGTTGGGCGGCGGGCCGATGAAGCGGGTCTTGTGCGCGTCGGAATGCGGGGGCGGGACCAGGTAGAAGGCGTTGGGAAGCTGGTCGAAGGCGGCTTCGGCGAAGTCCGGGGGAGGCGCGGGAACGGGGAAGAGCACATTGCCGTGGTGGAAGGTCAGCCCGATCGACGCGAAGTCCGAGCCGTACCGCTCGCGCAGGTAACCGCCTGCCGTGCTGGAGGTGACGGCGGTGTGGGCCATTCCGCCCCAGTACACGATCTTGTGCCCGGTCCGCTCCTGCCAGGCGATGACGTCATCGGCGAGCTGCCGTTCAAGGCTGCCGGAGCCGGGGCGCGGTGGGTGCGCGATGCGGACGGGGTCGGAGGGGTGCTCCTCGTTGTGAGCGCGAATCCAGCGGACCGTGTCCAGGATTTCCTCTGTGCGCCAAAAGGGACGCGCTCCGGCAAGCAGTTCGCGAGGATCGCCGATCCCCGTGCGCACGTAGTCGTCGAGGTGGACGCTGGTCACGTCATCGCCCTCCAGCGCGAGTGACCGGAAGTCGTGTCGCGAAACGAGTACGCGCAGAACTCGTTGGGAGAAAAGGGAAAGCTCACGCGAAGTGCGGCATGAAGCCCCCAGCGCGACGACCTTCGCATGGCCGACTGCGGCGGCGAGCGGGAGCAGGTCGTCGGGCGCGGCGGCCGGATCGAGGCTGACGGGGTGGGTCATGGCTCCAGGGTTCAACCTCAACGGCGGTTCAGGTCAAGGGCGGGGCAAGATGACTTTCCACCGAGCGGAAGAAGAGTCCTTTCCCAAGCCTCACAAGCGCTTCACGGCGCTGCGAACAGCGTTGAGCGCATGGAACTGAGCAGGAGATCACTCTTGGCGCTGACGGGGGCGATGGCGGTGAGCGGACCGACTGCCCGGGTCGCCACCCGAGCGGCGCTGTTCCGAGGTGTCGGCCAGCCGTTGTCGGTGGAGACGATCCAGCTCGACCCGCCGGGGCCGACGGAGGTTCAAGTGCGGATGGCGGCGGTTGGGCTCTGTCGCACGGACTTGCACGTGCTCCGGGGCGAGCGCCAGGTGGGGATGCAGCCGATGGTGCTGGGGCACGAGGGCGCCGGTGTCGTGGAGGCGGTCGGTGCGACCGTGAGCGGCATCAAGGTCGGCGACCACGTCGTGCTCACGTGGTTGCCCGCGTGCGGAGTGTGCCGGTGGTGCCGCGCGGGAGCCCACCACCGCTGCGTGGAGAGCAGTCGGATCGCGCGCGGCCCGCAGCTCGACGGCACCTACCGCCGGCGTGACTCCGCTGGCCGGGACGTCGGATCGTTCTGCCTGGTCGGAGCCTTCGCGGAGCGGACAGTGGTGGACCAGGCGAGCGTGGTCGTGGTGGACAGGAGCATCCCGTTCGAGGTCGCGGCGCTCGCGGCCTGCGGGGTCCCGGCGGGCGTTGGCGCGGTGAGGAACGCGGCGCGCGTGCGCGGCGGGGAGAGCGTGGTGGTGATCGGCGTCGGCGGCGACGGGATGAACGCCGTGCAGGGCGCGCGGCTGGCGGGCGCGAAGGTGATCATCGCGGTGGACCTGCACGCGTGGAAGCTCGACGCGGCAAGGACTTTCGGCGCCACGCACACCATCCAGGCGGGAGCCGGGGTCGACCTGCCCGCACGGGTGCGCGAGCTGACGGAGGGCATCGGGGCCGACCACGCCTTCGTGTGCGTGGACCCGGCCGCGACCTTGCTCGACGCGAGCCGGGCGACAGCGGTCGGCGGCACGGTGGTGATGACCGGGCTGACCCCGGAAAGCGTTGCCACGACGCCGATCCCACCGATCGAGCTGCTGCGCGGGCAGAAGACGGTGATCGGGTCGGTGTACGGCTCGGCGAGCCAGCGCACGGGCATCCCGGAGGTGCTGCGGCTCTACCGGCAGGGCTCGCTGAAGCTCGGGGAGCTGGTCAGCCGCAGCTACCGGCTCGACGAGATCAACCAGGGCTACGCCGACCTGGCCGCAGGCCGCAACCTGCGCGGCGTCGTGCAACCCGGTTGACGGAGTGAGTGCTCACTCCGCATGCTTGGGGGCATGACACCCACGGAGAACACCCGGCGGAGGGCCCCGGGCATGAGCGTCGAGGAGCGGCGCTCGATGATCGTGCACGCCGTGCTCCCGCTGCTGGTCGAGCACGGCGCGGCGGTCACCACCAGCCAGATCGCCCGCGCGGCCGGGATCGGCGAAGGTACGATCTTCCGCGCCTTCAAGGACAAGGACGAGCTCTTCGACGCCTGCACGGTCGAGGCGCTGCGCCCGGACCACGTGCTCGACGCGATCGCGGAGATCCCGCTCGACCAGCCGCTGGAGAAGCGCCTCGCCGAAGCGGCGGAAGCGCTCGGCGCGCACCTGGAGCGGATGAGCGCGCTGATGGCGGCGCTGCACCCGCTCGGCCGGACGCGCCGATCGCCGATGAAGAGCGGTCGGCGCGAGTCGATGAACGCCATGCGAGAGGCAGTCACGGAGCTGTTCGCGCCGGAGCGGGACCGCCTGCGCCTGCCCGCTGACCAGCTCGCGTCGCTGTTCCTGTCCCTGCTCTTCAGCGGCAAGCGGCTCAGCCTGGAAGCCAGCCCGACCACGAGCCAGGTCATCGACGTCTTTCTCCGCGGCGCAGTGGGGGCCGCATGATGCCGGGTGGCGGCTTCGAGGCCGCGATGCTCGCGAGACGAGGGCGACGGGCTCCCGCGACGGTGCCCGACAGCGGGCTGACCGGCTCCGCGGACATCCCGGAGCCCACACCGCCGGAGCGCCCGAGAGGGGTGCGGTCGCGGCTCGCTCGCATGCGCGCGTCGATCGCGGGAACGGTCAGCGGACTGCCGAAGGTGGCCAGGTTGACCTGGCAGGCGAGCCCGGCGCTGACGATCGTGATCACGTTGGTGACACTGGTTTCCGGCCTGCTCCCGACGGCAACGGCCTACGTCGCCAAGCTGCTGCTGGACTCCGTGGTCGCGGCGATCCAGCACCAGGGGACCACGTCCGGCGTCGTGTGGGTGGCCGTGCTCCAGTTCGGAGTGCTGGGGCTGTCCTCGATCTGCGGGGCGGTCACGATGGTCGCGCAGACGCTGTTGCAGGAGCGGATGACGCTCACCGTGCGGCACCAGGTGATGGGCCACGCGAGCGAGCTGCACCTGGCCTACTTCGAGGGCTCGGAGTCCTACGACACGCTGCGCCAGGCCGCCCAGGAGGCGCCGCGCCGACCGCTGTCGATGATGACATCGGCACTCGGCCTCCTCCGCTCGGCGATCACGTTCAGCAGCATGATCGTGCTGCTGGTGGTGGTCAGCCCGGTGCTCGCGCTGGTCGCGCTGCTGGCGCCGATCCCGGCGTTCATCTCGCAGTCGAAGTACGGCGCGCGCACGTTCTGGCAGACCTTCCTGATGTCGCCGATCAAGCGGCGGATGGACTACCTGTCCTCGTTGGTCACCACGGACACCTACGCCAAGGAGACCAAGCTCTTCGGGCTCGGCGGCTACTTCGTCGACCGCTTCCGCAAGCTCGGTGAGGTCTCCTACGAGCGCCAGCGGAAACTGGCCGTGAAGGGCAGCGTCAGCTCGACCTCATGGGGCCTGCTGAGCACCCTCGCGGGCTCGGTGATGGCCCTCTACATCGCGTTGGAGGCCGTCGCGGGCAGGCTCACGCTGGGCGACCTCGCGCTCTACACCGCCGCCGCGACCGCCGTGCAGACCTCGGTCTCCGGACTGTTCACCGCGTTCTCCGGGATGTACGAGAACAACCTCTACCTCGACACGCTCTACAAGTTCCTCGACACCAGGCCGGAGATCGGGCCGCCCGCGAGGCCGCGCCCGTTTCCATCCACAGTGGACGGTCACATCGAGTTCCGTTCGGTCACCTTCACCTATCCCGGCGCGGTCGAGGCGGCGCTGGACGGCGTGAGCTTCGAGATCCGCCCAGGGGAGAGGGTCGCGGTGGTCGGCCGCAACGGAGCCGGGAAGTCCACGCTGTTCAAGCTGCTGTGCAGGCTCTACGACCCGAACGACGGCGAGATCCTGCTGGACGGCGTGAACATCCGCGAGTACGACCCGGTCGAGCTGCGCGAGCGGATCAGCGCGATGTTCCAGGACTACGTGACCTACCAGGGCACAGCGGCGGAGAACATCGGCCTCGCCGACCTGAACCGTTTGGAGGACAGGGAACACATCGAGCGGTCGGCGCGGCGCGCGGGCACCGCCGAGCGCATCGCCAGGTTGCCGCGCGGGTACGACAGCCCGCTCGGGCGGTGGTTCGACAAGGGCGTGAGCCTGTCCGGCGGCGAGTGGCAGAAGATCGCCCTGGCGCGGGCGTTCCACCGCGAGGCACCGCTGCTCATCCTCGACGAGCCCACCTCGGCGCTCGACGCGCAGGCCGAGCACGAGCTGTTCTCGCGGCTGCGCGAGCTGGCCTCCGGCCGGACGACGCTCTACATCTCGCACCGCTTCTCCACCGTGCGCCAGGCGGAGCGAATCCTGGTGCTGGAGAAGGGGAAGGTCGCGGAGTACGGCACGCACGAGCAGCTGATGGCGGCCGGTGCCGGGTACGCCGAGCTGTTCGACCTGCAAGCGCAGGCCTACCTCGATCAGCGCTGAGCCAGCACGAGTTCGAGCACGTCGATCCCCACCGGCGTGCGGCGGAGGGCGATCCGGTCGGCGGGCAGGACCCACCGGCCGGAGAGCTGCATCGCGACCACGCCCTCGCCCGCTCCGAGCCGGTGTCCCGGCGATCGTGGTCGGCCGAATCGCGCCGACCGCGCGGGGCGTGAAAGCTCGCGTTCGACATCGGTTTACCCGTGCACGACCCAGGAGTTGATCGGTTCGACGAACTGCACACATGTGTGACTGGTCGGAGAAACCGCTGAGTGCGGCGACATTCGCCAGTTTCGTGCGGTTGTGAGCGCGAAGTGCAAGCGAGCGAGCCACCACACCCCGGTCACCTTTTGAGAGCCCAGACGTCCACGGTGGTCACATGTCGATCATCCGCACGAGAAAGGCCCTCCGCCGATTTCCGTCGCGGAGGGCCTTTCGCACGGGGGATCAGCAGCCGCTGCGCACGTACCAGGCGTTGGAGATGAACTTGTCGCCCGGCGCGTTCGGGTCTTCCAGGGCGTGGTCGCCGGGGCCGATGCAGCGCTCAGAGGGGAACATGCCCAGCCAGCGCACCTTGATGGTGACCGCGTCCTTGCCGCAGTGGTTGTACCTGGCGGTGTTGTCCGAGGTGACGTAGAAACCGCACGGGGCGGCGTCCGCGGTCGGTGCGGCGAGCGTCGCGGCTCCCGCCATCGAACCGAGCGCGATGGCGAGTGCGGTGAGGGCCTGTGCGATCTTCATGGGGCCTTCCGTGAAAGACAGGGGGGAAGATGATCATGCGCGGGTGCGCTGGAACCGTAGCGCGACAACGGCGCGCCCCCAATTCCTTCACGGCGCTCTGAATCGCCCGGAAGTGAAGCAACCCCAAGCGTTCTGACATGTCTCTGGAATCGTCAGCGATCGACGGACCATTCCACGTCCTCCGGCGGAGCACCGCTGGCCAGGATGTGGTCGACGACCCGGAGCGCGTCGGCCAGCGGCAGCGTGTCCGCATCGGGATAGGCGTCGTGCTGGCCGTTCTCCAGGACGAATCCGGAACTGGAACCGCTCGCGCCCGGATCGACCGCGTGCTCGCCGGGATCGTCGTCGTCGTTCATCAGCACGACCACCGCCCGCGCGGTGTTGCTGACGAAGGCCAGCGAGCGGCCGGACGAACTCGTGAGCCAGGTTTCGAGCCGCCCGGAGCGCACCAGCTCCGCCAGCGCGCCGGGCCGATGGGCGTTGTCAGCCCTTGACGTAGGCCGCCAAGTGCTTGCCCGTCAACGTTTTCGGGGACGCGATGAGGTCGGCGGGGGTGCCCTCGAAGACGATCTGGCCGCCGTCGTGCCCTGCGCCCGGCCCGAGGTCGATGATCCAGTCCGCGTGCGCCATGACGGCCTGGTGGTGCTCCACGACGATCACGGACTTGCCGGAGTCGACGAGCCGGTCCAGCAGGCCAAGCAGCTGCTCGACGTCGGCGAGGTGCAGGCCGGTCGTGGGCTCGTCCAGGACGTAGATCCCGCCCTTCTCCGCCATGTGCGTCGCCAGCTTGAGCCGCTGCCGCTCACCGCCGGAGAGCGTGGTCAGCGGCTGGCCCAGGCTCAGGTAGCCGAGCCCGACGTCGGCGAGCCGTTCGAGGATGGCGTGCGCGGCCGGGATGCGGGCCTCGCCGGAGCCGAAGAACTCCTCGGCCTCGGCGACCGACATCGACAGCACCTCGCTGATGTTGCGGCCCCCCAAGCAGTATTCGAGCACCGCCGCCTGGAACCGCTTGCCCTCGCACTCCTCGCAGGGGTTGGCGACGGTGGCCATGATCCCCAGGTCCATGTAGACCACGCCCGCGCCGTTGCAGGTGGGGCACGCGCCCTCGGAGTTCGCGCTGAACAGCGCCGGCTTCACGCCGTTGGCCTTGGCGAAGGCCTTGCGGATCGGTTCGAGCAGGCCGGTGTAGGTGGCCGGGTTGCTCCGCCGCGAACCCCGGATCGGGCTCTGGTCGATCGACACGACACCGGCCCCCGATGGCACCGATCCGTGCACGAGCGAGCTCTTGCCGGAGCCCGCGACGCCGGTGATCACGCACAGCACGCCGAGCGGGATGTCGACGTCGACCTTGCGCAGGTTGTGCTTGGTGGCGCCGCGGATCTCCAGCGCGCCGGTGGCCTCGCGCACGGAGTCCTTGATCGACGCGCGGTCGTCGAGGTGGCGGCCGGTGGTGGTGTCGCTGGCCCGCAGGTCCTCCACGGTGCCCTCGAAGCACACGGTCCCGCCGCCGGAACCGGCTCCCGGGCCGAGGTCGACCACGTGGTCGGCGATCGCGATCGCCTCCGGCTTGTGCTCGACCACGAGCACCGTGTTGCCCTTGTTCCTCAGCTGCACCAACAGATCGTTCATCCGCTGGATGTCGTGCGGGTGCAGGCCGATCGTGGGCTCGTCGAAGACGTAGGTGACGTCGGTCAGCGCCGAGCCGAGGTGCCGGATCATCTTGACGCGCTGCGCCTCACCGCCGGAGAGCGTGCCCGCGGGCCGGTCCAGCGAGAGGTAGCCGAGGCCGATCTCCACGAAGGAGTCCAGCGCGTGCAGCAGCTTCTCCAGCAGCGGCGCCACCGACGGCTCCTTGAGCCCGCGCACCCACTCGGCGAGGTCGCTGATCTGCATCGCGCACGCCTGCGCGATGTTGACCTTCTTGATCTTCGACGAGCGGGCCAGCTCGCTGAGCCGGGTGCCGTCGCACTCCGGGCACCTGGTGAAGGTGACCGCGCGCTCGACGAAGGCGCGGATGTGCGGCTGCATCGCCTCCTTGTCCTTGGACAGGAAGGACTTCTGGATCTGCGGCACCAGTCCGAGGTAGGTCAGGTTGATGCCGTCGATCTTGATCTTGGTGGCTTCCTTGTAGACCAGGTCGTGCAGCTGCTTCTTGGTGAACTTCTTGATCGGCTTGTCCGCGTCGAAGTAACCGCAGCCCCGGTAGATGCGCCCGTACCAGCCCTCCATGCTGTAACCCGGGATGGTGATCGCGCCCTCGTTGAGCGACTTGTCCTCGTCGTAGAGCTGGCTGAGGTCGATGTCGTTCACCGAGCCCCGGCCCTCGCAGCGCGGGCACATGCCGCCGACGACGTTGAAGTCCCTGCGCTCCTTGACCTTCTGCCCGGCCTTCTCGAAGGTGACCGCGCCCGCGCCGCTGATCGAGGCCACGTTGAAGGAGAACGCCTGCGGAGAACCGATGTGCGGTTTGCCGATCCGGCTGAAGAGGATGCGCAGCATGGCGTTGGCGTCGGTCGCGGTGCCGACGGTGGAGCGCGGGTCGGCGCCCATCCGCTGCTGGTCCACGATGATCGCGGTGGTCAGCCCTTCGAGCACGTCGACCTCGGGCCTGGCCAGTGAGGGCATGAAGCCCTGGACGAAGGCGCTGTAGGTCTCGTTGATCAGCCGCTGCGACTCCGCCGCGATCGTGCTGAACACCAACGAGCTCTTGCCGGAGCCGGAGACGCCGGTGAACACCGTCAGGCGGCGCTTCGGGATCTCGACGCTCACGTCCTTGAGGTTGTTCACGCGCGCGCCGTGCACGCGGATCAGGTCGTGGCTGTCCGCGAGGTGCAGCTCCGGCTGCGCCTTCTTCTTCGAGGCCATGCTCTTCGTCTCCTGCTGGTGCGCCGTGGCGGAGGGGGTGGGGTCAGCTCTGCTGGATGCGGACGGTGTTGCCAGCGGGGTCGCGCACGGCGCAGTCCCGCACGCCGTAGGGCTGGTCGGCGGGCTCCTGGATGACCTCGGCCTTGTTCGCCACGAGCCGCGCGAAGGCGCCGTCCACGTCGGGCGTCGCCAGCACGATGCCGCCGTAGGTGCCCTTCGCCATCATCTCGGTGATGGTGCGGCGCTCCTCGTCGGTGAGGCCGGGGTCGACGGCGGGCGGGTGCAGCACGATCGACGTGCGCGGCTGACCGGCCGGGCCCACCGTGATCCAGCGCAGGCCGTTGTAGCCGACGTCGTTGCGGACCTCGAAACCGAGCGTGTCGCGGTAGAAGGACAACGCCGCCTCGGGGTCGTCCTGGGGGAGGAAGCTGGCGTGAATGTTCAAATCCATGCCGGTCAGGCTATGTCTGCCCGGGGGAGCGCGCTTCTCGATTCCTGATCGGTCTGGTCACCTGTTTGGCAACGCACGAGGGAATCCCGGCGGTCGCGTCGGCCGCCTGCTGCCGGTAGGCGCTCGGCGGCATCCCCACCAGTTCGGTGAAGCGGGTGCTGAAGGTGCCCAGCGACGAACAGCCCACCTCGAAGCACACCTCGGTGACGCTGAGGTCGCCGCGCCGCAGCAGCGCCATGGCCCGCTCGATGCGCCGCGTCATCAGGTAGCCGTACGGCGATTCCCCGTAGGCGAGCCGGAACTGGCGGCTGAGGTGCCCCGCCGACATGCTCACCCCGCGCGCCAGCGCCTCCACGTCCAGCGGCTTCGCGTACTCGCGGTCGATGCGGTCCTTGACCCGGCGCAGCCGCGCGAGGTCGCGCAGGTGCTGCTCGGGCGTGGGCCTGCTGGTCACACCCGCGATCGTGCCACACGTTCGGCCAGGTCAGCGACCGAACGCGGCCTCGAACACGCCTCGCCCGCCGAGCACCGGAACGCTCACCGCGGTCTGGGCCAGGCTCACCGCGAGGCCCGTGCCCGGCTTGGGGCGCAGCGTGTGCTCGCGGTCGCTGGAGAGCAGCACCAGGCCGAGCGAGTGGTCCGCGGCCAGGACGTAGTCCATCGGCTGCAGCTCGAAGCCCAGCGAGTACCGCTCCCCGGGCTTGACCGGCTCGGTGCGGTCGAGGCGCGTGCGGTTCTGCGGGTCGGCCCAGCCGCGCGTGATCACCTTGGTGGTGCCGTCCGGGGCGCGGTCGACGAGGGCCACGGTCACGTTCGCCGCGGGCCGGTCGAAGGCGATCTTCAGCTCCGCCTTGGCCGTGCCACTGATGCGCACAGCGCGCTTCGCGGCGGGCGTGGTGTAGAGCAGCCGGTTCGCCGGGAGCAGCTGATCGAGCTTCTTCGTGGCGTCGTCGGTCAGCTTCTCCACGCCCGTGCCCGCCGTGAGCCCGAGCGCGCCGCCCTGCTGCGGGCGCACGGAGACGTCAGAGCTGCCCGGAGTGGGCCAGTCGACCTCGTTGACCCACGCACCGTCCTCGCGCTGAATGGTGACGCGGGGTTCCGCTTCGACGTTGTTCCGGTGGTCGAACAGGTAGCGGGTGAACCAGCGGTTGAGCGTCTTCTGCCACTCTTCCTTCCGCCGTGACTCCGGGGACTCGTGATCGCCCTGGTGCCACCAGATCTTCACCGGCACCCTGTTGGCCTTCAATGCGCTGTACCACTGCGCGGCCTGCTTCGTCTTGACGTTCCAGTCCTTCAAGCCGTGCGCGATGAGCGTTGCCGCGTGCACTTTGTCGGCGTTCTTGAGGTAGTCGCGCTCGTCCCAGAACCGGTTGTGGTCGCCAGTTACGCGATCCTGTTGCCGCGTGAGTTCTGCGAGCATCGGCTTGCAGATCTCGCGGTCAGCGCGGCTGTTGACCCGTGTGGCCAACCAGTCGGCGTCCTCGCCCTGATAAGGCGCGGGCGCGATGACTGCACCGTTGGCGCGGTAGTAGTCGTACCAGGTGGAAATCGCCGCGATGGGCACGATCGCCTCAAGGCCCTGCACGCCTGTCGCCGCGACCGCGTTCGGCAGAGTTCCGTTGTAGGACAAGCCCATCATCGCGGTCTTGCCCGTTGTCCACGACGCGATCGAAGGCTTGTTGTCGGCGTCGCGCGCCGGGGTGCGGCCGTTGAGCCAATCCACGACCGAGCGCGCACCGAGGACTTCGCTCCGACCACCGCTGCTCGGACAGCCCGTAGAGTCACCCGTGCCGAGAGAGTCCGCGTACACCAACGCATATCCGCGCGCCAGGTAGTAGGGCTCGTCGGCGTGCACCGGAATGTCGCGGGGACTCGGACCGGAATTCAGGTCCCCGTCCGGGCCGGTGCTTCCTGGGACGTGGAGTTCGACGTCCACGTTGTGCGTCGGAATTCGTTGCCCGCCACCGAAGTACGGACTGATTCGGTAGAGCACCGGCGCTTTCACGCCCTGGTCGGTCGCGCGGTGGCGCACCACGACCGCGCGGATCTCGTCGTCCTTCCCGTCGCGGTCGCTGTCGACGGGAACGCGCACGAACACCGTTTCACGCACGACATCCGCCGGGTCGAACACCGGTTGGGCCTCGCCGTCGGCGAACACCGGTTGCTGCGGTGGAGTCGTTGCCAGCGCGTACGCGCCGGTCAACGGGAACACCGCAAGTGCGGCCAGCAGTACTGTCGCGCGCCTCATTTTCGGAATGCTATTCCGTCCTGCCCTGTTCTGCAGTATTCGGTTCGGCGCTGTCCGAAGTCCTGCATCACTTTACGAGGGCCGCCTCCACCGAGCTGATGATTTTGTTCGCCCATTCCCTCGTCGGCGAGCCGTTGCCCTCGATCTGCAAGTTTCCGCACGGCCGACGCGCCGCTCCTGATGACCGTGAAACCAATGGTCATGCCGCTTTCCTGGTAGTTCTTGCCCTTCAGCGCCAGGCTGGCGTGAGCCTCCTTCTTCGCGATCTGCTCGGCGAGCTTGCCGTGGCCGGACTGGTGTCCCTGGCCGCTGTGCGTCGTGTAGTCGTCAAGCTTCTCGTCGTAGACCCGGGCGTTGTCCAGGATGCTCTTGTCCTCGGGGTGAGATCGACGAGGCTCTTCTGGCGCAACGGGATCTTGCCCCTGGTGAAGGGGAGGACCTTGGCGTGTTCTGGGGCGAGGTCGTAGGTGCTGTCCGCGCTGGCGGGCTGCCGGGTGGCCGTGGTGACCGGGGGAGGGCCTCCGGCGTCCTCCACCGTCGCGGCCGAAACCGTCGTCGTGGTGGTGGTCGTTGTCGTTGTCGTTGTGGCCGCGGGGTTCAGCCTGGTTTTCAGTTCCTTCTTGAGCTTGGCGCTGAGGTCGGTCAACTCCTCGGACTCGTCGTTCCAGCACGAGGTCTTCTCGACGATCTCCTGCCAATCCGAGTCGGAGAGGCCCAGCTCGTCCTTGTCGACCTTGATCGTCACTGGTCCGCACCTTCCCCTGCGAGCACCTTCTCGAATTCCGACGGCGGGAAACCCCACTGCTCGAAGATCGTGCACGCCGTCTCGGCGTCACCGTTGGCGTGGTGCACCGTCGCCAGGTTCCACGCGATTTCCATCAGCGCCTCACGGCTCTGCTCGAAGAACTCCCGCGTCGGCGCGTCGTTGAGGATGTTGGTCCAGATCTGGATCGCGGTCTCGAAGTCGCCGTTCTGCGCGGCGTCGAATCCCATGACCTGGTGGTCCAGCAACTGCTTGTGATACGCCAGCGTCTCCGAGTCCGCCACGGTTGCGCCCTCCTGTGCCCATGACCGTCCACGTCGACGGTAAGCAGCCAGGGCGTTTCAGCGGTGACCGAAAAGGCAGTCATCCGGACAGTGGGGTTTCCCCCAGTACGAGCTCGGGGGTGCGCCTGATTTTCTTGGACCCGGCGCGCGGACAGGCTGACCACATGGTGATTTCTCGCTCCCGTCGCGGCTTCGTCAAGCTGGCCGCCGCCGCTGTCGCCTTTCTCGGCATCGCGGGCTGCACACCCGCCGCCGAGCCGCCTCGGATCACGCCCCTGCGCATCACCACCGCCGCCGGAACCTTCGACGCCGTCGCGGCCGGACCGCAAGACGGCCGGAAAGTGCTTCTGCTGCACGGCTTTCCCGAACTCGGCATCGAGTGGGAGCACCAGCTCCTCGCTCTCGCCGCCGCCGGGTACCGCGCCGTCGCGCCCGACCAGCGCGGCTACTCGCCCGGCGTGCGGCCGGCCGGCGTCGAGAACTACCGGCTGGACCTCGCCGTCGGTGACGTCGTGGCGATGGCCGATTCCCTTGGCTGGAAGCAGTTCGACCTCGTCGGCCACGACTGGGGAGCCGCCGTCTCCTGGATCGCCGCCGCGCGGCACCCGAGCCGAATCCGTTCGCTGACCGCCGTCTCCGTGCCGCACCTGGGCGCGTTCGCCGAGGCGCTGCGAACCGATCCCGCGCAGCAGGGTGCTTCCAAGTACATGGACATGTTCCGGCAGCCCACCCCGATCCCCGAGGACAAGATCCTCGCGTCGGGGCCCGCCAAGCTGCCCGGTGTCTCACCCGAGAAGAGCGCCGAGTACTTCCGGCGGCTCTCGCAGCCGGGTGCCCTGACCGCCGCGCTGAACTGGTACCGCGCCAACGACTTCCGGGGCTACGAGCAGCGCGTCGCCGTGCCGACCCTCTTCATCGCGAGCACCAAGGACGCCATGGTCGCGCCCTCCGGCGTCCAGGCGACGAAGAACTGGGTCACCGGCCCCTACCGGATGGAGAACCTGGAAGGCATCGGCCACAACATCCCCGAGGAAGCCCCCGCCGTCACCAGCTCGCTGCTCCTCGCGCACCTGGCTTCTGTGCCAGCCGCTTAGCGCGGTACTCGCTCAGCACCTGCCGCACGAACGGCGTGATCTGGATGCCGTCGAGCTCGTCGAAGGAGAAGAACCTCAGCTCCTGGCCCTCCGCCAGCGTGAACGCGGTCGACGGCAACGTGGTGCTGGTGGTGAACACCGACACCAGGTGCCGGTGACCGCCCCGATCGATCACCGAGCAGAAGTGCTCGAACTCACCGAACTGCTCGACCGCCGAACCGATCTCCTCGGCCAGTTCCCGCCGCGCCGTCACCACCGGCGACTCACCGGGCTCCGCCGCGCCGCCGAGGATCGCCCAGTGGTTCGGGTACAGGATCTCGGGCTTGTCGTCACGCAGGTTGAGCAGAACCCGGCCGGTCCCGTCCAGCACCATCGTCATGGACGCGCGCCCGGCGAACTCGCCGCGCTCCACCTCGGCGCGGTCCAGCTCCGTGAGGTATCCGGCGGTGCTCAGCTCGCTCATGGCGGCCACCCTGCCACGACCACAGAACGTGAAAGTTCGAACACGAACCGGGGAAGTTCTGAACCGGGACCGCTGCGGCCTGAAAAGATCAAGCCCTGACCAGCTGATGCTGGTCAGGGCTTGTTTCCGCTGGTGCCCCTGGCAGGAATCGAACCTGCGACACACGGTTTAGGAAACCGATGCTCTATCCCCTGAGCTACAGAGGCGCGGGAACGGCTAGATCATACGACCCACCGCCAAGCCAGTTGGCGGGTGGGCCGCTTCGACGGGCCTGATGGGGCGGCGTTGACCGTACCGCGCGCATCGCCGCACAGTTGGGAAAGACTCTTTCCGAACTGCGGAGGTTCCCGATGGAGAGCGAACTGTCCCGCCGCGCCCTGCTCCGCGGTGTCGTCGGTGCCGGCCTGGTCGTGGGCGCCGGGCTGCACACCGCGACGCCCGCGCTGGCCGTCCCCGCGCCGAGCGTGGTGAGCTGCGCCGACTGGAGCGCGCGGCCCGCGAGGTCGACGCCGCAGTTGCTGGGCCACAAGCCGACGGTGCTGACCGTGCACCAGACGGAGAGCCCGAACTCGACGGACTACAGCAAGGCGCACGCGTACTCACTGGCCCGCTCGGTGCAGAACCACCACATGAACAACAACGGGTGGATCGACAGCGGGCAGCAGTTCACGATCAGCCGGGGCGGCCACGTCCTTGAGGGGCGGCACCGCAGCCTGGCCGCGCTCAAAGGCGGCAAACAGCACGTTCTCGGCGCGCACGTGGGCGGGCACAACACCACGCACATCGGCATCGAGAACGAGGGGACCTACCACACGGCGACGCCGCCGGAGCAGCTGTGGACCTCGCTGGTGGCGATGTGCGCCTACATCTGCCAGCAGTACGGGATCAAGGTCGTCAACATCAGGGGGCACCGGGACTACAACTCGACTGACTGCCCTGGCAACAAGCTTTACAGCATGTTGCCAAAGCTGAGGCAGGACGTGTCCAAGCTGCTGCGCTGAGGGTTGAGGCTCATCGCCGGTAACCCTCCGTTCACCGCTCTTCCCCGACTGGGTGTCGCGCCGGAGCCCCTGACGTGGTGAGATAACCGGACCGTAACGCCGGTGGGTGATACTGCCCTCCGGTACATGCCCGTGAACACGACGCGTCAGTCGGGGAGGCGTCCGTGATCAAAGTTCTGTTGGTCGATGACGAGGACCTTGTTCGATCCGGTCTTCGAATGATCTTGTCGAGTGCTGGTGACATCGAGGTTGTCGGAGAGTGTGACGACGGTTGCCTCGTGGTGGACCGGGTGCGGCAACTTCGCCCGCACGTGGTCCTGCTGGACATCCGGATGCGCACGACGGACGGCCTGTCCGCCCTGCGACGGCTGCGCGCGCTGCCGGACCCGCCACGGGTCGCGATGCTCACCACCTTCGACATCGACGAGTACGTCAGCGAGGCCCTGCGCCTCGGTGCCAGCGGTTTCCTGCTGAAGGACACCGAACCCGCCCAGCTCGTCCGGGCGGTGCGCGACGTCGCGCGCGGCGGAGCGGTGCTCGATCCCGGGGTGGCCGCGCGCGTGCTCGCGGCGGTCGCGAACGGGGAGCGGGCTGCCGAGCCGGCTCGGACGTTGCTCGGGTCCCTGTCCGAGCGCGAGCGGGAGGTGCTCGCGCTCATCGGGCAGGGCATGTCCAACGCCGAGATCGGCGGTGCCCTGCACCTGTCCGAGGCGACGGTGAAGGGCTACGTGTCCTCGGTGCTCGGCAAGATAGGAGCCGTGAACCGGGTGCAGGCGGCCCTGGTCGCCTACCGCGGTGGGCTGATCGCCTGATCGGGTGACCCGTCGGTCTGGCTACTCCAGGCCGACGGGCTGCTCCGGCGCCAGCAGGGTCCCGTCCACTCCGCCCTCTGCGGAGGGGTGGACCTCCACGCGGTTCCTGCCGTGGCGTTTCGCCCGGTAGAGCGCGATGTCGGCGGCCGCGAAGAGCTGGTCCAGCTTGGCCGGACCGGCGGCGACGCCGATGCTCACGGTCGGGCGCCTGATGTTGCCCAGCACCATCGACCAGTCGTGGTCGTCCACGGCCGCGCGGATGCGCTCGGCCACCACCGGGCCGACGTTGTGCCGGTCCTCGGTGGCGTCGACGAGCAGCACGACGAACTCGTCGCCGGCCCATCGCGCCACCAGGTCGTCAGTGCGGCACTCGCGGCGCAGCAGCTGGGCGATCTCGCGCAGCGCCGCGTCCCCCGCGGCGTGCCCGGCGTCGTCGTTGACGCCCTTGAACCAGTCCACGTCGACCAGCACCAGCCACGGCATCCGTCCGCGCGCGGCGGTCCGCTCCAGCAGCTGCGGCGCGGCGCGCTCCAGGCCGAGCCGGTTCGCCAGCCCCGTCAGCGGGTCCCGCGCGGCGGCCTCCTGCGCCGCCATCGCCAGCCGCTGGGCCTGCACGGCGAGTCTGCGCTGCTCCAGCGCCTGGCCAAGGCCCTCCTGCAACGTCTCCACGGCCTTGCGGCTGGAGGTGAGGCTCCTGCGCAGCGCCTCCGCCTCGCCGACCGCGTCGCCGAGGGAGTTGCAGACGTCGGCGAGGTCCAGCGAGAACCGGAACAGCAGCGACGTGTCGTTGATCTTCTCCGCCTCCGCCACGGCCCGCGCGGCCAGCGTGCGCGCCTCCGCGAGGTCGCCGCGTGCGCGCTGCACCATGGCGAGCACCCAGTGGCTGACCGCCTGGCCCCACCAGTCCTCGGCGCCGCGGGCCAGCTCTCCGGCCTGCTTCGCGGTCTTCTCGGCCTGGTCCAGCTCGCCGATACCGGCGAGGGAGCGCGAGTAGGCGCCGAGCAGCGCGCGGTGCACGTAGCCCTCGCTGATCAGCTCAAGGCCCTGCTCCAGCAGCACGGCCGCCTCGCCGAAGATCTGCCGGGCCGTCTCCTCGGGCGCGTCGACCGCGCGGAAGTTGAGCGTGCCGCCCAGCCGCTGCAGGCAGTGGGCAAGCGTTTGGGCGTCGCCGGAGTCCCTGGCCACCTGTACCGACAGCCGCGTCATGTCCAGCGCGGCGCGGCGGTGGCCGATGCCGTCGAGCAGGTAGCCCAGCATGCCGATGGTCTGCGCGGCCGCCGCGCCGACGGGGCGCTCGGAGTCCAGCTCCGTCCAGCCCTCGGCGGCGAGTTCGAGCGCGAGCGGGATGCGGCCGAGCCGCCACGCCACCACGGCCCGGTAGACCAGCACGGTCGCCCTGCGCCAGCGGTCCCCGCCGGAGGCGGGGGTGCGCGAGACCACGTCGTCGAACAGGGTGTTGGCCTCGACCACGCGGCCGGAGTCCAGCAGCGACCGGACCTCGCGGTCCTGCCGCGGGATCTGTCCCGCCGCCATCGGCTCGTCGTGATCCACGTCGTGATCCACCACGCCTCGGCATCCCCTGACCCCGGCTGACCGCGCCGTCCTTGCCCTCACCAGGCGCGATCTGCCGACAGGCTACCTTTTCCGTCGCTGCCCGTACCGCTCGTGGTGCACAACGTCATGAAGAGGTAGCCGACTGCGCCACCCGTGTCGCTCCAGATCAGGCGTGTCAGCGAGCCGTTCGACCGGGCCGAGGCACAACCACGCGACCGGGCGCACGCCCTGCGGGACGCCGAGAAGTCTGCGCAGGAAGTCCTCGCGGTAGAAGCTCACCCAGCCCACGCCCAGGCCCTCCGCGGTCGCGGCCAGCCACAGGTTCTGGATCGCCAGGCAGACCGAGAACAGCCCGGCGTCGGCGATGGCGTGCCTGCCGAGCACGGCGGGGGAGCCCCGGTCGGCGTCGTAGGTCACCACGACGCCGACGGTGGACTCCAGCACGCCCTCGACCTTGATCCGCGAGAACGTCTCCGCGCGCTCGCCCTCCAGCGACGCCGCGAAGACGCTGCGCTCCGCCCGAACGTGGTCGCGGAAGGACCTGCGGGTGTCGCGGTCGCTGACGAGCACGAAGTCCCACGGCTGCGAGAGCCCGACGCTGGGGGCGGCGTGGGCCGCCCCCAGGACGCGGTCGAGCACGTCATCGGCGATCGGCTCGCCGGTGAACTCGCCGCGCACGTCGCGGCGCCGGAACAGCACGTCGTAGAACTCGGCGACTTCGGTCGGTGCGGCCACTTCGACGACGCTACTAGCGCTTGCCGTAGGGCAGCAGCGCCATCTCGCGGGCGTTCTTGATCGCCTTGGCCACCTCGCGCTGCTGCTGCGGCGTGAGCCCGGTGACCCTGCGGGAACGGATCTTGCCCCGGTCGGAGACGAACGTCCGCAGCAGCGTCGCGTCCTTCCAGTCGGCCCGCTCCACGCCCGCGGACTTGAGCAGGTTGCGCTTCTTCTTGCCGGTGAACCTGGTCATGGCCTCACCAGCTCGACTTGCTGACGCCGGGCAGTTCGCCCGCGTGAGCCATCGAGCGCAGCCGCACCCGGGACAGGCCGAAGGCGCGGAAGTACGCGCGCGGCCTGCCGTCGACGGCGTCGCGGTTGCGGACCCTGGTCGCGCTCGCGTCGCGCGGCTGGCGCCGCAGCTCCAGCTGCGCCGCCGCGCGCTCGGCGTCGGAGGACTTCGGCGAGCGCAGGACCTCCTTCAGCTCGGCGCGGCGCTCGGCGTAGCGGGCGACGACGAGCTTGCGCTGCTCGTTCTTGGCGATCTTGGACTTCTTGGCCATCTCAGCGCTCCTCCTTGAACTCGACGTGCCTGCGCACGATCGGGTCGTACTTGGTGAGCCGCATGCGGTCCGGGTCGTTGCGCCGGTTCTTGCGGGTCACGTACGTGTAGCCGGTGCCAGCGGTCGAGCGGAGCTTGATGATCGGCCGGACCTCGTTGCGCGCCATCAGACCTTCTCCCCGCGCGCGCGGATCTCGGCGACCACCGACTCCACGCCGCGCTTGTCGATCGTCTTGATGCCCTTGGCGGAGACCCGCAGCGTGATCCACCGGTTCTCGCTGCCCAGCCAGTAGCGCCTGCGCTGGATGTTGGGGTTCCACCGGCGCGAGGTCCGCACGTGGGAGTGCGAGACCTGCTTGCCGAAGCCGGGTTCGCGACCGGTCACCTGACACCTGGCGGACACGGGTCCTCCTCGGGAATGAAAACGATACCGATTTTCGTTAAGGCGGGAGCCAGGGTAGCGTGACCGTCGCTGAAAGTGGAAATCGTTGTCAACAAGGAGGCCGACGTGACTGATCAGCGCGTGCCGGTGGTGCTGCTCTCCGGCCTCGCCGCCGACGCGGTCGCCGAGGTCGCCCGCCACGCCGCCGAGGACCCGACGACCGCGGTGCTGCACCACGACCTCCGCGAGGTGGTCCAGGGCGTGGTGCGGCGGACGCTGACCCACGGCTCGTACCAGGCGACCGCGGTGCTCGAACTGGCGCACGGCTGCGTCTCCTGCACGCTCCGCCAGGACCTGCTGCCCGTCGCGCTCCGGCTGGCCGAAGCGCCCGACGTGCGCCGGATCGTGCTGCACCTGGACCCGGCGATGGAGCCCGAGGCGGTCTGCTGGGCGCTGCACCACGTGGTCGTCGACGGCCGCGTGGCCACCGAGCGCCTGCGCGTCGACGCGGTGGTCAGCACCGTGGACGCCGCGACGTGGTTCGCGGACGCGATCGGCGAGGAGTCGCTGTTCGAGCGGGGCATGAGCGCGAGCGCCGACGATGAGCGCACGATCGCCCAAGTCGTTGTGGCCCAGGTGGAATTCGCCGACGCGGTCGTGGTGGCGGGGGAGGCCCCGGACGCGTGGACGGCGGCGCGGACCGGCGCCGTGCTCGACCGGCTCGCGCCCGAGCTGCCGCGCGCCGACCTGGCCGGCCTCGACCTCGACGCACTGGTCGCGGCCGTCCCGGCGCGGGCGCGCAAGGGCGAGGTCGGTGACGCGCACGAGCCGCTGCTGCGCGGTCAGCCGCCGTTGGAGCCGGACTGCGGGATCTCCGTGGTGCTCTTCGACGAGCGCAGGCCGTTCCACCCCGGGCGACTGCACGACGCGCTCGACGTGCTGCTGGAAGGCGTTGTGCGGACGCGCGGGCGCCTCTGGGTGGCGAGCCAGCCGGACGCCGCGCTCTGGGTGGAGTCGGCGGGCGGCGGGCTCCGCATCGCGCACGCCGGGCCGTGGCTGGCGACCACGGAGGACTGGTCCGAAGTGGACTCCGAGCGCGTCGCGATGGCCTCGCTGCGCTGGGACCCCTACTACGGCGACCGCGAACAGCAGCTGGTCGTGATCACGCACCTGGCTTCGCCGGAGGAGATCACCTCAGCGTTGCGCGAGGCCTTGCTGACCGACGCCGAACTGGCTTCGGGGGCCGACGTGTGGCGGACCTACGAGGACCCGTTCGGCGAGTGGCACACAGATCCCTGCGAGGACTCGGGCGACCGGGACTCCGCACTGCGAACAGGAAGGGAAGAAGGATGAAGACCGGAATCCACCCCGAGTACCACCCGGTGGTCTTCAAGGACTCCTCGACGGGCACGGCGTTCCTGACCCGCTCGACGGCGACCTCCGAGAAGACCGTGGAGTGGGAGGACGGCAACACCTACCCGTTGATCGTCGTCGACGTCACCAGCGACTCGCATCCGTTCTGGACGGGCAACCAGCGCTTGGTCGACACCGCGGGCCGGGTGGAGAAGTTCCACCGTCGCTACGGCAGGAGGAACTGATGGCCGTCCCCAAGCGGCGCATGTCGCGCAGCAACACCCGCAGCCGCCGGTCCCAGTGGAAGGCCGCGCCCGTGCCGCTCGTCCCCATCACCGTGGACGGCCGCCAGCTGCTCGTCCCACCCCACTTGGTCCAAGCGTTCCGCCGCGGCTACGCCTCCTGAGTGATGGCGCGTGTTGGCCTTACGTGCTGAATGAGTCATTGAGGGCGCTCAAGCACCTCAATGACTCATTCAGCACAAAAGAGGCCTAGGCCACCTGGGTGATCTGGGTTTCACCATCGGGGGACTCGCGCCACTGCGTGAACGGGCGGTCCATGTGCCAGCGGCCGGTGGAGTCGCGTTCCAGGACCCGGAAATCACAGGTCGGCGGGTTCGACAGGGATTCGAACAATTCGATGCTCCAGTTGAAGAGCCGACGGCACAGCAATCGCATGGTCAACCCGTGGGAGACCACGATGACGTTCTTCGGGTGGGCCGGGTCGTTGTCCACCCGGCGCTCCAGCTCGGTCAGGAAGCCCGCGACCCGGTCGTCGACGTCCGCGCCGGACTCGCCGTGGGCGAGCCGGAAGAAGAAGTGGCCGAAGGCGTGCCGCTCCTGCTTCTGCCGCTCCTGGTCGACCGGGTCCTGGAGGTTGCCCCAGTCCTGTTCCCGCAGGCGGGGTTCGGGGACTATCCGCTCGATGAGGTTGCTCAGCTCCATCAGCTCGAAGGTCTGCCGCGTGCGCAGGTAGGGGCTGACGTACGCGGCGACGGGACCGGGGCCGAGCAGGCGGCGCATGCGCGGTGACATGGCGCGCGCCTGTTGCACGCCCCGCGGTGTCAGCGGCAGGGCGTGGTCCGGTATGCGGCAGTAGGCGAGCTCATCGACGTTGCCGAGGCTTTCCGCGTGTCGCAGCAGGATGATCCGCACATGTCTATCGTGCCTTTTTTCCTCTACTCCATCAGCGGGAACATCAGTTGTCGCAGCGTCCGACCGGGTAGAGAACCTGATGCAACCACCCCAATTTCCTGAGCCCCCATCGCGAAATAGAAGCCTTCGGCGTAGGGCTCCGCGTCCAGGACGAGCTCCGTCCATCCCATATTCCGGGCGTTTCGCACCGCTTCCGCCCACAACAGCCTGCCGAGACCGGTGCCGATGTGCGGCGGATCGACCCACAGGTTGCCCAGTTCGCCGCGCGGTCCAGCGCCGTCGAGGCTGAAGAACCCGAGCACTTCGTCGTCGCGCTCGGCGACCACGAACAGCCCCTCCGACAGGCGCTGCGCGTCGTAGGTCAGCTCGGCGCGCACGGCCGCCATGAACTCCGCGTCGTAACCCCAGTGCGCCTTGGACCGCTGTGCGAGCGCGTTGAGCGCCCCTGCCTCGTCCGCTCGCGCCCGGCGCAGCGTGATGTCCTCGCCCACCGCTCGATCTTCGCGGTCAGCATCACGTCGCCGCACGCGATTTCCTGGGGGAGGATCACCGGGTGTTGCTCGTGTTGGAGCTGGTCGGCATCGCCGTGTTCGCCGCGTCCGGCGCGCTCGCCGGTGTCCGCGCCCGGCTCGACGTCTTCGGCGTGGTCATCCTCGCCATGACCACCGCGCTCGGCGGCGGGATCATCCGCGACGTGCTGCTCGACGTCAGCCCGCCGACCAGCCTGCGCGACTGGCGCTACCTGCTGGTGACCGCGGTGACCGGCCTGATCGTGTTCTGGGTGCACCCGCACATGGCCAAGCTGCGCCGCGCCATGCTGCTCGCCGATGCGGTCGGGCTCGGGCTGTTCACCACGGCGGGCACGATCACCGCGCTCGAACTGGGCGCGCCCGCCTACACCGCCTGCCTGATCGGCATGACCACGGGCATCGGCGGCGGTGCCCTGCGCGACGTGCTGATCAGGGAGATCCCAGTGGTGCTGCAACGCGAGATCTACGCGGTCGCCGCGCTGCTCGGAGCCGTCGTGGTCGTGGTCGGGCGCAACCTCGGCCTGCCGCAGGGGCCGACGGTGCTCGCCGGGGCCGTGCTGATCGTGACGGTCCGCGTGCTCGCGCTCTGGCGGAAGTGGAACGCGCCCCTGCCGCGCGAGCCCCGCTGACCATGCGGCCATGACTATTTTGGCAGCGTTCAGGCCCTTCTCAGGCACCTCTCAGGGCGGCGGGTCAGACTACGTTCCATGCGCATCCTCGTTGTCGACGACGACCGGGCCGTTCGCGACTCGCTGAGGCGGTCGTTGCAGTTCAACGGCTATCAGGTCGAGATGGCCAGCGACGGTGTGCAGGCGCTGGAACAGCTCGGTGCCAGCAGGCCGGACGCCATGGTGCTCGACGTGATGATGCCGCGCCTTGACGGGCTCGAGGTCTGCCGCAGGCTCCGCAGTACCGGCGACGACCTGCCGATCCTCGTGCTCACCGCGCGCGACGCGGTGTCCGACCGGGTGGCCGGGCTCGACGCGGGCGCCGACGACTACCTGCCCAAGCCCTTCGCGCTCGAAGAACTGCTCGCGCGGCTGCGCGCCCTGCTCCGGCGCACCGGCCCCGGCCAGGACGACGCGGGCGCGGTCGCACCGACGCTGCGCTTCGCCGACCTCGAACTCGACCCGGGCACCAGGGACGTGCGCAGGGGAGAGCGGCCGATCAGCCTGACGCGCACCGAGTTCTCGCTGCTGGAGTTGCTCCTCGCGCACCCGCGCCAGGTCCTCACCCGTGGCCGCATCCTCGAAGAGGTGTGGGGTTACGACTTCCCGACCTCCGGCAACGCCCTTGAGGTCTACGTGGGCTACCTGCGCCGCAAGACCGAGGCCTCGGGCGAGCCGCGGCTGCTGCACACCGTGCGCGGCGTGGGCTACGTGCTCCGGGAGACCGCTCCGTGACGCTGCCGACCGGGATGCGCCAGCGCTTCTCGCTCCAGTCCAGGATCACCGCGCTGGCCGCCTTCGGCGTGGGCTTCGCCGTCGCGCTGGTGTCGCTGGCCGCCTACATCACCGTGCGCTCCAGCCTGTACAGCCAGCTGGAGACCAAGCTGGAGGACCAGGCGCGGGAAGCGGTCAGCACGGCCATCGCGCAGGACAACTTCGAGGGCTTCCCCAGCGACATGTTCCAGATCTTCGGACTGAAGGTCGCGCTGCTGGAGGTGGACCGCACCGGGCACGTCACGCTCCAGGTCGGCAGCGGTGGCCGCTCAACCGCGCCGGTGGTCGGCCAGGACGAGATCGCGGTGGCGCTCGGCACGAACGACGCGAACAGCAGGGTCGACACCAAGACCGACACGCAGATCGCGGCCGCGCACATCCGGCCGGGGCTCGCGCTGGTCCTCGGCCAGTCGCTGTCCTCGCTCAAGGCGACGCTGAACCGGCTCGGCGTGGTGCTGGTCGTGGTCGGTGGCGCGGGCATCCTGCTCGCCGCCGCCGCGGGCACCGCCGTCGCGCGCGGCAGCCTCAGGCCGGTGAAGCGGCTGACCGAGGCGGCGGAGCACGTCGCGCGCACAGCGGAGCTGCGGCCGATCCCGATCACCGGCGACGACGAACTCGCCCGGCTCACGCAGGCGTTCAACTCCATGCTCGCGGCGCTCTCGGAGTCCCAGGAGCGCCAGCGCAGGCTCGTCGCCGACGCCGGGCACGAGTTGCGCACACCGCTGACCTCCTTGCGCACCAACCTGGAACTGCTGTTGGCCTCGCAGCGCGCCGACACGCCGAACCTCTCCGAAGAGGACCGCTCGGAGATCTATGAGGACGTCCGCGCGCAGGTCAACGAACTGTCCACTTTGGTCGGTGACCTGGTCGAGCTGGCCCGCGACGACGCCCCCGGTGTTGTGCACGAGCCGGTGGAGATGGTGGACGTGGTGGAGCGCGCGCTCGAACGCGCCCGCCGCCGCGCGCCGAGCCTGGAGTTCGAGGCGAGCCTGCGCCCGTGGGTGCTCGACGGCGACGCGAACGCCCTGGAGCGCGCCGCGCTGAACCTGCTGGACAACGCCGCCAAGTGGAGCCCGCCAGGTGGTCACGTCCGCGTCGAGCTGCGCCAGGCCGGACAGGGCGTCGCGCTGCTCGAAGTCGCCGACGCGGGCCGGGGCATCGCGGACGCGGACCTGCCGCACGTGTTCGAACGGTTCTACCGCTCGTCGGAAGCGCGCACGCTGCCCGGCTCCGGCCTGGGCCTGGCGATCGTCAAGCAGGTCGCCGAGCGCCACGGCGGAACCGCGACCGCAGGGCACGCCCCCGAAGGCGGAGCGCTCATGTCGATCTGGCTCCCGGGGCGCCCCGGCTGAGCCCCATCCCCCCCGGGTCAGGTGAAGCGCGTGGTCTCCAACCCCAGGAGGCCAAGCCCCGCAAGCGATCCGAGGACGCGCGCGGGCCACCGTTGGCGCTGATGTGCTCGGCCCACTCCGCCCGGTGCTCGACGGCAGCTGCGGCGCACCGCAGCCCAGGAGGTAGGCGTCCTCGCCGATCGCTTCGCGGACCAACGCCAAGCCGCTGCGGTAGGCCTCGATCGCGGTCACCTCCGCGTGCCGCTGGCCGGGCACCGCGCCCGCGTACACAAAGTCGATCTTGTGATGGTCGATGCCCCAGTCAGCGAAGGTCGCGAAACCGCGGCCGGATGCGTGGTGTCCAGCGCGTACGGCTCCTGCTCCCGGTTGTGCCCGACCCGCACGGGATTTTCTTTGCCCGCCAACCAGTCCGGGAGCTCAGCCAGCAACTCCGACCGCGCGCCCACGAGGAACGGCGCCGTCCAGATCCCCGCTCGGCGACCGCGAACAGACCTTCGCCGCAGTAGGTGCCCGACGCGGGGTCGGTCGTCGACGGGGACCACGACTGCCAGCCCTGCTCGTGCACGACGGTGTCTTCGCTGGTCGGGATCTCCGCGATGAGCTCCACCGGGTCCGGCTCTCCCTGTTCGCTTGTGCGTGAGCTTGCTCGCCACCGAACGAACTCGAACACGCTGCCCGATAGTCATGCTAAGCACGATTTATTCGACCCTGCTGCCCTTTTCGGTTCTACGGCGATCAACTAGTTGTCTGAAAGGGCTCAACCTGGACGCAACTTCGTGTTGGACTGTGTTGACGTTGCCCCTCGGACTGGGTCAGTCTGGGTGGGTGGAGCCGTCAAGGGGAAGAGGTGCGCGGTGCTGGCGCGGCAACGACAGGCGGTGATCCTCGAAGAGGTGCGCAGGACCGGGGCGGTGCGGGTCAGCGACCTCGTGACCAGGCTCGGCGTCTCCGACATGACCGTGCGCAGAGACCTCGACGCGCTCGCCCGGCGGGGCCAGGTGGAGAAGGTCTACGGCGGCGCGACCTCGGCGACCGGCCGCAGCACCGACGAGCCCGGCTTCGAGGCCAAGTCCGTCCGCCAGCTCCCGGAGAAGGAGGCCATCGCCGCGATGGCCGCCGAACTCGTCCGGCCCGGCACGGCGATCGGTCTCTCCGCGGGGACCACGACCTGGACCCTGGCGCGCTACCTCGACGACGTGGCCGACCTGACCGTCGTCACCAACTCGATCCGCGTCGCCGACGTGCTCCAGCAGCGCGGGCGCACCGACCGGACCGTGGTGCTCACCGGCGGCGTGCGCACGCCCTCCGACGCGCTCGTCGGCCCGGTCGCGGTGCAGGCGCTGCGCTCGCTGCACCTCGACCTGGTGTTCCTCGGCGTGCACGGGATGGCGCTGAACGCCGGGTTCACCACGCCCAACCTCAACGAGAGCGAGACCGACCGCGCGCTGGTCGACGCGGCGAGCAACCTCGTGGTGCTGGCCGACCACACCAAGTGGGCCACGGTCGGCATCTCCACCATCGCCCAGCTGGACGAAGCGCACGTGCTGGTCAGCGACGAGGGCCTGGACGAGGGCGCGCGCGAGGTCCTCTCCGAGCACGTCGACGAACTCGTGCTCGCCCCCGTTCCCACCCGCAGGACTCAGCCGGAGGTCGGCGCGTGAGGCGCAGCAGCAACCACCTCGCGGACGGCCGCGAGATCATCTACTTCGACGACACCGAGACCGCCCCGCGCGCCGCCGAGGACACGCGCGACCTGCCCGAGCAGGCGCCGCGCTCGGAGATCCGCCGCGACCCGCTGACCGGCGAGTGGGTCGGCATGGCCGCGCACCGGCAGACCCGCATCTACAAGCCACCGGCCGACCTGTGCCCGCTGTGCCCGACCTCGCCGGGGCGGCCGACCGAGATCCCCGAGTCCAGCTACGACGTGGTGGTCTTCGAGAACCGCTTCCCGTCCTTCGCCCAGGGCGTTCCCGCTCTACCGTCCACTGTGGACGGAATGCCCATGGTGGAGCAGGCCGGAGGGCTCGGCCGCTGCGAGGTCGTCTGCTTCACCTCCGACCACGAGTCCTCCTTCGGCGGGCTCAGCCCCGCGCGGGTGCGCACCGTCGTGGACGCGTGGGCCGACCGCACGAGCACGCTCAGCGCGCTGCCCGGCGTGGAGCAGGTCTTCTGCTTCGAGAACCGCGGCGAAGAGATCGGCGTGACGCTGCACCACCCGCACGGCCAGATCTACGGCTACCCGTTCGTCACACCGCGCACTGAGCGCATGCTCGCCACAGCCCGCGATTACCACGCCGAGCACGGTCGGCACGTCCTCGGCGACGTTCTGGCGGCAGAGCGCGCTGCGGAGATCCGCGTCATCGGCTCCACGGAGCACTGGACCGCCTTCGTGCCGGCCGCCGCGCGATGGCCGGTCGAGGTGCTGCTCGTGCCGCACCGCCAAGTCCCCGACATCCCCGCGCTCAGCGACGCCGAGCGCGACGACTTCGGCCGCCTCTACCTCGATGTGCTCGGCAGGCTCGACGGGCTCTACGACAAGCCGTTGCCCTACATCGCCGCCTGGCACCAGGCCCCGGTCCGGGTCGGCCGCGAGCACTCGTGGCTGCACCTCCAGGTGTTCTCCGTGCTGCGCACCGCGGACAAGCTGAAGTATCTGGCGGGCTCGGAGTCGGGGATGGCGGTGTGGGTCAACGACGCCACGCCGGAGCAGATCGCCGAGCGGCTGCGTGCCTCCGGGTGAATTGACGGCGTATCCACAAGCGAACCCCAGGCGTGTCTAAGCCTCTTCTCAGGTCGGCACTCCAGAGTGGTTCCCATGACGGACAACACCTCCGGCGCCTCGGGCGGACAGCCTGAGCGCCCGCAGCAGCCGACCGAGGGCACCACCCCGCAGCAGCAGGGTGCGCCGGAGGCCACCGCAGCCCAGCAGCAGCCGCACGCGGGCTACGGCGGCCAGCCCTACCCGCAGCAGGACAACGGCCCCCTGACCAACCCGCTCGGCATCCCGGTGCAGCACCAGCAGCCCTACCCGCAGCAGAAGCCGAAGTCCGGCAGGGGCAAGCTCGTCGCGGGCGCGCTGATCTTCGCGCTGCTCGGCGGCGCGGCGGGCGGTGTCGGCGGCGGCCTGCTCGGCTACAACCTCGCGCTCGACAACAGCTCCTACAACGCGCTCGACGCGCCCCGGCCCGACGCCAGCAACGTGAACAGCCCCGCCCCCGCGGGCAGCGTGGAGGCCGTCGCGCAGAAGGTGCTGCCGAGCGTCGTGCAGTTGCAGACGCAGAGCGGATCGGGCTCCGGCGTCGTGCTCAGCTCGGACGGCATGATCCTGACCAACAACCACGTGGTCGAAGAGGCTGCGGCCGGTGGCGGCCAGATCCGCATCCAGTTCAAGGACGGCAGGACCGCGCCCGCCAAGATCATCGGCGTCGACCCCACCTCCGACCTCGCCGTGGTCAAGGCCGAGGGCGTCAGCGGGCTCACCCCGGTCGAGCTCGGCCGCTCCGGCAACCTCCGCGTCGGCCAGCAGGTCGTCGCCATCGGCGCCCCGTTCGGCCTGAGCAACACGGTCACCAGCGGCATCGTCAGCGCGCTGCAGCGGCCCGTGCGCACCGGCAACGAGGCGGGCGACAGCACCGTGATGGACGCGGTGCAGACGGACGCCGCGATCAACCCCGGTAACTCCGGCGGTCCGCTGGTGGACATGAGCGGCAAGGTCATCGGCATCAACACCGCGATCAAGACGGCCAGCGGCGGCCAGCAGCAGTCCGGCGGCTCCATCGGCCTCGGCTTCGCCATCCCGATCGACCAGGCCATGCGCATCGCCAACGAGCTGCGCACCAACGGCAAAGCCACCCACGCCGTGCTCGGCGTGACGCTCGCGCCGCAGCAACAGCGCTCCGCGACGGCGGCCAACGGCGCGGCCGTCGGCACTGTCGAGCCGAACTCGGCGGCCGAGGCCGCGGGCATCAAGCAGGGGGACGTGATCACCAAGCTGGACGGCCGGCGGATCAACGACACCGACTCGCTGATCGCCGCGGTCCGCTCGCACGACCCGAACTCCAAGGTCAAGGTCACCGTCGCCAGCGGCGGTACCGAACGCGAGGTCGAGCTGACGCTGGGCAGCAGGGTGCTCAGCGGAGGCTGACCTCCACGAAGGAACGCGGGTTCCCGGCCAGCCCTCGCGCCGGGGACCCGCGCTCCGTCCTGTCCGATCCCCGGGGGAGCGCATGAGACCGAACCTGATCGTCGAACCTTCCACGCACGCCGTGCCCGAGCCGACTAACGTGCTCCTCATGGAACGCACCGCGAAGCTCGGCCGTGCCCTCGTCGTGCTCGTCGACGACCGCCTGGCACACGGCGAACACGAGGACACCACCGGGCCGCTGGTCACCGAGCTGCTCGAAGAAGCAGGCTTCATCGTGGACGGCACCGTCGCGGTCGCCGGCGAGATCGTGGAGATCCGCAACGCGCTCAACACCGCGGTCATCGGCGGCGTGGACCTGGTGATCACCGTCGGCGGCACCGGTGTGTCCCCACGCGATGTCACCCCGGACGCCACGGTCGGCGTGCTCGACCGCCCGCTGCCCGGTGTCGCCGAGGCCCTGCGCGCCTCCGGCCTGGCCGCCGGAGCGGTGGACGCCGGCATCTCGCGCGGCGTCGTCGGCGTGTCCGGCAGCACCCTCGTGGTCAACCTCGCCGCGTCGCGCTCCTCGGTCCGCGACGGCATGGCCACGCTGACCCCGTTGGTGCAGCACGTGATCGAGCAGCTCTCCGGCATCGAAGAGGCGTGAGGCGGCGTCGGTGACGGGCGAGCCAGCCGAGCGCGAGCAGGCCGAGCAGCATCGCAGAAAGCTCGACGAGCTCTTCGGCGACGTGCTCCCGGAGACCACCTCCGACGAGCGCGATCCCGGCGACCGCGCCGACCGCACCTCAGACGCCTGGTACTACGAGAACCGCCCGCCCCACCACGACGCCTGATCCCCGTTTCGTACTCATAGCAGGAAAAGAGCGCTCCCAATTCCCGCTATGAGTACGAAACGGGTGTTGCCGGCGGGCCTACTTCTTGCGGTCGGGGTCGAGGACGTTCTCCAGCTTGGTGCTGACGTCCTCGATCTTGTCGTGGTACTTCCCGCCCGTGGCCTTGTCCAGCTTCGACGCGGCCAGGTCGACCCCGCGCGCCGCGGCGTCACCGGCCTTCTCGGCGAGCGGACCCGCCTTCTCCTTGGCCTGCTCCGCGAGCGGGCCGACCTTCTCCTTCGCCTGGTTGGCGAGTTCCTTGGCCTTGTCCAGGAAGCTCATTGCCTTGTCCCTCCACCGCGGCGGTGTGCCGTCCTGGTTCCGACGCTACCCAGGACGGCGCACCGGCGCAGTGGTCGCGGTTCAGCGCTGGGTGTTGCGCTCCTGCAGCAGGTCGCGGATCTCGGTCAGCAGTTCCACGTCGGTCGGCTTCGACGGGCCGGCCTCCTTGCCCCGCTCGCGCCGCTCCTGGATCTTCTTGATCGGCAGGACGAGGACGAAGTAGACCACCGCGGCGACGATCAGGAAGTTGATCGCCGCGTTGATCACGGTGCCCAGGTCGATGAACGTGGACGGCTTGTCACCGACGAGCTGGAAGCCAAGCCCCTGCGCCGGGTCCGAACCGCCGATCGAGTTGATCAACGGCTTGATGATGCCGGTGGTGAACGCCGTGACGATCGCCGTGAACGCGCTGCCGATGACCACGGCCACCGCGAGCTCGACCACGTTGCCGCGCATGATGAAGTCTTTGAAGCCCTTAAGCACTGCTGCCCCTTTTGGTCCTGTGCCGACTGGCCCGCACAGAGTAAACAGTCATCTCCGTAGCGTGATCGCCACCGGTCGGGTGAGCCCGGCCGCCGCGACGCGGGTGGCGTCCTCCCTGGTCAGCGCGAGGACGACGAGGCGCTCCGCCCGATTGGCGAGGCCGCGCGCGTCCTTCTCGCCGCGAACCGCGAGCACCACGGCGTCCTCGGCGAGCACGGCCGACTCCTGAGCGATCACGTCCACCCGGCTACCCGCTCGCAGCAGGTCGGCAACACCGGGGTCGGCGGGGCGCACGGCGACCGCCGCCCCGTTGGCGTCACCGGTGACCAGGCCGGTGAGCTCGGGCCCGGCGAGGCGCAGGTCGGTCAGCGGTTCCCCGCGTCGCGCCGCGCCCACCAGTAATCGCCCGGAAACCGTTGCGGCGACTGGGAGAGCGCCGTCCGGTACTGAGTCCGTGGTGAAGGCGTGCGGGCGAACGTCATCGGCAGTGAGCACCGCTCCGGGTGCCAGATCCCGTGCGGCCACGAGGACGCGCACGCTCTCCGCCGGTGGCGCGCAGGCCAGAAACGCCGCCAGGGCAACGAGAAGCGCCGTCAGCAGCCTGCGCAGGAGCACGATCCGGCCGCGCAGCAACCGCCCTATCCGGTCGCGGGGCAGCGGCGCCAGGGTCCCGCCCATCGAGCCTCCTGAAGTCGTTGTGGGTCAGCGACTTCGACGTTAGGAGGTGATGGGGTGCGGTCCGGCCCTCGGCGGCCAAGTTGTGGACAACTGGTGCCGCTGTGGACAACTAGCCGGATCAGGTGGCCTCAGGAGGCCGCTGCGGCCTTCGCTGTCGGGGTGGTGGTGGAAGATGAGGAAGTCGACTTGGACGAGTCCGAAGAGGACCCGGACGACCCAGCGGAGGACTCCGAGGAAGACGACTTCGACTTGCTGTCCGACGAGGACGAATCAGAGGAGGCGCCCACCGTGGAGCTGCCGCCCGACCGGCTGTCGGTGCGGTAGAAGCCGCTCCCCTTGAACACGATGCCGACCGAGCCGAAGAGCTTGCGGAGCTTGCCCGAGCACTCCGGGCACGTCGTGAGAGCGTCGTCGCTGAACGACTGGAACTGCTCGAAGCGGTGCTCGCACTCAGTGCAGGCGTACTGGTAGGTCGGCACGACGTCCCTCCGCGAACTGTCGTCAACTGCCGCTGGAACAGCGACTGGCACTCAACCGGTTGGCACTCAGCAGCGACGAGTGCTAAATACGATGATGCGCCAATTCTGCCCCGGAGCGCAAACACCCCGGGTCAGAGCGGTCGCACGTCCGCGTGCGGGACCAGCACCGCCGTCATGCGGACGTCGTGCTCCTCACCGGGAAGCTCGTCGACGAATTCTTCCGGGTGAACGACGGCGACCAGGGGAGTGCCGGGGCGGACGAACGGCAGCGACCGGTCGTAGTGCCCGGCCCCGCGCCCGAGCCGGACGCCTCGCCGGTCCACGGCCAGTGCCGGGACCAGCACCGCGTCCGCCGCACCCATCGCCGACGCGTCCAGCCGCGGACCCGGCGGTTCGAGAAGCCCGAACTTGGCGGGCAGCAGTTCCCCCGTGTGCTCGGACCACGCGAGGGGGCTCCTACCGGTCACCACGGGCAGCAGCACACGGCAACCGGCATCGAGAAGGGAGGACAACAACGCAGGTGAACCGGGTTCCGCGCCGATCGGGACGTAGGCGCAGACGGTTCCGCCGGAGTAGGTCGCCGCCCAGTCGGACAGGGTGCTGGCCAACGCTTCCGCGCGGTCCGCGAGCACCTGGTCCGGTAAGGCTGCCCTGCCGTGGGACAGCCGTTCGCGCCATGCCTTCTTCGCCTGCCTGATGAGATCTTCCGAAGCCACGAAAAGTGAGCTTAGGCACGCCGGATAGGCTCGGCCCATGAGCTCGTCGAGCGCCTTCCGCACCGCAATCGTGCCCGCAGCCGGACTCGGCACCCGGTTCCTGCCGACCACGAAGTCCGTGCCCAAGGAACTGCTGCCCGTAGTCGACCGGCCCGCGATCGAGCTGGTGGCCGAAGAGGCCGCCCAGGCGGGCGCGAGCAAGCTGGTGATCGTCACCTCGCCGGACAAGGCGTCGGTCGGCCAGCACTTCCAGCCCGCGCCGGAGCTGGAGTCGACGCTGGAGAAGCGCGGCAAGACCGAGCTGCTGGACAAGGTGCGCCGCGCCCCCGGCCTGCTCGACGTCGAGGTCGCCATCCAGGAGCAGGCGCTGGGCCTCGGGCACGCGGTCGCCTGCGCCGAGCCGAACCTGACCAGCGAGGACGAGGCCGTCGCGGTGCTGCTGCCGGACGACCTGATCCTGCCCAACGGCGCGCTGGAGGCCATGTCCGCGGTGCGCGAGCGCTTCGGCGGCAGCGTGCTGCTCGCCATCGAGGTGCCGCGCGAGCAGGTGTCGGCCTACGGCGTCTTCGACGTGGACGACACCGACGAGCCGGACGTGAAGCGGCTCAAGGGCATGGTGGAGAAGCCCGCGGTCGAGGACGCGCCGTCGAACCTGATCGCCCCCGGTCGCTACCTGCTCGACCGGGCGATCTTCGACGCGCTGAAGCGGATCACGCCGGGTGCCGGTGGCGAACTCCAGCTCACCGACGCCATCGCGCTGCTGATCGCCGAGGGCCACCCCGTGCACGTCGTGGTGCACCGCGGCGACCGGCACGACCTGGGCAACCCCGGGGGCTTCCTCAAGGCCGCGGTCGACTTCGCGCTGAAAGATCCCGCGTATGGGCCCGGCCTGTTGAAGTGGCTCCGCGAGCGCGTTGCCGCATCCTAGGAAGTTATGAGGTCCGTAGACGAGCAGCTGGCCCGCGTTCTCCGCGCCGCGGTGCAGCCGTCCCCAGTGCGGGTGGCCATCTCCGAGGCGCAGGGTCTGCTGTGCGCCGAGGAGGTCGTGGCGGAGCGGGCGCTGCCCGGCTTCGACCAAGCCGCCGTTGACGGCTACGCGGTGCGCAGTGTCGACGTGCAGCAGGCGGGCGCCGACCCGGTCGTGCTGCCCGTCGTCGGGGAGATCCAGGCCGGTTCCCGCCAGCCCAGCCGCCTGCAACCCGGGCAGGCCGTGCGGGTGGCGACCGGTGCCCCGCTGCCGACGCTGGCCGACGCGGTCGTTCCGCTCGCCTACACCGACGAGCACCCGGCCAGGGTCTCCGTGCAGCGCCCGGTGCCCTCGGCCGCGTTCGTCCGCCGCACCGGCGAGGACGTGCAGACCGGTGACGTCGCCGTGCGCATGGGCTCGGCGATCGGCGCGGCCCAGGTCGGTCTGCTCGCCGCGGTCGGCCGCAACAAGGTGCTCGTGCACCCCCGGCCGAGGGTGTCGATCATCTCCATCGGCGAGGAGCTGGTGGACATCGACCGCACCCCGGGTCCGGGGCAGGTCTACGACGTCAACTCCTACGCGTTGTCCGCGGCGGCTCGGGACGCCGGGGCCGAGGTCAGCCGGGTCGGCGTGGTCACGACCGAGCCGTCGCGCTTCGCCGAGATCGTCGAGGGACGGCTGCTGATCTCCGAGATCGTGGTCATCACGGGCGCGATCGGCGGCAGCGGCGGCGAAGAGGTCATCGGCGCGCTGGCCGACCTGGGCGAGCTGGACGAGACCCGGGTGGCGATGCACCCCGGTTCCGTGCAGGGCTTCGGCAGGCTCGGGCCGGACGAGGTGCCCACGTTCCTGCTGCCCAGCAACCCGATCAGTGCCCTGGTGATCTTCGAGGTGCTGATCCGGCCGCTGATCCGCGCCGCGCTCGGCAAGCGCAACCCGCAGCGCCGCAGGGTCAAGGCCCGCCTGGTCTCCCCGGTGACCTCCGCCAAGGGGCGCAAGGGTTTCCTGCGCGGACAGCTCATGCGCGACACCGAGACCAACGAGTACCTGGTGCAGCCGCTGGGCACCTCCGGCTCGCACCTGCTCGCCTCGCTGGCCGAGGCGAACTGCCTGATCCTGCTGGACGAGGAGACCACCGACGTCCTGGTCGGGGAAGAGGTGGCGGTGAGCTTCCTGGCGCAGCGTGGCTGACCTCCGGCCACCAGAGGGACGCCACCCCGGCTGGCCGGCCCGGCTGGGCCCGCTGGTCGTCGCCGGGGGCACCCTCGAACTGCGCCCGCCGCGCCTGCGCGACGCGAGCGCGTGGAGCTCCGCCCGCCAGCGCGACCGCGCGCACCTCGAACCGTGGGAGCCCAGCTCGTACGGGCAGGGCTGGGACGAGCGCAACTCGCTGCTGGCCTGGCCGCCGCAGTGGGCGACGCTGCGCTCACTGGGCAGGCGCGGGCTGGCCCTGCCGTTCACCATCGTGCTCGACGGCCGCCTCGCCGGTCAGGTCACCGTCGGCAACATCCAACGCGGCGCGCTGCGCTCCGGCTGGGTCGGCTACTGGGTGTCCAGCGAGCTGACCAGGGGTGGAGTCGCCACCGCCGCCGTCGCGCTGGTCGTGGACCACAGCCTCGGGCCCGCCGGGCTGCACCGGCTGGAGGCCACCGTGCGGCCGGAGAACGAGCCCAGCCTCCGCGTGCTCGACAAGCTCGGGTTCCGCCGCGAAGGGCTCTACGAGCGCTACCTCGACGTGGGTGGCATCTGGCGCGACCACCTCAGCCTCGCGTTCACCGAGGAGGAGCTCGGCGTCGGTTCGGTTGCCCGGCTGGTGCGGCGTGGGCTGGCTCGCATTCCCTGATTCAGCCGGTACGCATCGCCTGATCAGGTAATGATCGACATGCTCCGGCGTGTTGACCGGCGGCGTGGCTCCGACACGGGTGTGACTGGTGTGACTAACGTGGCGTTCACGTATGAATGTCGGGCGTGGTGTGGGGGAGGTGGACAGGCGTGCCGAGCTCGTTGATCTTCGCCGCTCTCGCGGCTGCCTGGCTCGTCGTTCTCGTACCCATGGTGGCGCGGCGTCGAAAGCCCGTCGCCAGAACAGCCGACTCGGCCCTCACGGGCAGAGTCGTCCGTCGCGGCGGTGAACGCGCCGCGCGCGGGGCACAGCTTCCGGAGGAGAACGCGCAGGAGGTGTTCGCCATGCCCGGACGACGGGCGCCGGAGCCCGCTGAGGACTCCGAGGACTACGACAGCTATTCCGACCACTACGCCGAGGACTACGGCGACGAGTCGATCAACCGCCGCGCCCGCCGCCGCTACCGGCCGGGCCGGGGCGGCTTCGACCCCGAGCTCGCCGCCATGGTCGCGCGCGCCAAGTACCAGTTCCGGCAGCGCGTCGTCCTCGGCATGCTGCTGCTCGCCCTCGCCACCGGCCTGCTCGCCGGGTTCGCGATGCCGGTCCTGTGGTGGGCGCACGGCGCCACCGATGTGATCCTCGTCGGGTACCTCACCTACCTCCGGCGCCAGGTGCGCATCGAAGCGGAGATCCGTGAGCGCAGGCTCGCCCGCATGCGCGGCGCCGAGGACGATGAGGACGAGGACGTCGCCCAGCACGACCAGTTCGAGCAGGACGACGAAGACGACGACGTCGAGACCTTCGAGATGCCCACCAAGGCCGCAAGCAAGCCGGTCGGCACCCGCTGCTCCTCGCGCCCCAGCGCCGAGGCTCTCGACCTCGACGACGAGGACCCGACCTTCGAACACCTGGACCCACCTGCGCAAATGACCTACCGGCGGGCCTCGGGCGAGTAGTGGTGGGGGGTGTGCGAAGCACCCCCAACCAACTGTTATGCTTCCCGCACAACAGAACACGGGGCTGTAGCGCAGTTGGTAGCGCGTCTCGTTCGCATCGAGAAGGTCAGGGGTTCGATTCCCCTCAGCTCCACGCTAGAAGGCGAGTGCTCGCAAAGAGCGCTCGCCTTTTGCGTTCTGGCCCGGCGTGGTCGCGTTGCTCGGGAACCAGCGCAGGCTGAACTGGCCAGCGGTACGGCTGGAAAATGGCGAGCATGTCAGTCCGACCGTGGTCAGACTGTGCGAGTGGACGCCATCTGCACTGTTTGCGGCTCGCTGCCAGCTGAGCCCCGGTCCGACAGCAGTGAACTCACGGCGTTGTGCGACTCGTGCGCGGTCAAGTACACGGAATGGCGATGCCCCAGCTGTGAAGCGCTCTGTTGGGGTTTGCGGTCAGGGGCAGGCAGGGGCTGTAGCGGCTGTGAAGCGCAGGACGCGTGGTCGAGCTCGTCGGCGCCGGTGCGCGACGAGATCGACGACTTGCTGCGCCACCACCGCTCCCTGCAAGCGATCATCGCTTTCCGGGAACGGTCGAGCATCCGACCCAAGCCGGGCATCGCACTGGCGAGCGCCGTGATTGCTCACCGGCAACGCGTGTTGTCCGAGGAGGGCAGGACCACGCCGGCGCCGTAGACGACGGCGGCGGACGTCCTCACCGAGCTCGGCCCGCGCGGGTGGATCAGGGCGTGGAGTTCGGGGCGTGGATGTAGGCGGACAGGTGTTGCAGGATCAGGTGCCGCGAGCAGCGGAATGAGATGTCGGTGGTGTTGCCGTGGACGTGGACGGCGAGCGTTTCGTGGTCGTGCAGGTGCATGTCGATGCTTGCCTTGTTCTCCCAGCCGAAGCCGCGTATCACCAGGTCCCGGACGAAGCTGAAGGTCAGTTTCAGCTGAATCCGATTGCGGCCGTCGGCCACCCACTCGGTGAGAGGGTTGTCGGCGAATGTGGCGAGGTCGAATCGCATGTCGATGCGTGGGCCCTCGCGGTCGACGTCGACCTGGAACAGATCCACGTCCGTCAGCGACGGCGGTGCCGAATACACCTTGTCGACCATCTTGCGCCGCTCACCCACGTGGTCGAGCCAGCTCATGTCGCCTGCGGGGTGGGGAAGTAGTCTCGCAGGTGGGTGATGAGGTTGTCCCGGGTGCGGAAGATCTGGACGAGGGACATGGTGGTGCGCCGCCCGTCAGGAGCGTCGAGGACCGTGTCGAGTTCGACGATGAAGACGGCGGGGTCGGCGGTCTCGTGGAGGACGAAGCGGGATTCCTGGGTGTTCACGGTTCCGTAGTTGTCGGAGCCGCGTTGGTAGTACGCCTTGAGGCCGGTGCGGATCTCCTCGCGGCCGACCATGCGGCGCGGTAGGGCGTGGCCCTCGGGGACCAACGGAGCCTCGAACACACCGTCCTCGGTGAACAGCTCCGCGAGCGCGTCCGGGTCCCGGCTCATCGGGCCCGCGTGCACGTAGCGCTGGAAGATTTCCTGGTGCGTCAGGGTCACCCACCTCAGCCTAGCCGTGACCGGCGTGGAGTTGGGCGACGTGCTGAGAACGCGGCACAAATGTGCACAGATAACTCAGTTTCGCTCGAGCGACGTGCCGATAACGGAATGGGAATCCCGGTAACTGGAAGATGCTCACCTCCGAATTCAGGGGTAAATCGGAGGTCATCACATGCGCCGCGTCGTCATTCTTTCGAGTGTTCTTGCACTTTCCCTGTTCGGTTGCGCTCAGCAGCCACAAGGGGTGAGCCCCGCTCCTTCCAGCGTCGTCGCTCCAGCGGTCACCACTACGACATCCGCTGTGCAGGCGCCGCTGGCCAAGAAGCTCGGTGACAGGGCGGGTTTGGACTGCTCGGGCTCGACTATCGACAGCTGTTCGTTGCAGTACACGATCACCAAGCTCACGGGCTGCACAGGCGGTGGCTACGTGGGTGACGCTCCGCTCGAGGGGACGCGGCGGCAGTTGGTGTGGATCGAGATCTCGACGGGGAGCGCCTATGACGGCAGCCGTGCTCCGTCCGGCGCGATCACGCGGTTCCAGGCGATCAGCGATCAGGGAGTGACCACCGGCGGCGAGCTGAACCCGTCGAGTTCGTGGAAGTGCGCGCCGGAGAAGGACCGCATGGGATTCGGCGATGACAACTGGATGCCGAACAGGAAGTACGTGGGCGCGGTCGAGATCCACCTGCCGAACGATGCGGTGAAGATCGTCAACGGTGGAGGCCGGTGGGAATGGGCGATCAAGTGACCTGGCTGGCCCAGGGGGCGCGGTGGCGGATGAGGGAAGCGATGAGCGCGAGGGCGAGCAGGAGTGCGCCGCCGTCGGTGACGATGGAGGGGAGCAGGCCGGGGAAGCCGTAGAGGTCGAAGGTTGCCTGGAAGACCTCGGGCTTGATCATGACGACGCCTGCGGCCTGGGTGAGGTTGACGGTGAGCGCGGCCCAGAAGACCCATTTCCGGCGGGTGAGCGCGAGCAGGCCGATGGCGTTGCCGACGATGTAGACGCAGCCGATGATCCGGAACCCGGTGAGGAAGCCGGACGGGTCGGCGGAGCGCCCGGCGAGGCGCATGGTGTGTTCGAGCATCTCGTGGTTGACGATCACGAAGTTCTGCAGCGCGGTGCCGATGGTGAAGACGACCGAGCACACCACCACGAGAATCTGGAGCCGTCGCGTAGCAGTCATGTCGTACCCCCTCCGCCGAGGTTAGGGAGAGGGGGCGACAAGAGGACGCGGATCCGAAGAGCGTGGCCGGGATCGACCGGATGGCCCGAGAACGACGTCAGTGGCAGAGCTTTTCCAGGATGAGGCGGATCTGCGCGCCGTAGCGCTCCTCGAACTCGGGCGTGGTGGGGGCGAGGCCGAAGAGCCGCTTGGTGACGTCGGGCATGACGATGGGGGCGCTGATCGCGGCCATCATCAGCAGGAGCACGGCGGCGGGGTCGAGGTCGGGGGACAGCTCCTCGTCGTGCTGGCGGTCGCGGAGGTAGGCCAGGTCCTCGTCGATGGGCGACTCGTCGGGCGGGGTGTCGCCGGAGTCGAGGCCGCGCCAGATCATCAGGCGGATGCCGCGCGGGTCGGCGAGGCTCTCGCGGAGGTAGCGCACGGCGAGGTCGGGCAGCGGCTGCTGCGGCGTGTTGAACGCGGCCTCGCGGTCGAGCCACGCCTGCTGCAGCTCCCGGTAGAGCCCTTCCTTGCCGCCGAAGTAGTAGTTGATCAGCTGCTTGTTCACCCCGGCCTTCGCCGCGATCTCGTGCACCCGCGCCCCGGCGAAGCCCTTGGCGGCGAACTCGTCGAAGGCGGCGGAGAGCAGCAGGCGCCGCGAGCGGTCCGCGTCCTGGCGGCGTTCGTCCGGGTTCGGCGCTCGCCTCGGTGCGGGCACGGGTCCTCCTCGAGCTGGGGTGATCAAGGTCCGGAGATTATCAGTCAGCTATTTGGTTGACGTGTTCAAACGCTTGGTTGAACCTGGGGGCATGACGATTCTGGTGACTGGAGCCACGGGCAACGTCGGGCGCAACGTGGTGGAGATGCTGCTGGCCGAGGGGGTGAGCGTGCGCGCGACGACGCGCCGTCCGGAGACGGCGGGCTTGCCCGAGGGGGTCGACGTGCGCGCGGCGGACCTGGCCGAGCCGGAGACCCTCGCGGCACCTCTGTCCACTGTGGACAAGGTGTACCTGTTCCCGGAGCCGGGTTCGGTCGGCGAGTTCGTGAAGCTCGCAGAGGAAGCCGGAGTGCGGCGCGTGGTGGTGCTGTCCTCGTTGTCCGCCAAGGAGAACAACGCCGAGGACGATGTGATCGGCAGGCGGCACGTGGTGGTGGAGCGCGCGGTCGAAGCGTCCACGATGGACTGGACGTTCGTGCGACCGGGCTCGTTCTCGGCGAACACCCTCCAGTGGGCGCACAGCATTCGCGCGGAGGGCGTCGTGCGCGCTCCCTACGGCGACGCCCAGATCGCGCCGGTGCACGAGAAGGACATCGCGGCGGTCGCGGTCCGCGCACTGCTGGACGACGGCCACGCGGGGAAGGCGTACGAGCTGACCGGTTCGGAGGCGATGACGCAGCGGCGGCAGGTGGAGCTGATCGGGGAGGCCATCGGGCGGCCGGTGCGCTTCGACGAGCTGACGCCTGAGCAGGCCCGCGAGCAGATGGCGCGGTGGGCGCCGGTGGAGGTCATCGACTCGCTGCTGGGCTACCTCAGGGATGCCGTCGAGAAGCCCGCCGAGGTCCACGACGTCACCGAGAAGATCACCGGGCGGCCGCCACGCACATTTGCGGAGTGGGCGACCGATCACGCGCACGATTTCATGTGAGGGGTCGCAAAAGATAGGGGTTCGCGCCGGTCGGAACGCTCACTAGCGTCGATTTCCTGACTGAGGGGGTAATCGTGAGCGCAATCCGACTGGCACTCCCCGCGATTCTCGTCGCTGCGGGTTCTGTAGTTGCAGGACCAGCAGCAACGGCGGCAACGTGCACGTGGAAAGCCTCCTCACTTCCGCTTCCCGCCGGGATGACGCAGGGGCGCGCGGTCGCCTCGGACAACCAGGGCGGCTACGCCGGGATCATGATGGGCAGCGGGGCGGAGCGCGTCGCGTTGTGGAAGCCCACCGGCGTGGTCGACTACGGCCAGGTGCCGTTCTCGCCGTACCTCGTCGCGGTCGCCGACGTGAACCGCTCCGGCACGGTGGTAGGCCACGGCCTGCGCAGCACGTTCAGCTACGGCCCGTTCCGATCCGTGGGGACGCGGATCGAAGCCCTGCCGGTGCCCGCGGGCACGCACTCCGCGACGGCGAAGGCGGTGAACGACCGCGGCGACATCGTCGGCCAGTACGTGCCGAAGCTGGGCGAGCGGGGCCGCGCGGTGATGTGGCCCGCCGATCGGCCGGGGGAGATGGTCGAGCTGACCGGGCTACCGGGCACGGACACCAAGGTGGCCAACGACATCGACGAGGACGGGACCGTCCTGGTCGACGTCGTCACGAGCAACGGCACGGGCACCGGCTACCGCTGGAAGAACGGGGTCGCGACGAAGCTCGCGCCGCCGGTCGCCGCGAAGGACGTTTCCGGCAAGTCGATCTCAGCGGGCCGCGTGGTCGGCTGGATCACCCTGGAAGGGCAGCCCGGTGAGCTGCGCGCGGTGCAGTGGGACGCGACGGGCAAGGCCGGCGTCCTGCCGGAGGGGCAGTCGGCGGACAGCGTGAACCGCGACGGGCTCGCGGTCGGCGACACCCACGACTTCTCGGTGGGCGCGGCGGTGTGGCGCGGCGGGAAACTCGAAGCGAAGCTGCCGAACACCCCGCAGCTGTTCGCGGGCAAGGTCGGCGACGACGGCGGCATCCCCGCCTACACGCGCACCGACAACAAGGACACCCCGCTGGTCTACCGCTGCGGCTGAGCGCGGATCACCGCCAGGAGGGCAGCCACAGCTCGGCGTTCCACCGCCACGGCGTGATCGAGTCGCCCACGAGCACCGGCCACAGCCACGCGAAGTTCGCCACGACGAGCCCGAGGTAGAGCGCCAGGACGAGCAGCCCGGTCCTGCGGCGCTCGAAGCCCGCGCGCGCCCTGCCGAGGATCTCGCCGAGCCCCATGGTCAGCCCGAGCACCAGGAACGGCGCCATCGCGGTGGCGTAGAAGAAGTACATCTGCCGGTCGATGTCGAGGAACCAGGGCAGCCACGCGGCCCCGTAGGCGACCAGAACGGCGGAGTAGCGCCAGTCCAGCCTGCTCAGCGCGCGCCAGACCGCCCAGCCGAGCATCGGGAAGGCCAGCCACCACATCGCGGGCGTTCCGATGAGCATGACCGCGCCGACGCAGTCCTGGCGCCCGCAGCCCATCGCGTTCGCGCCGGACTCGTAGTAGTAGAGCATCGGCCGCAGCCCCATCGGCCACGTCCACGGCTTGGACTCCCACGGGTGCGGGGTCGCCGGGGTGTGCAGGCTCGTGTGAAAACCCAGCACGTTGTCGTGGTAGAAGAGCAGCCCGCGCAACGGGTCGGGCAGGAACGGCAGGAACGTGTCCACCGTGAGCTTGATCGAGGCGGCCCAGCGGTCGATGCCGGTCTCGCTGCCGAACCACGCCCACCAGGTGCAGAAGTAGGTCACCACCGGGATCACCGCCAGCGCCCACAGCGCGGGGGCGAGGTCGCGGGCGAAGGTGCCCGCCCACGGCCTGCGCATTCCGGCCGTTCGCCGTGCCGTGACGTCCCAGAAGACGTTGAGCAGGCCGAACGCGACGATGAACCACACGCCGGACCACTTGATGCCGCAGCCGAGGCCGAGCAGGACGCCCGCGCCGAAGCGCCACCAGCGGAAGCCGAGCCGGGGGCCGAGCGGGCTGTTGCCCACCCAGCCCTCGCTCATCGCCACGGTCAACCGGGCGCGGACCTGGTCGCGGTCGACCAGCAGGCAGCCGAAGGCGCCGACCACGAACACGGCCAGGAAGATGTCGAGCATCGCCACGCGCGAGGACACGTGGCTCACGCCGTCGGCGATCAGCAGCACGCCCGCGACCGCGCCCAGCAGCGTGGAGCGGGTCAGCCTGCGCGCGATGCGCACGATCAGCAGCACGCAGATGGTGCCGAACACCGCCGAGGAGAAGCGCCAGCCCCAGCCGTTGTAGCCGAAGATCCACTCGCCGAACCCGATCAGCTGCTTGCTCAGCGGCGGGTGCACCACCAGCTCGTAGCCGGGGTTGTCCTCGTAGCCGCCGTTGCGCAGCAGCTGCCACGCCTGCGGCGCGTAGTGCTTCTCGTCGAAGACGGGGGTGCCCTTGTCGGCCGGGTGGCCGAGGTTCCAGAACCGGACGATCCCGCCGATCAGCGCCAGGGTCAGCGCGACCGTCCAGCCGCGCAGGCGGTCGCTGGGCGGGGGCGGCCCGAACGGTTGCCATGGCCGCTCGTCGACGGGGGGTGTGGCGTCCTCACGCATCAGGCGCGCACCTCTCTCCGCTGGTTCACCCGGACGATCGTAGACAGGGGCGGGGCGGCCGCGCTCGAACGCCGTGAAAGGGTCTACGTCCATGCAGGTCGAATCGGGATCAGGGCGTTTGGTGCTGGCCGCGACGCCGCTGGGGGACTCCAGGGACGCCTCGCCGAGGCTGGTCGCCGCGTTCGCCGAGTCCGAGGTGATCGCGGCCGAGGACACCAGGCGCACGAGGTCGCTCGCGGCGGCGCTGGACGTGCGGCCCAGCGGCAGGGTCGTCAGCTTCTACGACGCCGTGGAGAACGCCCGGCTGCCGATGCTGCTCGAAGCCCTCCGCTCCGGTTCGACCGTGCTGCTGGTGACCGACGCGGGGATGCCGAGCGTGTCCGACCCCGGCTACCGGCTCGTCGCCGCGTGCGCCGCGGAGGGCATCACCGTGACCTGCCTGCCCGGCCCCTCCGCCGTGACCACCGCGCTGGCCGTGTCCGGGCTGCCGTGCGAGCGCTTCTGCTTCGAGGGCTTTCCGCCGCGCAAGTCCGGTGATCGTCGGCGGTGGCTGACCTCGCTGCGCACCGAGCAGCGCGCGGTGGTGTTCTTCGAGGCTCCGCACCGGCTCGCCGCGACCCTCGCTGACGCCGCTGAAGTGCTTGGTGCGGAACGGAAAGCCGCCGTGTGCCGGGAGCTGACCAAGCAGTACGAAGAGGTCAGGAGGGGCGGGCTCGCCGAGCTGACGGCGTGGGCGGAAGAAGGTGTGCGCGGTGAGATCACCGTCGTGCTCGCCGGAGCCGCCGCGGACGAGTCGGCCGTGACGGACGTGAACGCGCTCGTGCCCGCCGTCGAGGAGCGCGTCGCCGGAGGTGAGCGCCTGAAGGAGGCGACCGCCGCGGTGGCCGCCTCCTCAGGTGTCAGCAGAAAAGCCCTCTACGACGCCGTCCTGGCTCAGAGACAGGCCTGACGGAGCGCGTCGAGCTGCTTGACCTTGGTCTCGATCCACTTCGGCAGGTTGGCGGCGTCCTCGACGCGCTGCTTCGCCATGTCGACGTAGGAGTTGCCCAGCGTGGTGATGGCCCCGCTGACGTCGCCGTCCTTGGCGTTCTTGGCGAGTTCGTGCAGCTTGTCGCCGGTCTCCTTGGTCTCCTTCTGCGCCTGTTCGCCGTCCTTGGGGTCGGGCGTGAACGCGGCGAGCGCGATGGCGTCGGTGCACACCTTCGCCTTGGAGCCCGCTTCCTGGATCTGCGAGCACCCGGCCAACGTGATCATCAGCAGGGGCAGCACGGCGATCGCCAGGCGACGCGTCGTGGGCATGGGCTCCTCCTCGGGACGGTGTCGTCCGCCCCGAGGTTATTCACAAATCGGTCACCGCGTCAGCGCGCGTACAAACGTCTGATCAATTCCTCGATCTCCGGCTCGGCCACGGACACGTCGTGCACGGCGACGCGGTCGACAAGAGCCGAGATCAGCGCCGCCGCCGTGGTGTCCGAGCGTCCGAAGACGAGGTGCTGGCGCAGTCCGTCCAGCTCGGTGCGCACCTCGCGGACACCTGGCAGCCCGGTCAGCGGCGGCTGCGGCTCGGTCAGGTCCACGACCAGGGTCCGCTCGGTGACGACCTCGGCGCGCAGCTCGCTCAGCGGCCCGTCCGCGAGCACCCGCCCGTGGTCGATCACCATCAACCGCCCGCACAGGCGCTCGATGTCGTCGAGGTCGTGCGTGGTCAGCAGCAGCGTGGTGCCGCGCCGGTTGAGGTCGGCGAGGAAGGTGCGCAGCCGCTCCTTGGACTCCAGGTCGAGCCCGATCGTCGGCTCGTCGAGCACCAGCAGCTCCGGGTCGTGCAGCAGCGCCGCGGTGACCTCGCCGCGCATCCGCTGCCCCAGGGAGAGCTGGCGCACCGGTGTGGCGAGAAACGGCGTCAGCTCAAGGAGTTCGACGCACTCGGCGAGGCGTTCGCGGTAGCGCTCGCGCGGCACGCGGTAGATCGAGCGCAGCAACTCGAAGCTCTCCGCGAGCGGCAGGTCCCACCACAGTTGGCTGCGCTGGCCGAACACCACGCCGATGCGGGCGGCGAGCGCGCGCCGCTCCTTCGCCGGATCGAGACCGCAGACCGTGGCTGAGCCCGAGGAGGGGGTGAGGATGCCGGTCAGCATCTTGATCGTTGTGGACTTCCCCGCGCCGTTGGGGCCGACGTAGCCGACCGCCTCGCCCCGGTCAACTGTGAAGCTCACCGCGTCGACCGCGACCACCTCGGTGCGGCGCCTGCGCAGGAAACCGGCTCGGTGGGAGATGGTGAAGCTGCGGCGGAGCCCGTCCGCCACGATGAGGGCGCTCATGATCCTGTTCCTTGGTAGTGGCGGACGGCGAAGCGCCAGACGAGCCCGGCGACCCCGGCGGCGGCGAGCGCGATCAGTGGCGAGCACCATCCCAGGAATGCCGGTGCGCCAAGGGGATCGGGCCGGTCGAGCAGCGCGAGCGCCGGGTAGTAGGCGACGAACGCGCCCGGGATGACGAAGGCCAGCACACGGCGCAGCCACGGCGGGTAGACGGTGATCGGGTAGGAGCTGAACATGTTGCTGCCGTAGGTGACCGCGTTGGCCAGTTCGCGGCCGTCCACGATCCAGAAGCAGATCGAGCACGCGACGACCCAGATAGCCCCGAAGATCACCGCGCCGACGAGCGGGGCGGTGACGGCGAGCAGCAGCTTGGGGACGCTCCACGCGATGTCCGAAGTGGACAAGACGTAGATGAGAACCCCCAGCGCGGCGGCGATCCGGCCGACCCGGCGCAGCTGGATGTCGCCGGTGACGACCTGCGCGAGGGTGCTGAGCGGGCGCAGCAGGAGCACGTCCAGCTGCCCGGTCTTGATCAGCCGGGGCAGCTCGTCGAGCTGGCCGACGAAGAGGTCGGCGAGCCCGAAGCCCACGCCCGCGATGCCGTACATGATCAGCACCTCGTGCGCGGCGAAGCCGCCGAGTTCGGTGGCTCGCCCGAAGAGCACGAGGATGACGATCAGCTCGCCCGCTTGGCCGAGCATCTGCGCGACGAAGTCCAGCAGGAACGAGGTGCGGTAGGAGAGCTGGGAGCGGAAACGCGAGCCCAGGATGCTGAGGTAGACGCGGTCAGCCACCCTGGATCACCAGCTTCCGCTCGGCCGCGCGCTGCACGAACTGGCCGACCACGAGCAGCACGACCGTCCACAGCGCTTGGTGGGCGAGCAGCGGTAGCGGGTCGCCGCGCTCGATGAACACGTCGATCGTGTTCTGCAGCAAGGAGGGGAAGGGCGTCCACCAGAGCGCGTCCTGCGCCCAGTCGGGGAAGAACGCCAGCGGCACGGTCAGCCCCGACACGATGCCGCCGAGGATGCCGTACATCGCGGTGATCCCGCGCGCGTCCAGCAACCAGAAAGCGCTGAGGCTCAACAGGAAGCGCATCGCGAAGCTCATCGCGACGGCCAGGACGACGCTGAGCGCGAACAACGCCCAGGTCTGTGTTCGTTGGGGCCAGCGGAGGTCGAACAGCAGCGAGCCGATCAGCATCGGCGGGACGAACCTGATCAGCACGGCGAACCCGGCCCGGCCGAACTCCTCGGCGAGCAGGGCGAACTGGAGGTTCCACGGCCGGGAGAGGTCGATCGCGACGTCTCCGCTGCGGACCCGGTCGGCGAGCTCGTGCCCGCCCCACAGCATGATCACGCCGAGCAGCCCTTGGCCGAGCCACACGTAGCTGGCGATGCTGCCCGCGTCGTAGCCCGCGACCTCCTGGCGGGCGCCGAGCACGCCGAAGAGGACCGCGATGCGCATGAGGCCGAAGGCGGAATTGGTGGTCAGGGCCGCGACAGCGGCCGAACGGTAGGTGGAGTAGCGGTGGAATCCGGCGACGGCGAGGTGTGGATAGCACCCGATCAACGCGCGCACGAGAATCCACGCTAGCCCCGACCGCAACTCCTTTTTGGACGGTCGGCGTCGGGGCGGTCGAGCTTCGGGTGGCCGAGCTCGGGAGCGGCCGAGCTTCGAGCGGTCGGGCGAGGGTGGCTTTCGCACGCTGGGGGACCCCCCACTTCAAGCGTTGCCCATCGCGGTGGCGAGCGGCAAGCCACGTTCACGCAGTGGGTGAAACCCCGTTCATCGCCCAAAGTGTCCACATTGGGTACACGGCTCCCCGCGCGGCGCCAACGTCCCGTTCGGTGCGTTGAGCGCACTGAACGGGTCGTTTGGTGCGTTCACGCTTCGAGGACGATCTTGCCGGTGGCCTGGCCGGTGCTGAGGAGGGTGAGCGCCTTGGCGGCGTCGGCCAGGGGCAAGCGGCGGTCGATGTGCGGGGTGAGGGAGCCGGAGGCGACCAGGCGCAACACCTCGGTCAGCGCCTTGGCGAAACCGGGGCCGGGCTTGACGTAGTACATCGAGGCGCGACGCCCGCCGGTCAGCCCGACAAGCCTGCGCAGCTGCCACCACGCGAGCCGTCGCACGGTGCCGACGTAAGGTCGCAACGGGTGCCCGGAGTCGTGCAGCGTGCCTGCGGAGCCGTAGTTAGCCAGCACACCGCCGGGCGCGAGCAAGCTCCACGACTCGTCGAGGCTCTTGCCGCCCACGTGGTCGAACACGGCGTCCACGCCGTTCGGAGCGAGCGCGCGCACCTGTGCGACGACATCGCCCTTGCGGTAGTCGACGGGCTCGGCGCCAAGTGAGCGCAACAGCTCGTGCTTGCCCGCCGAAGCCGTGCCGATGACGCGGGCACCGGCGAGGCGCGCGAGCTGCACGAGGAGGCTGCCGACGCCGCCCGCCGCACCGTGCACGAGGACGGTCTGGCCCGCGCGGACCTTGGCGGTGACGTGCAGCATCTCCCATGCGGTCACGCCGTTCATCGCCACGGCGGCGACCAGACCGGGGTCGACGTCCTCGGAGATCGGGACCGCGATCTTGGCGGGGACCACCACTTCGTCGCGCCACGCGCCCGTTCTCGTCAGCGCCACGACGCGCTGGTCGGTGCCGACCACCCGGCCGACCAGGTCGTAGCCGGGCACGAACGGGAACTTCGGCTGCATCGGGTAGCGGCCGCGCAGCATCTGCACCTCGGCGAAGCTCACGCCGGTGGCTTCCGTGCGGACGAGGAGCTGCCCCTTGCCCGCGCGCGGCTTCGAGCCCTCCGCGACGCGCAGCATCTCCGGGCCGCCCTTGCCGGTGAGCACGATCTCCATGGTCCGCCTCCTGTGAATGCTTATTACAAGCGTTAGAGCTTCTAACTAAAGCTTGAGCCTGTTAGGGTCGCGTTGTCAAGGGAGGTGGTCGAGGTGGACCGCAGGCAGCGCTACCGCGAGCAGACGCGGGACGAGGCGAAGCGCATCGCGCTGGAGCAGCTGGCCGAGGCCGGGCCGGGCGGGATCTCCGTCAACGCCATCGCCAAGCGCATGGGCGTCACCGGACCCGCCCTCTACCGGTACTTCGCGAACCGGGACGCGCTGCTCACGGCCCTGATCGAGGACGCGTACAACGACCTCGCGGACACCATGCAGGCGGCGGTCACCCACCGAGCCGCGAACGCCACGCAGATGCGCGCGCTCGCCACCGCCATGCGCGAGTGGGCGATCACGCAGCCGCACCGCTACCTGCTGCTCTTCGGGACGCCGGTGCCCGGGTACGAGGCGCCGATCGAGACCCTGGCCGCTGCGCACCGCTCTATGACCGCCGTGCTCGCGACCGTCGGCGAAGACCCGGAGCACGCGAACCGGCGCTCGACGCTCTACCGCCAGCTCGGCGCGTGGGGCGAGAAGATGCAGACCGGCGACCTCACGCCCAAGCAGCTCCACTGGGGAATCACCGTGTGGACTCGCCTGCACGGGGTGATCAGCCTCGAAGTCACCGGCCAGTTCACGCTGACCGGAGTCGACCCCGAGCTGGTCTTCAAGGCCGAGGTGGAGTCACTCGTCGCGTGGGGCGAGCGCGGCTAGCACTCGTGATCCCGTGCTGTACAAGGCGATCAGTAGCGGCCGCAGTTCCATGCCAGCGTCGGTCAACCGGTAGCTCGTGCGCACGGGGAAGCCCGACAGGCGGACTTTCGCGACGAGTCCCTGAGCGACCAACTCGCCGAGCCGATCGGTCAGCACCTTCGCGGTCAGCGTCGGCAACCGGCCGCGCAGCTCGCCGAACGAGCATGGGCCGTGCATCAGCTCGCGCAGCACGAGCGTCGCCCACCTGCCGGAGATCGCCGCGAGCGCGACTTCGACCGGGCACGTCGACTCCGGCTTGTCCGTGCGTCCTCGCGCGTCCGGGACCAGCTCGGCGTCAGTTTCCGTTTGGTGACCGACGAGACGCTCCGCTTCGCTGGTTTCATGACTACTGACCACATGCCAAGTGTGCGCCTTCCCGAGCAGTTCCGGGAGGCGTTCAACTCAGCTTCGAGCTCCGCCGTTGACGCCTTGTACGAGCCCGACGGGGTGTTCGTCGACGGCCCGGGCACCCCGACGACCGGCCTGGATCGCAAGCGCGCCAACGAGAAGATGCTCGCGCTCGGGGAGCCCATCGAGGTCCGGCCGCGGCACGCCTACGTCGCGGGCGACATCGCCCTGCTCATCGTCGACTGGAGCATCGGTGACGTGCGCGGCACGGCGACCGACGTCGCTCGCCGGGGCCCGGACGGCGTGTGGCGCTACGTGATCGACAACCCGTTCGGCACGGCCTGACTACTGCTTGGCGATGCCCTCCACGGGCGTGGTGTCCCACGGCAGCAGGTCGACGCCGAGCCAGGGCATCACGCCCGTGCTCTGCAGCGCGGCGACCGACAACCACAGCGCCAGCAGGCTGAACAGGGGCAGCACGATCATGTTCTCGACCGTGCCGCCGGTCTTCATCCGCAGGATCTTCGGCGGCGCCACCGGGTACCAGGTCTTGCCCGCGATCGGCACCGGCCACAGCATCGGGCAGCCCATCTCGGTGATCGCGTCGCCGATGAAGTGCGCCACGCAGCCGATCGCCACCGCCAGCCCGCACGCCCCCGCCAGCTCCGGCGCCCCGTTCACCCACTGCCAGCACAGCAGCGACAACCCCGCCGAGGTCAGCGCGATCGTCATCGCGTCGCGCTTCGGGTGCCACTCGTGCAGCAGCCCGCGCACCGCCAAACCGCAGAAGAAGAACATCACGAACGGCAGCGCGTAGGTGTTGCTGAGCTGGATCAGCGCCGTCGTCGCGAGCCCGGCGAGGACCGCGAAGACGATCGTGTGCGTGAAACCGCGGTGCCCGCCGTGCCGGTTGGAGTCCTTCTTCGTGCGGGTGCCCCGGTAGATCTTGTGGCTGAGCCAGTTGATCCCCGCCGACATGCTCTTGCTGATCGGCCCGAACGTGCGCGCCACCGTGGAGCTGGGGTGGTCCAGGTCCGGCAGCAGCGCCGCCCCCGTCGCCAGCGCCCCGCCCACCACGATCGCGGGCGCGGTGAACGCGCCGAAGTCGTACGCGGCGCCCAGCACCGCGACCCCGCTCCACGCCGCCAGCCCACTGATGGCGTGCGTCGGCCCCATCGACATCCCGCGCCCCCTGAAGATCGTCCGCTGCGCGAGAGGCTATGCGATCTTCCCCTCGCCGGGGGAGGCCGTCCCCATCACCTCAATGACTCGTTCGTTTGGTTGAACGTGCTGAACGAGTCATTGAGGTGGCTCCACGTGCTGAATGACTCGTTCAGTCCGTCTAACCACATCAATGAGTCATTCAGGGCTTAACGGCGGCCGGGGGTGATGAGGCCGAGCTCGTAGGCGGTGGCGACGGCGGCGGCGCGGTCGTTGACGCCGAGCTTGGCGTAGACGTGCAGCAGGTGCGTCTTCACGGTGGCCTCGCTGATGAACAGCTTGGCGGCGGCCTCGCGGTTGGTCATGCCGAGCGCGATCAGGCCGAGCACTTCGAGTTCGCGCTGGGTCAGCGGTTCCTTGGCGGGGGAGCGGACCTGGCTGAGCAGCTTGGTGGCGATGGCGGGCGCCAGCACGGCCTCGCCCCGCGCGGCGGCCTCGACGGCGCGGAACAGCTCGGACTTGGGCGCGTCCTTGAGGAGGTAGCCGGTCGCGCCCGCCTCGATCGCGGGCAGCACGTCGGCGTCGGTGTCGTAGGTGGTCAGCACCAGGACCCGCGTCCGCAGCCGCCGCTCGGCGATCGTGCGGATCGCGGTCACGCCGTCGGTGCCGGGCATCCGCAGGTCCATCAGCGCGACGTCCGGGTCCAGCGCCGTGACCAGGGTGACCGCCTCGGCCCCGTCAGCGGCTTCACCGACGACCTCGAAGCGCGCGTCGCCGGTGAACATGCCGCGCAGCCCGTCGCGCACCACCGGGTGGTCGTCGACGATCAGCACTGTGATCAAGGCTGTCCTCCAACGGGAATCGCCGGAACGGTCGCGGAGACCGCGGTGCCGGAGCCGGGCTCGGATTCGATGGCCAGTGTCCCGGAGAGCCCTTCGACCCGCTGCCGCATCGACGTGAACCCGAACCCGGAACTGTCCACAGTGGACAAGAACCCGACGCCGTCGTCCCGCACGTCCAAGGTCACCACGTCTTCCATGTACGACAACGTCAACCCGATCCGATCGGCGCGCGCGTGCTTGGCCACATTGGCCAGCGCTTCCTGGGCCGTGCGCAGCAGCGCCACCTCGACATCGGCGTGCAGCGGGCGAGCGGTGCCGGTCGAGGTGAACTCGGCGGCCACCCCGTTGATCTTCGACCACTGCCGCACGACGTCGCCGAGCGCGTCGGACAGGCGGGCGGACTCCAGCGCTTCCGGGCGAATGGCGTGCACGGAGCGCCGCGCCTCGCGCAGGCTCTCCCGCGCCAGCGTCGCCGCGTTGTCCAGGTGTCGCCGTTGCTGAGCCGGATCGCCGTCGGCGGCCTGGAGTTGGGTGATGATGCCGGTCAGCCCCTGCGCGATGGTGTCGTGGATCTCGCGCGCCATCCGTTGCCGCTCCTCGGTCACCCCGGCCTCGCGCGCCTGCTCCAGCAACTGGGCCTGCAACCCCGCGTTCACCCGCATCGCGGCTTCGAGCTGTTCGTTGACCTCGGTCAGCTCGTTGATCGCGTCCTGCCGCTTCTGGCTCTCCCCGCCCGCTGCCCACCCCGCGAAGGCCAGCGGAATCGCCACGTTCACCAGCACGATGAACGGTGAGGTCGTCGGGAACGCGGTCAGTCCGGTCTGCGCGGTGAGCCCGCCGATCGAGGTCACCCCGACCGCGAAGACCGCCCAGTGCGCCGGGAACAGCGCGTACGCGTACGGGTAGCCGAGCGCGCCGAAGATCGAGAAGATCGGCGATGTCGACACCAGAGAGAAGACCGACGCGAGCAACCCGCAGTAGAACACCAGCCCGAGCACGGGCCGCCCCGCCAGCCAGCCGGTGGTGTTGCGCCGGGGCGAGAAGCCCGGCTGGGTCCGCAGCAGCGTCCCGACGAGCAGCCACAGCGCCGCCACCGCGATCAAGGCGAACAGCAGCGGCGCTTGGTCCTTGCGGTCGTCGATCAACGTCCACAGCGCGGTGGACAGGGCGAGCGCGGCGTAGCCGATCACGACGAGCACCCGCCCGCCGTACTTCTCCCAGAACTGCGCCTTGCCCACCGCGCCCACCTACTCCCAACGGAACAGGGCGGCTGCCACTGATCCCAGCACCACGGCGATACCGGCCAGCACCATCGCGTGCAACGGCTGGAGGCCGACGCCCGACCAAGTGTCGCGCAGCCCCTGCAACGCCGCCCCCAAGGGCGTGAAGTCGCCGATCGTGGCCAGCCAGGACGGCATCGCCTCCTTCGGCGTCCAGACCCCGCCGAGGAACATGCTGGGGAAGAACAGCATCATCCCGGCCGCCGTCGCCGCACGGGTCGTCGGCGCGAGCGCGGCAACCACCAGACCGACCGAGAACAGCGCGGCGATGCTCAGCGCGAGCGTTCCCGCGAACGCCAGGACGTTCGACGGCAGCGGGATGCCGAGCGCGAGGTGCCCGACGCCGACCACCACGGCCGTGGACACCAGCGCGGTGCTCGCCCCCACGATGATCTGCGCGATCAGCACCATCGCCGGGTGCACGGGCGTCGCGCGCAACCTGCGCAGGACCCCCTTCTCCCGGTAGGCCGCCAGGTAGCTCGGCAGCGTGTTGAAGGACAGCGTCGCCAGTGCGAGCGCCAGCGCGATCGACGCGACGAAGTACGCCGCGTTCAACCCCTCCAGGTCCGGCGGCCCCCCGTCGCCCTGGAACTGCAACCCGATCGCCAGCAGCAGGAACACCGGTAGCACCAGGGCGAACAGCGGCGAGATCTTGTCCCGCAGGAACAACTTCGCCTCGATCAGGGTGAGCTTGCCCAAGCCGTTCACTCGTCTCCTCCGGTCAGCGTCACGTACGCCTCGTCCAGCGTCGGCTGGTCCAGCCGCAGGTCCGCGACGAGCACGTGCTCCCTGGCGAGCAGGCCGGTCACCTCATCGGCGAACCCGCCGGTCCCGGTCACCACCACCTCGGACCTCGTCCGAACGACCTCGCGCACCCCCGGTAGCCGCGCGAGGGCGTTCTCGTCGAAGGCCGCGACCGGCCGGAACCGCAGCCGCCGCTCGGAGAACGTGCTGTCGACCAGCCCCGTCGGCGTGTCCAGCGCGACCACGCGGCCCTTGTCGAAGATCGCGACGCGGTCGCACAGCGCCTCCACCTCGTCCATGAAGTGGCTGACCAGCACGACCGTCACCCCCGTCGCGCGCATCTCCGAGATCAGCTTCCAGGTGGCCCGCCGCGCCTGCGGGTCGAGCCCGGTGGTCAGCTCGTCCAGGAACGCGACCTTGGGCTTGCCGACCAGGGCCAGCGCGATGAACAGCCGCTGCTTCTGGCCGCCGGAGAGCGCGGAGAAGCGAGCGTTGCGCTTGTCCGCCAATCCCCACTGCTCCAACAGTTCCCGCCAGTCGCGCGGGTCGCGGTAGAAGGAGGCGTAGAGCTCGAGCGCCTCCCACACCTTGATCAGTTCGGGCAGCTGGGCCTGCTGGAGCTGGACCCCGACGGCTTGGCGCAGCTCGCGCTCGTCCTTGGTCGGGTCAAGCCCGAGCACGCGGATCGTGCCGGAATCGGGGCGCCGCAAGCCTTCCACGCACTCCACGGCGGTCGTCTTGCCCGCGCCGTTGGGGCCGAGGATGCCGAAGATCTCGCCCTCCTCGACGGAGAAGGAGACATCGCGCAGCGCCACGTGGTCGCCGTAGCGCTTCCCGAGGCCGCTCACTTCGATGATGGACATGCCACTAGCTTGCGGCGCCGCTGAGCTGGGCGAATCGACCGCGCGGCCCCGGTGTCGGGCGGTGCCGGCTGACCGCGAATCCACCGTTCGGTTGATGCTCGGCGAGCCGGGACCGTGCACCCAACACGGGTGTGTGGTCCTGCTTCATCCGAACCCCCTCGGTCGCTACGATGGTCCTACGAGTCGGATATCTCGATGGATCGAAGCATTTGGGTCGGGAGGGTCGATGTCAGGCGGTGCGTCCTCGCGCGCGGAGCTGCTCGCCGAGCTGGAAGGGGTCATGCGGGACAGCGCCTCCAGGGGGCTGCTCATGCACCAGGCGATAGCCGACCGCTTCGGGCTCGGCGCGACCGACATCAAGTGCCTCGACCTGGCGCGCGACGAGGAGAACCTGACCGCGGGCAAGCTCGCCGAGATCACCGGCCTCAGCACCTCCGCGGTCACCGCGCTGCTCGACCGGCTGGAGAAGGCCGACTTCATCGAGCGCCGCCGCGACCCCAGCGACCGCAGGCGCGTTTTCGTCGTCTCCACGGGAAGGCGCGAGGCCGAGACCGCGCGGGCGTTCGCGCCGCTGCGCGAGCTGATGCTGCGCGGGCTGGAGGGCTGCGGCGAGCAGGAGCTGCGGCTGATCCACGACTTCCTGCGCGGCGTCACCGACGGCGTGACCGAGATGGTGCGGCTCTACCGCGCTGAATCCAGGAGCTAGAACTCGCCTGGCAGTCGGGAAGCGGCCAGCATCACACTGGCCGGGTCAGGCGGTGGGCGCGCATAGCAGTACGCTTGTCCCGCTTGCACCGTCGCGAGAGGAGCGCTCCGCCGTATGAGCAAGATCAAGGTCCAAGGCACTGTCGTCGAGCTCGACGGCGACGAGATGACCCGGATCATCTGGCAGTTCATCAAGGACAAGCTGGTCCACCCGTACCTCGACGTGAACCTCGAGTACTACGACCTGGGCATGGAGCACCGGGACGCCACGGACGACCAGGTCACCATCGACTCGGCGAACGCCATCAAGCGCCACGGCGTCGGCGTCAAGTGCGCCACCATCACGCCGGACGAGGCGCGGGTCGAGGAGTTCGGCCTGAAGAAGATGTGGCGCAGCCCGAACGGCACCATCCGCAACATTCTGGGTGGCGTCGTCTTCCGCGAGCCGATCATCATCTCCAACATCCCGCGCCTGGTGCCGGGCTGGACGCAGCCGATCATCATCGGCCGCCACGCCCACGGCGACCAGTACAAGGCGACCGACTTCAAGGTCCCCGGCCCGGGCACGCTGACCGTGACCTTCCAGCCGGCCGACGGCTCCGAGCCGATGGAGTTCGAGGTCGCGCAGTACCCGGAGGGCGGCGGTGTCGCCCTGTCGATGTACAACTACCGCAAGTCGATCGAGGACTTCGCGCGCGCGTCGTTCAGCTACGGCCTGCAGCGCAACTACCCGGTCTACATGTCGACCAAGAACACGATCCTCAAGGCCTACGACGGCATGTTCAAGGACGTGTTCCAGGAGATCTTCGACGCCGAGTTCAAGGCCGACTTCGACGCCAAGGGCCTGACCTACGAGCACCGCCTCATCGACGACATGGTCGCCGCGGCCATGAAGTGGGAGGGCGGCTACGTCTGGGCGTGCAAGAACTACGACGGTGACGTGCAGTCCGACACCGTCGCCCAGGGCTTCGGCTCGCTCGGCCTGATGACCTCCGTGCTGATGACCCCGGACGGCAAGACCGTCGAGGCCGAGGCCGCGCACGGCACGGTGACCCGGCACTACCGCCAGCACCAGGCGGGCAAGCCGACCTCCACCAACCCGATCGCGTCCATCTACGCCTGGACCCGGGGCCTCGCGCACCGCGGCAAGCTGGACAACACCCCCGAGGTGATCGGCTTCGCCAACTCGCTGGAGCGCGTGGTCATCGAGACCGTCGAGAGCGGCAAGATGACCAAGGACCTGGCCCTGCTGATCGGCAAGGACCAGCCGTGGCAGACCACCGAGGAGTTCCTGGCCTCGCTGGATGAGAACCTGCAGAAGAAGATGGCCTGATCCTTCTTCTCCTGTGTGAGGGCCGTCCCCGGTTGGGGGCGGCCCTCACGCGTTGTGCGGCCGCTGCCCCCAACGGGTGGAGCCATCGGGTTCCTCGGGTGCACTTCGCGCGCAGGTCTTCGCAGCTCAGGAAGGGGGCGATATACCAGGAGCAGGCATCGGGGCCGATCTTGGAGGGACCGTGTTCCTGTTCCTGCGTCCACTACTGCTCATCGGCGCCGCCGTCGCGGGCTTCATCGTGCTGTCCAACATGGGCGCCGCGCCCCAAGCCCCAGAACTCGTCGGCGGCGTGCAGCGCTGCGACTTCAAGGTCACCGCCGACCTGCTCAACGTCAGAACCGGCCCGAGCACCCAGTACCCGGTCGCGGTCAAGCTCCGCAGGGACGCGCTCACCCCGGGCACCGTCGAGCTGGACAACGGCTTCCGCAAGCTCGGCAACGAGCGCTGGGTGGCCGACCAGTTCCTCAGCCCGGACAAGCTCAACACCTGCCGCTGACCAGGGCTCGCGTGACATGGTGAGGCCATGTCCCCCTTCGACGGCACGACCATGGCGACCTACGTCGCCGCGTGCTTCGCGCTCGTCCTCGTACCGGGGCCCGCTCAGGCCCTCGTGCTCGTGCGCACCGCGAACGGTGGCCGGCGCGCGGGCGTGCTGACCACGCTCGGCCTCAGCGTCGGCACCCTCGTGCACACGGCCGCCGCCGCGATCGGGCTCTCCGCGCTGCTCGCGGGCTCCGCCGTCGCGTTCTCCGTCCTCAAGTACCTCGGCGCCGCGTACCTGGTTCACCTGGCCTGGCGCGCGTGGCAGGACGGCTCCCGCCCTCTTGCGGCCGCCCCGCCGGAGCCTCCCGGCAGCAAGGTGTTCACCAGCGCCGTGCTCGCCGGGGTGCTCAACCCGAAGACAGCGCTGTTCTTCCTCGCCTTCCTCCCGCAGTTCGTGCACCCCGAGCGCGGGTGGGTGGTGCTCCAGTTCCTCGTGCTCGGCCTCGTCCTCGCTGTCGTCGGAGTGCTGACCGACTGCGTGCTCTCCGTCGCCGCCGGCGCGCTGACCGCCCGGCTCAACCGGAACCACCGCTTCCACCAGTGGCGGCAGCGGGTGACCGCGACCGTCTTCCTCGCCCTCGGCGTCCGCCTCGCCCTGACCGAGCAGTCCTGACCCGGTGACGCGACCGGTCCCGGTGTGAGAAAATCGCACTATGGCTGGTGAGGCGTGGGCTCGTATCGGTGAACGCATCCGTTCCGCACGGGTCGGTTCGCAGCGCACCCAGGACGAGGTCGCCGGGGCGCTCGACATCGACCGCTCCTCGGTGGTGCGCCTGGAGGCCGGGCAACGCAAGATCTCGGCATTGGAGCTGGCGGCGCTGTCGGAGCTGTTCGACGTTCCGCTGACCTACTTCCTCCGTGAGTCGCCCGCCCCTGTCGTCTCCCGCAGACAACGCCTCGCCGATGACCCTGACGCCGCCGCGCGCACCGTTTGGCGCCTCGACGTCGACCTGGAAACCCACGCCGCCGATGTCGCCTACATGGCGAAGTGGGGACTGATCGGCGAGCCAGCGGTGTCCTTCGACCTCGTGGAACCGAACAAACTTGCCGCTGCTGCGCGCGAGCACCTAGGGATCGTCCGTGGGCCGCTGCCCTCGCTGTCCGAGGTCACCGAGCGCTTCGGCCTGTACCTGCTGGTGGTCGACCGCGATGTCGACGGCGCCTCGATGCTCATCGACGAGCCCTTCAGCCTGGGAGCGGCGGTCATCGGCGGCCAAGCGGACCCCGGTCGCCGCCGGTTCACCGCAGCGCACGAACTGGGGCACCACCTGCTCGGTGACGCGTACAACTCAGACGTCGGTGGGAGCCGCGATGACCGAGAGGCCCTCATCGACACCTTCGCCCGTTCCTTCCTTCTTCCCGATGCGGATGTTCGCCTGGAGTGGCGGTCAGCGGGCGAAGAGCCCTGGCGCGCGTTGCTCCGGATCGCCGGCCTCTACAGAGTCTCCTGGTCCGTCGCCGTGCAGCGTGCGCGCGAACTGGGCTTGATCGACTCCACCGATGCGCGCGTCCTCCGACCGCGGTGCCCGATGTTGGGCGACTTCCTCGCCGAACTCGGTGTCGCCCCTGAGGCGGACCTCAAGAACGGCGCGACCGGTCCTTACTGGAAGCGGGCCGTGCTCCAGGCGTACGAGCGGTCGCTGATCAGCGGAAACCGTGCGCTGGAACTACTGCACGGCGCAGTCACCAGCAAGAAGGACCTGCCTTTCGTCCCCGAGGACGAGACACCGTGAACATGGTCCTGATCTAGGACGCTTCGGCGCTGCACCACGCTGCTGATGTGAACCGGCTCGATGTGCTCGGCGACCTCGCTCACGGACCCGCTGCGTCACCGTGGCGCAACATCACCACCGCCACGGTCGTGAAGGAGATGCAGCGCAACGGTCTCGTCGTGCGACAGAAATGGCTGGAGACAGTGCACATCGACGAGCCGGACGAGATCCGTGCCCTGCTGACCTGGGCGGAACATCTCAGCGCTGGGCGTCGTGATCTTGGAGAGGCGACGGTCTGCGCCTGGGCCGACGTCCACGGCGGGGTCACGGTGATCGACGACGGTGGAGCTCGGCGGACGGCGCGGGAGCGCGGTCTGACCGTCCACGGAAGCCTGTGGGTGATCGCCGAGGGCATCAAGGCTGGCCGGTCGAGCTTGTGCAGCGCCAACGCGCTCGTCAACCAGCTGATCGGCAGTGGGGCGAGGTACCCGTTCAAGGAGAACGGTTTCGAGGAGTGGGCGGCCAAGGCGGGGCTGCTCGCCTGAACGTGGTGTCGGGGGCCGGGGTTAGGCTCGCCGCGTGCTGACTGTCTCCACGGTGAACGTCAACGGAATCCGCGCGGCCGCGAAGAAGGAGAACGGCCTCGTCGAATGGCTGGCGGCCACCTCCGCCGAGGTCGTCTGCCTGCAGGAGACCAGGGCCGAACCTGGGCAGATGCCCGCCGAGGTGCGCGAGCCGGAGGGCTGGCACGTCGTGCACGCCCACAGCGACCAGAAGGGGCGCAACGGCGTCTCGATCCTGACCAGGCAGCAGCCGGAGGCGGTGCGGATCGGCTTCGGTGCCAAGGAGTTCGACAGCAGCGGGCGCTACATCGAGGTGGACCTGCCGGGCCTGACGGTGGCCAGCCTCTACCTGCCGAGCGGGGACGTGGGCACGCCGCGCCAGGACGAGAAGGAGCGTTTCATGGAGGCGTTCCTGCCCTACCTGGCGAAGCGCAAGCGCGCGGCGAAGCGGCAGAAGCGCGAGGTCGTGGTGTGCGGCGACTGGAACATCGCCCACCGCGAGATCGACCTGAAGAACTGGAAGGGCAACCAGAAGGAATCCGGGTTCCTGCCCGAAGAGCGCGCGTGGATGGACCGCGTCTTCAACGAGGCGGGCTACGTGGACGCATTCCGCAAGGCGCACCCGGAAGGTCCTGGGCCGTACTCGTGGTGGTCCTACCGGGGAAAGGCGTTCGACAACGACTCAGGGTGGCGGATCGATTACCAGATCGCCACGTCAGGATTGGCGGAGCGGGTCAAGGAAGCGCGGATCGAGCGCGCGGAGACCTATGCGGCGCGCTGGTCCGACCATTCTCCGGTGACCATCACCTACGACTTCCCGTAGTCGAGTGGAGTTCCCGGGCGGCTCCGGGAGAACCGCCCGGGAATGAAGTCACCAGTAGTTGATGTCCACGCACGGGTAGCCGGGGACGGCGCTGCCGAACGGCTGCCGCACCTTGCCGCAGACCTTCCCGTCCGGGAAGCTCACGTCGCTCGTGGTCCACGTGTGGGCGGTCCCGTTGCCGCCGACCTTGGTCTGCGTGAACGACCCGTCCCACTTGTCCAGGACGAAGACCCAGTCCCGGTTCTCGTTGCCCCGGTAGGTGACGGTCGCCGAATCGGTGTGCGTGCGGTCGCCGACGACCTTGATGCACACATCGCCGTTGCAGCCGGACGCGGTGGCCGACGCGGTGCCGGGCGCCACGAGTCCAGTGACCAGAACCGCGGCGATGGCCGTCATCGCACCCAATGGGCGCAGGTTGAATCTGCTCGTCATTTCGATAATCCCTAGAGCTTGTTCGGCAGGGTTGTCTGAAACGATAGCAGCGGCCGTCGGCTGAATTCGTTGATGCAATGGGGAATGCGGACGGATGTCCCTCGATTACGGGTCGACCTCGAAGCGGCGCAGAACGTGGCCGTAACCGACGTGCCGGTCCAGCGGGCGGGCGATCACGCACACGCCGGTCGCGATGTCCAACCGCACGGTGAAGCGCTTGGCCGGTTTGTGCGGGGGCTGCTGCACGTGTCCGCGCGCACCGTCGAGCAGGGGGCAGCACGGGCACAGCGGGTCGTAGTCGTCGGTCGGCTGGACCACCGCGTCCAGCATCTTCCTGCCGCCGGAGCTGATCACCGCGAGGTGCTTGAACCGTAAGGGACCTGGCAGCGTTTCCGGGTCCTCGCCGGGCCACGACCAGCCGAAGCCGTCCGCCAGCTCGCGCGGCGCCAGCAGCGAGGGACCGTGGTAGCTGTCCCACATCGGCACGCCGAGCCGTGGTTCGAGCATGTCCTCGCCGGGCTCGCGCTCCACCCAGTCGTCGTCCGTCCAGTCCGCCAGCCGCACCGAGCCGTCGCGGGTCAGCTCGATCCGCTGGCGGCGGTCCCTGACGTCGTCCCGGAACACGTCCAGCTCGAAGCGCAGCCGCGACCAGCCACGAGGGGTCTCCCTGGCCAGTCTGCGGAAGAGTGCGGTCTCCGTCACACCTCTCGACTCTGCCCCAGTGCCGCCCGCCGGGCGAGGACGACGCACCGGATTGAGCTGAAGTGGTGATCATCGCAGGGAAAAAAACCGCTTCCGGCCCAGCGTGAACGTCGGTGGTCGAACCTAGGGTGAGAAGGTGAGCGAAACTCAGGGGCACCTGCACGCACCCACCGACGCGGCCGTTCGGCGGGCGCTGCGCAGGGCGCGGGACGGCGCCGCCCTCGACGTCACCGAGGCCGCCGTGCTGCTCTCGGCGCGCGGTGCGCACCTCGACGAGCTGCTGGCCGCCGCGGGCACGGTCCGCGACGCGCACCTCGCGGCCGAGGGGCGCACCGGTGTGGTCACCTACAGCCGCAAGGTGTTCATCCCGCTCACCAGGCTCTGCCGGGACCGCTGCCACTACTGCACGTTCGCGACGGTGCCGCACCGCGTGCCCGCGGCCTTCCTCGAACGCGACGAAGTGCTCGCGATCGCTCGCGAGGGCGCGGCGGCCGGGTGCAAGGAGGCGCTGTTCACCCTCGGCGACCGGCCGGAGGAGCGCTGGCCGCAGGCCCGCGAGTGGCTCGACGCGCGCGGCTATTCGTCCACTGTGGACTACCTGCGCTCGGTGGCGGTCGCGGTGCTGGAGGAGACCGGGCTGCTGCCGCACCTCAACCCCGGAGTCCTGAGCTGGGAGGAGTTCCAGCGCCTCAAGCCGGTCTCGCCCAGCATGGGCATGATGCTGGAGACCACCGCGACGCGGCTGTGGAGCGAGCAGGGCGGCCCGCACTACGGCAGCCCGGACAAGGAACCCGCCGTCCGGCTCCAGGTGCTCACCGACGCCGGGCGCGTCGGAGTTCCTTTCACCACGGGCATTCTGATCGGCATCGGGGAGAACCTGACCGAGCGCGCCGAGTCGTTGCTGGCGATCCGGCGCAGCTCGCGCCAGTACGGCCACATCCAGGAAGTCATCGTGCAGAACTTCCGCGCCAAGCCGGACACGGCGATGCGCGGCATGCCGGACGCGGACCTGCACGAGCTGGCCGCGACAGTCGCCGTGGCGCGCCTGCTGCTCAGCCCCGGCGTCAGCGTGCAGGCGCCGCCCAATCTCATCGGCGAAGAGCACGAACTGTTGCTGCGCGCGGGAATCGACGACTGGGGCGGGGTCTCGCCGATCACCCCGGACCACGTCAACCCGGAGCGCCCGTGGCCGCACATCGACGCGCTCGCCGCGCGCACCGGGGCGGCGGGATTCGCACTCCGCGAACGGCTCACCGTCTATCCGCGCTACGTCAGGGCCGGAGCGCCGTGGATCGACCTGCGCGTGGCCGGACACGTTGCGGCGCTTGCGGAATCGGACGGCCTCGCGCGAGAGGGCGCGATCCCGATCGGCAGCGACTGGCAGGAGCCCGACGGCGGCCTGGAATCCAGTGGGCGCACCGATCTGCACACCAGCATCGACACCGAAGGCCGCACGGAGGACCGGCGGACGGACTTCGACAACGTCTACGGCGACTGGGACGAGCTGCCCGTCATCGCCGCTCCCGAGCGGCTGGACGGCGACGTGCGCGCCGGGCTGAAGCTCGCCGAGTCCGACCCAGCCGCTCTGCTCGACGAAGCCAATTCCTTTGCGGCGCTTGCGTTGTTCACCGCCGAAGGTCCCGCGCTGGAGGAGCTGGCCAAGCTCGCCGACCAGCTCCGCGCGCGCGTCGTCGGCGACGACATCACCTACGTGGTGAACCGGAACATCAACTTCTCCAACGTCTGCTACGCCGGCTGCCGCTTCTGCGCGTTCGCCCAGCGCGAGCGCGACGCCGACGCCTTCCGGCTCTCCGCCGAGGAGGTCGCCGACCGCGCGCAGGAGGCCCACGAGGCGGGCGCCACCGAGGTCTGCATCCAGGGCGGAATCGACCCGAGGCTGCCGGTGACCGGCTACGCGGACCTGGTGCGCGCCATCAAGGCCAGGGTGCCGTCGATGCACGTGCACGCCTTCAGCCCCATGGAGATCGTCAGCGGTGCCGCCAAGGCCGGGGTCAGCGTCGAGGAGTGGCTGACCGACCTGCGGGACGCCGGGCTGGACACGATCCCCGGCACAGCGGCGGAGATCCTGGACGACGAGGTCCGTTGGGTGCTGACCAAGGGAAAGCTGCCCGCGAAGACCTGGATCGAGGTCGTCAGCACGGCGCACCGGCTCGGCATCCGCTCCAGCTCCACCATGATGTACGGCCACGTCGACCACCCCGGCCACTGGCTCGGGCACCTGCGCACGCTGGCACGCATCCAAGACGACACAGGCGGGTTCACCGAGTTCGTGCCGCTGCCGTTCGTGCACCGCAGCGCGCCGATCTACCTCGCCGGACTGGCCCGCCCGGGACCGACGCTGCGCGACAACCGCGCGGTGCACGCGATGGCCCGGCTCGCGCTGCACGGCCGCATCCCCAACATCCAGTGCTCGTGGGTCAAGCTCGGCGACGAGGGCACCGCGCACATGCTCCGCGGCGGCGCCAACGACCTCGGCGGGACGCTGATGGAGGAGACGATCAGCCGGATGGCCGGCTCGGAGCACGGCTCGGCGCGCACGGTCGAGCAGCTGGAGCGGATCGCGGCCTCGGTCGGCCGGAGGGCGCGAGAGCGTACCACCACCTATCTGCATTCATGATCCAAATGGGGGTGACACGCGCTGAAACCGTGACCGCTACGCTCAGCCGCCGTTACCAACGCGTTGCCTGACACCTCTCCACATCGGCGCGGCGCGTTGGGTAGTTTCTCGGCCGTGTCCTGGTTTCCCCCACAAGGGCGGGGAACCTCCGTCTAGGAGGCACTTGAGTTGCGCAGCCGGATCGCTAGACGTGCAGCGCGTTTGTCCACCGTGCCCGCAGCGGCGCTGGTCAGCGTTCTCGCCTCGACCGAGGCGTCCGCACAGGGCGCGCAGATGAGCCTCGCCGCGCCCGGGCTCTCGGCGAGCCTGGTGCCGATCACCGCGGTCGGCCTCGGCATCGGTGGCCTGCTGCTGGGCATCGTCCGCCGCAAGAAGACCGTCGCGGTCATCGACCCCGCCAACGAGCGCCGCGAGCCCGAGATGGCGGGAACCGCGGCTCCCCGCTGAGCGCTTCTGCGAGAATCGTTCCCGTGGCAAGCCCGACGCAAACCCAGGACCAGCCCGCTCGCAAGCCGCGCGTGCTCTCCGGCATCCAGCCGACCGCCGACTCGTTCCACCTCGGCAACTACCTGGGCGCGTTGCGGCAGTGGGTCGCCATGCAGGACACCCACGAGGCCTTCTACTGCGTCGTCGACCTGCACGCGATCACCGTCGAGCAGGACCCCAAGAAGCTGCGCCAGCGCACCAGGGTGTCCGCGGCCCAGCTGCTCGCCCTCGGCATCGACCCCGCGCGCTCCACGCTGTTCGTGCAGAGCCACGTGCCCGAGCACGCTCAGCTGGGCTGGGTGATGCAGTGCCTGACCGGCTTCGGCGAGGCCAGCCGGATGACCCAGTTCAAGGACAAGTCCGCCCGCCAGGCGGCTGACCACGTCGGCGTCGGCCTCTTCACCTACCCGATCCTGCAGGCGGCCGACATCCTGGTGTACCGGGCGAACGAGGTGCCGGTCGGTGAGGACCAGCGGCAGCACCTGGAGCTGACCAGGGACCTGGCGCAGCGGTTCAACTCCCGCTACGGCAAGACCTTCGTGCTGCCGGAGCCGCACATCGTCAAGGACACCGCGAAGATCTACGACCTGCAGGACCCGACCTCGAAGATGAGCAAGTCGGTGCCCGCGGGTGTGGTCGAGCTGCTGGACGAGCCCAAGGTCTCCGCGAAGAAGATCCGCTCCGCCGTGACCGACCTGGAGCGCGAGATCCGCTACGACACCGAGAAGAAGCCGGGGATCAGCAACCTCCTGGTGATCTACTCGGCGCTGACCGGACGCTCGGTTTCCGCACTGGAAGCTGACTACGAGGGCAAGGGCTACGGCGATCTCAAGAAGGATCTCGCCGACGTGGTCACCGACTTCGTGACGCCGGTGCGCGAGAAGGTCCGCGGCTACCTCGACGACCCCGCGGAGCTGGACAAGATCCTGCTGGGCGGTGCAGAGCGGGCCCGCGAGGTGGCGTCCAGGACGTTGGAGGCCGCGTACAAGCGGATCGGATTCCTCCCTCCGGCGGGCTGATCTGCGGCGGTCACCCCGCCGGGGTAACTTCCGGTCGTGGCCGAGGTTGCGGAGCAGACCAAGCAGTCGTGGTTCGAGCGCCAGCGGGAACAACGCCGCTGGCTGGACCATCTCGTCCGCTCCGGCGGTCGCTACGTGGACAACTACGGCGATCACTACGCGGCGGCCATCACCTACTTCTCGATCCTCGCGATCGTGCCGCTGCTGATGGTCGCCTTCTCCGTCGCCGGTGTGATCCTCGAAGGCGACGCCGTGCTGTTGGCGCAGCTGAAATTGAAGATCGTCGAGGCGCTGCCCGGCGGGGCGAACGACTCCGTGGACAAGATCCTCGGCACCGTGCTCGATTCGCGGCAGACCGTGGGGTACATCGGTTTCGTCGTCGCGCTGTACTCCGGCTACAGCTGGATGGTCAGCCTCCGTGACGCGCTGACCGCGCAGTGGGGGCTCGCCCGCCCGGAGCTGCCGTTCTTCAAGACGCTGTTCAAGGACCTGCTGGCCCTGGTCAGCCTCGGTGTCGCGCTGCTGGTCTCCTTCGGTATCACCGTCGCGGGCAGCGGCATGGCGCAGATAGTGCTCGGGTGGGTCGGCCTCGCTGACCAGGGCTGGGCGCAGGTGTTGATCCGGGCGCTGAGCATCGTGCTGTCCCTCGGCGCGAACTGGCTGGTCTTCCTGTGGGTGCTGGCGAAGCTGCCCCGCAAGCCGGTCACGTGGCGCAGCGCCATGCGCGGGGCGATCTTCGGCGCTGTCGGCTTCGAGATCCTCAAGCAGGCCGGTGCCCTCTACCTCGGCCAGGTCACCAAGTCGACGACCGGCGCCGTGTTCGGCTCCATCCTCGGTTTGTTCATCTTCGTGAACCTGGTGGCTCGCCTACTGGTGTTCGCGGCGGCGTGGACTGCGACCTCGCGCGACAACGCGCCGCCCCCGAGCGAGAACAAGACTCCGGCCCCTGCGGTCATCCAGCCGATCGTCGAGGTCCACGACGGCCCGAGCCCGCGTTCCGCCGCTGGGCTGGTCGGCGCCGGTGCTGCGGCGGGCCTGCTCGTCGGCAGGTTGTTCAGGTCCCGGAGAACAGGCCGCTGACCTCTCGCGCCAGCACTGCGGAGTCGGCTGGCGCGACCGTGAGGTGGTCGCCTCTTCGCAGCGTCAGATACCGGCCGGAGTCGTTGTCGTGGAAGCCCACCACTCGTGGCGCTCGCTCCCGCCTGCCTTGTGAAGTCCGCCACGTCGCGCAGAACTGACCCCGGCGGGTGATGCCTTCACACATGGACACGAGCACGCGCGCGTCCGCGCTCGGCAGGCCGTCGCGGATCAGTGCTTCCGCGATGTCCGTTCCCCGGGCACTGCGCCCCGCCGCTTCGAAGCTCGCGACCCGCACGCTCACCGAGACCCCGCGCCCCGCAGGCGCTTCCGGTAGCACCGCCACCATGCGGCCGACCGGATCTGCTGAGGGAAGCGACCGCAACGTGCAGCCGCCGTGCGCCAGCACCGCCAGGACGTCCGCGTCCCCCTCCGAGCTGAGCAGGGCGCGGACTTCGCCGTCCAGCCACGCCCTCAGCTCAAGGGCTCGACGCCCCATCGCCAGCGCGCGCAACCGCTCCTGCACCGCCGCCGTCGGCACCCGCCGCTCCGCGAGCCCCGCCCACGTCCGCCGCACCACCTCCGTGCGCTCGGCGTGCGTCGCGCCGGGGGAGGGGACGTCCAGGACCAGCGGCAACTCGCCCAGGCACGCCGACTCCCACAGCACGTCCAGTTCCACCTCCGACAGCCGCACGTCCACGCTCAGTCCTCACCGATGACCGGTGGCGCGACGAGGCGTTCGTCGTCGAAGAGATCGCTGCCCGGAATCCAGTACTTCCGCTGGTGCTCCGAGTCCTCCGCCTGCTGAGCCCCGCTCGCCGGCTGCAGAAACCCTTGCTGCCCAGGCGTTCCCGTTGGCTTCACCGCTCCGGCGGCACCCTTGCCCGCCGCCGTCTGCGCTCCTCCGCCGCTCCCCGGCCCCGCGCCGGGATGTCCGCCGGGGCCACCCACGCTTCCGCCGAGGCCGCCCGGACTTCCGCCGACCAGCCCGCCTCCGACCAGTCCGCCCC
>NZ_MUMH01000280.1:0-473 GCF_002155965.1 Allokutzneria sp. NRRL B-24872
ACACCGACGCCGAGGCCGCCGCCGCGAACCCGTTCTTCGACGGCATCGTGGCGCACGGCTACCTCGTGGTGTCGTTGGCCGCAGGGCTGTTCGTCGACCCCGCGCCCGGCCCGGTGCTGGCGAACTACGGCTTGGAGAACCTGCGTTTCCTCACGCCGACCTACCCCGGCGACGAGCTGACCGTGACGCTCACCGCGAAGCAGATCACGCCGCGCGCGGACGCCGAGCACGGCGAGGTGCGGTGGGACGCGGACGTGACCAACCAGAACGGTGAATCCGTTGCCAAATACGACGTCCTGACCTTGGTGGCGAAGACCCATGGATGAGCTGCTTGAGCACTTCGAGCGCACGGTCGAGCGGGACCAGCGCATCGAGCCCCGCGACTGGATGCCCGAGGGCTACCGCAAGACGCTGATCCGGCAGATCGCGCAGCACGCGCACTCCGAGATCATCGGCATGCAGCCCGAGGGCGC
>NZ_MUMH01000280.1:493-1354 GCF_002155965.1 Allokutzneria sp. NRRL B-24872
GGCGCCGCGATCTGCAACCAGGTCCCGCTGTGCCGCACCTCCTACGGGCCGTACGCGCGGGCGATGATCCGCGTCTGCAAGGAGGAGTCCTTCCACCAGCGGCAGGGCTACGAGCTGCTGATGACCATGATGCGCGGCAGCCAGGCGCAGCGGGAGATGGTGCAGGAGTCGGTGAACCGCTGGTGGTGGCCGTCGCTGATGATGTTCGGCCCGCCGGACGGGGACTCGCCGAACACCGCGCGCTCGATGGCGTGGCGGATCAAGCGGCACACCAACGACGAGCTACGGCAGAAGTTCGTGGACATGTCGGTGCCGCAGGCGGAAAAGCTCGGCGTNNAGCTGAAGTGGAACGCCGAGCGCGAGCACTACGACTTCGGCGAGCCGGACTGGGCCGAGCTGAAGCGCGTGATCTCCGGTGAGGGCGCCTGCAACGCCGAGCGCGTCGCGCACCGCCGCAAGGCGCACGAGGACGGCGCGTGGGTGCGCGAGGCCGCGCTCGCCCACGCGGCGAAGAAGAAGGGGGTGGCGGCATGAGCCGGGGAGCATGGCCGTTGTGGGAGGTCTTCGTGCGCGGCAGGCGCGGGCTGAACCACGTGCACGTCGGGTCGCTGCACGCGGCCGACGCGCAGATGGCGGTGACCAACGCCCGTGACCTCTACACGCGGCGCAACGAAGGCGTGAGCATCTGGGTGGTGCCCGCCGAGGCGATCACCGCGTCCAGCCCGGACGAGAAGGACCCGATGTTCGCGCCGAGCGGGGACAAGGTCTACCGGCACCCCACGTTCTACGACATCCCCTCCGACGTCCCGCACATGTGAGGCACTGGTGAGCTTCGACAACGCCTACGACGGGCTGAACGAG
>NZ_MUMH01000280.1:1417-1548 GCF_002155965.1 Allokutzneria sp. NRRL B-24872
CGGCTGTTGTTGTTCTCCTGTCAGCGTTTGGCGTTGTTCACGCGGCTCTCCGCCTCGGCCGACCCGGTGCTCGCCGCCGTTGCGGCCAAGGGTGTCAAGGAGCTGTCCTACCACCGCGATCACGCCGCGCG
>NZ_MUMH01000281.1:0-644 GCF_002155965.1 Allokutzneria sp. NRRL B-24872
ACCCCGAGGGCAAGGGCGCGGACCTGCTGCTCATCGGCGTGCTCAAGGGCGCGGTGATGTTCATGACCGACTTCGCCCGCGCGCTGCCCGTCCCGGTGCAGCTGGAGTTCATGGCCGTCAGCTCCTACGGCTCGGCCACGTCCTCCTCCGGCGTGGTGCGCATCCTCAAGGACCTCGACCGCGACATCACCGGCCGCGACGTGCTGATCGTCGAGGACATCATCGACTCCGGCCTGACCCTGTCCTGGCTGCTGAAGAACCTCCAGTCGCGCGGCCCCGCCTCGCTGGAGGTCTGCTCGCTGCTGCGCAAGCCGGACGCGGTGCAGGTGGACGTCCCGGTGAAGTACGTCGGCTTCGACATCCCCAACGAGTTCGTCGTCGGCTACGGCCTGGACTACGCCGAGCGCTACCGCGACCTGCCCTACATCGGCACGCTCGACCCCAAGGTCTACTCGAACTAGTCGTCCTCTGGCTCAGCAGTTCGGGCGGCAGCGGCGCTGGATGACGGCGTCCACCAGCACGCCGCGGACGTCACCGGCCTCGCGCGCCGCGTAGGCCTTGCCGCCCGTTGCCGTCCCGATCTGCTGCAGCGCCTCCATGTCCACCTCCGGGCCGAGCCCGATCAGGATGATCGGCACCGGCTG
>NZ_MUMH01000281.1:660-829 GCF_002155965.1 Allokutzneria sp. NRRL B-24872
CGGACAGGTCCAGCCCCTGCTGGTCCTCGTTGCGCCCGTCGGTGATCAGCACCACCGAGTTGACCTTGGTCGGGTCGTGGTCGGCGCGCACCGTCCGCCATGCGGCCAGCGCCGTGTCGTAGAGCCCGGTCGCACCCCTGGTCCGGCCGGTCAGGCTGGCCGCGGCGGC
>NZ_MUMH01000281.1:858-1283 GCF_002155965.1 Allokutzneria sp. NRRL B-24872
GCTGCGTCCAGTCCTGGCTGCCGGAGTGGTTGGTGGAGAAGATCCACAGGCCGAGCTGGGTGGAGTCCGGGAGCACGCCGAGCGCGGTCAGCGCCGCGTCCCTGGCCAGCTCCATCCGGGTCTGCCCGTTGCCCGCCCTGGCCTGCATGGACCCGGACACGTCGATCACCGCGAGCATCCGCGCGTCCAGCGTCGCCGCGCTGAAGGTGCGCAGGACCTCGGCCGCCTGATCAGGGGTCGGCGTCGGCACCAGCTTCGCCGCCGCGCCGCGCACGCCGTCGCGCTCCGCCCAGCCCGCGGCCGCCGCGCCCTGCGGATCGCGGAACCCGGCCTCGCCGAAGCGCTTCACGGCGGCTGGCGCGCGCAGGGCCTCCTCGACCAGGTCCAACGCCCGCTCCAAGCCCTCGGGCTCGCCACGGGAGCGC
>NZ_MUMH01000282.1 GCF_002155965.1 Allokutzneria sp. NRRL B-24872
TCGCGCCGGCGCGAACTTCCAGTGGTCCGAGCATGCTGAACACGAAGCGGGTGCCCATTGAACCCCCAGATTCCAGGGAAACCCAAAACACACGAGTGGTAACGACGCCGCGCACGAGCACGACCGAAGTGCAAGATCACTCCGCGTTGCCGACTTCATCGCGACGTCCCTCGCGACTACGTCATTTCACGCCTTCGCCCCATCGATATCACACCAACGGCGGCCGGAATTCGACGCTGCGCGACTTCCAATATCCCGAACGCATCGACGATGCTGTTTGCCCTGCCCATCGATGGATGTACACCCCCCGCGAGGCGGCCGACGCTACGGCCACAGCCGAAAAGTCGGGCTCGCGGCTTCGGAGAGTTCGATCTAGACCGAGTCCTCCAAGAGTCTCTGAATGGCCGCGACCCTCCCGTTGATCTCGGCGAGCTCCCGGCCGAGCCGGTCGTCGGCGACGGCCTGGCGCTCCGCCAGCCTGCGACTCTCCGCCAGCTCCCGGTCACCGCCGCGCCACGCCGCCAGCACGCGCCCGATCCCCAACACCACGCCTCCCACCACAAGTGCGAGGGCACCGCACCTCGTTCGACGGTTCACGGTCACGTTGTCGTCCCTCGGTCCAGCAAGAACAGCTACGGGGCGCGACGCTAAGGCCGGACAATTTCGTATGGATATCGCCACGAAGGCCGCCGACCACCCCGTTCCGGACCGCGTCCGGATAAGCCGGTGATAACGAATCGAAAAGGCCGGGATGTACGGGCGGGACCGAAATGAAAATGGTTCCCTCAGCGACGCTTCGGCACCGGCACGGTCATCAGGTCCTCCGCGACGACGATTTCCCCTCCGAACTCCTCGGCGGCCTCGTCGCGAAAACGGCGGGGGTCGGGGTAGCGCTGGGAGAAATGGGTCAGCACCAGCGTCCGCACGCCGCACTCCCGTGCCACCCGTCCGGCCTCGCCCGCGGTGAGGTGGCCGACGTGCCTGGCCAACTCGGCCTCGGCGGCGAGGAAGGTCGACTCGATCACGAGCATGTCCACGCCCTCGGCCAACGCGAACACCCCGTCGCAGAGCCGGGTGTCCATGACGAAGGCGAAGCTCTGCCCCTGGCGCGGCTCGCTCACCGCCTCCAGCGGCACCCTGCGGCCGTCCACGGTGACCGAACCCTCGCGCCGCACCTCGCGCACGAGCCGCCCGGTGATCCCCGCCTCGGCAAGGCGCTCCGGCAGCATCCGCACACCATCCGGTTCGGTGAGCCGGTAGCCGAAGGACTCCACCGAGTGCTCCAGCCGCCGCGCCGTCAACGCGCCGAAGTCCCCCGCCGCAACGGGTCCGTCGCCGTGCACGGGTTCCTCGCGGAGGTCGGCCACCTCGTAGAAGGCGGTCGCGTTGCGCAGCCGCCGGAAGTACTCGTGGCCCGAGGCCGGGAAGTGCGCGCGCACGGGATGCGCGACGCGGTCGAGCGACAGCCGCTGCACGATCCCCGGCACGCCAAGGCAGTGGTCGCCGTGGAAGTGCGTCAGGCAGATCCGCGTGATCTCGCTGGCCGCCACACCCGCGAGCAGCATCTGCCGCTGCGTGCCCTCGCCCGGGTCGAACAGCAGCCCCTCGCCGTCCCAGCGCAGCAGGTAGCCGTTCTGCGCGCGCTGACGGGTCGGCACCTGGCTGGCGGTTCCCAGCACGACGAGCTCACGGGAGGACACGCCGCGAAGATAGATCAGCCCCAGCCCAGTTGCTGCCGAATAAGCGGCTGGTAGGTCGACACCCGCGAGTACACCCCCGGCTTGCCCGGCATCCCGCAGCCCTCGCCCCACGACACCACGCCGACCAGCCGGTCGCCCACCACCAGCGGCCCGCCGGAATCGCCCTGGCACGCGTCGGCCCCGCCCTGCGGTCGCCCGGCGCACACCATCTTCTGCGGGTCGTATGAGGGATAGGCCGCCTTGCAGGTGAGGTCGTCCACGAGCGGGACCGCGACGCTGAGCAGGACCGTGGACACCGGCCCGGAGTCGAAGATCCGCCCCCAGCCGAACACCGTCGCGGGCAGACCCGGCCAGTAGGCGAGGAAGTCCTGCGGGCTCGCAGGGGTCAGCGGCAGCACGAACGCGGGCTCGGCGAGCGTGAGCACCGCGATGTCATCACCCTCGATCACCGTGCGGAAGGCCGGGTGCACCCACGCCGACGCCACCTTGATCACGCGGCCCCCGCTGCCCGCCATCTGCGTCCGCCCCTGCACCACCTTGAGGTCCGCGGGCTGCTTGCGGCCGATGCAGTGCGCGGCGGTGATCACCTTGAGCGGGCTGGCGAGCGTGCCGCCGCAGAAGAAGGTCCCGTTCACGTCGAGCAGCCCGACGAGCCAGGGATGCGCCTCCGCGCTGGCGGGTGTTCCGCCGACTATGTCCGGAGTGGACGGTGGCGATGTCGGAGCTGGTGCGGGCGCGGCCAGGTTCAGCACGGCGAGCAGCACAGCGGCGATGCGGCGCATGGCGACCTCCCGGACTACTCGCTGGCCTCCTCGTTCGCATCGGCAGCGCGCGAGGGCGACAAACCCCCGGCGCCGCAGAACGACTCGAACGAGCGGTCCTTGTGATTCACGCGGAGAGCGGAGAGACTGCCGATCAGGCCCCTACGACCCGAACAGGTGCCCCCATGCCGTTGTCCTCCGCCGTGCGCCAGCGCTGCCGGGCCTTCCTGCCCCAGAACGAGGCGCTGCACTTCCTCTTCCCGGCGATGGCCTCCGCCGACCGCTACGGCGGTTCTTTCGGGGTGATCGTCGCGGTGACCGAGGGCAAGGTCGTCGTGCTGGCGTGCAGCCCGTTCAGCCACGACCGCCCCGAGTCGGTGTGGGCGGAGCACCCCAGGGCCACCGAGCTGGGCCCGGTGGAGTCGGGATCGGGCCCGATGATCACGCTGGGCGATCTCGCGCTGGAGTTCGACGACGAGTACGTGGCCGTGGTCTGCGCCGCCGACGCCGAACTCTCCGGCGACTACGCCATGCCCCCCGACCCCCTCCCCGACCTCTGACCCCTTACCTGCTGAATGACTCATTCATGTGGTTGAACGTCCTCAATGACTCGTTCATGTGGTTGGGCGTGCTGAACGAGTCATTCAGCACCTCAACGCACTGAACAGGTCATTCGGGTCCTTGGACGCACCGAACGGGTCGTTGGGGGTCGCGTGGTGGTGCCA
>NZ_MUMH01000283.1:0-2040 GCF_002155965.1 Allokutzneria sp. NRRL B-24872
GCCTCCTCCCGGAGCGCGACCGCCCGGCCCGCCGCGCAACGGTCCCCCCGGCTCTTACCCGCCGCCCGGGCCGCCCCCTGGGCAGCGCCCGCCCGGTGAACAGCCGACGCAGATGATCCAGCAGCCGACCGAGATGATCGCGCCGGCCGAGCCCGAGTTCCCGCGCGAGCCCACGCTGCTGACCCACCGCGAGCCGATCCCCGAGGCGTACGAGACCGATCACGAGGCCGACGGCTTCGACGACGAGGACCCGGAGCTGACCGAGGAGGAGGAGCGCGCGCTGCGCAAGAAGAAGATCTGGCGCCGCGTCCGCCGCACCGCCTACGTGCTGACCGGCCTGGCCATCCTCGGCCCGATCGTCGCGTTCATCATCACCTACTACATGGTCGACATCGTCAAGCCCGACGAGTACCTCAAGCAACAGGACAAGACCGTCTCGCTGCTGTTCAGCAACGGCGACGAGATGAGCAAGATCGTCCCGCCCGCCGGGGCCTCCACCTTCGTCAAGCACTCGGAGATCCCGCCGATCGTCCTCGCCGCGATCACCTCCACCGAGGACGCGTCCTTCTACGAGAACCCGGGCTTCGACGTCATCGGCATCATGCGCGCGGTGTGGAACCAGGCCACCTCCGGTGTCGGTGGTGGGTCGGGCATCACGCAGCAGTACATCAAGCTCTCCACCGGCGACAAGGAGAACTCGCTGCGCCGCAAGTGGATCGAGCTGGTCAAGTCCTTCAAGATGAGCGTGGAGCAGGACAAGCCCCAGATCATGGAGGCCTACCTGAACATCGCGCAGTTCCGCGCGGGCACGATCGGGATCGACGCGGGTGCCCAGTCGCTGTTCGGCAAGAGCGTCAAGGACATCAAGGACCCGGCCGAGGCCGCCCTGCTCGCCGCCGTGCTCCAGGCGCCGTCGCGCTGGGACCCGGACCGCAACCTGGAGGGCGTCACCGAGCGTTGGCGGACGATGGTCCTGCCGCGCATGGCGAAGAACAACAAGATCACCGAGGAACAGGCCAAGACCCTCCAGTTCCCCCAGGTCCTCAAGCGCACCAAGCACAACAGCGGGCTCAGCGCGCCGATGATGCACGTCCAGGACCAGGTCCTCGACGAGCTTGAGCGGACCCTGAACCTCAAGGAACAGGACATCCTCAAGAACGGCCTGACCATCCAGACCACGATCGACCCGGGTGCCCAGAAGGCCGCCGAGGACGCGGTCAAGAAGGTGATGGGCAACAACGTCGACACGCTGCGCAGTTCCCTCGTCGCCGTCGATCCCAAGTCGGGCGGCATCGTGGCGTACTACGGCGGTGACAACGGCGCCGGTCTCGACTACGCCAAGCAGCCCCAGGAACCCGGCTCGTCGTTCAAGCCGTTCGTGACCCTGGCCGCCCTGGAAAAGGGCATGGGCATCGGCGAGTACTACGACGGCACGTCCGGCATCCCGCTCGGCGGACGCACGTGGAGGAACTCCGGCAACGACAGTTCCTGCGGCAAGCAGTGCTCGGTGCGCGACGCGACGACCAAGTCGGTCAACACGGTGTTCATCAAGATGGCACTGGACGTCGGAACGAAGAAGGTCGCCGACGCCGCGCACGAGGCGGGGATCGAGAAGACCATCAACGGCAAGCAATCGCTGGTCGGCGAGAACGGCGGCGCTCCCGACGCCAACATCGCGATCGGTGGTGGCCGGACCGCCGTGCGCACGATCGACATGGCGACCGGCTACGCCACCTTCGCCAACGACGGCATGCGGCACGTGTCGCACTTCGTCAAGGAAGTGAAGGACGGCCAAAAGCCCTACTTCGAGGACTACGAGAAGTCGAAGTTCCCGCCGGAGGCGGCCTTCGACAAGAGCGACAGCGCCCGCAACACCAACCTGGCGCGCAACGTCACCGAGTCGATGCTCCAGGTGGCGAGCTACTCGAGGCTCGGCCTCAAGGGCAACCGGCAGGTGGCGGCCAAGACCGGAACGCAGCAGTACCTGGAGACCGCGCAGAACTCCGACGCGTGGACGGTCGGCTACACCCCGCAGATCTC
>NZ_MUMH01000283.1:2047-2210 GCF_002155965.1 Allokutzneria sp. NRRL B-24872
CTGACCGGCAAGGACGTCGAGAAGTTCGGCAAGGCCGAGGCGATCGGCCAGTACAACGAGGCGCCCAAGTCCACGACCGCGCCCCCGTCCTCCAGCAGCTCGTCGCCGACGACGACCACCCCGACCGAGCCGTCGACCAGCTCGTCGAAGCCGTCGACCAGCT
>NZ_MUMH01000284.1 GCF_002155965.1 Allokutzneria sp. NRRL B-24872
GTCGAGCGCTTCATGACCAGGTCGATGTCGCCGGTGTCGCTCGCGCTGGCCTTGCGCGCCTCGGCGAACGCGAGCAACGCGCCGTCGCGCGCCTTGACGATCGCCGGGATGCGGAACGTGTGGTAGCCCTCGGTCCCGGACTGGAACACGGCGGTGTCAGCAGGAGCCGGTGTCAGTCCTAAGAGGACGGATGCGATCAGTGCGAGCTTCATGGTCACTCCTCACCGTTGGGGAGCAGGGCGGCTTCCACGAGATAGGGGCGCACCGCGGCGCGCTCCTCGGAGTTGAGCTGGATCATCGGGAGGTTGGTGGTGCCGTTGTCGATCACACCGAGCGCGACCAGCGCTTCCTTGAACGCGCCGATCGCCGACGAGTACCCGCCCATCCGCGCGCGGTCACCGACGTTGACGATCTTGAACAGCCGACGCAGCCGGTCCTGTTCCCGTTGTGCCACATCCCATTCACCGCGTCGAGCTGCGTTGTAGAGCCGGACGTAGCCGTGCGGGTCGACGTTGCCGATACCGGGGACCAAGCCGCTCGCACCGCACCGGAGGCTCACGTCGGCCAACGTCTCCGAGCCGGAGAAGACCGGGAAACCCGTGCCGCGCACCAGGTCCA
>NZ_MUMH01000285.1 GCF_002155965.1 Allokutzneria sp. NRRL B-24872
GGCCTTGGCGACGACCTCGGTGCCCTCGAGGCGACGGGTCAGCGTGCTCGGCTTCTTCTCCAGGATGTGCCTGCGGCCGGTCTGCTCGCGGAGCAGCTTGCCGGTGCCGGTGACCTTGATGCGCTTCTTCGTACCGCTGTGGGGCTTGTGCTTCGGCATGGTGTCCTCAGTCCTGTGCGGTGCCGGTGTCCTCGGTACCCGCGTCGTCGGCGGGCAGCGGCCCGCGGGGGCGGGGCTTGATGTGCTTGTGCGGGGCCAGCACCATGATCATGTTGCGGCCGTCCTGCTTCGGGTTGGACTCCACGACCCCGAGGTCGACGACGTCCTCCGCCAGGCGCTGCAACAAGCGGTAACCCAGCTCGGGTCGAGACTGCTCGCGGCCACGGAACATGATCGTGACCTTGACCTTGTGACCGTGTTCGAGGAAGCGCACCACGTTGCGCTTCTTGGTCTCGTAGTCGTGCGAGTCGATCTTCGGACGGAGCTTCTGCTCCTTGATGACCGTGAGCTGCTGGTTCCTGCGGGACTCGCGGGCCTTCTGCGCGCTCTCGTACTTGAACTTGCCGTAGTCCATGAGCTTGCAGACAGGCGGGCGCGCCTGCGGGGCG
>NZ_MUMH01000286.1:0-741 GCF_002155965.1 Allokutzneria sp. NRRL B-24872
CGCCCCTCGAAGAGGTCGAGCAGGCCGACCTCGCCGTCCGGGCCGGTGAAGCGGTAGTCCTTGTCGACGCGCACCATCGGCAGCCGCCTGCGTTCCGCGCTGAGCTGGTCGAACGCCCGGGTCAGCTCCTTCTCCCTGGCCAAGTGCTGCTTGCGCGCGGCGACCCACGCGTCCCTGCTGACGATCTCCGGTCGGTCCACGGTGTCCTCCATCCAGCGAACTTGCGTGATGCAAGCAGGCTAGGAGTACGGCTTGCATCACGCAAGTGGAAGGCGGATCATCGACGCCGTGCTGGGTCGGACCTATGAACGCGAGAACTGCTCGGCGGCGCGGGCGCTGGAGCTGATCGGCGAGCGCTGGAGCCTGTTGATCATCCGCAACGCGGTGTTCGCGGACATGCGGCGCTTCTCCGACTTCGAGCGCAGGCTCGGCGTGGCACCGAACATCCTGGCCAAGCGGCTGGACGGGTTCGTGGCCGACGGGCTGATGCGGCGCGGCGGCGACGGCGACTACCTGCTCACCGAGAAGGGCCGCCAACTCGGCACGGTGATCATCGCGCTGACCGAGTGGGGTGATCGCTGGCTGGCGCCGAAGGGCCCGCCGATCCTGTTCGAGCACGAGGAGTGCGGCGGCCCGGTGCACGTGCACGCCCGGTGCGAGGACTGCGCTGAGCAGCCCACCGCGTCCGAAGTGATCGCCGTGGCCGGTCCCGGGGCCGACCCGAACCGCCGCCCGACGCGC
>NZ_MUMH01000286.1:757-1109 GCF_002155965.1 Allokutzneria sp. NRRL B-24872
GTGCGCAACGTGCTGATCTGCTTGGACAGCGCGGAATCGCTCAGCTCGACCGAGTCTCGGACGAAGGCGAACTCGCACCACTCCGACGCCGCCAGCAACGCGACGATCGACAACCGCGTCGGATCGAGCAGCACTTGGTCGAGCCTGGCGGGAACGTGGGCCATCTACCGCGACTTCCTCGTCATCGCGAGCCAGCGGTAGTAGAACGCCATCAGGATGAGCGTCGTCATCAGCATCTGGACCGCGACCCGGGCGAAACCGTGCATCGGGAAGAACACCAGCATGATCACCTGAGGCAGGAGCATGGCGGTGATGATGCCGACGGCGCCGAAGGCGTTCTCCGACGGTCGGT
>NZ_MUMH01000287.1 GCF_002155965.1 Allokutzneria sp. NRRL B-24872
GCCACCCCCGTCGACGACGACCCCACCGCCTCCGGTGACGACGACGACCACGGCGAAGCCCATCACCACCACGCCGACCACCAGCGCGTCCTCCACGTCGAGCACGACCTGACCCCTTGGGGCAGAGACACGGGCGCGCAGGCGGTCGCGGTGCCACGCTGGAGGCATGGAGTGGTTGACGTGCTTCCAGCGCGAGGTCGCCGCCTTCGAGGACGCCCTGCGGTGCTCAGCGGGCTCCGGCGATGCCGCCCCGGTCGTGCCGACGTGTCCACAGTGGACGATGACCGACCTGGCGCTGCACCTCGGCCACGTGCACCGCGTGGTGGCGTGGCTGGTCAGCGAGCGGCTGACCTCCCCGCCCGACGTCAAGGGGACGCAGTTCCAGGTGGCTCATCCCGACTGGGGGCGGTGGCCGAGCCTCGACGACGCGCCCAACCACGGGCCCGTGCCCGCCGGGCTGGCCGACTGGTTCGCGGAGGGCGCCGCCGCGCTGCACGACGCTTTCCGCGACTGCGACCCCGCCACACCTGTGTGGACGTGGACCGTCGACCAGACCGTCGGGTTCTGGCAGCGCATCCAGGTGACCGAGGCCGCCGTGCACCGGTGGGACGCGCAGAACGCGCTCG
>NZ_MUMH01000288.1:0-389 GCF_002155965.1 Allokutzneria sp. NRRL B-24872
GCAGCCGAACGCCGCCGCCAGCGCGCGGTGCACGGCGTGCGGATGATGCTGATCGAGCGGCTCAGCAGCATTCAGTCGCTCACTCACGAGTCCGCCGACTCCGGCACGTCGCTGCGCGACCAGGTCGCGGCGACGCTGCGCCGGGGCAGGATTCGCCGCGATGTCGAGCGCGGGTCCGCCGAGATCGACATGGACGTGGTGCCCGGCCTGCTCAGCCAGAGCGGCTTCCGCCGCAGGCTGGACGCCGTGGTCAACGACGGCGCAACGGCGGGAACGCTCGCCCTGGTGCTGCTCGACCTCGGCGCCTCCGACCCGGCCGACGCCGAACCCCGGCCGGAGGAGATGCTCAACTCGCTGGTGGAGCGCGTGCGCAGCAGCGTGCCCGGCGA
>NZ_MUMH01000288.1:422-592 GCF_002155965.1 Allokutzneria sp. NRRL B-24872
CGGAACCACCCGGGACGAGGCGGAGCGCTGGGTCGCGGAGCTGCGCTCGGCCATCGGGTTCCCGGTCACCGTCAACGCGGGCATCGTCGAGCACCGTCCCGGAGCCCACCCGGAGGACCTGTTCACCCAGGCCGACCGGGCGCTCGCCGAGGCCAAGCGCCCCGCGCCGG
>NZ_MUMH01000289.1 GCF_002155965.1 Allokutzneria sp. NRRL B-24872
CGGCTTCTTGGCGGCGGGCTTCTTCTCCGCGGTCGTCTTCTCCGCCGTCGTCTTCTTCGCGGCGGGCTTTTTCGCGGCGGGCTTCTTCTCGGTCGCCTTCTTGGCAGCGGGCTTCTTGGCCGCCGCCTTCTTCTTCGGCGCCGGGCCCTTCGCCCGCTTCTCCGCGAGCAGTTCGGCCGCGCGCTCGTCGGTCAGCGTCTCGACGTCATCGCCCTTGCGCAGCGACGCGTTGTACTCGCCATCGGTGACGTACGGCCCGAAGCGGCCTTCCTTGACGATCATCGGCTTGCCGGAGACCGGGTCGTTGCCCATCTCCTTCAGCGGCGGGGCCGCCGAAGCCTGCCTGCCCCGCTTCTTCGGCTCCGCGTAGATCTTCAGGGCCTCTTCGAGGGTGACGGTGAACATGTCGTCCTCGGTGGCCAGCGACCGCGAGTCCGTGCCCTTCTTCAGGTACGGGCCGTAGCGGCCGTTCTGCGCGGTGATCTCGTCGCCGCTCTCCGGGTCCTTGCCGACCACGCGGGGCAGCGACAGCAGCTTGAGCGCGTCCGCCAGCGTCACGGTGTCCAGCGACATGGACTTCAGCAGCGAGCCGGTGCGCGGCTTCACCTTGCCCGCGTCCTCCGGCAGCACCTCGGTGACGTAGGGGCCGAAGCGGCCCTCCTTCGCCACGATCTCGTTGCCGCTGGCCGGGTCGGTGCCCAGCGAACGGCCCTCCATCGGGGTCGCGAACAGCTTCTCCGCGATC